>NZ_LT629793.1:5798802-6443113 GCF_900105735.1 Pseudomonas yamanorum | reverse complement strand
GGCGCAGACATTCAGCGCCACCCTGGTGGAGCCGCGGCCCGCCCAGGACAACAACCCCCAAGGCTCCAAACCCGGCAAACTGATCCACGTCAGCTCGCCGGAGCTGTCCCTGACGGTCAAGGCCAAGCCGGCAATGTACCCGGCCGACGCTCCCTGGCTGCCGGCACGCAGCCTGACGCTGATGGAAAGCTGGAACCCCGAGCCCGATCACGTACAGGTCGGCGACTCCCTGACCCGCAGCCTGACCTTGAAAGCCGAAGGCCTGGCCGGCGCGCAACTGCCGCCGCTGGCGCTGAGCGACATCCCGGGCCTGCGCCGCTATCCGGACCAGCCAGTGCTGAGCAACCAGAACAACGACCGTGGCCTGATCGGCAGTCGCGAAGATCGCGAAGCCCTGGTGCCCAACCGTGTCGGCGCACTGGAATTACCAGCGGTGGAAGTGGTGTGGTGGAACACCCACGAAGACCACTTGGAACGCACCAGCCTGCCGGCGCGCACCCTGCAAGTGGCGACCAATCCGAGCCTGATCGTGGACACGCCGGCCAGCCCAACGGTGATCACCGCGCCGGACAATGACAGCCTGTGGATCTGGCAACTGACCAGCCTGATCCTGGCCTGCACCACCCTGCTGGGCTTCGGTTTGTGGTGGCGTGCACGCTGGCAGCCGGCGATTTTGCGCGCCGCGCAAACCGGCCCGAGCCCGCGTACCTTGCTGGACGACCTCAAGCGGGCAAGCCAGGCCAATGACCCGCAGGCCACGCGTCAGGCACTGGATGCCTGGGCGCGACAGCAGCCGGAAACCCTGGCGGACATGGCCGCGCGGTTTGTGCCGCTGTCAGATGCGTTGGACGGGTTGAACGGCGCGCTGTACAGCGAGAGCGGGCAGTATTGGCAGGGTGAGGAATTGTGGCGGGCGGTGAAGGCGATTCCGATGGCGGAGCGTGAGCAGGACCCTGCGGGGGATAGCACCAGCTTGCCGCCGCTGTATCCCAAGTAGCCCCCCCTTTTACAAACACCCTAAAACCAAAGTTGGAACCGGGCTTATGTGGGAGCTGGCTTGCCTGCGATGGCATCACCGCGGTCTGACTGACAGACCGAGGTGCCTGCATCGCGGGCAAGCCCGGCTCCCACACAAACCGGGTTCCCACCTTTTGATCTGCTGCGTCGGGGTTACTTGCGCGCCGCCTCCCACGACTTCAGCAACTCGTTATAACTGACGGTTTCGCCCTGTGGCTTCTCATTCGCCAACTTAGGCTTCGGCGCACCCGGCTGGTCAAACCAGTATTGCGCGTCCCGTTCCTCGTTCATTTTCGGCCCGCAAATCGGCTGCACCTTGGAGCGTTCCAGGCGCGTCATGATCGCGTCCTGATCCTTGGCCAAGCCATCCAGCGCCTGCTGCGGCGTCTTCTCTCCGCTGGCCGCTTCCGAAATATGGCTCCACCACAATTGCGCCAACCGTGGATAGTCCGGCACGTTGGTGCCGGTCGGGGTCCACTCCACGCGGGCCGGGCTGCGGTAGAACTCCACCAACCCGCCGAGTTTCGGCGCCAGGTCGGTCATGGCCTGGGAGTTGATGTCGGACTCACGAATCGGTGTCAGGCCCACGATGGTTTTCTTCAGCGACACGGTTTTCGAGGTCACGAACTGCGCGTACAGCCAAGCCGCCAGCTTCTGCTTCTCGGGCGTCGACTTGAGGAAGGTCCAGGAACCCACGTCCTGATACCCCTTCTTCATGCCCTTTTCCCAATAAGGCCCGACGGGTGATGGCGCCATGCGCCACTTCGGCGTGCCATCGGCGTTCACCACCGGCAGGCCCGGCTTGGTCATGTCGGCGGTAAACGCGGTGTACCAGAAGATCTGCTGGGCGATGTTGCCCTGGGACGGCACGGGGCCGGACTCGGAGAAGGTCATGCCCGCCGCTTCCGGTGGCGCGTAGGCCTTCATCCAGTCCACGTATTTCTGCGTGGCAAAGACCGCCGCCGGGCCGTTGGTGTCGCCCCCACGGGTCACACTGGAGCCCACCGGATGGCAGTCCTCCACGCGAATGCCCCACTCGTCCACCGGCAAGCCGTTGGGCAGGCCTTTGTCGCCGCCACCGGCCATGGAGAACCAGGCATCGGTGAAACGCCAGCCCAGGGACGGGTCTTTCTTGCCGTAGTCCATGTGCCCGTAGACGCGTTTGCCGTCGATTTCCTTGACGTCTTCGCTGAAGAATTTGGCGATGTCTTCATAGGCTGACCAGTTCACCGGCACGCCCAGTTCATAGCCGTATTTTTCCTTGAACTTGGCTTTCAGGTCCGCCCGCTCAAACCAGTCGGCGCGGAACCAGTACAGGTTGGCGAACTGCTGGTCGGGCAATTGGTAGATCTTGCCGTCCGGCGCGGTGGTGAACGAGAGACCGATGAAGTCCTTGATGTCCAGGGTCGGCGAAGTGAAGTTCTTGCCTTCGTTGGCCATCAGGTCGGTGATGGATTCTGTCTTGCCGTAGCGAAAGTGCGTACCGATCAAGTCGGAATCGTTGACCCAACCGTCATAGATATTCTTGTCGGACTGCATCTGGGTTTGCAGCTTCTCCACCACGTCGCCTTCCTGCAGCAGGTCGTGGGTCAGCTTGATCCCGGTAATTTCGCTGAAGGCCTTGGCCAGCACCTTGGACTCGTATTCGTGGGTGGTGAGGGTTTCCGACACCACGTTGATCTTCATCCCACGAAACGGCTCCGCGGCCTTGATAAACCACTTCAGCTCTTCGAGTTGCTGGGCTTCGGTGAGGGTCGACGGTTTGAACTCACTGCCGATCCATTTTTTCGCAGCGTCTTCATAAGCATCCGCCCAGGCCGCAGCACTGAGCCCGCTGAGCGCCAGCACGGCCGCCAATGAAATGCTATGTCGCAGCTTATTGTTTTTATCGAACATAGAGACCTCCTGGTTTTGGGGTTCAAAAGGGGCAGCTAGCCCCAACGCATCACAGACAACAGCCACACCAGAGACAGCGCGGACGCCACCCAGATGCTCCAGCCGGTTACGCCGATCACCAACAAATGAAGGTAGGCGCTGCCGAGAAGACCGATAAACAAGCGATCACCACGGGTGGTGCTGATCGGTAACAAACCACGCCGGGGGATACTCGGCGAACGCAATTCCCAGGTCGTCATGCCCACCAGCAGCAGGCCGATCGCGGCAAAGAACAGTGCAGTCGGGGTGGTCCAGGCCATCCATTCCATCATCGACTCCTCAGACCCGGCCCAGGGCAAAGCCCTTGGCCACGTGGTTGCGAACAAACCAGATCACCAGCATGCCCGGCAGGATGGTCAACACCCCCGCCGCCGCCAGTACGCCCCAGTCGATGCCGGAGGCCGACACCGTCCGGGTCATCACCGCCGCAATCGGCTTGGCGTTCACCGAGGTCAGCGTGCGCGCCAGCAAGAGTTCGACCCATGAAAACATGAAGCAGAAAAATGCGGTGACGCCGATCCCCGAGCCAATCAGCGGGATGAAGATCTTCACGAAAAACTTCGGGAAGCTGTACCCATCGATGTAGGCCGTTTCGTCGATCTCCTTGGGTACACCGGACATGAAGCCTTCGAGAATCCACACCGCCAGCGGCACGTTGAACAGGCAATGGGCCAGGGCCACCGCGATGTGCGTATCGAACAAGCCAATGGAGGAATACAGCTGAAAAAACGGCAGCAAAAACACCGCTGGTGGCGCCATGCGGTTGGTCAGCAGCCAGAAGAACAGGTGCTTGTCGCCGAGAAAGCGGTAGCGCGAAAACGCGTAGGCCGCCGGCAGCGCCACACTCAGGGAAATCACCGTGTTGAGGCTGACGTAGTACAGCGAGTTGAGGTAGCCGGTGTACCAGCTCGGGTCAGTGAAAATCACCTTGTAGTTGGCAAAGGTAAAGTCCTGGGGAAACAGGGTCAGGCCGCCGAGGATTTCGGTGTTGCTCTTGAAGGACATGTTCAGCAGCCAGTAGATCGGCACCAGCAGGAACAGGATGTAGACCAGCAGCGGGATCAGCTTGCGCTTGCTCATGTTGGCGGCCTCAGCGGTTGGCGTCGGAGTGGGTCATGGCGGTGTAGAACAGCCAGGACACCAACAGGATGATCAGGAAGTACACCAGGGAGAACGCCGCCGCCGGGCCCAGGTCGAATTGGCCTACGGCCATCTGGGTAAGCGTCTGACTGAGGAAGGTGGTGGCATTCCCCGGCCCGCCGCCCGTCAGCACAAACGGCTCGGTGTAGATCATGAAACTGTCCATGAAGCGCAGCATCACCGCGATCAGCAGCACGCTTTTCAGCTTTGGCAGCTGGATATGTCGGAATACCGCCCAACTTGACGCCCGATCAATCCGCGCCGCCTGGTAGTACACATCCGGGATCGCCCGCAGCCCCGAGAAACACAGCAGCGCCACCAGGGACGTCCAGTGCCACACGTCCATCACCAGCACCGTGACCCAGGCGTCCATGGTGTTGGCGGCGTAGTTGTAGCTGATGCCCATCGCGTTGAGCGTGGAACCCATCAGGCCAATGTCGGCACGCCCAAAGATCTGCCAGATGGTACCGACCACGTTCCATGGGATCAGCAGTGGAATCGCCATCACGATCAATACCAGCGACGACCAGCGGCCCTTGGTGGGCATGGTCAGGGCGATGGCGATGCCCAGCGGAATCTCGATCAACAGCACACAGGCGGAGTAGATGAACTGACGCAGCAGCGAGTCATGCAGGCGTGGGTCCAGCAGCACCTGTTTGTACCAGTCAGCGCCGACGAAGTAGCGACTGGATTGGTCGAAGATGTCCTGCACCGAGTAGTTGACCACGGTCATCATCGGGATCACCGCGCTGAAGGCCACCAGCAGGAACACCGGCAATACCAGCCACCAGGCCTTGTTGTTTTGCACCTTGTTCATGGCTGCACCTCCAGCAAGTAGTCGTCGGCATACACCATCAGCCACTGCCCCGGAAAGCTGATGGACGCCTGGCCCTCGGGCACTGGTTTGTCTTCGGCCAGGCGCACTTTCAACGGGGCGCCGTCGAGGTTGAGGGTCATGATCTTGTAGGTGCCGAGGTCTTCGACATGGGTGACTTGCGCCTGTAGCGCGTCGGGATTGTGCTCATCCCACACATGGATAAATTCCGGGCGGATGCCGACCTGCAGCTTCTTGTAGGGGGTTTCGCCAATGCGCTGCTGTAACGCCTCGGACAACGCCAGGTGTGTCCCGGCAAAGCGCACACCGCCCGCCTCTGCCTGCACCTCAATCAGATTCATCCCAGGGCTGCCGATGAAATAGCCAACAAAGGTGTGACTGGGCCGCTCGAACAACTCCCGGGGCGTGCCGAACTGCACGATCTGCCCGCCGTACATCACCGCGATCTTGTCGGCGAAGGTCGAGGCTTCCAGTTGGTCATGGGTCACGTAGACCATGGTGATATTGAACTGCTCGTGGATCTGCTTGAGCTTGCGCCGCAGCTTCCACTTCAGGTGCGGGTCGATCACCGTCAGCGGTTCGTCGAACAGGATCGCCGAAACGTCATCCCGCACCAGCCCGCGGCCCATGGAGACTTTCTGTTTTTCATCGGCGGTGAGATTGCGGGCTTTTTTACCCAGCAGGTTCTGCAGGTCGAGCACCTCGGCAATTTCCTGCACCTTGCTGTGAATCTTCGCCTCGGCCATGCCCTGGTTTCGCAAGGGAAAGGCCAGGTTATCGAACACGGTCATGGTGTCGTACACCACAGGGAACTGGAACACCTGGGCGATGTTGCGTTTTTCCGGGGTCAACTCGTTGACCACCTTGGTGTCGAACAGCACCTGGCCTTCGGACGGGCTGAGCAGGCCGGAGATGATGTTGAGCAAGGTCGACTTGCCGCAGCCCGACGGCCCGAGCAAGGCATAGGCGCCACCCTGCTCCCAGACGTGGTTCATCTCGCGAATCGCGTAGTCCTCGGGGCCGTTTGGCTTGGAGCTGTAGCTGTGGGCCAGGTTCTGCAAATGGATCTCGGCCATCAGGCAACCCTCGCGACACGTCGGCCGGGGGCCTGAACCAAACGTCCCTGGCCATCGAACACAAACAATTTGTGGGTAGGGATATAGATGCGGATCGGCGCGTCGACGTCGTACTCGTGCACCCCGGGCAAGTGCAGCACCAGCAGGAAGTGTTCGCTGCGCACGTGCAGGAAGGTTTCCGAGCCGCTGATCTCGGCGACTTCCACGGTCACTGCCAGCTCCAGGTCATCGTCGTTGCTCGGTACCAGGCTGATATGGCTGGGACGCACGCCAAAGCGAAACTCGCCTTCACCGATGGGTCGCAAGTCGACGTTCAGCGGGAAGTGCACGAAGTTGGCGAAGCTCACTTCATTGCCGCTGATACGCCCGGGCATCAGGTTGATCGGCGGCTCGGAAAACAGCTCGGCCGCCAGCACGGTTTGCGGCTGGTGATAGACCTCGGCCGCCTTGCCGCTCTGGATCACCCGGCCCTCATGCAGAATCGTGGTGGTGCCGCCCAGGGCCAAGGCTTCGTTGGGTTCGGTGGTGGCGTAGATCGCGATGGTGTGGCGCGCCTTGAACAGCTCACGCATTTCCTGGCGCAGTTCTTCCCGCAGTTTGTAGTCCAGGTTCACCAGGGGTTCATCGAACAGAATCAGCTCGGCGTCCTTGACCAGCGCCCGGGCCATGGCGGTGCGTTGCTGCTGGCCGCCGGAGAGTTCCAGGGGGTGACGCTGGAGGAATTTCTCGATGCGCAGCATTTTTGCGGTTTCAAGGACTTTGCTCTGGATCTGCTCGGCAGAGACTCCGGCCTGGCGCAGCGGCGAGGCGATGTTCTCGAACACAGTCATGGTCGGGTAGTTGATGAACTGCTGATAGACCATCGACACATTGCGCAGGCGCACCGGCTTCTGGGTGACGTCCACGCCATTCATCAGGATGCGCCCGCTGTCGGGCTTGTCCAGGCCGGCCATCAGGCGCATCAGGCTGGTCTTGCCGGACAGGGTACGGCCCAGCAATACATTGAAGGAACCGGCTTCGAAACGCAGGTTGGCGTCGTCGATCCAGGTTTGGCCTTCGACAACGCGAGTGACGTGCTCCAGGGTCAATGACATGACACGACCTTTTTATTATTGGAATGGTTCTGGCAAGAGCACAGAGCGAGTTCCGTGCCAACAACCCAAAACCCAGGCCGGTCAACGGGTTAGACAAAAAGGCGATGGGCCCCTGAACAGAAATGAACAGGTCAACCTGAACAACTGAACAACCGCCGGGTTGACAATGAACAGTTCTGAACAACACTGAACGGGCCTTCCGCACCCCAGAACAACAATAAAGCAAGGGTCACCGCCATGAGCACACCGCTGGCGCACGATGCCATCATCCAGGACTCCTGGCGCCGCTGCCGGGCCTATGGCCTGGATCACCAGAGCACGCCGAGCTTCGACCAACTGCCCGCAGACGGCGTCAGCCAATTGCTCGAAAGCCAGCATTCCCTCGTGCAGACCACCCACCAGGAAGTGCTGCCCTACTACGAAAACATTCTCAGCAATTCCAACTGCCTGATCATGCTTGCCGACAACCAGGGCCAGGTGCTGACTTCGTGGGGCACCCAACGTTTTATCGAACCCAAGCTGGCCCATGGTTTCAGCGCCGGCGCCAGCTGGATGGAGCGTTCCAGCGGCACCAACGCCATCGGCACCGCCCTGGCCTGTGCCCAGGCAGTGCATATCGAACACGACGAACACTTCCTCAAGGCCAACCGTTTCATGACCGGCTCGGCAGCGCCGATCTTCGATGCGCAGCGGGAAATCATCGCGGTGCTGGATGTGTCCAGCGACAGCTACCTGCCGCCCTCCCACACCCTGGGCATGGTCAAGATGATGAGCCAGACCGTCGAGAACCGGCTGATCCTCAACCTGTTTCGCGGTGAGCATTTCCAGCTGACGTTCAATACCGGGTTGAACAATCTCGACAGCCAATGGGCCGGGCTGCTGATTTTTGATGAAAGCGGCCAGGTACTGTCGGCCAATCGCCGGGCTGACAACCTGCTGGGCATCAGCCTGTCGCGGGTGTTGATCGACAGCCTGTTCAAGGTGTCGCTGCTGGAACTGCTCAACCAGCCCGAAGGCCTGCCCTTCTCGCTGCAAGCCGCCGGGCGCAACCGTTTCCAATGCCTGCTGAAACGGCCGAAACAGGCGCCAGTGCAGGCTCGCGTGTTTGTGGAAACGAAAAAGCCCAGCGAATCCGGCCCCACGGCCATCAGTCTCAAGACCCTGCACTTCGGCGATGCCCGCGTGGAAAAGGCCGTGCGTCAGGCCGAGCGCCTGCTGGAAAAGGACATTCCGTTGCTGATCCATGGCGAAACCGGCGTCGGCAAGGAAGTGTTCGTCAAAGCCCTGCACCAGGCCAGTTCCCGCAGCCAACAAGCATTTATCGCCGTCAACTGCGCAGCGATCCCCGCCGAACTGGTGGAGTCGGAACTGTTCGGCTACGAAAAAGGCGCGTTCACCGGCGCCAACCAGAAAGGCAGTATCGGGCTGATCCGCAAGGCAGATAAAGGCACGCTGTTCCTCGACGAGATCGGCGACATGCCGCTGCCGACCCAGGCCCGGCTGTTGCGGGTGTTGCAGGAACGCTGTGTTCAGCCTGTAGGCAGCAGCGAGTTGTACCCGGTGGATTTGCGGATCATCTCCGCCACCAACCGCTCGCTGCGCGAACAGGTACAGCTCGGGCGTTTTCGCGAAGACCTGTATTACCGAATCGGTGGCCTGACCCTGGAGCTGCCGCCGCTACGGGAGCGCACGGATAAACAGGCGTTGTTCAAGCAGCTGTGGCAACAGCATCGCGAGCCGACGCAGTGGGCCGGATTGAGTAACGAGGTACTGGCCTTGTTTGAACAGCATCCGTGGCCGGGCAATCTACGCCAGGTGAGCAGCGTGTTGCAGGTGGCGCTGGCCATGGCGGAAGAGCTGCCGATTCGGGTGGAACATTTGCCGGATGATTTTTTTGTGGATTTGAATGGGCTGGTGCCAGAGCCAGCCGGTGAGAAGCTGGACGACAGCATGGACCTTGCCCAGCGGTTGAAGGCGGCGGGCGGTAATATTTCTCACCTGGCCAGGGAGCTCGGCGTCAGCCGCAATACCCTGTACAAGCGACTGCGGCAAAACTAGGACTCTGATCAGGAACACGGTTAAAACTGTGGGAGCTGGCTTGCCTGCGATAGCGGAGTGTCAGTCAACATCTCTGCCACTGATACATCGCTATCGCAGGCAAGCCAGCTCCCACAGTTGATCTTCATTGGTTTTTGAGAGGTGGGCTCAGTTCAGGACCGGCGTCGCCCCCATCGGCACTTTACGACCCGGCGCCGCCATCTCAAACAACTGCTCCACCCGCGCACTCTCCTCCGCGCTCGGCTTGATCGCCAGTGCACACGCCACAAAAATCCCCGCATTGACCACCAACCCGACGATCCCGCTGGTCAACGACCCCAGCCCGGGAATGTCGTCCGGGTACATCGTCGTCAGCACGATCGCCACCACAATCCCCGCTAGCATCCCGGCAATCGCGCCTTCCTTGTTGCCGCGGCGGCTGAAGATCCCGAAGAACAGCGGCACCGCCAACTGGATAATCCCCTGGTAGGAAATCTGCGCCAGCAATTGCAGCCGCGCGTAATCAAAGGTCAGGTACGCCAGCACCGAGGCGGCGACGATAAACACCACCATCCCGGACTTGGCCAGCAGCGTCAGTTGCCGGTCGGTACGCGGAGTGTTCCAGGTGGCCAGGTCGTTGGCGAACTGAGTGCCGCATACCTGCACGCAGCCGTCGACGTGGCCGATGCTCGCCGCCAGTACGATGACGATGGCCAGCGCCAGCATCCACGGCCCGCCGATGTCGAACAGTGACAGGAACCAGCCTTGTTGCGGGTGCGCGATGACGTTCGGGTCCTGGCTGATGGCCGCGGCAAACAGCATCAGAATCCCGTAGAAACCACCCACCAGCAGGATCGTGTACAGCGTGCCTTTCTTCACCGCCTTCACACCGCTGGCGGTGTAGATGCGCTGGAAGCTCATGGGCCAGCACATCGAGCCGATCACCCCGGTGAAGATCAGGCTGAACATATACAGCGGGCCATAGCCGGTGCCGCTGGCGCCGGGAATCAGCAACATCTTGGCCGGCAGGTGCGACAGGTTGGAGAACGACGCCTGATCGCCGAACAGCAGGAACACACACAGCACCGCACACACGACATAGGCGATCAGGCCCTGGAACATATCGGTCATGATCAGCCCGCGCATGCCCATGCTCACGGTCCAGTACTGGCGCACCAGCACTACCACTACGCCGGCGATCAGGCAGGTGGTGACGCCCCAGCGGCCGAAGCTGGCGAACTGGAACAGCATCGCCAAGGCCTGGATGCCCATCACCACCCACGGGAACACCGAGATGATGCCGATGATCGAGGCGACGCGCTTGACCACCGGGCTGTTGAAGCGCATGCCGAGCAAGTCCGGCTGGGTGCGCAGGTTGAAACGCTGGCCCCATGTCCAGGCGCGGCGGGCCATCAGGTACATCGCCGTCACGCCAAGGGTGGCGTAGACCATGCCGTAGAAGCCCAGGGCGCCGCCGATGGTCAGGGCGAAAAACGCGGTAAAGGTCGAGCCCGGCCACCAGGAGTTGGTGTAACACATGGCGATGTACCACGGCCCATAGGAGCGCCCGCCTACGGCGTAGTCGGAAAAACTCGTGCTCTCGCGGTTGGTGGCGTACAGCACGGCGATCATCCCGGCCAGAAACAGGCCGATAACGCCGAAGGTGATAAAGAGGTGGGCATCGCTGGTGGTGCTGATCATTGCGCATCCCCCTCTTCGGGAATTTCGCCGGCCTTCAGCTCGGCGACGTACAACGCCCACAGGCCAAGGCCTGCGAGGACGGCAATGGCGATCCAGTAGAAGATCGGCAACGGAATGCCCAGTACCAACGCGGTACTGCCGCTCACGCTCAAATAGAACGGCGGGAATAAGGCGAGCATCAGCAACAGGAAAAAGTACACACCGAAAATTTGGCTTTTCAGGCGTCCGGGTGGCGCGTTATCGGATTTCATGAGTCGGGTGCTCCTTGAATTTGTGGATCGTTTTTTTGTGTGATCAAACAAAAATCAAGCAGTGAAAACGCAGGCACCAATCAGCGCCCAAGTGACTTCATTCAATGCATTATTGTTGTACGGCGCAGGCTCAAGCCTGTCTTAGCCAGGTTTCCCATTGCGAATCGTTGATGATGCTGCGGGCACGCATGTGCTTCCAGGTGCCGTATTTGTAGAAGTCGAAATCCAGCTGCGACACCGCGTGCTGCACCATCGCCCAGGTCGACCATTTGATATCCGCCAGGGCCTTGTGCAATTTGATGCGTGCCAGGTTCTGCGGAGTAACCTGGCCGAAGTAGTCTTCGATCAGGGCCAGCTCCATTTCATCGGTGAAAAACATTTCGCCGAACCACAGCGCCAGTTCGTAATGCCGGTCGTTGTTGGAGGCGTATTCAAAATCCACCAGGCGAATCTGCCGACGGTCGTTGAGCATGAAATTACCCGCCAGGGTGTCGTTCATGCACGGCGCCAAATCCATGCCGGAGGCTTGCAGCACGCCCCGGGCGCGGTCGCATTGGCGGCGCAGCCACGCGTCGTCGGCGGGCTTGCAGCCGTTGAGTTGCTCCACCTGGCGCTGGTGCTCGGCGATCATGTCGAACACGGTTTTGGTCTGCACCAACGGCGGCTGGTCGTTGAAGGCCTTGAGGGCGTGCAGCGCGTTATGACGCACGTCGCGGTCGAGGAAGTCATGGTTGGAGGAGGCACGCCAGCCTTCCATGAACTCGAAGACTTCCACGCCAAACTCTTCAAGAAAGGCAAACACCGGCGCGCCATAGCCGGTTTGCGCGGCCTTGAGGCTGGCGTCGTGGGCCGTGCGACGGTCAATAAACATCTCGGTGCCCACCCCCGGCACCTTGAAGAAATACGCGGTGTCGACCCCGGCCACTTCCACCCGCCAGTTGGTGTTGGAAATCCCGCCGCTGACCGGTTCATAACGAATGCCGCTGCCGCCCCAACTGGCAACCCCGCGCACCGCCGCTTCCAGCTGACACTCTTGTGGCGTACACGCCTCACCTAACGCTTTCATGCCTGCCCCTCCTGTACCTGACGTAGCCAACCTTCAAACCGTGGGTCTTGCAGACTCTGGCGGCAACGCAACAGCGTCCATTGCCCAACCTTGGAGAACTCCAACGGCCGCGCCGAGGTGGCGCCGACCCAGAGGCCCCACAGGGTCCAGTACCAATCGTTGATCAAGGCGTACAAGCGACAGCGGGCATAATCGCCTTCACGGCATTCGCCGGCCCAGGCATGGATGCCTTCGCGCCAATCGCTTTCAAAGACATACAGCTCGTTGAGGCTGATGGCCACGTCGTACCAGGGATCGCCGCAGCCAGCGTAGTCGAAGTCGATCAGTTGCAAGGCGCCGTCGGGGCCGATCATCACGTTGCTCGCCACGCCGTCGCCGTGCAGCGGTACCGAGTCGCTGGCGCTCAATTGCAAGGAGGTCCAGGCCAGGTCAATGCAGGTGCTGATCCAGGCGTGGTCAATAGGCAGGGCCACGCTGTAGCGCACGCACAGCTCGCGCAGGTGCTGGATATCTTGCAGCGGCGAGCGGGTGAAGCCCGGCGAGGTGCCGGCGTGCAGTTGTTTCTTCAGGGCCCAGAGCGCTTGCAGACGCTGGGGCTGCATCAATTCGTCGAGGCGTGCCCAGCGCCATTCGTTGGCGGGCAAGGCATCCAGCAGTAACACGCCGGCCGCCGCATCCACCAGGCGCACGCCGGGCGTCACGTCGCAATCCGCCGCCAGTTGGGTGGCGCGGGCGGTGCGTTCGATGTCGATCAGCGCGCGCATGTCGTCATGCAAGACTTTGGCGTAACACCGCCCCCATGGCGCGGTGACGGTATAGCCGGTCCACTCGGTGGCCAGCCGCACCGGCGAGGCAATCCCGGCGGCGCCCTCTTCGATCACCACATGGGCGGACAAACCGGCGGCCTCCAGGGCGCCCAGCAGCCGTGACTTTGCTTGCAAACGACTCGACATGGCAGACCTCAGCGGTAGGCGTTGGGGGTGGAACAGGCGCGGTGCAACAACGCGGTCAGCATGTGCAAACCGTTGCGCATGTCCTCCTCGGTGGTGAACTCCGCTTCGTTATGGGACACGCCATTGCTGCTTGGGATAAACAGCAGGCACACCGGGTAATGCCGGCTCAGGCTGATGGCGTCGTGGCCTGAGACGGTGACGCTGTTGCCGATGGGCAAGCCCAGTTGCTGGCCAACACTGTAGGCCAGTTCGGAAAAGCCGTGGTGCAGGTGGGTCGGTTCACGCAGTGCGCGACTTTCGATGCTGTAGTCCGTAGACGTGGCGCTGGCGGTGGCCTTGAGACTGGCGTCCAGGCGCTCACCGGCGGCGGCCAGCAACTCCGTGTCCGGGGAGCGGTACTCGACGTGCAGCGTTACACGGGAGGGCACCACGTTGGGGGAATTGGGGTAAATCTCCAGGCGCCCCACCGAGCTGTGCAGTTGTGCCCCGTGCAGGTCGGCTTCGGCCCGCACAGCGGTGATCGCGTGGGCGGCGGCCAGCAAGGCATCCTTGCGCGCGGTCATGGGCGTAGGGCCAGTGTGGTTCTGTTCGCCGATAAAACGAATCCGTTGCTTGAGGGCCGCCCAGGTGTCGCGGACCACACCGATGGCCAGGCCGTCGCGCTCAAGGCCGTCACCTTGTTCGACGTGGATCTCCACGTAACCGGCAACGTTCAGTTCCACCCGGCCCTCCCCCAGATAACCGATCTGTTGCAGCGCATGCTTGAGGCTGATGCCGTCGCCATCGCGGCAGGCCCAGGCGTCTTGCAGCGACAGGTCGCCGGTAAACACGCTACTGCCGATCAGGCTGGGCTGGAAGCGCGCGCCCTCCTCGTTGGTCCAGTTCACCACCGCCAGGTTGCACGCCGGCACTTCGCCGCGCTCGCGCAACTGCCGGGCAACGCTGGCCACCGCGACCGCGCCAGCCAACACACCGTAGACGCCATCAAAACGCCCGGCGCTCGGCTGGCTGTCCAGGTGCGAGCCACACAGCACGTAGGGCGCGTCTGGGTTAAAGGTCATCAAACCGAACAGGTTACCCACTGCATCCACGCGCACTTCAAAGCCGCGTTCGGCCAGCCAGGCCGCGAACAAGTCGCGCACAGCGCCGTCTTCGGCCGAGGCCGCCAGGCGATGCAGCCCACCGGCCTGAGTCGCGCCGATGGCTGAGGTATCGCGGAACAGCGCCTCGAAGGTTGCAAGGTCCTGTTCACTGGGCGACAGCAACTCAGGGGTAAAGGACGTCGACATGGGCTTGCTCCAGGCGGGTCGCAAAATCGCCGGACGGCGCACGATTGGTGACCAGGGTCGTGACGGCGCTGAACGGCAGCGTATTGATAAAGGTGCGGTGGCCGAACTTGGCGTCGTCGGCCAGGATCACGCTGCGCAGGCTGTGTTTGGTCAGCTCTCGGCGCAGCAGCGCCTCGGGTTCCTGGTAGTCCATGAACCCCAGCTCCAGGTCGACAGCGCCGATGCCCATGAAGGCAATGTCGTAGTGGAACTGTCGGACGAATTCCAGGGTGTGGGCGCCAATCAGCGCGTTGTCGTTGCGGCGTACATCGCCAGGCACCACCAGCACCTGGTTGGCGCTTTGTTCGGTGATCAGGCGGGCGATGTCCAGGGAGTTGGTGACGATGCGCAACTGGCTGAACCCAATCAGTTGCTGGGCCAGGGCCAAGGTCGAGGTGCCGGTGTCGAGAAACAGCACCATGCCTTCGCTCACCAGCTTCGCCGCGCACACCGCGATGCGCGTCTTGGCCTGGGGCTTGATGCGGCTGCGCACTTGCAGCGGCTGTTCTTCGTTGAGCCGCGGCAGGATCGCGCCACCGTGGATACGCCGCAGCTTGCCGGCTTCTTCCAGGTACTTGAAGTCGCGGCGGATGGTTTCTTCGGAGACGAACAGCGTCTGCGCAAGGTCCGACGCCTTGACGCGCTGGTGTTGGGTGAGCAGGAGCATGATTTCGTCGAGACGTGGCTGGTTGAGCATAAAAGAGGTATTCCAGGGCAGGTTCAGGCGGGCGGTATTGCGCGACCCACGGCGAGACGCGGCGCAAGCCGGTCCAGCAGGGAGCATAGAGCGTAATACGGCCATGGACAGGGTCACGGGGTACCTCTCACTCATCAGGGTGTGAAAGGGCAGGACAACACAAAGCGTTTATCACGGGCGGGCTTCTGTTGAGCTCACTCCGGGTGCAATCAATCAGGGATTCAGCATCGGGGGAAGGTGCTGATCCCACGGGGCGATGGCTTCCACGGCTGCGCAGAATTGCAGCACCTGGGCATCGGCAAAACGCCGGCCGATCACCTGCAAGCCAATCGGCAAACCGCACGGGCTAAAGCCACAGGGCAGGCTGGCGGCGGGGTTGCCGGTGATATTGAACGGGTAGGTAAACGGCGTCCAGCGTGCCCAGGGCACTGCGCCCTCCTCCCCTGGCCAGCCCTCGGGGGCAACCCGGTCGGCGGCGAACGGCAGAATCGGCATCGTCGGCATCAGCAACACGTCGTAGTCGTTAAACAACGCGTGTACCTGATTGGCGAACAGTGCACGTTGTTGCACGGCCTTGAGGTAGGCCGCCAAGTCGTAATCGGCGGAACGTTTGATCAGTGCGGCGAAGCCTGGGTCCAGTTGGTCGAGGCGATCGGCCAGGGATTTGCCGTAGGCGATCCCGCGCCCGCCAACCCACAGGGTTTCGAAGGTGGCCAGCGGGTCTTGCCAGTCCAGGGTCAGGGTGGTGACCGTAGCCGGCAGCTCGTCGGCGAGGTAATGCACCGCCGCTTCCACGGTAGCGGCAATGACCGGGTCCACGGGCGTCTCGAACAAGGTCGGGCAGTACGCCACACGCAAAGGACCCAACGGCTGGTCGCAGCGCGACAGGTAGGACTCGGTCGGCGCGGGCAAAGCCTGGTGATCCAATGGGTCGGGCCCAGAGAGGATATCGAAGAGCAACGCACTGTCGCGCACGGTGCGGGTGATCGGGCCAGCGTGGCTGAGCATCTCAGTGGCGGACCAGGGCCAGGTGGGGATGCGCCCGAGGGAGCCTTTAAGGGCGAATGCACCGCAGAAGGCACCGGGGATACGCACCGAACCGCCGCCATCGGAGCCCAGCGTAGCCGGGACCATACGTGCCGCCACGGCGATGGCCGAGCCGGAGCTGGAGCCGCCGCTGGTGAGTTGTGGGTTCCACGGGTTGCGGCCGTTGCCGAAGACCCGGGAGGTGCTGGCGCCGGTCCAGCCGAATTCGGTGGTAGCGGTCTTGCCGAGGATGATCGCGCCGGCCTCTTTGAGGCGGCGGATGATCGGGGCGTCTTGTGTGGGGACGTTGTCCAGGCCGGTGAGCGAACCGCGAGTGGTGCGCAGGTTGGCGGTGGAGAACAGGTCTTTGATGCCGAAGGGGATGCCGTGGAGCGGACCGCGAAACTGGTTGGCCTGTGCTTCGGCGGTCAGGATTTTCGCCTGCTCCAGCGCGGATTCGGTGTAGACGTCGCCAAAGGCATTCAATGTGGAATTGTGGGTTTTGATGGCTTCGAGGCTTTGCTCGACCAATTGCACGGGGGTGAGTGTGCCTTGGCGGATACGGTCGGCCGCGTCTAGCACGCTGGGCATAAAGGACGACGAGGCATCTGTGTTCATTGAGTATCCTGGGACGTCTACGAAAAGTCCATGGGTACGTCAATAAACGCCTCGCGGTGGGCGAGTGTCAAGTTGGATTTGTTGCTTATGTGGTTTTTGTGGTTTTATTTTTTAGCCTGTCAACTCCACGCTACCACCAACAACCCCGCCCCCAACACCAGACACAGCGGCGAGTAAAAAAACGTATCCAGCCGCGCAAACCGCGACCCGCCGACCTTCTTGAAAAAACCCACCAGCTCCGAATCCCCAATCGCCCGGGCAAACATCACCAGTGCCACTGCACTGATCCCCCACTGCAACGCATGGTTGGGCACCGGCTCGAAATACAGCCCGGCCCGCAGACACACCAACACCGCAATCGCCACCAACCCCACGCCCACCAACAGCGTCCCCAGTGCCGACGGCTTGAACGCGGGCCGTGGGCCGCTGGCGAACTCACCCGGCAGCTGCGGAATGGCTGCGGTAACGCCCAATTTGCCACCGGCTGCCCAGTACAAATGCACCAGGCTGATGAAGCCAAAAACCCCGACAATCCATCGCGCGACAAAAAAGCTCATGGCTGGATATCCTTCGAAAAGTCCGGAAGAGGATAGCCCTCTTGAGATTTTTTGCAGGCAATTCGTCGGCGGCTGATGATAAAGTGCCGCCCCATGAAACTCGCCCGTACCGACTGCTCGCTCATTGCCTGGATGCTCTACTGCTGCGTCCTGTTCAATGTGTTCGCCTGCAGCATTGGTCATGGGCAAATGGTCGGGATGCAGCTCAATGGCATCGGCGGCCAGTTCTGTACGGTGGACCCGCGCACCCAGGCCCCGGCGCCTTACAAGTCCACCGATGAATCCCTGCCCACGCTCTCGAAGGCCTTCGGTTGCCCGCTGTGCTCCACCGGCGGCATGGGCCCGGCGCTCAACTCCAGCCTCAATGTGGCGGTGCTGCCGCAACCCCATGCGCCGCCGCCGGCCATCGTTGCCAGCGCTGACGTTCCTGCCCGCTTCACCTGGCCTGCGGCTAATCCGCGCGCCCCGCCCGCCCTCGCCTGATACCTGCGCTTTTTTGATTGGCCCATGCGGCTGCCTCCAGCGGGAGTGCGGACGGCTGTGGGTTGTTTTCAAGCCATGTTTTTCAGGATTCAACCATGAAACATTTACCCCTTCTGGCGGGCCTGTTCGGCTGCCTGCCTGTCAGCACCTGGGCGATTGAGCTGGCACCGACCACCATTGATGGCGAGCAACCCGGCGATGCCGGCCTGGCCCTGGATCAGTCCAGCGGCATGGCCTCGCGCCTGGGGCTGAGCGTGCGGGAAACTCCGGCGTCCATCAGCATTGCCAATCGCAATGACATCGAGCGCCGAGGCGCCAAGACGTTTCAGGACGCGGCCAATACCCTGCCCGGGGTCAACGCCAGCGCGCCGCCGGGGTTTGGCGGTTTTATCTCTTATCGGGGTTTCACCAGCAGCCAGATTACCCAGATGTTCAATGGCGTCGCGGTGTCCGGCGGCCTGGCTCGCCCGGTGGATGCGTGGATTTATGACCGGGTCGAATTGGTCGGTGGCCCCTCTTCGCTGATCAACGGTGCCGGTTCCGTCGGTGGTTCACTGAACTACGTGACCAAGCTGGCCACCCGTGAGGAACAAGCCGCCGAAGGGCAACTGACGTATGGCAGCTACGACACCGCCGGGATGGCCTTCGGCCTGAACCACGCCCTGACCGAGCCGGGCGCCGACGTCCAGCATTACGCGCGCCTGGACGTGAGCCGCAACACCAACCACACCTATATCGATCGCCAACAGCGCGATGCCTGGAGCGTGGCGTTTTCCCTGCTGAGTGACTTCACCCCGAACCTGTCCCACACCCTGGCCCTGGAATACCAGGACGAACACGAAGACAGCCCCTACTGGGGCACGCCGGTGCTCAACCCGAAGTCCGGCGAGTTGAAGATCGACAAGCACAACCGCTTCAACAACTACAACGTGGCCGACGGCCGTTATGAGCAACGCACAATCTGGGTGCGCTCGATCATCGACTACCGGATCAACGACAGCACCACCCTGAAAAACACCCTCTATCACCTCGACAGCCAGCGCGACTATCGCAACCTGGAAACCTACCAGTACAACGCCGATAACAGCGCGGTGAATCGCTCGACGGCCTATCAGGTGCGACATCAGGGTGAGCAGAACGGCAACCAGTTCGAGCTGCGCCATGACGACACGTTCTTCGGCTTGAGCACGACCTGGTCGGGCGGCTTTGAGTACAAGGTCAACAGCACCACCAACAACCCGTTGAACGTATCCGCCAAAAACACGGTGGATCCGAACAACTACGATCCAGGGCATTTCTATGATCTTCCCGGCACCAAGCCCGGCTTCGACCCGGACAAGACCAACGCCGTCACCACCAAGGCGTTGTTCGTCGAAAACCGCCTGGGCCTGACCGACAAACTGTCGCTGCTCACGGGCCTGCGCTACGACGCGATTGACCTTGAAGTCACCAACCACCGGGACATCACTGCCAGCAATCCCCGGCACGTCAAGCGCAGCTGGGAGCCGGTGACCGGGCGCATCGGCCTGACGTATCAGTTCATTCCACAAGCCAATGTCTACGTGCAATACAGCACCGCCGCCGAACAGCCGAGCAGCACCACCCAGGTGTTCGACGTGTCCACCGGCAAACAGTGGGAAGTGGGCAGCAAGTTCGACTACCTCGACGGTCGCGGTTCGGCCACCGTCGCTGCCTACAGGATCGAACGGAAGGACTTCGCCGTCACCGACCCGCAGGACCCGACCAACAGCATTCCGGTGGGCGCGCAGACGTCCAAGGGTATCGAACTGGCCAATTCGTTGCGGGTCACGCCCAAGCTATTGCTGGAGGGCAACTACGCCTGGGTCGATGCCGAGTACGAGGACTTCAACGAGAAAACTGCCAGCGGCGCCGTGGTGTCGCGCAAGGGCAACACGCCGACCAATGTGCCCAGGCAAGTGGGTAATTTGTGGCTGACTTATGACTTTGCGGAGGATTGGCAAGGGGGTGTGGATGCACGGTATGTGGCGTCAGTGTACGCCGACAATGCCAACACCCTGACGGTGCCGGCGTATACCTTGTTTGGGACGTTTTTGACCTACAAGGTGGATCAGCACACCTCCGTGACGGGTCGGGTGCGCAACCTGACCAATGAGGTGTATGCCGAGTTTGCCCATGTGTCGCCGGCGTATTACCTCGGGTCGCCGAGGACGTTTGAGCTGGCGGTGCAGACGAAGTTCTAAAGCCCGGCAAGTTCCAAGGCAAGAATGAGATCAGTGTGGGAGCGGGCTTGCTCGCGAATGCGGTGTGCCAGTCACTGCATCTGGCGACTGACACACCGCGCTCGCGAGCAAGCCCGCTCCCACATTTTTGATCTCAATCGGGCTGTTATATCGGTGTTACTTCAGGCTGGCTTCGACCTTCTGGGCCACATCCTCAGTCAGCCACGCCTTCCAGACTTCCGGATGATCCTTGAGAAACGCCTGGGCAACTTCACGTGGCTGGCTGTGCTTCTCGCTCATCTCGGCCAGCGCCTTGTTCAACGGTTCGATCGGAAAGTCGACCTTGGCGAAGAACTCGGCGATCTGCGGATGCTCTTTCTGGAACGGTGTGGACACACCAATGCTCAGTTTGGAAGCCAGGGAACGTGTAGGTTTCGGGTCAGGATTGTCTGCATCGGTCAGCGTCTTCCACGCCTCGGCATCAAATGGCGGCTCTTCCAGCTGGATCAGTTTGTAGCGCCCCATCAGCGGCGTAGGTGACCAGTAATAGAACAGCACCGGTTTGCCCCGGCGGATCGACGAGGCAATCTCGGCGTCCAGCGCGGCACCCGAGCCACTGCGGAAATTCACGTAGCTGTCATCAAGCCCGTAGGCCTTGAGCTTTTGTTTGTTGACCACTTCCGAGGTCCAGCCAATCGGGCTGTTGAGGAAACGGCCCTTGCTCGGCGCTTCCGGGTCCTTGAACACGTCCTTGTAACGCGCCAGGTCCTTCACGCTGCGCAGTTCCGGCGCCAGGGGCTTGATGCCTTTGGCAGGGTCGCCCTTGACCACGTACTCCGGCACCCACCAGCCTTCGGTGGCGCCCTTGACGATATCCCCAAGGCCCACCACTTTGCCTTCAGCCTCGGCCTTGACCCACACCGGGCTGCGGCCGGCCCATTCTTCGCCGATCACCTGGATGTCGTTTTTCGCCAGGGCGGTTTCCAGGGTAATGGTGGTGCCGGGCAAGGTGTCGGTGGGCAGGTCATAGCCTTTTTCGACAATCACCCGCAGCACCTCGGTGATCAGGCTGCCACTTTCCCAGTTCAGGTCTGCAAAATGAATCGGCGCCTGGGCGGCCGAGACCGGCAGCGACGCCGACAGACTCAGGGTCGTCAGCGAGGCCGCCAACAGCGCTCGAATTCCTTTCATGCTTTGCACCTCATGCCTACAGCCATAGCGAATGGCTTTGCTGTTACACCGCGAAGCCTCTGAATACTTAAGTCAACTCAACTGTAGTAGAGGTTCCGGCAAACATGGCATGTCGCAGCTTTTACGGCGGATTGTTCAGCCGCTGCAACTCACGGCGCACCATGCTGGCGAATTCGGCGGGCTTGAGTTCATACAACTGGCCGGCGACCCAGTTCAACCAGGCGCCCTGCAACTCGGACTTGCGGGCAAACAATTGAGCCGCCCTGGCTTGCGCATCGAGCAGGTGCTGCTCGTGGAACTGCGCCCTACCCTGGCTCATTACTCGCTGGCCTTGAAGGTCACGAGTTCACCCTTGCGCCATTTGGCGGCCTTGCCGGTGACGGCCTTCAGGGTTTTGGTCAAGCCTTCTACCAGTTGCTCATTGGCGGCGAACACCAACATCACACTGTGGCCTTCCTTGAACACGATGCCCTGGCCTTCGGTCGAGGACACAAAGGCGTAATCGCCCAGGCCATACACCGTCAACTTGATATCGCGAAACTTCAGCTCGAACTTGCCGCCTTCGCGACTGGGCAATACAGCCGCCCGGAAATGATCACCGACCTTGAGTTCCAGGCGTGGCTTGTCGTCCACCACCAGCGCCGATTCGGTATCGATCTCGGCGATGTAGATACCTTCAGGTGTCTGCTCAGTGATGTAGACGAAACGGGATTGAAACTGCTTGACCAACTTTGCGCGCAAATCACCCAGCACGAATAACGCGTGCATATCCAGATTACTGACTGCCAAGGAAACGCCCCCACATCAAAAGGGTGCTGTCCGCCCAAGCGGGCAACACAAAAAAACGGCCGAAACGGCACGATCACACAACACATCCACTGAAAAAAACTGAAGAAGATCACGCTGCCAAGCCATAAGACTAGTACAGGCGTGCCCGACGCACCTTACGCAGGTCGCCAGGCGTTGCAGGAAATCACAGGTTTAACGACCAGAGAACACTGGCCGACCCACTTCAGACAATAACCTTTTAAAAATGCAGTTTTCCGACATCCAACACAGAAACTAATGCCTTGGATGGAACCGGACGCCGGTTGCTGACGACAATACTAAAACAGCACCACGGGTCAAAACCACCCGAAATACTGCAAACGGGTCCGCAACTTCAATCGACAGGAGCTGATTATGCAACGACCTCAACCGATTGCCACACCCTCGAACACGGGCTCATCTTTTCTGGATGACGGCCAATTCTACTCCCTAAGCGCCCACGACGGTGGCCTGCATTCGGCGCTCTATCGGGTGTTGCCCGCCGGCAGGAACTTCTTCCATATTCTTGAAGTGCCCAGCGGGCGCGTCAAAGGCTTTCGCAGTGGCCATAGCGAGGCTTGCGAACTGGCCAGGCAATTGGAAGCCATCCTCTGCGCCACCCAAGGCTGAACGCCTGGGTTGTCGTTTCGTCATCTGGTTGACTTTACTGCGCCGCCAGCGCGTAACAACTGCCATACTGGTCCGTCCATTGAGATTTGTCCCCTTGCGGTTCAGGTTTCATCAGCGCAATCACCTCCAAGGGAAGGCTATACGTGACGGAATTTGATATTGGCGAATTTTTCATCCATGGCGAAGCCAGGGAAGTAGACGGTGAGTTCCAGGCCGTGATTGTGATGCGGGCCAAGGCTCCCCTGACCACCGTAACGACCCACCAGGTAGAAAAGGACCGCTGGTTCAAAACCGTAGACGCTGCCCACACCGCTGCCAAGGATGCCGCCAAAGCCCTTAAGGCCGCCGTCGATTCAGGCGCGCTGACTTCCTGATTACCCGGCGCGAAAATCCGATCGAACTCTGCCCCGCCACAACCCTCCCATGCATACGATGATCAGCCCGCATGGAGAACGATATGGAAGCGCCGACTTACACCCTCGAAGACCTGTTTGAACAACTTGGACTGGAATCGTCCCCCGAGGCGATTGACGCCTTTATCGGCGAACACACCCTGCCCAATGACGTAAAGCTGATTGACGCGGATTTCTGGTCACCGCAACAAGCCCAATTTCTCAAAGATGAACTGCGTGAAGACGCAGTCTGGGCAATTGCGGTCGATGAGTTGAACCAGCGCCTGCACCAGCCACGCTGACCTTTCAATGCAGGCTGTCTGACTGCTCCAGGTGCAACAGCGCCTCCCAGGCAGCCCTGCACTCTTCGGCTTCATCGCGGCTGGCAAATGCCGTGCCGCGCTGCTCACCGTTAAGCAACACCACCCAACAGGCCTTCTGCCCCAACGCACGCAGGGTGGGCGGTACGCCACTGCCAATCATCACAGCCACATCGACTTTGGTTTGCATGGAACGCCTCCAGAGAATTAGTTAGCTGGCTAACAATGTTCGCCATGCTACGGTTTTCCTCCAGTTGGAAAAAGCTATCCCCGGAATAGCTCCCTTGCATAACCTGCAACAATCGCCTCGCTGAGTCAGCGCCCCTCGGGTTTATAGCCCAGGCGCAAGCCGCCCCAGTGCCGGCCATTGACCGTGATCGGCACCGACAAGTCGTGCATCAACTCACCGGTATCGCGGGTGTAGGTCTGCAACAACACTGCCTGCTGGTGGCTGCCGCAGCGGATCCCGGTGCGATCTTCAAACTTGCGCTTGGTGCGGTTCTGTACCGCGTCCACCTGGGCATCGCCGGTCAACGTTTGGGAAAACACCTTGTTGTGGGTCGGCACATAACCCTGTGGCGTGCAGGCAATCGCGAACACCAGTCCTTCATGCCGAAGCAACAAGGCTTCCTGGATCGCCGGCAGTACCTGGTCGGTGTAGCCATCAAAGCGCGTGTGGTACTTGCTGGGTTGAGTATTGGGAATGGGGGTGTAGTGGCGGTCGAACAGGTCATCGAGGCTGATGCGGTTTTGCAGGACGTCCGCTTCAAACTGCGCGGCGATCCGGCTCGCCCCTTCGCGGGCGAGGTCATAGATACGCTGGTGATAGTCGTCCAGGCCGACCTCGGCGAGGCGCTCGCTGATGGTTTCGGCCTGCCCTTCCATTTGTACGGCGGCAGCGGCCAACTGTTGGGTTTGCTGGTCGCTGACGGTCAAGTCGCTACGCATCTGCTCCACCGCATGGAACAGGCTGTCGAGTTGGTCGCGGTTAGTGTCCGTGCCTTGGGCGATCTCGTTGACCTGGCCCTCCACGTTCGCCGCCAGGGTGGCGATGCTGTCCAGTTGCTCCCCGGCGTGCTCTACCTGTTCGACACCGGATTGCAGATCCGCCGACAACTGCCGGATCTGCTCCACCACCTGGGCGGTGCGCTGCTGGATATCCGCCACCATCACCCCGACTTCATCGGTCGCCGTGGCGGTTCGCCCGGCCAGGCCACGCACTTCGTCGGCGACGACCGCAAACCCACGACCATGTTCACCGGCCCGCGCGGCTTCAATCGCCGCGTTCAAGGCCAACAGGTTGGTCTGGCTGGCAATCGACTGAATCACCAGGGTGACACGCTGGATTTCTTCGCTGCGCTGGCTCAAGGCCTCGATCAATTGGCGACTGTCATTGGCGCGCTGGCTGAGCTGGTGCATGCGGGTGATGGATTGCGCCAGTACCTCACGCCCTTCGGTACTGCGTTGATGAGCCTGGCTGGCAGCGCCGAGGGCCTGGCGGCTCAGCTCCGAGGTGATTTTCTCGGTGCCGATCATCACTTCGGCACTGCTGACGATCTGCTTCGCCGCGCCTAATTGTGATTGCAGCCTGGCCGCCAGTTGCTTGACCGAATAGGCCACGCCGGCAGCAGACAATGCGTTATGGCTGGTGGTGTAGGACAGGTCGCGGGTCAGCTCGCCGATCGCATCGGTGGCTTCGGAAGGTGCGGCGCTGGGGGTGCGATGTGTCAGGCGGGGTAGCCAGATCAGTAGCAGGGCGACCGGCAGGCACAGGTAAATCGACAGTTGGGCGAACGCCAGGCCCAGCAGCAACAGCACCAGGGCGGTACTTTGCAGGAGCGGCGTCAACCAGCCGGGCAACTGTCGCGTCACCGGAGGGGGTGACACTGCTGCGCCCATGAGAGATCCGTCTCCAGCCATGTTCGTTACCCCGCTGCTTGTCGTTATTGTGACTGCATTAGACGCCACTACGTAGCCATTATCCATGGGCCTTTAGTGGGGGGCTTGCAGCAGATCAATAAACGGGGGGAACCAGCTGTTTTCTGCTGGGAACCGGGTAACCCGGCTCCAGCAGTTCACCGCATCAGGCTTGACGCTGGTGCTTGTCGATTTGCTCGTGGCGCTCTTGCGCTTCGATGCAGTACTTGGTGGTCGGGCTGATCAGCAGGCGTTTGAGGCCGATAGGCTCGCCGCTGTCATCGCACCAGCCGAAGGAGTCTTCCTTGATACGGCCCAGGGCCTGCTCAAGTTGCGGCAGCATGCGCTGGTCGCGGTCGATGGCATTCACCAGCCAGGTGCGTTCTTCTTCGACAGACGCGGCATCAGCCGGGTCAGCCGGGGTGTCCAGGCTTTCAATGGCGATGCGGTTCTGCTCGATGCGCTCGTGGTGTTCCACTTTCATGTCTTGCAACAACTTCTCGAAAAAAGCGTGCTGCTCGGCATTCATGTAGTCATCCGCCGGCATGGCCAGCAACTTTTCCTTTGTCATTGATTTCTCTATAAAAAATACGTGCATTAAGGCGAATAAGGGAGCGTTCCGGCCGACCTCTGCAGGTCTCGGAAAGGCGCCGTCCATTTCAAGCGCCACCCGGCACTCAATTTACGAGGGGCGGCAGTCTAAGGCCGACTTGAGGGCTCAGCAACTGAAATGACAGGCATTTTTTCCAAGATAACCCGCAAAGGCACCAGGACGGGCTCGGCGAACGGTCATCGGAGTGCGTTTATAGCAAGAAATTCAGTGTTGTGGAGCTATATAGAAGACAAACGGTTAAACGTTGGTGGCAAAACGCCTATGTGGGAGCCGGGCTTGCCCGCGATGCAAGCGACTCGATCTGACAGATTGACCGAGTTGATGCTATCGCAGGCAAGCCAGCTCCCACATTTTGATCTGTGTAAACCTCAGGACCGCGTTAGCGCTTGAGTTTGCGCTTGTTGCGATACTGGTCGATCACCACCGCCACCACGATGATCAGACCCTTAATGATGTCCTGGATGTACGCATCCACGCCGACGAAGGTAAACCCGCTGGCCATCACCCCGAGGATCAGCGCGCCGATCACGGTGCCGGTGATGCGCCCTACCCCGCCCGCCAGGCTGGTGCCGCCGATCACCGCGGCGGCAATCGCGTCCAGCTCATAGGACATGCCCATGCCCGCCTGCCCGGTGGCTGCCCGTGCCGACGCCACTACACCGGCCAGGCCCGCCAGCAAGCCGGCGATGCTGTAGACGATGATCAGGTGGCGCTTGACGTTGATGCCCGAGGTGCGCGCCGCCTGCATGTTGCCGCCGATGGCGTAGGTGTATTTGCCGTACTTGGTGTAGCGCAGGGCGATATGGAAGATCACCGCCACCACCAGGAAGATCACCACCGGCATCGCGCCGTGGCCGATGGCCGTGTAGGAGTCCGAGAGCATGCTCACCGGCTGGCCTTCGGTGTAGTAACGCGCCAGGCCACGGGCCGAGACCATCATGCCGAGGGTCGCAATAAACGGTGGAATCCCGGTGACCGCAATAATGCTGCCGTTGATGGCCCCCGCCAGCAGCCCCACACCCAGCCCCATCGCCACCGGTATCCACACCGGCAGGTCAGTCAGGGACGGAAACACCGCACGGGAAAAGTCGGAAGTCTGCGCCAGACTGGCGGCGATCATCGCCGACAAGGCCAGCACCGAGCCCGAGGACAAATCAATCCCGGTGGTGATGATCACCTGAGTCACGCCAATTGCCAGCAGGCCGATGATCGACACTTGCAGGATCATCAACACCAGGCGCTGGGAGTTCATCAGGAAGCTCTGATCGCGCACGATCCAGCCGAACAACTCAAACACCAGGCCGATGCCAATCAGCACCAGCAGGATGCTCAGCTCGGTGGGCATGCGTCGACGGTGTTTGACCGGCGCCGCGGCGGGCTTCTTTTCCTCGGGTTTGCTTTCCAGTATCGCGTTCATAACCACTCACCTTTTTTTATCGCGTTGCGCCGGCCACAACGGGCCGGTGCCGTCTGTTCGTTAGTGGACCGCCGTCATACCGGAAGCCAGTTGCATGACTTTTTCCTGGGTCGCGTCGGCGCGGTCCAGGGTGCCCATCAGTTCGCCTTCGTGCATCACCATCACCCGGTCGCTCATGCCCAGCACCTCCGGCAGCTCCGAGGAAATCATGATCACGGCCATGCCTTCGCTGGCCAGGTAGGAAATCAGCCGGTAGATCTCGGCCTTGGCGCCCACGTCGATACCGCGGGTGGGTTCGTCGAGGATCAGCAGCCGTGGGTTGGTCATCAGCCAGCGGGCCAACAGGGCCTTTTGCTGGTTGCCACCGGACAAGGTGTCGATGCACTGCTCCAGGGACGGGGTTTTCACCCGCAGCTTGGTGCACATGTCTTCGCACAGGGCACGCAGGGCTTTTTGCTGGATAAAGCCGTTGCCCGAGTAATGCGGCAGCACGGCCATCTCCATGTTTTCCAGCACCGACAGGCAGGGGAACAGGCCGCTGAGCTTGCGGTCTTCGGTCAGCAGCGCGAAGCCCTTCTCGATGGCCATGTGCGGGTCGGTGATGCGCACGGTCTTGCCGTCCAGCTGGATTTCGCCGCCGGAGCTTGGGGTGATGCCGAAAATGGTTTCCGCCACGTTGGTCCGCCCGGACCCCATCAACCCGGCGATGCCGAGAATCTCCCCGGCGTGCAGGTCAAACGACACGCCCTGGAATACCCCGTCCAGGCGCAGGTCGCGCACCGACAGCAGCAGATCGCCGATGGGCTTGTCCCGCACCGGGAACAGCTGGCTCAGCTCACGCCCCACCATCATCGAGATCAGGCTGTCGCTGTCCATACTGTCGGCCCGCTGCAGGCCGATATAGGCGCCATCGCGGAACACCGCCACTTCATCGGCGATGGCGAACACTTCGTTCATTTTATGGGTGATGTAGATGATGCCTTTGCCCTGGGACTTGAGGTCGGCAATGATCGAAAACAGGTGGGCCACTTCCTTGTCGGTAATGGCCGAGGTCGGTTCATCCATGATCAGGATGTCGGAGTCGTAGGACACGGCCTTGGCAATCTCGACCATCTGCCGCTCGGCGATGCTCAGGTTGCCGACGTGCTCTTCCGGGTCGAGGTTGATCCGCAGCCGCGCCAGCAATTCGGCGGTGCAGCGGTGCATTTCCCGGTGGTTGACCATGTGCAGGCCGTTGAGCTGTTCGCGGCCGATCCAGATATTCTCGGCGATGCTCATGTGGGGCATCAGGTTGAGTTCCTGGTGGATCATCGCGATCCCGGCCTTCTGCGCCGCCAACGGTGTTTCGAATTTGATCGGCTTGCCACGCAAGCGGATTTCACCGGCGTCGGGCTGATAGATGCCGGCGATGATCTTCATCAGCGTCGACTTGCCCGCACCGTTCTCGCCCATCAGCGCCAGCACCGAGCCGGGGCGCACCCGCAGCTGCACATCGGCCAGGGCCACGACGCCGGGAAAGCCTTTGCTGATATTGGAAATCTCCAGCAGGTAGGGCTCGATCAGCCCGTCGGGCTGAGGGCCCGGCAGCGGGGCTTGCGAAGCAGTCGCTTGAGCAAACATATCGGGTACTCCGTCAGCAGGGCCGCCGTGGCTGCCCTGCCGGTTTATTGTTGTTATTAAGGGCTACTTGAAGTCTTTGACGTTGTCCGGGGTGATCAGCTTGAACGGGATCACCACGTTCTGCTCGACCGGCTCGTGCCTGGCCATCTTGCGCGCCGCTTCCACCGAACCTACGGCCTGGCCGTTGGCGTCCTGGAAGGCCGACGCGGCCATGTCGCCCTTGGTAATCGCGTTCAAACCGTCCGGCGTGCCATCCACCCCGGCGATCAACACGGTGCCCGGCTTGGTGCCCGCCGACTTCAACGCCATGGACGCACCGATGGCCATCTCGTCGTTGTTGGCCAGCACCGCGTTGAATTCACGGCCCTGGGTCAACCAGTCGTTGACCAGGGTCATGCCCTTGTCACGCAGCCAGATGCCGGTCTGTTCCTGCTCGATCTTGATGTCCGGGTATTTGGCCAGAACTTCCTTAACACCCTTGGTGCGGTTGGTGGTGGAGTTGTTCGCCAGGTCACCCAACAGGATCACGATCTTGCCCTTGCCGCCGAGCTTTTCGGCGATGTACTGCATTTGCAGGCGACCCGCCTCGACGTCATTGGAGGTCACGGCCACGATGCCTTTGGGCAGATCCGTCTGGTCGGGACGACGGTTGACGTACACCAGCGGAATGCCCGCTGCGAGGGCCGCTTTACTGATATTGGCGGTAGACGCCGTGTCGACCGGGTTGACGATGATGGCGTCGACTTTCTGGCTGATAAAGTTCTCGACCTGGCTCAGCTGCTTGACCACGTCGGCGCGGGCGTCTTCGAACTGCAGCTGCACGCCGTCACCCTTTGGGTAGGACTTGGCTTGCTTGTCCATGTCCTCACGCAGGTAAGTCAGGAAGGTGTCATCGAACGCCGACATGCTCACGCCCACCTTGATATCGGCTGCCGTGGCGAAACCACTGGCGAGCATCATGGACAGGGCCAGCGCGGTAAAACGGATCGGGGTCTTCATGAACGGTCTGTCTCCAATTTCTTGTTGGTTTTGTGGACGTTGCGTTTTTCAGAGCGAAGCGGTCGGCAGTCGAATGATCGGCGCCCCCGGAATGCAGCACACCAGGGAGCCCTTGCTTTCGACGCACAGGACATTCAGGAGGGAGAAGTAAAACGGCCGGGCGCGGGGCAGACCGCGAGGCTTGAGGGCAGGACGTAAAACTCGCAGTACAGCGTTGAAGATTTTCATCTGACGGTACCTGGTTGTTTTGATCTTGTTTTTGTCGAGTCGCCCGAATCGAGTCCGAACGTACTTTATGCAACCTGGAAATGACTTTATTGGAAAATAATTTCCATATCAACCTGTTTTAGAATTTTATTCTATTTTTCATCTGTGCGGCTCCACAGCCGCCATTTCCACCACCTGCTGACGCTCGGCACTCAGGCGTGCCGCGTCCAGTACACGGGTGGTTGCCAAGGCATCCAGGACGTTCACCGGCAACTCGCCATGGCCTTCCACGGCGCTTTGCAGCTGACTGTAGAACTGATTCCAACGGCCCTTTTCCGACGGCACCCGCTCACGATCCGGACCTTGCTCGAACCAGCCCCAGCGTCGGTGCTCTTCGGCGCCCCAGTGCTCGCCTTCGGTTTTCGGGGTCTTGCCGGCCAGCAGCGCGTCTTCCTGACCGTCCAGCCCTTCGACGGTGTAACAACCGGCGGTGCCATTTACCCGAAAACGCGGGGCCTGGCTGTTTTGCAGGGCGCTGCCCCACAGGTGCGAAATCACCCCGTTGGCGTGGGTCAGCGATACAAAGAAGCCGTGATCCACGTTGGGCTCATCGGCGGTGTAGTGCAACTGGGCGAAGACCCGCTCCACCGGGCCGAACAGCTGCATGGCCTGGTCCACCAGATGGCTGCCCAGGTCCCGCAGGAAACCGCCGCCGCTGGCATTGCCCACGGAGTCTGGGTTGTAGCGCTCCACCCGGGATTCAAAGCGGGTAATGGTGCCCAGGGCGCCGGCATCGATCAGCTTGCGCAGGGTCAGGAAATCCGAATCCCAGCGCCGGTTCTGATAGACGCTGAGCAGCACGCCCTGGCGCTCGGCGGCGGTAATCAAGGCCTGGGCCTGTTCGGCGTTGCTGGCGAAGGGTTTGTCGCTGACCACCGCCACCCCGTGCTCGATGGCCTCCAGCACCAGGGCCGGACGGCCCTTGAGGGTGGTGGAGATCACCAGCACGTCGACACCGGCCTCGGTGATCTGCCCGATACTGTCGAAGGCTTTCACACCGGGGTGATCCGTCGCCAGTTGCTGGCGACGTTCGGGTGACCGCGTCACCACGCCGACAAAGGTCGCCCCTGGCAGGCTGGCTATCAGGGGTGCATGAAATACACGGCCGCCTTTGCCGTATCCAACCAGTCCGATTCGCATGGGTCGATTCCTTGATCGTTCCCACGCTCTGCGTGGGAATGTAGCCCGTGACGCTCTGCGTCACATTAAGAGCGGACGCGGAGCGTCCAGCGAGGCGTTCCCACGCAGAGCGTGGGAACGATCTATCTAACAGCAAAGTTCGCGGGTGACCCGCTCCAGCATCATCCGATTGGACTCATCCGGCCGGTCTTCCCAGGCAAACACCGAGACCGTGGCGATGCCGTCGAACTTGATTTCCCGCAGGGTGCCGAAAAACGCCTCCCAGTTGACCTCGCCTTGGCCGATGTCCAGGTGCTGGTGCACGGTGGCGGTGACGCCAGGCGGGTTGACGATGTAGCGCAGGTTGGACGAAGCGCGGTGGTTGTAGGTGTCGGCGATGATCAAGTGGCTGAGTTTGGAACCTGCGTACTTGAGCATCGAGGCGATATCGCCCTTGCCGTCGTCATAGAAGAACGTGTGCGGCGCGGCGTAGAGGTAGTTGATCCAGTCGCGGTCGAGGCCGCGAATGATGTCTACCGACTCGTTGTTGCGCTCGCAGAAGTCGTACGGGTGGGCCTGGATATCCAGCTTGACGCCTTCGCGTTCGAACTCCGGCATCAGCTCGTCCATGGAGCGCATGAACTGGTTCTCGCACACCAGCGGGTTGTCGGACTGGCCGGTGAATTCGGTATTGACCAGCTCGCAGTCCATTTCCACGGCGATCTGGATCGCGCGTTTCCAGTTGCGTACGGCGGCAACCCGCAGGCCTTCGTCGGCGGCGGCCCAGTGGTACATGGGCAGCAGGGATGAGAGTTGCACGCCGGCATCGCTCAAGGCCTTGCGAAACTCCTTGATGCGCGCCCGGTCGACCCGGGCCGCCTTGTAGAACGGCAGGAAGTCTTCACGGGGTGAGAGTTCGATGTGCTGGTAGCCGAGCTCGGCGGCCTTGTCGACCATTTGGCCGAGGGGCAGGTGGCGGTACATGTAGGGGTCTAATGCGATGCGCATGTTAGAAGCTCTCCCGAATCTGAGGGTGGAACCCGATCAAATGTGGGAGCTGGCTTGCCTGCGATGACGGCGGCATATTCAACATCACTGTCGCCTGATACACCGCTATCGCAGGCAAGCCAGCTCCCACACTGGCCGGGTTCCTCCAGTGGAACAGGTGGTTAGCCGTAAAAATGCGGACGGGGTGGCAGCCCCACTTTCACAATCTGCCCACTGTTCTGCGCCTCAATGCACGCATCCGCCGCCACCGCCGCCGCAAAACCATCCCACGCCGACGGCCCACCCACTTGCCCTGCCCTCACACCGTCGATAAACGCTTGCAACTCGACGTCATACGCCGCGATAAACCGGTCTTTCCAATCCATCAGAATTGCATTCGACAGCTTGGCCTCACTGCGCATCTGCACCTGGGACGGCTCCGGCAATTTCGCAATACCGGTCTCCCCCACCACTTCACACTGAATGTCGTAGCCGTACTGGCAGTTCACAAACACTTCCACATCAATCCGCGTGCCCTTGGCGGTTTCCAGCAGCACGATCTGCGGGTCACGCAGATGAGCCAGCGCCTTGCTCGATTTACGCGGGAACACCACTTGCACCGACACATAGTCATCGGCCAGCAACCAGCGCAACACATCCAGCTCGTGGATCAGGGTGTCGGTGATCGCCATGTCGGTCTTGTAGTTTTCACCCACCCTCGGGTTACGGTGCGCGCAGTGCAGCATCAACGGCTCGCCGATCTGGCCGCTGTCGATCACGGCTTTCAAGGCGCGATAGCCTTGGTCATAGGGACGCATGAAACCCACCTGCACCAAGCGCTTGCCGTGGGCCACTTCGGCCTCGACGATCTTGCGGCAGCCTTCGGCAGTCACCGCCAGCGGCTTCTCGCAGAACACCGGCTTGCCGGCCGCAATCGCCGCCAGCACGAACTCTTCGTGGCTCGGGCCCCAGGAGGTCACCAGCACCGCTTCAACTTGCGGCGAGTTGATCAGCGCGTGGCCGTCCGGGTAGACCTCGGCGGTGAGTTTCAGGTCCGAGACGACCTTGGCAGCCTGCTCAAGGTTGATGTCGGTCACGGCCACCACCTGGCTGTTGAGCAGGGTCTGGCTGCAACGACGAATATGATCCTGGCCAATGGCGCCAGTACCGATAACTCCAAGCTTCAACGACATGAAAACACTCCTCTTGTTATTAGTACTGCCGAGCCTTGGCCAGGCGTTCATTGAGTTGTTTGGCCACCGCATCGGTGCGCGCGCTGGTGGACACCTGCGCCACACCGACGCGCCACCACGACAGGTATTTGTGGATCATGGTTTTCGGCAGGACCTTGATATCAATCAGCGTCGACACCGTTTGCGTGCGCGCATCGGCCAGCGCCGCCTGTAATTGCTCCACGGTGTTGACCTTGTAGGTCTTGCAGCCATAGGCCGCCGCGCTCATGGCGAAGTCCACCGGGACGAAACCGCCGTCGAGCTTGCCGGTCTCGGGGTTGCGAAAGCGGAACTCGGTGCCGAAGCTGTCCATGCCGTGTTCCATCTGCAAATTGTTGATGCAGCCAAAGGTCATGTTGTCCAGCAGCACCACGTTGATCTTGCGCCGCTCCTGGATCGAGGTGGCCAGCTCCGAGTGCAGCATCATGTAGGAACCGTCGCCCACCAGTGCGTACACCTCGCGCTCGGGCTCGGCCAGCTTCACGCCCAATGCGGCGTTGACCTCGTAACCCATGCACGAATAACCGTATTCGACGTGGTAGGTGTTCACGCCCTTGCTGCGCCAGCTGCGCTGCAGGTCACCCGGCAGGCTGCCGGCGGCGGCGACGATGATCGCGTCGTCGGCCAGGGTTTCGTTGAGCACACCGAGTACGCGGCTTTGGGTCAGGCAGGAACCGGTCAATTCGATGAATTCGCGCAGCACCGCCGGGTCCATGTGGTCGTTGATTTCCGGGACGAAGTTTTCAGTCTGGTATTCAGCCTGGTAGATGCGGTCGACCTCGACGTCCAACTGCGCCTTGGCATCCCGTGGTTGATCGCCCCAGCTGGACCGGTAGTCGCCCAAAGCCTCAGCCAAGGCTTCCAGGCCGACCTTGGCATCCGCCAGCAGCTGCACGCCATCGAGTTTCAGTGCGTCGCAGGGGCTGATGTTCAGGTTGAGAAACTGCACCTCGGGATACTTGAACAGCGACTTCGACGAGGTGGTGAAATCGGTATAGCGCGTGCCGATGCCGATGATCAGGTCGGCTTCCGGTGCCAGCAGGTTTGCCGCCAGGCAGCCGGTTTCACCGAGGCCGCCGAGGTTCAGCGGATGGCTTGAAACCACCGCACTCTTGCCCGCTTGGGTTTCCGCGAACGGAATGTCGAAGCGCTCGGCGAAGGCTTGCAGCGCGGCATTCGCGCCGGAGTATTTGACCCCGCCGCCACACACGATCAGCGGTTTACGCTTGCCCTTGAACGCCGCCACGGCATCCCCCAGCATCGCTTCGGTCGCCGGGCGCCGGTCGATCCGGTGTACGCGCTTTTGCAGGAAGTAGTCCGGGTAATCCCAGGCTTCGCCCTGTACATCCTGTGGCAGGGCCAGGGTCACGGCGCCGGTTTCCGCAGGGTCGGTGAGCACGCGCATGGCGTGGATCGCCGCCGTCATCAGCTGTTCCGGGCGGTTGATGCGGTCCCAGTATTTGCTGACGGCACGAAAGGCGTCGTTGGTGCTGATGCTCAAGTCGTGGAACTGCTCGATCTGTTGCAGCACCGGATCGGGCTGGCGACTGGCGTACACATCACCGGGCAACAGCAGCAGCGGAATCCGGTTGGCGGTCGCGGTCGCCGCGGCAGTCAACATATTCGCCGCGCCCGGCCCTACCGAAGAGGAACACGCATAGATCTTGCGGCGCAGGTGCTGCTTGGCAAAACCAATCGCCGCGTGGGCCATGCCTTGCTCGTTGCGACCCTGATGCACCACCAGGTCGCCGCTGTCCTGTTCCAGGGCCTGGCCCAGGCCCAGCACATTGCCGTGGCCGAAAATCGTAAAGATACCGGCGACAAATTTGCTCTGCACACCGTCGACTTCGATGTACTGGTTATCCAGAAACTTCACCAGGGCCTGGGCCATGGTCAATCGGGTTGTGGTCATGGGGTGCCCCTTATCGTTTCTGCAGGTGGGCGATACTCGCCCCCAACGCCTGCCTGATATCCGCCAGGCCGTGCACGCTTTCGGCGAACGGTTCGAACGACAAGTAACCGCTGTAGCCGGTGCTGAGCAGCGTGTCGATCTGCGCGGCATTGCCGAGGATATCGCCCTCGCCCACCAGCACGCGGTGACCGTCGCGGATCGTGTTCAGCGGCGCGTCGGCGTCTTCCACACCGGAGATGTGCACCAGCCCGGTCAGTTCGGGAAAGAACTCATGTTCGCTGGCCAGGTGGTGGTGGAAGGTGTCGTGCACCACGCGGAACACATCCAGGCCACCGATGGCCTTGATCGCATCCACTGCCACGCGCTTGCGGCGCAGGGAGCATTCTTCAAACCCCAGGGGTTCGACAAAACCGAGAATCCCGTATTCCCGCAGGATCGGCGCCAGTTCACTCAATGCAGTGCGCAAACCGGCTGCGCGCTGGGCTTCGTTGCGCGGGTCGGCGCGGTCGTTCAACGGGCACATCACCAACGCCTGCGCACCGCTTTCGTTGGCATAGACGGCCAACTTGATGGCCTGGGCGCGGCGCTCGTCATTCCATACATCAAACGGGTACAACGCGTTGATCGACAGCACGGTGATGCCGTGCACCGCGCACAGTTCGCGCACGCGGCTGGCGGGAGTGCCGTCTTCAATCTCGATGCCCTTGAGGTCGTTACGGATCTCGATGGCGTCGCATTTCAGGGTCACCGCCAGCTGGATAAAGTCCGGCAGGGAAAGGCTGGGGGCGACCATGCGGTTCAGGGCAAAACGTAGAGGCGACTTCATTATTGTTGTGCTCCACACTCGAAAAAAATTACTTGGCGGTTGGCATGCTGAATTCAGGGCCCTTGGCGATGCTGTCGGGCCAGCGTTGCATCACGCTTTTGTAGCGGCTGTAGAAACGAATGCCTTCTTCGCCGTAGGCATGGTGGTCGCCGAACAGCGAGCGCTTCCAGCCACCAAACGAATGCCAGGCCATCGGCACCGGAATCGGCACGTTGATGCCGACCATGCCGACCTTGATGGTGCGGGCAAAGGCACGGGCGATGCCGCCGTCACTGGTGAAACACGACACGCCGTTGCCGAACTCGTGGGCGTTGATCAAGGCGACGGCGCTGGCAAAATCCGCCACCCGCACGATGCCCAGCACCGGCCCGAAAATCTCTTGCTGGTAGATGCTCATCTCGGTGGTGACGTTATCGAACAAGGTCGCGCCGACGAAGAAACCACCCTCCGCGCCTGGCACCTTGAAGCCACGACCGTCGACAATCAGCTTCGCGCCCTGGGCCACGCCCTGGTCGATAAAACCTTCGACCTTGGCCTTGTGTTCAGCGGTGACCAGCGGGCCCATCTCGCTGTCTTTCTGCAGGCCGTTGCCGACCTTCAACTGGTCGATACGCGGCAGCAGTTTTTCGATCAGATGGTCACCGACATCGCCCACCACCACGGCAATCGAAATCGCCATGCAACGCTCGCCGGCCGAGCCGTAAGCCGCGCCGATCAGGGCGTCGGCCGCCTGATCCAGGTCGGCGTCGGGCATCACGATCATATGGTTCTTCGCCCCGCCCAATGCCTGCACACGCTTGCCGCGCTGGGTGGCCTGCTGGTGGATGTACTCGGCAATCGGGGTGGAACCGACGAACGAAATCGCCTCGATATCCGGGTGCTGCAACAGGCCGTCTACCGCGTTCTTGTCACCCTGCACCACGTTGAACACACCGTCGGGCAGGCCGGCTTCGGTCAGCAGGCGGGCCATCAGCAAACTGGCGGAGGGGTCGCGCTCGGACGGCTTGAGGATGAAGCAGTTACCGGTGGCCAGTGCCAGCGGGATCATCCACAACGGCACCATCACCGGGAAGTTGAACGGGGTGATGCCGGCGCACACCCCCAGTGGCTGGCGCAGGTTCCAGTTGTCGATGCCGCCGCCGATGTTGTCGCTGAAATCGGTTTTCAAAAGATTCGGCGCGCCACAGGCGTACTCGACAATCTCGATGCCGCGAGTGACTTCGCCCTTGGCATCGGAGAACACCTTGCCGTGTTCGCGGCTGATGATTTCGGCCAGTTCGTCATGGTGCTGGTCGAGCAGTTCCTTGAATTTGAACAACACCCGCGACCGGCGCAGGGACGATTGCTCGGACCACGCCGGGAAGGCTTTGAGTGCCGACGCGACGGCTTCATCGACGGTCTTCTGGCTGGCCAACCCGACGCGGGCCTGGACTTCGCCCGTGGCCGGGTTGAACACATTGCTGAAGCGCTCGCTACTGCTGTCCTGCACCTGGCCGTTGATGTAATGGCCGATTACCGGGGCGTTGCTCATTATTGTTCTCCGTCGAAAGTGCTTAAAGATCCAGCAGCCAGCTGTGCTGCGGGTCGTTATGGAAGTGCCAGGCGCGCTTGGGGCCGGCCATCACGTTCAGGTAGTAAGACTCGTAGCCATACGGCACGCTGACCGGGTGATACCCCTTGGGCACCACCACCAGGTCGCTGTTTTCCACGGCCATGGCCTGGTCGATGCTGCGGTCGTCGGTGTAGACCCGCTGGAACACAAAGCCCTGGGGCGGGTTGATCTGGTGGTAATAGGTTTCTTCGAGAAAGCTCTGGTGCGGCAAGTCGTCGGTGTCGTGCTTGTGGGGCGGGTAGCTCGACGAGTGACCGGAGGGCGTGCGCACTTCCACCACCAGCAGCGAATGGGCGGGTTCGCTGTCGGGCAGGATGTCGCACACATAGCGGGTATTGGCGCCCTTGCCGCGTACGCTGCGCTTGCATTGCTCGGGGCGGATCAGGCGGGGGGCCAGGCCGGCGTCGGTAGAGCCGGGAGCGGCGCAGACGGCGATTTGTACGTCGCTCAACGCGGTGACCTGGGCGTCGGTGCCTGGCGGCAAATAAGCGGCAAAGGGGGATTTGTCTTCGAATACCGAGTGGCGATCACCGAGGTTTTCCCAGTTGAAGCCTTCGCCCTGAATCGTCACCCGGCCGCTGAGCAGCACCAGGCACAGCTCTTTATCACCGGCCGTCACGGGCAGGGTTTCGCCCAGGCTCAGGCGGTAGGCGGCAAACCCTACATATTCCAGGCGCCCTTCTTCCAGGGCGACCATGGTTTGCCCGCGTTTGCTGCTTTTGACCAACAGGCTCATTGTCCAATCCTCTCGCTGAGAAGCGCGCGCAGCGTGTCGTAGCCTTTCTTCGCATAGATGTAGCTCGGCGCCACGGCAGGATCCTGTTCCGCCTCCACCACCAGCCAGCCCTTGTAATTGGCGGCCAGCAGCACGTCCAGCAGCTCGGCGAAGTCGATATCACCGTCGCCGGGCACGGTGAAGGTGCCGTTGACGATGCAGTCCGGGAAGCTCCACATCTGGTTGCGCGCCAGTTGCACCACCAGCTTGCGTACGTCCTTGAAGTGCACGTGGCAGATGCGGTCGATGTGTTTGCGCAGCACCTCGATCGGTTCGCCGCCGCCCATGTAGCAGTGGCCCGAGTCGAACAGCAGGCCGACTTCCGGGCCGGTGCGGCGCATCAGTTGGTCGATGTCGTCCGGGGATTCGACGTAGGCGCCCATATGGTGGTGGTACGCCAGGCGCACGCCTTGGGACAGGGTGAAGCGCGCCAGTTCGGTGAGTTTATCGGCGTACTCCTGCCAGGCCTGTTCGCTGTGGAAACGCGGGCGTTCCATCAGGCGTACCGGTGAACCCTGGATCGAGTCGGCGACTTCGCCGTACACCAACACGCTGGCGCCGTTTTCGCGCAGCAGTTCGACATGGCTGGCGATGGCCTCGATTTCTTCCGCCACCGAGCGCCGGGCCAGGCGGCTGGAGTACCAGCCGGAGACCAGTGCCAGGTCATACGGGCGCAACACATCACCGACGCCCTTGGCGTCCTTGGGGAATTTACCGTTGAGTTCGAAACCTTCGTAGCCGATGTCCTTGCCTTCGCTGAGGGCCGTGCTCAACGGCGTTTCGCCGCCCAGGGCCGGCAGGTCGTCGTTGCTCCAGGAGATCGGGTTGATGCCAATTCGGATAGCGGGCATGGCTGCACCTATTATTGTTTTTCAGAGTGACCTGAGATCTGCTTTATGTGGGAGCTGGCTTGCCTGCGATGCGGGCGACTCGGTCTAACAGGTGTACCGAGGTGATGCCATCGCAGGCAAGCCAGCTCCCACATTTGATTGCATTCCAATTCAACGACCGGGGTTTAACTTCGAGCACTGCGCCAGGCATTGATCAGTTGTTCGAATATGCCTTGGGCTTGTTGAATCAACCCCTCATCGTCGATCTCCCCCGCCAGCCAGGCACGGCTTGGCTCCTGGAAAATCGTGCGGCCCACGGCGAAACCGCGGCAGGTCTGGCTCTGGCTGGCTTGCTGGAAGCCATCGGCCAGGCATTCGGCGGAAGCATTCAGGCCCAGCAGCACCACGCCCCGGCAGTAGGGGTCGCGTTCCTGGATCAGTTCGTCGAGCTTTTTCCAGTCTGCGGCCGACTGCGCCTCAATCTTCCACCACGCCGGGTAAATGCCCAGGTTGTACAGGCGCTTGAGGCTGCGGTAGAGCACGTCGGGATAGGTGGACGGATGGTCCTTGGGCGGCACGATTTCCAGCAGCAATTCATGGCCGCTGACCAGGGACGCCTGGTACAGGCTCTTGAGTTGTGCTTCCTGTTCCAGGCGCAGCAGCGGCTCGTCGTCAGGATGGAACTGCACCAGGCACTTGATGATTTGCTCCTGGGGCCAGGCAATCAGGTTGCTGCCCACCGAGCGGCCGTGTTCAAAGGCCAGCGGCCGTGAGTTCTGGACTTCCACCGGACGGGCGATCCACCAGCCACGACCGCTGGCAGCGTTCAGCGCGTCCTGGCCGAAGCGTTGGTCAGCCAGAACCCCCACATCGGCTTCGACGCCCTGCTCCGCCAGTTTGCTTTCAACCCGTTCCACGGCCTGGATAAACAGTTGCTTGAGGGCGCTGATGCGCGCCGGGTCCTGGCCGCCTTTTTGGGCGAGTTCCACCAACTGCCAGCGGTGGTCGAAGGCAAAGACAAACAGCTGCTTCCAGACTTTGCGCGGCACACTGACCTGGTGCAGTCGTTGCAGCACCGCGTCCTGATCCGGACGGGTAATCGGCACCGGGCTGTTGAACAGGTAATCGAGTTCGGCACGGGTCGGCATCGCCGGTGCGCAGGCGTGGCGCGACACCACCAGGCCGCCGCAGGCATTCGCCAACTGGCAGCAGCGCTCGTCGCTGGCGTCTTCAAGCCAGCCACTGAGGAAGCCGGACATGAAGGCATCACCGGCGCCCAGGACGTTGAGCACTTCCACCCGCACGCCAGGGTAGATGGCGCCGTCTTCGAGGCGGGCCGGGATGTCACCGTGGATCACCGTGCAGCCCTGCGGGCCGAGCTTGACCACCAGGGTTGCGCAAGTCAGGCCACGTACCGTGCGCAGTGCCGTGAGCAAATCTTCGCTGCCACCAGCAATCAGGAATTCTTCTTCAGTACCGACGATCAGATCGAAGCGCGGGAGGATTTTCTGCACGTGCTGGCTGACATTCTGGTCGGCGACAAACCGCGTTTCACCGTCGGCCTTGCCGGCCAGGCCCCAGAGTACCGGGCGGTAGTCGATGTCGAGCACGCGTTTGACGTTGTGCTGCTCGGCGTAGTCCAGGGCCTGGATGCTGGCCTTGTACACGCCGTCGGTGGAGAAGTGAGTGCCGGTGATCAGCAGCGCCTTGCTGGAGGCAATGAAGGCTTCGCTGATGTCTTCGGCGCGCAGGGCCATGTCGGCGCAGTTCTCGCGGTAGAACACCAGCGGAAAGGTTTCGCGGTCCTTGAGGCCCAGCAGCACCAGAGCGGTGAGGCGTTCCGGGTCGACCTTGATGCCGCTGACATCGCAACCTTCACGGGCCAGGGACTCCAGCAGGAAACGCCCCATATGGTCGTCCCCCACCCGGCTCAACATCGCGGACTTGAGCCCCAGCCGCGCGGTGCCGAACGCGATGTTGGCGGAGGAACCGCCGAGGTACTTGGCGAAGCTTGAGACATCCTCCAGCCGTGCACCCACTTGTTGTGCGTAAAGGTCGACGCCCAGGCGTCCCAGGCAAATCAGATCCAATTGACGCCCACTGGCAAAACGAGTCTGGCCCATGCTGGCTCCTGTTATTTTTATCAGCCTGCGTGTGCCGTCGTGGTGGCGGCATACGCTCTTGGTGCAAGCAGACTAGAACGTCTGGCGGCGCCAATCAATATTTATTCTATAAATATTTTTCGTGGAATATATTTTCCAATACGCCATCATCGGCGTGTTCCAGCCACGGTGCATCGTTTCAGCCGTACCGTGGGGCGGGATGCCGAGGTATTTTTTTGCGCCTACCCTGTAGACTTGCGCACATCGACTTATTGGTCAGGGGCGACTGAACGCGCCCTATAAGAACAAGCCAGAAGGATTCCCTATGTCCCAGAGCGCCCCGGAAGACGCACTCGTCAGCCCGCCGCTGAACGCCGAGCGGCTGTTGCAGCTGATCACCGATGAATACGAGAGCCTGCCCCGCCAGCTCAAGCGCATCGCCAGCTACATGAGCCAGCAGAGCGACCGGATCATGGTCGACCGCATCAGCGACATCGCCCGTGAATGCGAAGTGCACCCGTCGGCCATCGTGCGGTTTTCCCAGCGTTTCGGGTTCAGTGGCTTCAGTGAAATGCAGGCGCTGTTCCGCGAGGCCTACACCCACAAGACCACGCCGGTGCAGAACTACCAGCAACGCATCCGCAGCATGATCGCCAACAAGTCGCAGAAAGCCAGCGGCGGCGACCTGGCGCGCGAATGTGTGAACGCCACGCTGTCCGGCATCGAGCGCCTGGGGCTAGAGCTGGATGACGCGGCGTTTGAAAAGGCCGTGGACCTGGTGGTGAATGCCGACAATATCTACGTGGTGGGCGTGCGCCGTTCGTTCGCCGTGGCGGATTACCTGGTGTACAACCTGCAGCACACCAACAAGCGGATTCATTTGGTGTCGGGGCTGGGCGGCAGTTATCGCGAGCAGATGCGCAGTGTGCGGGCGAATGACTTGGTGATTGCCATCAGCTTTACTCCCTATGGCAAGGAAACCCAGCACTGCCTGCGGATTGCCCAGCACCATCAGGCCAAGACGTTGATTATTACGGACAGCAACCTGTCGCCCCTGGCCAAGCGGGCGAGCACGGTGTTGCTGGTGAATGAGGGCTCGTCGTTTGCGTTCAGATCACTGAGTGCGACGCTGTGCCTGTGCCAGGCGTTGTTTATTGCCGTGGCGTATCGGCTGGAATTGAAGGTCGATGAGATTCATGAGCAGGTGGGGTTCGACGACTGACGGCGACCTTTCAGCCACCAAAGATCAAATGTGGGAGCGGGCTTGCTCGCGAATGCGGTGGAACAGTCGATGGAGATGTTGACTGACAGACCGCATTCGCGAGCAAGCCCGCTCCCACATTTTTGATCGTGTTCACTCGGGCTTAGCGCAGTGCCCTTCGCAGCACCTTGCCCACCGTCGTCTTGGGCAACTCCTGCGTACGAAACTCCACAAACCGCGGCACCTTGTACCCCGTCAAATATTCCCGGCAATGGGCCAGGATCTGTTCCTGGGTCAAACTCGGGTCCTTACGCACCACGATGATTTTCACCCGCTCGCCGGTCACGCCATCCTCCACGCCAATCGCCGCCACTTCCGCCACGCCGGGATGCAACGCCACCACGTCTTCAATTTCGTTGGGGTACACGTTAAACCCGGACACCAGGATCATGTCTTTCTTGCGGTCCACCAGGCGGATGAAGCCCTGCTCATTCATCACCCCGATGTCCCCGGTAGACAGCCACCCGTCGGCATCCAGCACCTCGGCGGTTTCCGCCGGGCGTTTCCAGTAACCCTGCATCACCTGCGGTCCGCGTACCTGCAGTTCACCCTGCTCGCCCAGCTCCGCCAGTTCACCGTCCTCACGAACAAACCGCACCCAGGTCGACGGCAGCGGCACGCCGATGCTGCCGGTGAATTCCATCTCGCGCATGCGTGAGATGTCGATGGGGCTGATGCTCACCACCGGCGAGCACTCGGTGAGGCCGTAGCCTTCGATGATCGGTAAGCCGGTGACTTCCTTCCAGCGCTTGGCCACGGCGGTGTGGGTGGCCATGCCGCCGGCGATCACCATGCGCAGGTCGGAAAAGTCCCTGGCGCAGAATTCCTTGTTTTCCAGCAGGCCATTGAACAGCGTGTTCACCCCGGCAATCCCGTTGAAACGCTCCTTGCGCAGGATCATCTGCACCCGTTTCACGTCCCGCGGGTTGGCGATCAGGATGTTGCGCCCGCCCAGGCACATGAACATCAGGCAGTTCACCGTCAGGGAAAAGATGTGGTACAGCGGCAGCAGCGTGACGTTGGTTTCCTGCCGGTTCTGGTCCAACTGATCACCCACCCACGCCTTGGCCTGCAACAGGTTGGCGATGATGTTGCGATGGCTGAGCATCACGCCCTTGGCGTCGCCGGTGGTGCCGCCGGTGTATTGCAGGAAGGCGAGGTCTTCGCGGTTCATCGGCACGGCCAAATGGGTCTGGCCGCGTCCCTGTTTCAATACCTGGTTGAAGCGCACGGCGCCCGGCAGGTTGAAGCGCGGGACCTGCTTCTGCACGCTGCGCAGGATGAAGTTCATCGCCGCGCCCTTGAAGGTGCCCAGCAGATCGCCGATGGCGGCAATCACCACACGTTTGACGGTGCTGGCCGCGACCACCTTCTCCAGGGTGTGGGCGAAGTTTTCGAAGATCACAAGGGTCTCCGCTCCGCTGTCCTTGAGCAAATGCTGCAGCTCCCGGGCGGTGTACAGCGGGTTGACGTTGACCACCACGGCGCCCGCGAGGATCGTGCCCAGCAGGCAGATCGGGTACTGCAAGCAGTTGGGCATCATCAGCGCCACCCGGTCGCCCTTCTTCACGCCCTGGGCTTGCAGCCACGCGGCAAAGGCGATGCCCTGCACCTCCCAGTCGGCATAGGTCATCTCGGTGCCGATGCTGACGTAGGCTACGCGTTCACTGAATTTGTGCAGGTGCTCCAAGAACACCTCGCGCAACGACGGGTAGTCCTCGATGCCTGCGTCGATGTCTGCCGGTACGCCGGGCAGGTAAGCGTTCAACCAGAGGCGTTCGGTCTGTTCCAGGCTTACAGCGTTCATGGCAGTCTCCTTGTTGTTTTTATGGTGGGAACTACTTTTCGACGATAGCGGTAATGCCCAACCCACCCGCCGCGCAGATCGATATCAAGCCTCGGCCGCCGCCCCGCTGGTGGATGGCCTTGGCCAGTGCTGCGAGCTGCCGGCCGCCAGTGGCAGCGAACGGGTGACCGCAGCCGAGGGAGCCGCCGTTGACGTTCATTTTGGCGCGGTCGATGCTGCCCAGCGGCGCCTCGAGGCCCAGGCGGTCGCGGCAATAGTCCGGGTCTTCCCAGGCCTTGAGGGTGCACAGCACCTGGGCGGCGAAGGCTTCGTGGATCTCGAACAGGTCGAAGTCGGCAAACGTCAGGCCTTCGCGCTTGAGCATGCGTGGCACGGCGTAGGCCGGGGCCATCAGCAGGCCTTCGGTGCCGTCGACGAAATTCACCGCTGCGGTTTCACCGGTTCGCAAATAAGCCAAAACCGGCAAGCCACGTTCGGCGGCCCATTCCTCGCTGGCCAGCAGCACCACCGAGGCGCCATCGGTCAGGGGCGTGGAGTTGCCGGCGGTGAGCGTGCCGTTCTGGCGGTCGTAGGCCGGGGACAGGCCGGCGAGTTTCTCCAGGCTGGTGTCGGCCCGCAGGTTGTTGTCCCGGGCCAGGCCGCGATACGGGCTGATCAAATCGTCGAAGAAACCCTGCTTGTAGGCCGCGTCCAACCGTTGGTGGCTGGTGAGGGTCAGTTCGTCCTGGGCCAGGCGCTTGATCTGCCAACGCTTGGCCATTTCTTCACAGTGTTCACCCATGGACAGGCCAGTACGCGGTTCGCCATTGCGCGGCAGCAGCGGCTTGAAGAACATCGACGGACGCACACCCATCAAGGCCTTCAACTTGGCGCCGGTGCCCTTGGCGCGGTTGGCTGAAAGCAACGTGCGGCGCAGGGACTCGTTGATGCCGATGGGCGCGTCAGAGGTGGTGTCGGAACCGCCGGCAATGCCCACTTCGATCTGCCCGAGGGCGATCTTGTTCGCCACCAGCAACGCCGCTTCCAGGCCCGTGCCGCAGGCTTGTTGCAGGTCGTAGGCCGGGGTTTCGGGAGAGAGCGTGGTGGACAGCAGGCTTTCCCGGGCCAGGTTGAAATCCCGGGAATGCTTGATCACCGCACCGGCGGCAAACTCGCCCAGGCGCAGGCCGTGAAGGTTGTAGCGATCCACCAGGCCTTGCAGGGCGGCGACCAGCAAATCCTGGTTGCTGTCCTGGGCATACACCGTATTGGAACGGGCGAACGGAATGCGGTTGCCGCCGATAATCGCCACGCGGCGGGTCGGGGCCGGGTTGAAGCTGTAGTCACTCATCGAGGGTTCTCATTCCAGATAAACAGCCCACGCATATGGGGTTTGTCACCGGCGAAATTACGCACTTCAAACTCACGGCGCGGGCCGGTTGGCGGGACGTTCCACAAGGCGACCTGGCCGGGCAGGAAGATCGGCAACTTGAAGTCGCAGTGGGCTTCGGCCTGCTCCAGTCCACCCGGCGGTTGCTGGGCGGCCAGTGCGCGGCCAAGGGTCCACATGCCGTGGGCGATGGCCCGGCGAAAGCCGAAGAGTTTGGCGCCGATCACCGAGGTATGAATCGGATTGAAATCCCCCGAGACCTTGGCGAAACGACGCCCGAGGTCGGCCGGCAGCACCCAGCGTTGGGTGCGCAGCAAACCCTCTTCCTGCAACGGCAGCACGTCGTCCCACGGTTCGCCGACCGGGTCTTTTACGTCACGGCGCAGGTACAGGCTGTCGCTCTCCCACACCAGGGTGCCCGCACTGTAGGCACGGGTGGCGATGCTCAAGGCCTGGCCCTTGGGATGGGCCACCCAGCGCTCGCAATACACTTCGAGCCGCAGGGCCTGGCCCTCCTCGAGCCGTTGATGCTGGCGGATGCGATTGGCCAAATGCACCATGCCGCTGGCCGGGTACGGGAAGCTCGGCCGGGTCAGCAGCATCAGGTGCAGCGGGAACGCCAGCACATGGGGATAGGACAGCGGCACGCCTTGCTCGCGGCGGAAACCGCAGGCCCGACCGTAGGCCGCAATTCCCTGGGCAGACAGCTCAACGGCCGAACGCACCAGGCGGTCTTTCGGTAACGTCGGCGCCCCTTCCACCTTGGGTTTGCGCAGGGCCAGGACCCCGTCCAGCAGCAGCCGCGAACGTGATGGCGGTGGGTCAATAATCTGCGTCACATAGTCCATAGGTCAGGCTCCCAACAGGCTTTGGCCGCAGACCCGCACCACCTGGCCATTGACCCCGCCGGACGCCGGATGCGCCAGCCAGGCAATGGTTTCCGCCACGTCGATGGGTTGCCCGCCCTGGGACATGGAATTCATCCGCCGCCCTGCTTCGCGAATCATCAGCGGGATCTTCGCGGTCATCTGGGTCTCGATAAAACCGGGGGCCACCGCATTCACCGTCACCTGCTGCGCCGCCGCTAGCGGTGCCAGGCCTTGTACCAGGCCGATCACCCCGGCCTTGGAGGTGGCGTAGTTGCTTTGCCCGAGGTTGCCGGCAATGCCGGAAATCGACGAGACACACACGATCCGCCCACCTGGGTTCAGGCCTTGGCTTTCCAGCAAGGCAGTGCTCAGGTGCAGCGGCGCTTCCAGGTTGACCGCCAGTACGCTGCGCCACGCCGCTTCGGTCATCTTGGCGATGGTCTTGTCGCGGGTGATCCCGGCGTTGTGCACCACCACGTCGAATGCGCCGTGTTGGCTGACATGGGCTTGCAACTGCTGCGTAGCGTCAGTGGCGGTGATGTCCAGCGCCAGTGCCGTACCACCGACACTGCTGGCCGCTTGTTGCAATGATTCCTGGGCCTGGGGCACATCCACGCAGACCACCTGCGCACCGTCACGGGCCAGCACCTGAGCGATTGCCAGGCCGATGCCACGGGATGCGCCGGTGACCAGGGCACGGCGGCCGCCGAGGGGTTTGTCCCAATTGATTTCGGCTTGGGTGTCGACCGGTTTCTCAAGGCGTACCACCTGCCCCGAGACATAGGCCGAGCGCCGCGACAGGAAGAACCGCAGGCTGCTTTCCAGCGCACCTTCGGCACCCGGTGCGACGTAGATCAACTGCACGGTGATCGCCCGGCGCAGCTCCTTGGCCAGTGAGCGCACCAACCCTTCAAGGGCGCGTTGAGCGATGGCCTGCGGCAAGTCCTTGCACAGCTCCGGCGCGGTGCCCAGCACCACCACCCGGGCGTGTTGGCCCAGGCGCTTGGCGTTGGCGTGAAAGAATTCGTAGAGCTCGTCCAGTTGCTTGAGGTCGGCGATGGCGCTGGCGTCGAACACCGCGCCCTGGACCTTGACTGTAGAGGGCGCCTTGAGGGTCGCGGCGGTGGCGGGCACCGTGTCGGTGGCACTGAAGATGCGCTGGATCTCAGCAGCCAGGCGCCCTGCCCCGGCCACGATCACCGGGTTGGCCAGGCCGTGTTGGCCGCTGCGATGGCGTTGCAGCGCCAGGGGTTGCGGCAGGCCCGCAGTCTGCGCCAGCCAGCGGCCCCAAGGGGAATTGACGAACGAGAGGTAGCTGTCACTCATGGATAAATTCACTCACAACACGGTGTTGCCATGGAAACCCGATCCCTGTGGGAGCTGGCTTGCCTGCGATTGCGGTGTGTCAGCCAACACATCTGGCACTGAACCAACGCTATCGCAGGCAAGCCAGCTCTCACATTGACCGTGTTCCCCCAGTTCCAATCAGTTGACCGGCGCGTTTTCGCTTTGATTGGCGCGGCGCCTGGCGGTCGGTTTGGCGGCCTGTTCCAGCGCCTGTTGGCGCTGTTGCAAGGCTTCCAGCAAGCCGAAGTCCTGCGGGAAGTCGTCCACCTGGATCGCGTGATCGCCGTATTCCACATAACGCGCCAGCAAGCTGTCTTCGTCGTCGCTGATCAGGTCCAACGCCCGTGCCTTGACCCGCCACGGGGTAAACGCAGTGCCGGAAATCGGCATCGGTTCGATCAGGCCTTGCTTGATCGCGCCCTTGAGCCGCGCCTCGATCAGTTCCACCTGTGGCAACAGGCGGAAGCCCAGTTCGCCATAAGCCAGTTTGTCGATTTCCGGCCGCGGGATGTAGGAATTGCCCAGCAAGCGGTCACGGGTTTCCCCCGGCACTTGCACCAGTTCCGCCACTTGCGCCAGCAGGCGATCCGATGGTTTGCGCAGGGGAATGCCAAACGGGAAGGTCAAGCCACGCACCACCGTCGCTGCGGCTTTCGACGGATAGTTGTCGAGCACTTCAGCCAGGGCTTCATGGGCCCGCAGCAACGCGTCCTGAGCCGCCCAATGCACCAGCGGCAGATCTGCCTGGGGCCGGCCATCATCTTCAAAGCGCTTGAGCACGCAGGACAGGATGTACAGCTGGGACAGAATGTCCCCCAACCGCCCGGTGATACTTTCCTTGCGCTTGAGGGCACCGCCCAGCACGCCCATGGAAATATCCGAGATCAACGCCAGCACCACCGACAGCCGATTGGCCTGGCGGTAGTAGGACGCCAGCGCCGGATCGGTCTTGCCCGGCACCGAAATCAAGCGCCCGCCCGTCAGCGAATGCACCGCTGCGCGTACGGTATTGGCCAGCACAAAGCTCAGATGGCCGAACATCGCGCTGTCGAAATCCACCAGGGCCTTGCGCCGGTCGGTGTTGCGCGCCGCTTCCATCTCGCGGAACACATAGGGATGGCAACGAATCAGGCCCTGGCCGTAGATGATCAGGCAGCGGGTCATGATGTTCGCGCCTTCCACCGTGATGGCGATGGGGCTTTGCTGGTAGGCCCGAGCGAGGAAGTTGTTGGGGCCCATGCAGATGCCCTTGCCGGCGACGATGTCCATGCCGTCGTTGACGATGATCCGCGCGCGCTCGGTGACGTGGTATTTGGCGATGGCCGAGATCACCGACGGTTTTTCACCGGCATCCAGTGACGCCACTGAAACCTTGCGCACCGCATCGCAGGCATACAGATGCCCGGCCATACGTGCCAATGGTGCTTGTACGCCTTCGAACTTGCCGATGGGCAGGCCGAATTGTTTGCGCATCGCCGCATAAGCGGTGGTGCCGCGCACGGCCACCTTGCCCAGGCCGACGTTGGCCGACGGCAGGGAAATCGCCCGGCCAGCCGCCAGGCACTCCATCAACATGCGCCAGCCGTTGCCCACTTGTTCGCGGCCACCGATGACCCATTCCAGCGGGATGAACACATCCTTGCCGGTGGTTGGGCCGTTCTGGAATACCGCGTTGAGTGGCCAGTGACGCCGGCCGCTGTTCACGCCCGGATGGGTGGTCGGGATCAACGCACAGGTGATGCCCAGGGAGCCGGGCTGGCCGAGCAAACCGTCCGGGTCTTCGGCGCGGAATGCCAGGCCGAGCACGGTGGCGATTGGGCCGAGGGTGATGTAGCGCTTGTCCCAGGTCACGCGGAAACCCAACACTTCCTCACCTTCGTGCAGGCCTTTGCAAACGACGCCCAGGTCTGGAATGGCCCCGGCGTCGGAGCCGGCATACGGGCTGGTCAGGGCAAAGCACGGGATGTCTTCGCCACGGGCCAGGCGTGGCAGGTAATAGTTGCGCTGGGCGTCGGTGCCGTAGTGCAGCAGCAGTTCTGCCGGGCCCAGGGAGTTGGGCACCATCACCGAAATCGCCGCCGCCGAGCAACGGGTCGAGAGCTTCATCACCACTTGCGAATGCGCATAGTGGGAGAAGCCTTTGCCGCCGTACTGCTTGGGAATGATCATGCCGAGGAAGCCGGCATCCTTGGTGTACTGCCAGCCTTCGGGGGACATGTCCTGCCAGACCTGGGTGGTTTCCCAGTCGTTGGACATGTCGCACAGGGTCTCCACTTCGTTGTCGAGGAAAGCCTGTTCTTCAGCGCTGAGGCTGGCCGGTGCGGCTTGCAGCAGGCGCTCCCAGCGCGGTTTGCCGCTGAACAGCTCGGCGTCCCACCACACGGTGCCGGATTCGATGGCGGCGCGCTCGGTGTCGGACATCGCCGGCATGATGCTGCGGAAAAGGCCCAGGGCCTTGCTGGTCAACAGCGCGCGGCGCAGGGGTTTGATCGTCAGCAGCAGCGCGGGCAATAGCACCAGCACCGCCACCACACTGGCGCCGAAACCGGCGACCACGTTGAACAGGTAACCGACCGCCAGCCAGACCAGGCCGGCACCCAGCCAGAGGGTGGCAGCGGCTTGTCGATACGCCAGGGCAATCGCTGCTGCGAGTCCCGCCAATAACCAGATAACCATGGGGATACCTCTACTCAATTCAGGGTACGGCCAACGCCCAAGCAGATCGGAATGACCTGTGACGTAAAGCCACACTACAAACTTGAAAAGATAAATTCAAATTTTGTTTTGAAATTTTTATTTAATGCTTGGGCGAAAAAATAGCGGCTGAATGAATCAGCCGTTCAGGTCAGTGAAAAAGGGATCGGAACGGGTCGCGTGGGCGACCCGTCGATGCAATACCGGTGTGAGATGTGCAGAAAGATGCGCTGACTGCAGGCTGACACCGACACACGCCACAACGGTGGATCAGAACTCGTAGGAGATCGCCATACTGACTACGTCCCCATAGGCGTCCGCCTTGCCATCCAGGGTGGCTGCCCCCAGACGATCCTGGTTGTGGGTTTGCAGCTTGGCTTTTTCCACGAATTGGTGGGAGTAGGAACCGTCGATACCCAACCCCGGAATCGCACGAACTTTGTAGCCAAAGCCCAGGGATGTGAAGATCCGGTCACCATCCGGGATGCGTGGGTCACGGGTGGAGTTACGGGTCGGCGTCTGGTCCGTGGCCACACCGGCGCGCACAGTGAGATCGTTGGTGAGTTTATAGTCACCGCCGAGGGAGACCATCCAGGCGTCCTTGTAGTTATAAGGAATCGACACAATCTGGTTGCCGTCAGACTTCAAGGTCAGCGCCTTGAATGACGACCATTGGGTCCACATGACACTGGCACCCAGGCTGAAACGATCACTGAACTGGTGAACCCAGTCGATGGTGGCGTTGGCCGGGACATCAAGTTGTGTGCTGGCGTTGGCACCGTTGAGCTTCAGGTCCAGACCTGGGTAGGCAAGGCCTGGGAGACCGCCCTCGATCAGCGACTGGCTCAAGGGGTCAGCGTAGATATTGTATTTGCCCTCCAGCTTGTTCTTGATCTTGGCGTGGTAGGCAAGGCCCAAGGTATCTTTGTCTGTAGGCTTCCAGGCCAGGCCGCCAAACCAGCCGACGGAGGTATTGTCCACCTTGACGCGAATCAGCGAGTGGCCTACGCCGGAAGGAAACTGAAGTCCGATCGGAGACACGGCCGCGGCGGAATACAGGTCTATGTTCTGACTGACGAAGCCTTTGGTATGTTGAACAATTGCACCGCCGCCAATGGAAAACTGATCATTCACCTTGAACGACAGCGCGCCCGTCAGGCCAACGGTTTCAATGCGCGTGTCGACGGCAAAATCTCGTCCAATCCAGTCGGAATCCCATGTAGTACGTGCACCCATGGGAACCACCTGGCTCAGACCAAAGGCGAAGCGATCGCCAATCGGCATCACCGCAAATCCGGTCGGTACCCAAGCGGTGAAGCCGCCCTGCCCGCCTTTGTTGTCATTGGGCGTGCCGGCCAGCGTATCCGGGTCTACCAGCTGCGGCGCATTGCCGGCGTAGTCCTTTTCGGTGCCTTTGTATTTGATGTTGATCCGCGCATAGTTGACGGTGAGCTCGGCGACGTTACGATCGATAAAGGCCATGGCCGCCGGGTTGTTGAACGCCGCGGATGGATCGTTCTGAAACAGCGAGCCACCCCCGAAGGCACGGCCCCAGCCTTGGGCACCATAGGTCGGAGTCGCGAAGCCGCCGGCCTGGACCGACCCTGCCGCGGCCATGAGCCCGCCCAACAATGCCAGGCCGAGAAACGCTTGAGCCTGTTGTTTCTTATTATTCATGCTCCACTCCTTATTATTTTTTCCATCACGGGCGTTAACCCCGATCGGGCTTACCTCGACAGGTGCCTCTGACGAGGCACCTGTTTATTTCAACGTGTGATCATCACGTCTTGCGCGGAGCGGTACTTATGGCGAAATGACGAATGCTGGGTTCGGTGTTGCAGTCAGCGCGGTGATGGTGCAAGACCCAACTGCCTGTTGTGTCGCAATACTCAGGAGGTTGGAGCCGTTGTTCCAGGTCACTGCAATTGGCACGGCGGCCGATGCACAGTTAGAGACAACCGAGAAGTTCACCGATACGGTACCGGTGTAACTTGGGTTGGCACCGGCGGTCACTTGCAGTTTCCATGGCAGGTTCAGCAGTTTTGGAACACCGCACAGAGGGTTGCTGCCATTGACGGTCGCACTGTTGATCTGAGCGTAGGTACCATCAGCCGCCACTTGGCCGGAAAACGCAATATTGCAAGTTACAGGCTGTTGCAGCGACGCCGGCGACTTCACAGTAATGCTGCCGGTAGTTGCGAAGGGCGAACCCGCCGGAGCAATGGTATAGGCCGCATTGGCCATCGAAGCTGCGCCGAAGCACAACGCAAACGAACCTACACAAACGAGGGTTTTCAAGCTTTTCATTGTTTTTCCTCACATGTTATGGCGAGTCAATTCGCCAGGGGTAATGGCCATGATCGAGAGGTCACGGTGAATCTGCAGAACTTCCCTTTCCAGCCAAATTTCAATTCGATTACCGTTACAACGCCTAACTGTTACTCAACAACTTTAAAAGTCGGCGGCATCTTGATCGACACCGTTTTAATCGTGCAGTCTTCGCCGATCGGCACATTGGCCGCTTCTAACTTGCCAGTGGCGTTATCCCAAGTTCCATCGGCGGTAGAAGGCCCGCATTTACCGCCCAACCCAAAGGCGTGCACATCGACGGCAATCTTCGACATCGAGCCGCTCTTGGTATCTTTAGCCACCAATACCCACGGCAAGTTGATCGCTTCCACCCGGCTGCACTTGAGGCCGCCGTCGAATTCAACTTTGTCGACATTCACCGACGAGCCATCCGCCGCCACTTTGCCGGCGACCTTGATGGTGCAGTCCGCGCTGATCAGCGCGCCCTTGGAAAAGCTGATGGGGCCCTGGGCAGTAAACGCACTGCCGGCGGGTTCGATACGGGCGGCCTGGGCCTGGTGGTAAACAATCAGGCCCAGGGCGGCCAATACAATGTGCGTCGTGAACTTGGCAGGGTTTTGCATGGTGTACGTCCTTCCCTTAATTTTATTTTTGTTCGGGTCAAACAACTGTCTTGCAACTAAGCCGTACTCGAAACCGGTAAAGCCTGGGCGATGAGAACCTGCGCGATACACAGATCCCGAGTACGCCCTACAACTGACTGATTTACGTTAGAAGGGTCTGGTGGTGTTGCTGTACTTCTCCAGGTACTTCAAACGTTGTGACGGTTGAAGATTAGTCAGGGTGATATCCCCGGCATAGTGATTAAGGACTCGGTGATCCATGCGTCGTCGCCACAAGTACGGTACATAAGCCCAGACAATCATGCTGGCATAACCGTAGGGCAGTTGCGGCGATTCATCAAAGTGACGCAGGGACTGATAACTTCTGGTTGGGTTGGCGTGATGGTCAGAGTGGCGCTGTAGTTGGAACAGAAAGATATTGGTCACAATCCGGTTGCTGTTCCACGAATGCCGTGGCGAGCAGCGCTCATAACGACCGTTGGGCAACTTCTGGCGCTTGAGACCGTAATGCTCGACGTAGTTCACCACTTCCAGCAGCGAGAAACCGTAGATGCCCTGGATGATCAGGAACGGAATCACTGCCGCGCCCAGCCACGCAATCATCGCGCCCCACAACACCACACTGTACATCCAGGCGCTGAGTACGCCGTTCTTCCAGTGCCAGGCCGGCAGGCCGAGTTTGCGCAGGCGCTCACGTTCCAGGTTCCATGCCGAGCGGGCGCTGAACCACACCGAGCGTGGCAGGAAGGCCCAGAAGCTCTCCCCCAACCGCGAACTGGCCGGATCTTCCGGAGTGGCGACACGTACGTGGTGGCCACGGTTGTGTTCGGTGTAGAAGTGCCCGTAGAAGGTCGGCGCCAGGGTGATCTTGGCCAGGATGACTTCCAGCAGGCGCGGCTTGTGCCCCAGTTCATGGGCCGTGTTGATGGCGATGCCGGTGGCGGCGCCGGTGGACATCGCCATGCCCAGGTAGGTGAACCAGCTGATTTCGCCGTGCAGTTGGGTGCGAGCGGTGATGAACGCGGCGGTCTTGGCCAGCCAGCTCGACGGGTCCAGGGTGGCGGTAGCGTGCAGCAGACCGCCGCCGATGATCCAGTCGATGCCACCGGCCGCCAGCCACCCGGTGATCACCACCGAGGAGATGACAAACAGCACGCCGGTGTAGACGATCCAGCGGTAGTAGCTTTGGGATTCAAGGTTGCTGACGGCGGATTCCGGCGGGTTGCTGACGTCTTCACCCAGCAGGCCGTCGATTAATGGGATCAGGCCGAAGATCACCAGTACGCCAACCCACCACAGCTGTTGCACACCGGTGGAGATGGCCAGGGCGCCAGAGAGCAAAGGGGTTGCCAGGGGCATAATGCCGAGCCACCACAGGTGGCGTTTGCCGTCGGTCCAGACGTTCGGGGCAGCCAGGGTCTGATTCATGGCAACCTCCGTACGCGGCAGGTGGGCAGGGAGCAAAAATCAACACTAGACAGGTACACGGAGCGATGACTGCTCCGAGAATTCAACCATGCGATAAAAGGCGTTTTTTTCATTATTTTATTCGCTCTTAGGCATTTCAAAAATTGTTTCAAATTAGACATTGAAATAATTTTTTTAAATAAATAGCGCGGAATCGTTAGGTCGTCAACTAAATTCTTGAACCCTTTTGAACGTGACCGGGCAGTCTCTTTTTCAGCCGCTTGGTCAGGTGTCTAGGGCAAGCATTGACGGCGTGGAACCGCGAGTTCAGTCGCACAATTATTTGCTCGCCACGGCAAATGGCGGATGCAAAATCGTGGCGCTTTCCGGTGGCCGGACACGCTTGGCCACCTGCTCGACCAGGGCCGCGACACGCTCGGTAGCCGTTATCGGCAACATATGCCCGCGCCCTTCCACCAACTGCAGCTTGAGGCCCGGCACCCGGCTGGCCAGGGCCTGACCGTGTTTGCGGAAGTCCAGCACCTTGTCTTGCGCGCCATAGATCAACCCGATGGGCAGGGTCAATTGCGGGTAGCGCTTGACCATGTCCGGCAGGAAATCGTTGACCAGGTTGATCTCGGTGGAGGCGGCATAGAAGTTGTCGGGCCGCATGCCAAGCAATCCTCCGCCGCGGGTGGCGAAGTCTTCCGGAGCGGGGTCGGGGGCGAACACGCCCTTGACCACCGAGCCTTTCGTCAGCAGGCCTATAGGCATGGTCAGGGTGTGGGCCATGTAGCGCCGCAACCATCCCGGACGTATCGCCAAGGACATAAACACCAGCGGCAGCATGCGCTGGGGATGGGTGAGCGGCGCCACCAGGATCAATCCGGACACCGCGTGGGGATGGTCCAGCGCCAGCGCCAGGGAAATCGCCCCGCCGAGGGAATGCCCCAGCACCAACGGCTTATCCAGGTCCAGAGTCTTGATAAAGCTCGCGACTTGCCGGGCCTGGCCAGGCAGGTCGGCGGCCGTCCCGGCATGCCGGGTGGAATAGCCCGAACCCGGACGATCCAGGGTGATCACCCGAAAGTGCTCACGCAATTGGGCAGACAAGGCATACGTCAGGTTGCGACTGCTGCCCATCAGCCCGTGGATCATCACCAGCGGCGGGCCCTTGCCCTCGTCTACATAATGAAAGCGCTCGCCGTTGATCTCCAGAAAGCGCCCGTTGATCGGAACAGCGGCTTCTATACGCCGTGTCATCCGGGCACTGAAGCCCCACAACACTACGCTTAACCCTACAAACACACCCGCAGCGACAACCCATTCGACAGCCATAGCTCGGTCCTCTGCATCCCTGCGTTGCTGGCGGCCCGACCGGTATTGGTCAAGACCTCAGCCATCGTCCACCCCTGGACCTAACTGCGTGCGTAAAAGCTCTCGTCCGTCGGATAAGTCGCACTTGAGGAACTGGGTCGTAGCCTAGACGATATTTTCAGGTAGATTATTTAAAATCTTTTTTAAAATAAATAATTCAATTTTTCTTTGCAATGGTGTTCTATCTAAAAAGCCAAAACAAAAACAAGGAGCACATCCGATGTCGAAACCCGTAAGGCGCCACCGGCCCACGAGGGACAGCCTATGAATGCCCATGACACCGTCGACATCGCCATCATCGGTTCCGGATTTGCCGGCCTGTGCATGGCGATCAAACTCAAGGAAGCCGGGTTCAACGACTTCTTTGTCGCCGAGCAGGCCGATGCCCTTGGCGGCACCTGGCGCGATAACCACTACCCCGGCTGCGCCTGCGACGTGCAATCCCATGTCTATTCATTTTCCTTTGCACCCAACCCGGACTGGACGCGGCAATTTGCGCCCCAGGCGGAGATTCGCGCCTATCTGGAACAGTGCGCCCAACGCTTCGAGCTGGCGCCGTTCCTGCGCTTTGGCATGGGGCTGGAGCAGGCGGTGTTTGATGAGGTGCAACAGCGTTGGAGCCTGAGTTTCAGCAATGGCCGCCAGGTCAGCGCGCGGGTGCTGGTATCCGGAATGGGTGGCTTGTCGCGCCCGGCGCTGCCGGACATTCCCGGCCTGGACAGCTTCAAGGGCAAGCGCTTCCACTCCCAGCAGTGGGACCACGAGTATTCATTGAAGGGCAAACGCGTGGCGGTGATCGGCACTGGCGCCAGTGCCATTCAGTTCGTGCCGCAGATCGCGCCACAGGTGGCCCATCTGGACCTGTTCCAGCGCACCCCGCCGTGGATCATGCCCAAGCCCGACCGGCCGATTTCACGCGTCGAGCGCTGGGCTTTCAAACACCTGCCGTTCACTCAGCGCCTGGTGCGCGGTGCGTTCTATTGGGCGCTGGAAGGCCGCGTGGTGGGCTTTGCCCTGCACCCGCGCCTGATGAAAATGGTGCAGAAAATCGCCGTGCGCCACCTGCACAAACAAGTGGCCCGCCCTTCCCTGCGCAAGACCCTGACGCCGGACTACACCATCGGCTGCAAGCGCGTGTTGATCTCCAACGACTACTACCCGGCCCTGTCGCGCAGTAACGTGCAGGTGGTGACCGACAACGTGCAGCGCATTGAGGCCGACGGGGTTGTCACCGCCGACGGCATCAAGCACCCGGCCGATTGCATTATCTTCGGCACCGGTTTCCAGGCCACCGATCCCCTGCCCCGCAACTGCATCATCGGCCGCCACGGCATCGACCTGATGGACACCTGGCAAGACGGTGCCCATGCCTACCTGGGCACGACAGTGCCGGGTTATCCGAACCTGTTCCTGATCGTTGGCCCCAACACCGGGCTGGGGCATAACTCGATGATTTTGATGATCGAGGCCCAGGTCACCTACATCCTCGATGCCTTGCAACAAATGCAGCGCCATCGCATCGCCACGGTGGACGTCAAGCCAACGGTAGAGTTGGCCTACAACGCCAGGCTGCAGGAAAAACTCAACGGCACCATCTGGTCCACCGGCGGCTGCAAGAGCTGGTACCTGGACCCGCGCACCGGCAAGAACACCACGCTGTGGCCCGGCTCCACCTGGCGCTTCAAGCAGGTCACCCGGCACTTCGCCCTCAAGGACTACGTCGCCAATCTGGTGCCGGTACCTTCCACCCCGCGCTCGGCCGCAAATCCCCACACCACCGCAGAAGGGAGCCTGTCATGAAGTCATTCAACGGCCGCGTGGCGGCCATCACCGGCGCGGCGTCAGGCATGGGCCGCGCGTTGGCCCTGGCGTTGGCGCGTGAAGGCTGCCACTTGGCGCTGGCGGATAAAAACAGCCAGGGCCTGGAGCAGACCGTCGCACTGATCAAGGCCCAGGTGCTTGCGCCAGTGCTGGTGACCTCGCAGGTGCTGGACGTTTCCGACCGCCAGGCGGTGGAAGAGTGGGCGGCCCGCTGCGCCGCGGAGCATGGCCAGATCAATATGATCTTCAACAACGCCGGCGTCGCGCTGTCCAGCACCGTCGAAGGCGTGGATTACAGCGACCTGGAATGGATCGTCGGGATCAACTTCTGGGGCGTGGTCTACGGCACCAAGGCCTTCCTGCCTTACCTCAAGGCCAGCGGCGACGGCCATGTGATCAACACCTCCAGCGTGTTCGGCCTGTTCGCCCAGCCGGGCATGAGCGGCTACAACGCCACCAAGTTCGCCGTGCGTGGCTTTACCGAATCCCTGCGCCAGGAACTCGACTTGCAAAAAAGCGGGGTCTCGGCCACCTGCGTGCATCCCGGCGGGATCCGCACCGACATCTGCCGCAGCAGCCGGATCGACGCCAACATGACCGGCTTTCTGATCCACAGCGAACAGCAGGCCCGGGCCGACTTTGAAAAGCTGTTCATTACCGACGCCGACCAGGCCGCCAAAGTGATCCTGAGCGGAGTCCGCAAAAACAAACGCCGCGTGCTGATCGGCCGCGACGCCTACTTCCTGGACCTGCTGGCCCGCTGCCTGCCGGCCGCCTATCAAGCGCTGGTGGTGTTCGCCAGCAAACGCATGGCGCCGAAACAACGCAGTGCGCCCTCGCCCGTCCTTGAAACCAACGAAGAGCACCGTCTCTGAACTGGAGTACCGACCATGCTGCCGATTCGCCGCGACCTCCGTTTTGCCCTGCCGGCCGAACGCATCAAGAACTGGCATGAACAAGGCCCGTTCATCACGCACTTTTTCAACGCGCTGTCGCTGCTGTTTCCCCAGGGTGAACTGTTCTTCATGGACAGCGTGCGCCACTACCGCCAGCGCATCGAAGACCCGGAACTGAAGAAGGAAATCCAGGGTTTCATCGGCCAGGAAGCCATGCACAGCCGCGAGCACGTGGCCTACAACGACCTGCTGCAAGCCGCCGGACTGCCCGCGCATACCCTGGATCGCCGGCTGAAGATGATCCTCGACGCGCAAAAGAAATACATGCCCGCCTCCTTCAACCTGGCGGTGACCATTGCCCTGGAGCATTACACCGCGATGCTCGCGGAAATCCTCCTCAGCGATCCCTCGCGGTTCGGTGACTCGGTCAAGGGGTACCAACAGATGTGGTACTGGCATGCCCTGGAGGAAACCGAGCACAAGGCGGTGGCGTTTGATGTGTGGAACAGCGTGATCAAGCCCGGGCCCAAACGTTATTTGCTACGCACCGGGACCATGCTGACCACCACGCTGCTGTTCTGGGTGGTGGTCTTTGATTTTCACCTGCGCCTGCTGTTTGCCGACCGGCGTTCGGGTGGGCATGTGAAGGGTTTCTGGCGGATGCTCAAGTTTCTTTACGGGCCCAAGGGTGTGTTCCCGCGCATGGCGCTGCCCTGGTTGCATTACTTCAAGCCCGGGTTTCATCCCTGGGACCATGACAACCGGGCACGCCTGGCGGGCATTGACCGTTTGGTGGAAGAGATCGAGCAGGCCCATAACGGTTATGGGCCCGCTTGAATCCGCTTAACGCTGGGTCGGGATGCGAATGTCGCCATCCCGGCACTGGCTCTTGACGCTACGCGGGCAGCCGGCGAATGCCAGGTCCTTGGTCAGGCACACCCGCACTTCGGTCAGCACCGCGCCCTTGCAGATCACTGCAAGGCCGTGGTTGCCCATGGCCGGGTTGCTCTCGCGAAACAGCGCTTCGATGTCCCGCGCGCCCAGGCCGCTTGGGACATTGAAGGGCTCAAGCTGCTGCGGGATCTTGACCACGCCCAGTGCCGCGTCGGTCTTGTCCAGGTAGGCTGACGCCTCAAGCCCACTGCAGGTACCGTGCTTGGCCCATTCATGCCTGAGCAGTCTGGGCGACGGGAACAGCGTCCTGCCCTGGGCGAAGTCCGCATCCGACAAGCGCGACTGCGGCTCACACGACGCCGGCCAGCCGCCCTTCGCGTACTGCGGCCACAGCCCATGCAGGACAAACCCGTAGCCCTTGCCCGAACACTGCTGGTCGTCCGGGTGCGTCAGGCAGAAGGTCGGCGACCAGGACAGCGACAACACATAAAAATCAAACTCCCCGGCTTGCCCCTGGGCCCGCGGCGCTGCCGTCGCGGCCCCGGCCAATGCCAGGCAAAGCACAATCCAGGCTGCTTTCATTTTCATCCGTTCATTCCTTAAAAAGACAAAATCAAAGCACCGCTAGACCGCCAGGTTGGGGTTACGTTGTAGCACCCGGTCCATGACCCGGTCGGTCTTCAACGCCTCGATCGCCAGCGCCGGGTGCTTGCTCTCGCCGCGAATATGCGCGTTCATCCCCAGTACGTGATGCCACTGGATATGCGCATGGTTGGGAACCTCCAGCACCTCGCTGGTCTCGCCCTCAAGCCGCAACGGCGCCTCATCGAACACCGAGAACGTGATGCGGCCCTTGCTGCCGATCAACTCCACCAAGTCCTCGCGACGGTCGGCGACAAAGTTCCAGCAGCCCATGCCCAACGCGCCCGAGGCGAAGGTCCAGCAGGCGGTGACGGCATCTTCGGCGGCGTAGCGCCCGGCCTGGCGCGCGGTAAACCCGGCCACATCGACGATATCCCCGACAAGGTACTGGAACAGGTCAAAACCGTGGCTGGCCAAGTCGGCAAAATACCCGCCGCCGGCAATCGCCGGGTCGGTGCGCCAGTTGGCACTGCTGGCATCGTCTTCTGACGGCGGCTTGCACAGGGTCCAGGTCAGATGACGCAACTCGCCGATGCGCCCGTCCTGCAGCCAGTCCCGCACCTGCTGGAAGCGCGGCAGGGAACGCCGGTAATAAGAGACAAACAGGTGCAGCCCGGCCTGTTCGAAGGTGCGTTGCATCAGCGCGCTTTGCTCGGCATTCAGTGACATGGGCTTCTCGACGCAGCAATGCTTACCGGCAGCGGCCACCATCAGGCTGTATTCGAGGTGGCTGTCGGGTGGCGTGGCGATGTAGACCGCGTCCACTTCCGGGTCGTCAATCAGCGCCTGGGCGTCGGTGTAGAACCGGGCAATGCCATGGCGTGCCGCATAATCGCGCACGGCTTCCTCGCGGCGCCCCATCACAGCCACCAGCGCCGAACCTGGCGCTTTGTAGAAGGCGGGTCCACTCTTGAGTTCAGTGACACTGCCACAGCCGATCATGCCCCAGCGTACGGTGTTCATCTGCATCTCCTTCAGGTGAGTTTTTTCGATGGGGCAGTATCGGTGTTTTCCGGCCCCCTCTCCACCCTGCCGGAGAAAGACTCAGCATGACAATTGCATTACACTTTTATGACAATCATCCAGCTGCGGGGGCACAGACGATGAAAATAAGGGCCACGGTGATTTGCGAGCACGACGGGCACATCCTGTTCGTGCGTAAAGCCCGATCGAAATGGGCACTGCCCGGCGGCAAGGTCGAGCGCGATGAGCGCCCGGCAGGTGCTGCCGCACGAGAACTGGAAGAGGAAACCGGGCTGAACGTGGACGGTTTGCTGTTATTGCAGGAGCTGAAGGCCAGCGACACCCTGCACCATGTGTTCGAGGCGTCGGTGGTGAATATCGACGAAGCCCGGCCGCTGAGCGAAATCAAGGAATGCCAGTGGCATCCCTACACGCGCCTGGAAGACCTGGATACCACCCAGGCCACCCAGCAAATCGTCAAATCCTTCCTGCGCCGCCTCTAGTCGGGAACGAACGGCAGCGCGCGCTTGTGGGCCGTCTTGAGGTAGGCGCTCTCGACAATCGCCCTCACCCGCTCACTGATCGACTCGCCCATCAGATAGCTGTCGATCTCGTCATAACTGCAACCATACGCCAGCTCATCCAGCTTGCCCGGGGCCAGCTCTTCCAGGTCAGCGGTCGGTGCCTTGGCCACCAAGTGGCGTGGCCCGCCAAGGGCGCTGGCCAGCAGGCGCACCTGGGTCTTGGTCAGCCCTGAGAGCGGCGCCAGGTCGCAGGCGCCGTCACCGAACTTGGTGAAAAACCCCATCAACGCCTCTGCGCCGTGGTCGGTGCCCACCACCAGGCCATTGTGCAAATTCGCTACGGCGTACTGCGCCATCATCCGCGCCCGGGCCTTGACGTTGCCCTTGATAAAGTCGATGCGTTCAGCACTGGCCTGCCCGGCAGACAGGCTGCCCATCAGCCCGTCGACGCAGGCGGCAATGTTCAGCGTCTCGATCTGGTCCGGTGCGATAAATTCCAGGGAGGCCTGGGCGTCGCGTTCGTCCGCCTGGGTTTTATAGGGCAGGCGCATGGCAATAAAGCGCGCCTCGTAGTCCTCGTTGCGCAATTGCTCCACCGCCAACTGGCACAGGCGCCCGGCGGTGAGTGAGTCGACGCCGCCGCTGATGCCCAGCACTAATGCGTGGCAGCCGGACTGGCGCAAAGTGCCCTTGATGAAGTCGATGCGCCGTTGCAGTTCAGCGCCCTCGCCACCCTTGCCGAGCAGCCGGTTGATCTTCAGTTCTTGTGCGATACGTGCCTGAGTATCCATGTCACATCCCCAGTTGCGAATTGACGTTGCCGACGTTGAACACCTGCGCCGCATACTGCAGGAACGAGGCGTCTTCGCAGACGTTCTTGATCGGGTCATCGGAGAATTTCACCACCGGCTCGCCGTGCACCCGCACCAGTTTCATCACGATGCTCAGCGGCTCCACTCCCTCGACATCACAGGCCAGGCTGGTGCCCATGCCAAAGCCGAACTTGGCCTTGCCCCGCACGTGCCGCAGGATCGGCAGGCATTTCTCGAAATTCAGGCCATCGGAGAACATCAGGTCCTTGGTCATCGGGTCGATGCACAGCTCCTTGTAGCGGGCCAACACCTTGTCGGCCCAGACGATCGGGTCACCGGAGTCCTGGCGCAAACCGTCGTACAGCTTGGCAAAGTACAGGTCGAAATCCTTGAGGAAAAAGTCGGTGCTGATGCAGTCGGTCAGGGCGATACCCAAGCGCCCACGGTATTCGCGCACCCAGTTTTCCAGCGCCGCGTTCTGGCTTTCCCGCAGCCGGCCCAGTTGCTGGTGCACCATCAGCCATTGGTGGGCCATGGTGCCGATCAGCGGCAAGTCGAATTCGTAGGCCAGGTGCGCGTTGCTGGTGCCGATGAACTGGCCGGGAAAGTCGCGGCGCATGATGTCGACCACTTCGCGCTGGGCCTTGAACGACAACCGACGGCGGGTGGAAAAGTCCGAGACGCGAAGGTCCGCCAACTCGTCGCGGGTGAGATTCTTCTCCAGCCAGTCGAACTTCTGGTAGAGCTTGCGGGTGACGTCTTCGAGGGTCACGTCGGGGTATTTGGCGCGGTTGCGCAGTTCGCTGACCAGGGCCAATACCGGCTGTTCGAACATGATGCAGTGCAGCATCGGGCCAACCACGCGGATGTTCAGTTGGCCGTCGACTTCACTGACGTGGATATAGCGCAGGTTGAAGCGGAACAGGCCCAGGAAACGCTCGAAATCCGGGGTCAGGTATTCCCGGCGCTGGTTGAACAGAAAGCGCAGTTCACCTTCGCGCATGTTGAGGCCGGCGAGTTTTTCCAGCTCGGCCCGCAGCTCGGGAATCAGGTGCCCGAGTTTCTCTTTGGAGCGGACGATGAACTGGTATTCCACATCGACATTCGGGTGCTGGTGCAGCACGGCCTGCATCATGGTGAAGGTGTAGTAGTCGGTGTCCAGCAAGCCCTGGATCACGCTGTTCTCGTAGTCGTATGCACTTTCCATGAGGTACTCCTTAACGCGCGGCCATCGCGGCCAGTTCTTCCCGATTGCGGGTAATGACGACGCCTACTTGTTGCAGGTGGTGGACCGCCTGCACACCGCCCTCCTCACTGATGCCGCGGCATGCCGGCAGGTGCAGGATCACTTCGAAACCTGCCTGCAGCAGTTGCAGGGCGGTGGTCTTGACGCAGTAGTCCAGCGCCAGACCGCCGACGATCACGCGCCGGATGCCCTGGGAGTAGAGGTATTCGATGACGCCGGTGGAGAGTTTGTCGTGGAGGTCGTGGTAGCAGGCGCCGTAGGGGTGCAGGTCGGGCTCGACGCCTTTCCAGATGAAGTAGTCGTAGTCATAAGGTGTGGGCAATTCGTCCAGCAGGGTGAAACCCTCGGTGCCCGGCACACAGTGGGCAACCCAGGTGACATCGGCATGCACCAGCCCGGTGGGTTTCAGCATGTCGCTGTGGTGTTGCACCACCCAGGGCGCGTGCGAGGTGTGGGCGTCCTTGCTGCCGACACGGCGTCCGGCGAGGCTGGCCATGTAATTGAGCTCGGCGCCGATCTCGTCACCGCCGGCGACCGGCAATTCATTGGGGCACAGTGGCGTGAAGCTCTTCTGGGCGTCGACGTCGAATGAGGCGATAGCGTTTTTAGAGACGGTCATCTGCGTGTTCTCCTGTGGCCTGGACACAAAAGTACACGTCATGTACTTTCATAGCAAGAAACATTTATTTACCTATGCTGGATCGAGTACACGACATCGCCGCTTGATCCGTTAGACTGTGCCCCACCGCTGCCAACAGGACCCGACATGCCAGACCACGCCCCACCCCTTAGCGCCTACCTGCACACCGTGGACTTGTGCGTGCTGTTCTATTGTCGTGCCTCCGGGGAGTTGAAGATCCTGCTCAACCAGCGCGAAGCCGAGCCATTCGCCGGACACTGGGCGTTGCCGGGCGTGGTGGTGAATGGCGGCGTGCAAGATCTGAGCCTTCAGGATGCCGTGGAACGGTTGCGGGCCAGTGACAAGGTCGGCCTGGCGCTGGCCTGGTGCGAGCAGGTGGGTACGGTGGGTGATGCGTTTCGTGATCCGCGCTGCTGGTCTTCGTCGACCTATTACCTGGCGATCGTGGCTGATGAAGTGACGCTGGCCGGGCATCAGCGCTGGTTCTCGCTGGAGGCGGTGGCGGCAGGCGCGGTCAAGTTGCCGTTCGATCACAACGGGATTGTGGCGGCGGTACAGGAAAGACTGTTTTCCAAGTCGTTGTACAGCAGCTTGCCGTTGATGTTTTTGGGCAATGAGTTCAGTGCACCGGAGGCGACTACGATCTTCTCGCTGGTGCTGGCGCGGCCGGTGCTGAAGACCAGTATTCGCCAGCGGTTGCTGAAGTTGACTGAGGCCGGTTTCTTGCAGGAGACGGGCCGCAAGAAGCATGGCGAAGGCGGACGGCCGCAGGCGACAGTGGAGAACCTGAAGCCTGGCGCGGTGTACTTCTTTGATCGCAGCTTTGCCGAATAAGACCAAGCCCCCTTCCCTGAGCAATGAAGATCAAACTGTGGGAGCGGGCTTGCTCGCGAATGCGGTATATCAGTCAGCATATCCAGCGACTGACACTCCGCATTCGCGAGCAAGCCCGCTCCCACATTTTTTGATCTGCGGTGGTTCAAGGAGATGCGTCCGGCTCAATTCATCCAGTTGCCGCCGTCGACATTGTAGGTCTGGGCAACCACGTAATCGGCCTCTTTGGACGCGAGGAAAACCGCCATCCCGGTGAGGTCTTCCGCCGTGCCCATCCTCCCAAACGGCACCTCGGCCCCCACGCGTTTTTTCTTCTCGCCCAGCGGCAGCCCTTCGTGCTTGGCAAACATCGCGTCCACCCCGTCCCAATGCTCACCGTCCACCACACCCGGTGCGATGGCGTTCACGTTGATCCCTTGCTTGATCAGATTCAGCCCCGCCGACTGCGTGAGGCTGATCACCGCCGCCTTGGTCGCGCAGTAAACCGCCACCAGCGCTTCACCCCGGCGCCCGGCCTGGCTGGCCATGTTGATGATCTTGCCGCCATACCCCTGTTTGATCATCTGCCTGGCAGCCGCCTGTAAGGTAAACAGCGTACCGGCGACGTTGATCGAGAACAGCCGGTCGAAGCTGTCGCGGGTGATGTCGGTGATGGGTGCCAGGTCGAACAAGGCGGCGTTGTTGATCAGGATGTCGAGCTTGCCGGCCTGCGCCACCACGGCGGCGATCGCGGCGTCGATGGACGCCTGGTCGGTGACATCCATCGCCACCGCGTAGGCCTTCGGGCCCAGCTCCGTGGCGGTAACCCGGGCCCGTTCCAGGTTGATATCGGCGATGGCGACGGTGGCGCCTTCGTTGATGTAGGCCTGGGCAAACGCCCGGCCAATGCCTCGGGCGCTGCCGGTGACCAGCGCGCTTTTACCTTCCAGTCGTTTCATGAATGCAGTGTCCCTGAGGTGGTTATTTCGGGTAGCCGGCGCGTTTCATTTCGCGCTCGGTGGTGGACTGCGCCTCGGCCAGTGCCTTGTCGACGGTCATGCCGCCGGTGAGCGCTGCCGAAAACAGCTTGCCCACCGAGGTGCCGATGGCCTGGAACTCGGGGATCGTCACGTATTGGATGCCCACGTACGGCACGGGTTTGGCCGACGGGTGCGCCGGGTCGGCGTGTTGCATCATCTGCAAGGTCACCTTGGCAAAAGGCGCGGCGGCCAGGTAGGCCGCGTTGTAGGTGGACTGGCGCGTGCCCGGCGGGACGTTGGTGATGCCCTCCTTGTCCGCCACCAGCTGGATGTATTCCTTGGAGGTGGCCCAGGTGATGAAGGCTTTGGCGGCGTCCTTGTGCTTGGAGGTGGCCGGGATCGCCAGGGACCAGGCGTACAGCCACGACGAGCCCTTGTCGGTGACTTCGGTAGGCGCGGCGGCAAAGCCCACGCTGTCGGCGACTTTGCTTTGGGTTTTGTCGGTGGTAAACGAGCCGGCCACGCTGGCGTCGACCCAGATCGCGCATTTGCCGCTGTTGAACAGCGCCAGGGTTTCGTTGAAACCATTGCTGGAGACGCCCGGCGGGCCGTAGTTCTTTAGGGTGCTGACGTAGAAGTTTGCCGCCGCGGTCCATTCCGGGCTGGTCAGCTCGGGTTTCCATTGCTCGTCAAACCAGCGCGCACCAAAGGCGTTGGCCATGGTGCTCAGCAGCGCGACGTTTTCACCCCAGCCAGCCTTGCCCCGCAGGCACATGCCGTATTGGTCCTTGGTGGGCTGGTGTAGCTTGGCGGCGAACTCGCCCAGTTGGGTCCAGGTTGGATGTTCCGGCATCGTCAGGCCGGCCTGCTTGAACAGGTCGGTGCGGTAATAAGTCACGGTGCTTTCGCCGTAGAACGGCAAGGCGTAGAGGGTGTTGTTCACCGACAGCCCCTGGCGCACTGCGGGGAAGATGTCTTCCACGTCGTAATCGGCGGGCAGCGGCGTGATCGGCTCCAGCCAATGCTTGGCGCCCCATAGCGGGGTTTCGTAGGTGCCAATGGTCAGCACGTCGAATTGGCCGCCCTGGGTCGCGATGTCGGTGGTGAGGCGCTGGCGCAGCACATTTTCTTCGAGCACCACCCAATTGAGCTTCACCTCGGGGTGCTGCTGTTCGAACACCTTGGACAGGCGTTGCATGCGGATCATGTCACTGTTGTTGACCGTGGCGATGGTCACGGTTTCGGCCGCATGGGCGGCCATCGCGAGTGTGAGGCCGGAGAGCAGGAACAGCGCTTTCGGTATCTTGAACATGGCGGTTTCCACTTATTGTTTTTGTTGTTGACGGCCCGATTACAGCAGCTTGCCCTGGGCCGGACAAACGACTGACGGATGCCCGGCTGATACTTTTTTAACCGCACCGCCAAGATCAAAAAAGTATCAGTGGCGGGCAAAACCCGGGGTAGCGGCTACTTGGACAAAGGGCGTATTTTGGTGCCATTCCAAAAAGCCCAGAAGGGCCAAGCCCATGCCAGCCAGCCGATCCGCCCTTTTCGAGCAGCGCCCCGCCGAGCTGGAAGTGATTCTCGCCGAGCCCGAGCATGGCTTTCGCTGGTACGAACATGACTATCCGTTCGAACTCGCCCGCTGGAACCATCACCCCGAATTCGAAATCCACCTGATCCGCCAGGGAAGCGGCAAGCTGGTGGCGGGTGACTATATCGGTGCGTTTGGCGCCGGCCATGTCGCGCTGATCGGCCCCGACCTGCCCCACGACTGGATCGGCGACCTGGCCCCGGGCGAATACCTGACGGGGCGCGATGTGGTGTTGCAGTTCGACGGTGCGGCGCTGCTGGCCCTGCGCAACACGCTGCCTGAGCTGGGCGACCTGCAAGGCCTGTTTGACCGGGCCCGGCGCGGCCTGGAGTTCACCGGCGAGACGGCACTGAAGGCCGCGCAACTCCTCGAATCCATCGGCCCCGCCCAGGGGCTGGCGCGCCTGATTCTGTTCATCCAGTTGCTGCACACCTTGATGCAGGCACCTTCCGGGGAAGCCCATTGCCTGGCCAGTGCCTGTTACACGCCAAGCTTGGACGCCCGCAGTTCGGAGCGCATTCACAAGGCTTTCGACTACCTGATGACGGAATTGACCGGCGACCTGCGGCTGTCGGTGATCGCCCAGCGCCTGGACATGAGCGAGCCGGGCTTCTCGCGGTTCTTCAAGCGCGTTACCGGCCACGGTTTTATCGACCTGATGCGCAAGTTCCGGGTGCAGCGCGCCTGCCGACTGTTGCTGCAAAGCGAAATGTCGGTGGCCGATATCTGCTTTGAAGTGGGCTACGCCAACCTCTCCAATTTCAACCGGCACTTTCGCATCGAGATGAACCAGACACCCAGCGAGTATCGCAGGGAGACGGCGATGTACCTGTTCAACCGCAACGGTGATCAGGCGCTGCCGTTTACCAAGGCGCACTGAGCCAGGCGTGCCACTTCCAGCTCCCTATCGGCGCGGTGTCGCTGGTCATCCTCCAGAAACCACGCCGCCGACAAGCCGGCGTGCGCCACCACCCATTGCAACAGGCGCTGGCGCTCCAGGCCCGCGGCACCGGCGATGATCTCGACCTGGCGTGCAAATCGCGCCGGATCGGTGCAAGTGGGCAAATCCGGATTGCAGATCAAATTCGCGTAGTCATAGCCGCGCTCGCCGGCCACCCGCTTGGGATCAATCGCCAGCCAGCCCCGGGGGCCGAAATCGAGGATGTTGTCGTGGTGCACATCACCGTGCAGCACCACCGGTTCCTGAGGTGAAGCCAGCAGGCTGCGGGCCGTGGCGGCACACTCGCGTATCCGCCCGCCTTTGCCCTCAGCGGCGAGCCACAGGGAGCGGAACCAGTGCTCCAATGAGTGCAAGCCCGCCGGTGGCGACGGGCGCGGGGCATGCAACAACGCCACGGTGGCGCAGGCAATGCGGCTGGCTTCATCGTCCTGGCCGTTGAGGGCCATGTGCATCAGCGAACCCGGGCCTGTTGCGCGCTCCATCAGCACCGCATCGCCGTCATGCAAAAACACTCGGGCAGCGCCCTCGCCGGCCCACCAGGTCATCAACTCGCCGCCGAGCTTTTCCTCAGGCTCGCGGGCGATCTTGAGCATCGCCGGCTGCCCGTCCCAGCGCACCGGCAGCAGGTCGCTGCCGGGGGTGATGATGGCGTCACCCTCGGGTGTCAGGTTCCAGCGTTTCAAATAGTGATCGAACATCGGACGACTCCCAGTGCGAGGTCCCGCAGGATGCCACAGTCGCGTTCATCAGCTCCGTTACGTTTCTGACCATAAGGCCGACTAAATCGCACTTTTCTCAATTCCTTCATGCAATTGACACAAATTGGTACAACCTGTGCAAACGTTTGCGGAACGAACCTGGACACCAGGTTCACCTCAACCCGAGGAATCGGGCCACAACCGCGTAAGAACAGGGATTTTCAATGCAACCCACTTCCAGACGGCCCGTGTCGGCCACCCCTTTTGCTGTTTCCCTGCTACTGGCTACCGTTACGGGAGTACTCAGCGCACCCATTTTGGCGCAGGAAAAACCCTCCGATGACTCAGCACAGGGCGAAACCCTGGCCCCGGAAGCCAGCCCCTCAAAAAAAGGCGTGTACCTGTCGGACTGGTTCAATCAGGACCTGACGGTGATCGGCAGCAAAGACATCAGCTTCGGCCCCAAACCCGCGGATGACGTGTACCTGGAGTACGAATACTTCGGCCGCAAGGGCCCGTTCGAACTGTATGGCTACGTCGACATCCCGAAGATCTTCGGCATCGGCAACAGCAATGACAAAGGTGCGTGGGACCACGGTTCCCCGGTGTTCATGGAGCACGAGCCGCGTATCTCCATCGACTATCTCGCCGGCCGCAGCCTGGCCATCGGCCCGTTCAAGGAATGGTATGTAGCGTTTGACTGGATCTACGACCACGGCAGCAACAAGGACAACCGCGCCAACACCTTGTACAGCGGCCTGGGCACCGACATCGAGACCCACTCGCGGGTCAACCTGTCGGCCAACTTCTACGGCCGTTACCAGTGGGAAAACTACGGCGCCAGCAACGAGTATTCGTGGGACGGCTACCGTGCACAGATGAAATACATCGTGCCCATCGGCAGCTTCGACAATGGTGCGTCGCTGACCTATATCGGCTTCACCAACTACGATTTCGGCTCGGACCTGCACAAAGACAACCCTGCGCGCACCGCCAACGCCCTGGTTGCAACAAACGTGCTGTTGTATTCGTTCACTCACCTGCGTTTCACCCTGGTCGGCCGTTACTTCCACAACGGCGGTAACTGGGAAGACGGCAGCGAGCTGAACTTTGGCGACGGTAATTTCCGCGCCCGCTCCAACGGCTGGGGTTACTACGCCGGCGTGGGCTATCAATTCTGAGTGTGAGCAAGGAGCAGTAGATGAAGACCTTTACCCGCCTTTCAATCGCCATCGGCCTGGCCGCCGGGGCGCTGTTGCCGCAGGTCGTGCTGGCCGATGCACCGGCCCCGATCAAGCCCAAGGTGATGCTGATCACCATGTTTGCCCCCGAGGCGCAGAACTGGATCGACCGCCTGGAGCTCAAGCAGGAAGTGCGTGTGCCGGGCTTGTCGGCCGAATATCCGGTGATCCGCTGCAACACTCAGGACGTTTGCCTGCTGGTCACCGGCATGGGCCAGACCAACGCCGCCGCCTCGACCCTGGCACTGGCGTTGTCGCCCAAATTCGATCTGCGCCAAAGCTACTTCCTGATTGCCGGGATTGCCGGGATCAACCCGCACCACGGCACCATCGGCACCGCCGCGTGGGCGCATTACCTGGTGGAATTCGGTACCCAGTGGGAACTGGATTCACGGGACGCGCCGAAGGATTGGCCGACCGGCTATATCGGCATCAATACCAAGGGGCCGAACGAGAAGCCGCCACTGGACTACAAGACCGAAGTGTTCGAGCTCAATCCCAAGCTGCAAGCCAAAGCGTTTGCGCTGTCGCAGAAAGTCGAGCTCAGTGAAAGCAAGGAGTCCACGGCCTGGCGCAAACACTATCCGTATGCGCCGGCCAATCAGCCGCCGCAGGTCACCCAGTGCGATACCCTGGCGGGCAATACCTGGTTCTCCGGGACTCGTCTGAGTGAGCGCGCCGAGGTCTGGACCAAGCTGCTGACGGACAATAAGGGCGTGTACTGCACCACCCAGCAGGAAGACAACTCCACCTACGAAGCGTTGCTGCGCGCCAGCCGTGAAGGGTTGGTGGATATCAAGCGGTTGGCGGTGGTGCGGGCAGGTTCCGACTTTGATCGGCCGTACCCGGGCTACAGCGAAGTGGACAACCTGTTGAAGTACGCGGACCAGGGCGGTTTTGTGCCGGCGCTGGAAAACCTGTACCGCACCGGTAATCCGCTGGTACAGGCGATTCTGAAGAACTGGTCGGCGTGGGAAAAAGGCGTTCCCGAAGCCTGAATAAAGATCAAATGTGGGAGCGGGCTTGCTCGCGAAAGCGGTGGATCAGTGCCGAATGTATTGGCTGACACACCGTATTCGCGAGCAAGCCCGCTCCCACACAAGCCCGCGCCCACAATGAGCGGGTCAGGGCAGGAAGATAATCTTGTCTGCACTGCCCTGGTTCACTTCCTCAAAGCACTTCACACCGTCGGCCAGCGACACTTCCCGCAAACCGGTCGGCAGCGGCAGCAAATCCTCATCGAAGAACCGCCCGAATTGCTCCAGCATTACGGCGCATTGCTCGCAGTTGTAGAGCAACGAATTGATCCCCACCACCGAACCACCCTTGCGGTACAACGCGAGGGCCGGCAGTTGCACGTGCCCGTCCACCGGCGCGGCAATGATTGCGATACGGCCAAAAGGTGCCAGGGCCGCCACCGCGGCCGGCAGCCAGAAACCGGTGGTGTCAAAGATCACATCGGCGCCCGTACCGAACAGCGCGTTGACCTGCCCTCCCAGCGCTTCCGGCTGGCCCAGTAAAAGCCCCTCGAAACCCTGATCGCGCAAGGCCTCGACCTGTTCCGGCCGACGCACGGCCCCGAGCACCTGGGCCCCACGGATTTTCGCCAGGGCCAAAGCCGCACTGCCTACGGCACCGTTGGCACCAATCACCAGCAAACGCGTGCCTTTAGTTACACCACTGCGCTCAAGGGCGTCCCACGCCGTGGTGTACGGCACGCCGAGACTGGCGGCCTGGGCAAAGCTCAAATGGCTGGGCTTGTGCGCCACGCCCTTGGCCGACACGGTGAGGTACTGGGCGTGGGAACCGTCAGCGAAAAAGCCCAGGTCGCGACCGGTGCCCCAGACTTCCTGGCCCACCAGTGCCTGCGGGCCGTCCACCACCACCCCGGCAAAGTCCCGCCCGGGAATGCGTGGCAACGTGGTGTAGGGAAAACGCCCGAGCACGTTCTTCACATCGCTGGGGTTCAACCCGGCGGCCTTGATCTGCACCAGGACTTCACCCGCTGCCGGCACCGGGGTGGCGACGTCGACGTAAGCGAGGGCAGCGAGATCGCCGGTGGCGGAAAATTGCAGTGCTTTCATGGCCAATATCCATCGAGGTTAAAAAGGGTTTCAGGAGAACCAGGCGCTGAACATTTGCCGGCCCATGGGCCAGAGCTTCTCGCCCATCAACATGCCCATCAGCCCGACCAGGGCGATGGCGGGAGGCGCGGGCGAGCGAAAGTCCAGGGCACCGTAAATCACGCCGACCAACAGGCCGATGGCCAGCGAAATCAGGTAATTCATGGAACACTCCGCAGCAAGGGTTGATGCGGTCAGTGTAGGGAAGCCAAATCCGAAGCATCGGCCAACTGCTTCAGGATTTCGGCCAAGCCTCAGACGGGATACTGCGACGGCGCCATCCCCAGTTCGCGGCGAAACATGTCGCTGAAACTGCTCGGCGAATACCCCAGGGAACGGGCGATAGCGCTGACCGGCTGGCCCTGGATCAACTCGGCCACGGCAGTGGCCAACTGCACATGGCGGCGCCACTCGGCAAAGCCCATGCCCAGACTGTTCTGAAACAGCCGGGCCAGGGTACGTACGCTGGCACCGGCCGCTTCGGCGTGCTGTTCGAAAGGAATGTCCAGGGAAGGCGACGCCATCACCGCCTGGCAGGCACTCGTCAGGCGTCGGTCGGCGCCCACGGGCAAGGCAATGCGGATCGGCGAGCGCCGGGCCCGTTGCAGTTCCAGCAAGGCCAGGCCGACCACGGCCTCGTAGTAGACCTGGTCACCCTGGTCGCCCTGCTCCACCAGCGCCACGATCAGTTCGCGCAGCAGCCCGCCGACCTCGATCACTTGCACCTGACTGTCCAAGGTCGCCGCCAGCGCCGGGCGCAGGTAGATGTTGCGCATCTGCAAGTCCGACACCACACGAATCCCGTGCTCGACACCTGGCGGCAGCCACACCGCGCGCTGGGGCGGCACCACCAGCGCTTCCTGGGGTGTCTCGACCCACATCACGCCGCTCATGGCGTAAAGCAACTGGCCCCAATCGTGCTGATGGGGCTCGACGTACAACCCGCGTGGGTAGGTACGCGCCAAGGGTTGCACGGGGACGGCGTGGTTGCTGAGGTCGGGCGGCGCGGCAAGGGCCATGGAGGGCACATCATTCAGGGCTGGAGAGCCATGATAAGACCTGCGGCGGATAATCCGAGTGAATTTTTACCGCGTCAGGAGGGTCACTTAAAGACACAGGGAGGGTTAACGGATCCATGACTAACGCAAAACTTTTCGTGATCGACTACACGCTGCATGGCCAGCCCAAGTCGTTCATCATCCGTCTGGAAAAACTCGACAACGCCGAAGCCTGGCATTGGGCAAGCTGCGATGCCGGCGTAGGCCGTATCGGGCGCTTTGCCCGGGAGCAGGTGAAGAAGACGAGCCAGCCGCAGGCCGAGAAATTCGGCATCGAAAACGTGCAGTGGCGCCGCTCGGATGCGCGCCCCACCGCCTGAAAACCGCTTGAAACCTGTAGGAGCGAGCTTGCTCGCGAAGGTCGTTAACGATAACGCGGGGCATCTGGTGCCCCGCGCCGCTCTCAGGTTTTTCGCGAGCAAGCTCGCTCCTACAGGTCGTCCGCGTTAGCCATGTGCCGACTTGGCACACTCGCACCCGGTCGCAGAAGCACAAGGCTCACCATGGGCATGATGCTCGGCGCAGCCTTGGCAGCAATACCCCTTGCCATCCTTCATCACCGCGTTTTTCCCCAACTGACAATTGCAGTGGGGGCAGGCGCATGTTTTCTCTTGCATGATCAGACTCCTGTTTCGTGGTCGTCCAGATGCGGCGAACGCCGGCACCTCAAGCAGTGACTACAGGCAATCATTCAAGGTTCAAAGGCCCTTCAGTCAGCCCGACGAGCGTTGCTGCGATACATGAACACCAGGGCCAGCGCCAGGCAAAGCATCGCCACGATCCGGCTGCCGGACAGTTCGATCGCCGGGTTCCCCAGCCAGCCAAAGTTGTCGATCAACATACCCATGCCCAACTGCCCGACAATCACCGCCACCGTCGCCACCGCCGTGCCGACAATCGGTACCGCGCCAACCATCACCATCATGTACACCACCCCGAACAACGCCCCGGTCAGTTGCCACTTCGGCACGTCCAGCAGGCTGACTGCATGGGCTGGCTCGAAGAACAGAATCAGCAACCCGGTACTGATCGCGCCCACCACAAAGGTCAGCAGACTGCTGCGCAATACGCCCACCGCCTGTCCGAGGCGGCCGTTGATAGCGGCCTGCACACTCAACACCGCACCGGCGGCCACCACCAACACCAACAACAGAATCAGATTCATCGCCTTAACCTCGTGCAATCAGAACAAGTGCCACCACAATCAACGCCAGTGCAATCCAGCGCTCAACGTTGACCCGCTTGCGGGCAGTGCCAAACCAGCCGAAGTGGTCGATCAACACGCTCTTGCCTACCTGGCCCGACAAAATCGCAATCATGGTCATCGCGATGCCGATATGTGGCGTAGCCAGGGTCAACACCACCACGTACATCGGCCCCAGGAAGCCGCCAATCAGTTGCCAGCGCGGCAGATCGGTCAACGCCGGGCCCTTTTGTGGACCGCTGAACAGCAACAGCAAAAACAGGATCGCCGAGCCGACGCCGAAGATGCTCAAGGTCGCCCACAAGTGCCCCACCTGCACACCCAGCGGGCCCAGCAAGCCGGCCTCAACCGACAAACCCATGCCGGCGAAAATCACCAGCGGCAACAGCAACAACCGAAGAAACGTCTTGGGCCTGGCCTGAGCCACACCCGCCACTGAAGAAGCCTGCATACATCACCTGCGCGTTAGAGAGAGGAACAATGGCGTGCATTATCCGGTGGCGCTGCTGTGCGATAAATGGGAGCATGCCGACAACACCTTTGCGCAATGCGCACAGCATGGAGTCATGATGCAGGGCTTGAACGAACTGAGTTTCAAGGCGCTTCGCCTGTTTGTCGCAGTACTGGACTACGGCAGTTTCTCCGAAGTCGCACGCCGTGAAGGGCTGGCACCCTCCTCCATTTCCCGGCAAATCCAGTTGATGGAGCAAGCCCTTGGCCAACAGTTGCTGTACCGCCACACCCGTGCGGTCAGCCCTACCGAAGCCGGGCGCCTGCTTGGGCATCATGCGCGGTTGATGCTGGAGCAACTGGAAGTCGCCGGCCAGGCATTGCAGGAACAGGAAAGCGAACCCAGCGGCCTGGTGCGTATCAATGCGCCGATGGTGTTTGGCCAGCGCCATCTCTCGCCGTGGCTTGGGGAGTTGTGCAGGCGTTATCCGAAGCTGCAACTGGATATCCAGCAAACCGACACCTACGTCGACCCGCTGCAAGACGGCACCGACCTGCTGTTTCGCATCGGCGTGCTGAACGATTCCGGCATGCAAGCGCGAATCTTCGCCCCGCAGCGCTTCCGCCTTGCGGCCAGCCCCGGCTACCTGGAACGTTTCGGTACGCCGCGCCATCCGGACGAACTGGTGAACCACCAGTGCCTGGCCTACAAGGGTGTCACCGGCCAACAACGCTGGTTCTTCCGCCGCGACCAGGACGACTGGACGTCCTACAGCGTCAAGGGCCCGATCACCGGCAACCACGCCGACACTCTGACCCACGCCGCCGAGCAAGGCCTGGGGCTGGTGGTGTTTCCATCTTGGTTGATCGGCGAAGGGCTGCGTGCCGGCACGCTGCAGGCGGTGCTGACCGACTACGAAGTGGCGACGACCCTGGAGCCGCAACAGATTGCGGCGCTGTGGCCGGGCAGTCGGCGGCTGTCGTTGAAGGTGCGGACGGTGATCGACTACTTCGTCGAGTGTTTTGGGGCAGTGCCGTACTGGGACCGTTGAGTAACCGTGGGAAACTATTCGGCCCGCACTGTCGGGAAAAGTCCCCCCTTAAGTAAGTCCGATCTGATTTTCCAAAACATGGGTCAAAAACCTCTTGCTCTCGGGCAGACTTCGACGAATTCCTTGAGGAGAGACGTCATGGATGCCAGTCATTACCCGTTCGGAAACCTACAATCGTCCCCGCAAAAATCACCTTCCACCAGCAGTCGGTTGATCTTTGCCTGCTTACGAAATTTTGGCTATATTTGGCCAAAACCTCGGGAAGACCAAATGATTACCGTACCGTTGGGTGAAGCAAAAAATAATTTATCAAAATTGGTCGATGATGCCGCCGCCGGCCAAATCATCACCATAGCCAAGCATGGGCGCGCGATGGCTCGCCTTGTTCCTGTCGGGAAACCGACAGGCCGGCGAATCGGCGCAATGAAGGGCAAACTGGTGGTGCCGGATGACTTTGATGCGCCATTGCCAGACGACATGCTGGATGCGTTTGAGGGAAACCACCCATGAGAATACTGCTGGATACCCATATCCTGCTTTGGGCCCTGAGCGATGATCCAAAACTGTCAGCAAAGGCCCGAAAACTGATCGAGAACGCAGCAGAAATTTACGTCAGCGCCGCCACATTCTGGGAACTGGCGATAAAGGTCGGGCTCGGGAAGCTCAACGTCAACCTGGACGAAATTCGCGAATACTGCCTGGAAAGCGGCTACGTGGAACTGCCCATAACCCCGGAGCATGCCATCGCGGTCAAGGACCTTGAACACCATCACAGGGACCCGTTTGATCGGCTCATCATTGCGACGGCTATTATTGAGCCGATGAAGTTAGTGACCGCGGACCCGATAGTGGCGAAATACACATCATTGGCCGTCTTGACGTAAATCACTTCGCTCAAAACAACCACTGCCCGATCAGCCAGGCATTCGCCCCGCTGATCACCACAAACAAACTCCAAGCCAACAGACGCGTCGGCACACTGTTCACGAACGGCCCCATCAGGCGCTTGTCCCCCGTCATGCGGATCAGCGGGTACAACGCAAATGGCAACTGCAGGCTCAATACCACCTGGCTGAGGATCAACAGCTTGCCGATGGCATCGTCGCCCATCAGCCACACACCGAGGAACGCCGGGATCAGCGCCAGGCCACGGGTAATCAGGCGTCGCTGCCAGCAGGGGATGCGCAGGTTGAGATAACCTTCCATGATCACTTGCCCGGCGATGGTGCCGGTGAACGTGGAGCTCTGGCCGGAAGCCAACAGCGCAACACCGAACAGCACACTGGCGAAGGCGCCACCGACCAGTGGGTCGAGCAGGTGATAAGCGTCCTGGATTTCCACCACGTCGGTGTGGCCGGTCTGGTGGAACGCGGCGGCGGCCAGTATCAGGATCGCCGCATTGACCAGCAGTGCCAGGGCCAGGGAACCGATGGTGTCGATACGCGCCAGTTTCACCGCGTCCTGGCGACTGGCCAAATCCTTGCCGAACAGGCGGGTTTGCACGATAGAGGTATGCAGGTACAGGTTATGGGGCATCACCGTGGCCCCCAGAATTCCGATGGCCAGGTACAGCGGTGCGGCATCGCTGATGGCGGACAGCGACGGGGTGAACCCACGGAACACATCCGGCCAGTAAGGCTTGATCAGCACCAGTTCGATGAAGAAACACACGCCGATGGTCGCCACTAACGCCAGCATGATCGCTTCCAGCCGGCGGAAACCACGATTTTGCAAGGCCAGGATCAGCAACGTATCAAAGGCGGTGATGACAATCCCGGTGGTCAGCGACACCCCCAGCAACAGGTGAAACGCCAGGGCGCAGCCGAGGACTTCGGCGAGGTCGGTGGCAATGATCGAGACTTCCGCGAGGATCCACTGCACGAATGACGAGCGCCGGCTGTAACGCTCGCGGCTCAGCTGCGCGAGGTCCTTGCCGGTGGCGATACCCAGCCGCGAGCACAAACACTGCACCGCCATCCCCGCCAGGCTCGCCAGCAACACCACAAACAACAGGTTGTAGCCGTAGCGCGAACCGGCCTCGATGGCGGTGGCCCAGTTGCCCGGGTCCATGTAGCCGATGGAGATCAGCAAACCGGGGCCGGCGAACTTCAGCACGCGCTTGAAAAACGACGCACGGGGATCAACGACGATGGAACCGGCGACTTCCGGCGGGCAGAACGGTGCAGTAGCGATTTTGGGCAGGCTGAATTTCACGCGGGGTACCAGGCTTTCACACAAGACGTGAACGCAGCTTATCAGTCAGACGCGACGGTACGCATCACCGTCTCCCGGGGCAGATCAAATGCCTCTACCACCTGGACCACCAGATCCATCTCCTGGTTCAGTGCCTCACGCTCCAGACGCTCGCGAATCACCCCGATCACCAGCACCGCCAGGGTGGTGATGGAATATGCCGGGCCGGAAAACGCCCGCACGCCGGAGACCAGCAGCATCGCCGCCGCCAGCGCCTGCCCTACCACAGGAATGGCCGTGGCCGCGCCCCGGCGCAGGATAAACCCGGTCAACCCGGCCAACGCAGTGCCGCTCAGGGCGGTGGTGGCGGAACGTCCGACATCGAAACGACTGAAAAAGCCCTGCTCCTTTTGCGCCGCAGCCTGCAGTTCCGCCTCGAACACTTGCCGATCGGCCTGGCTGAGCTTGTCCTTGTATTGCTCGATCAGCCGCTCGGCGACCTGCAGTTCCAGATCCGCCAGGGCCACCTTCTCGATCGGTTCATCAAACTTGATACCCACCCGCTGCGCGACGTCCTGGGCGATTTCGCGATAGCTCACGCCATGCCCCCGGGCCAGGTTCATAAAGGTATCGCCGCCCATGCGCTGCAACTCGATGGCCAGCTTCAAGGGTTCGCGCACTGTGGCGTCGATCGAGGAACTGCGCTTTTGCGCCATCAGCTCAGCGAAGAACTTCAACTCCTCCGGCCGCGCCTGCACCAGCAGCGGGAACAGGTCGACATCCTCTTCGGCAAAGCGCACTTCAGGGCTACGCTGATCGGCGCGGATCATGCCCCGGCGCTCCTGCAGCAGGTCGGTGTACTGCACCACCGTTTTCAATTGAGGCCAGTAAGCGGCATGGTCGAAAGTGGCCAGGTGCACATTTGCGACCTTGGCCTTGAGCGCGGGTGTCAGCGGGATGGCATAACGGCCGATACAACGCTCGGTGTCGGGCTTGAGCGCCAGCGCCCAATCCTTGCTCGAATGGCAGTTGATCACCCGTCCCTTGAGCGGCGCCGACACCAGGTCCCAAGGGCTGGACGTACAAATCGCGCCGCCCATCAGCAACAGGTTGTTCAGCGGCAATTCACGCGCCACTTCGGGGCTGGCCAGCAGGCTCTTGACCAGGAGCCGCGCGCCCAGGGAATGGCCGATCAGGTTGATCTGCCGCACCTTGATCGACTCGCCGTGCAGGTAATTGGCCAACTCGGGCAGCAGACTTTTGGCGACCTCATCCACCCGCGCCTCGACGCTTTTATAGTGGTCGAGGAAATAGGCAATCGCCTTGCCCACCCCGATGGTCGCCGCACCCAGGGCGCCACCGCCGAGCATCGAAGCGATCACATCCTTGAACGGTGCAAACAGGTTTTCCAGGAAGTGCCCCGCCGGCCAGAACAGCATCAGGTTGGTAGAGCCTTCGATGGTTGCCAGCTGCCGGGAGAAGTTGCCCAGTTGCTGCTGGTTGAAGAACGCCGAATAACCGTGCACGTAGAGATTGAGCACCTCCCCTTGGGGCTCGCCACACAACACAAACGTGGGCTTGCGGGTACGGTGCATTTCATCCCACTGGTGTTGCATGTGGCGGTGACTCCTGGCGACGACGGAGGGCGATAGTAACAAAGGGCGGGCTGCGGGAATGTGAAAAACTGATACTCGGACTATCCATATTCCTGCACAGTGATGACAGAAAACGTGGATTTTGTTCGCAGATTCAGTCCATTAACCTTTGTCGGGTCAACCACTGAAACCGAGGAACACCATGAGCAAGCCCGAATTTTTCATCACACCCGGTTACGGCGACATTGCACGGGAAACCCTGCATTACGCCCAGGCCGTAAAAATCGGAAACCGTGTCGAAACCTCGGGCCAGGGCGGCTGGGATGACCAGTTTCAGATTCCCGAATCCCTCACTGACGAGATCGCCCTGGCCTTTCACAACCTGGATCGCACCCTGGCAGAAGCAGGTGCCGGCTGGGAGCATGTGATCCACGTCAACTCCTACCACGTGGGCGGTTTTCCTCCCGAGGTGAACGAGCAGATGGTCAAGTGGTACCGCCATTACATGCCCAATCACGCGCCGATCTGGACCGAACTGGGGGTGGAGGCCCTGGGACTGCCAGCGATGCGTATTGAAATCCGCGTGACGGCGATTATTGCCTGACGCCGAACCGCTCGATCACCCAGTCGATAAACACCTTCAGCCGGGCGTTCTGATGTCGATTGGGTGGGTAGATGATGTGCAACGGGGCGGCGGGCCGAGTCCAGTCCGCCAGCACCGGGACGAGTTGGCCAGTCTCGACGTAGTAATCAACGATGGACTTGAAATGCTGTCCGACGCCCAGGCCAGCGAGCAGCATTTCCTTGAGGCCATTGCCTTCGTTGGTCGAAAAGGCGCACTGGCCTACTTCGTATCGAGTGGTGCCTTGCTCGAAAATCAACGGTTCCGGCTTGCCCGATCCGGCAAAAAAATAGCCGGCCTTGAGGTGATTCTTTTCGAGGTCTTCAGGAGATGCGGGCGTGCCCATGCGTTCAAGGTAGCCGGGCGCGGCGCAAGTGACGTACTCCAGGTCCGCAACCTTGCGGCCGATCATGGCCATATCATCCAGCTTGCCGACCCGCAGCACGCAATCCACACCCTCCCCCACGATATTCACGGCGCGGTCGCTGATGCCCAGGGCGATTGTGATGTCGGGGTACTCGCGATGAAAATCCACCAGCGCAGGTATCAACAGGCAATTGGCAAAGGACGCCGGCGCATCCACCTTCAGGTGACCACTGGGCTTGAGCTTCTGCCCGCGCAGGGCGTTGTCCAGTTCATCCAGCTCGGCCACCAGGCAAAGCGCGTGGTTGTAGTATTCCAACCCTTCCGGCGTCGCCGCCAACGCACGGGTGGTGCGGTGCATCAGCTTGACGCCAAGGTGCTTCTCCAGGTCGGTGATGAGTTTGCTGACGGTGGAGCGCGGCAGCGCCAACTGGTCGGAGGCGCGGCTGAAGGCGCCGGTTTCGACGACGCGGACGAAGGCACGCATGGCGAGGAGTTGGTTCATGGTGATGGCCGATAGGGCGAGAATGCCAAGTATTGTCTATAAAGCTGCACAATGGCGACAGGTATTCAGATCACAAAAAGCCCGGCACATAGCCGGGCGTTGACGGAGAAAATCACTCAATTGGCAAAGTTTTCGATCTTTACCTGGCCATCAGGAAACGTGGCGACAATTTCCAGCTCCCCTCCCATGGCGCGAATGTAGTTACGCAGCGTGCTGATATACATGTCGGTGCGACGCTCCATTTTGGACACTGCCGCCTGGTTGATATTCAGCGCCTTGGCCAACGTGTCCTGGCTCATCTGTTGCGCCTTGCGCAGTTCATGCAGAGGCATTTCTTTAAGGTGCTGCTGGAGGATGCGCTCTGCATCGGCCCGAGCTTGCGGTGTCATGCGAGCCTGAAGCTCACTGAATTTTTTAGCCATGGTGACGGCCCTCTTTACGCAGGGTTTCCAAATGTTCGTCATACAAGGTCTCAGCCAGCGGGACGTATTCGTCATACCAGCGGCCTCGTCCTGTTTTGTCCCCGCCTATCAGCAATAAGGCACACCGGCGTGGATCAAATGCGTACAGCACCCGATAAGGTCGCCCCGCGTGCTGTATCCGCAGTGCTCGCAGGTTGCCATGCCGCGCCCCCTTGATATCACTGCTGTGGGGAAACCCCAGGCCTGGCCCCAAAAAGCCCAGCAAATCCATGCTGGCCGATACCGAGGACTGCTCCTTCGTATCCAGTTCGCCCCACCAGCCGCCAAACTCATCCGTATATTCAACGTCCCAACTCATGCAAATATTCCATCCATGGAATATAAACTCAAGTGCATAACTGTAGAAGCCTGAGGGGCGCACAGCCTCCCGTTTTCCCCGGAAAAATGTTTGCAGGTTTTTCCCGCACAATTATCCGCCCATAAAAAAACCGCCCTTTCGGGCGGTTGAAGAGACTCGGTCTTGATCAGAAACCGAGGGAGAAACTGATGGTCATCGCATGGTCCTTGTCGTTGCGCGAGACCTGGCCGGAGTAGCCCAGGCCCAGCTTGCCGTTGGGGCTGATCTGATAGTCGATGCCGGCTTCCAGCACGGCGCTGTCCTTGGCAATCGGCACACCTTGGGTACTGAATGAAGTTCCACCGCCGTTGATAAAGCTCAGGTCCGCATCCGGCTTGGTATCACCGAAGGCATGACGCCAGCCGATGCTGCCCCGCGGTGTGATTTTCGAGCCGTTGCCCAAAGTGATGGTCTGGCCGGCACGCAGGCCCAGGGTGGAGAAGGTGACGTCTTGATCGGCATCACCGCGCAGGGCTGCCGAGCCGCCCTTCTCCTTGATGGTGTCGCTATCGTAGTTGACGTAGGCCAGGCCGGCGAACGGTTCCAGGGCGACGCTGCCGGTTTGAATGGTGTAGCCGACTTCACCGAACACTTGCGCGCTGCGCGCCTTGTAGTCGGCCTTCAGGCGTTGACCCACACCACCCACCGCTACGTCGCGCTTGCTCTCGATGTCGTGCCAGCTGTAGGCCACGCCCATCCGTGCGGCGAACGCTTCCTGCTGGTACGCGGTGTAGGCCATCAGGTGATAGCTGTCGACGTCGGCGCTGGAGTTGCGGTGCTTGGCGTCGAGGTCGCTGCGGGTGTAACCGGCGGCAACACCGGCGCGCCAGGCGTCATCCAGTTGTTTATCGGTACCCAGCAGGAAGCCACTGAGGTTGCGATCCAGGTTGGCGGTGTTGCTGTCGCCGCCCATATGCCCCCAGGTGCCCAGCACACGTGCCCAGCCGACCATTTCGCCTTGGCAACCGGCGCTGCTCAGCTGGTTTTCGCTCGGTGCCAGGCTGCTGCGGGGATCGTCCTTACGGTAGCAGCCGGGTTGGCGCAGGCGCTCATTGACCGCATCACGGATGTAACGCGAGTCTTCGAGCAAGGCGCTGGCGGTACTGGCGTGGATTTCCCCCGACAGGTTGTCGAACGCGGCGCGAGCCCCGGCGACGCTGCCGTTGAGCAGTGCGTTTTGCACCGCCGCACCGCCCACCGCTGCGCCACTGCCCAGTGCTGCCGCTACCGCCCGCTGATTGCCGGTGGCCGCCACGCTGGCGTAGCTGACATTATTGCGGCTGACCGCCAGCGCAACCTGGTTCGGGCTGTAGCTGAGCGCGGTATTGAGGAACGCCAGGTTCTCAAGGTTGGTGGTAGCGAACGTTCCGGTGACCCCGCCGTCGGCGGTCAACAAGGTGTAGGTAGTTGGCCCGGCATACGGCGCCAGGTTGACCACATTCAGCGTGCCCGCCAGGTCCGCCGTGCCGCCTACCGCCAGGGCCCCGGCAGCCGATGGGGTGATAACCAGGTTCAGCGCGCCATCGGTGGCGTTGGTGAAGTTGCCGGCGACGCTCAGCTTGCCACTGTCCGGGGCCACCGCACCGTGGTTGACCAGCGAACCAACGCTGCCATTGCCCGTCAGCCCGGCACCGTTAGCCACGGTGACCTGCCCACCGAACACTGCATTTGGATTGGCCGCGTTGCCGACTTGCAACACGCCCTGATCCACCGCCACCGTCCCGCTGAACGGCTGGTTGCCGGTCAGCAGCAGCGTACCCGCACCTTGCTTGACCAGCGCACCGGTACCGCTGAGCACTCCGTTGAATTGGCCGCTGCTCAGTTGCGTGAACAGCAAGCGCGCGTTGTTGCGGATATTGCCCCGCAGGCTGGTGGTGTTACCGGCCAAGGTCCCGCCACTGACGGTGGTGCCGCCGGTGTAAGTATTGGCGCCCGTCAGCACCAAGGTACCGGCATCCAGCTTGTTGATGCCGCCCGTGCCCACCAGCGGCGCATCGATCTGCGTGGTCACGCCAGCGTTGACCCGTGCTGCGGCCAAGCTGCCGTCCGGCGCATTGGTCGGGCTCAGGCTGCCGCCTGCACCGGCCACCAGCGAGTAGCCCGGATCGAGGAACTGCAGACCGGTGAAGCCCTGATTACCCTCCACTGTCACGGTCCCGCCCTGCCCGCCAAACACTGCGAACTGGTTGGTTGACGCCTGGCCCTGGGTGCCGTTCGGATCGGTCCAGTTGGTGCCCGGGCCCCACATCCCGCTGCCGCCGGTGATCGTGCCGTCAGGATTGGTGGTGCCGCCGTTCCAGAACTGGACTTGCCCCGGCGTGGTTTGCACCAGCAGGTTGACCTGATTGGCCAGCGCGGTTTGCAAGGTCAGCGCGCCCGGCAGGATGCCCGAAGGCAGCGTGCCGTAAGCCAGGCCGTTGTCGGTCAGGCTGCCGCCGTAGCGGAACAGTTGGTAAACCCCGGTGCCGAAGCCGCCGGCGTCGGTGACGTTCAGCGTGCCGTCCAGGGTCAGGTTGCCGGCCACATTCACCACCGAGGTAGAAGCGCCCGGCGCGCCGAGGCTGAAGTCCAGGTTGGTCCCCGACGACAAGTTGAGACCGCCTACCGACAACGGGGTGCCGCCAGTGCCTGCGGTCAGGGTCGAGCCGTTCGCCAGGGTGACCGTACCCGCCAGTTGGCCCGAACCGCCCAGGGAGGCGCCACTGCCCACCAGCACATTGGCGCTGTTCAACGTGCCATTGACCAACAGGCCGCCGGCGTTGACGTTGGTATCGCCGGTAAAGGTGTTGTTGCCACTGAGCAGCAGGTCGCCGGTACCGTTTTTGTTCAGCACGCCGGCGCCAGTGAGGTTGCCGGTGTAGGTGCCATCCGCCGCCTGTTCGAAGGTCAGGGTCGCATTGTTGGCGATCGCGCCCTGCAGGCTGCTGGTGTCACCCGAAGTGATACCGCCGTTCAAGGTGGTGCCGCCGCTGTAGGTGTTGGCACCGGTGAGCAGTAGTGAACCATTGCCGTTTTTCACCAGGCTGCCAGTGCCACTGATGACGCCACCGAGGGTGGTGTCTTGAGTGCCCGCGAGGCCCAGTTGCGCACCGAGGTTGATCCCATTATTGAGCTGCAACGCCGCCGTGCTGTCGAGTACTGAATTGCCGGTAACACCCAGGGCACCACTGCCCAAGGCATTGTTATTGCCGAGGATCAGCGTGCCTGCCGCCAACTGCGTCCCGCCGCTGAAGGTGTTGTTGCCATTGAGGGTCAGGCTGGCCGCACCGTTCTTGACCAGGCTGCCGCTGCCACTGACCACACCGCCCAGGGTCAAGGCGTTGGACCCGGCGACATTCAAGGCGCCGTTCACAACCACCGCGTTAGCCAGGTTGACCGCCGTGTTGCTGTCCAGCGCGGTGCCGTTGGCCGTCGTCAATACGCCGGTGCCGAGTGCGCTGTCATTGCCCACCACCAGCTTGCCGCCATTGAGGGCAGTGCCGCCGGTGTAGCCGTTGGTGCCATTGAGTACCAAGGTGCCGGTGTCGTACTTGCCCAGCGTGCCGGCGCCGTTGATGGCCACGCCGATGGTGGCAGTGTTGTCAGGGTCGACACGAATCGCCGCATTCCCGGTGCCGCCATTGACCAGGTTCAACGCGCCCGCCGTGCCGTCCACCAGGCTGTAGCCGTCGGTGGCGAACTGCAGGCCGGTGATGCTTTGCGTACCGTTGACCGTGACCGTGCCCGCCGTGCCCTGGAACACCGCGAAACTGTTGCCCCAGGCCTGATTGACAGTACCGTCCACATTGGTCCAGTTGGTCGTACCGGTGCCCCAGGTGCCGCTGCCGCCGTGAACGGTGCCGTCGCCCACCAGTTGGCCGCCGTCCCAGAACTGCACAGTGGTGTTCGGTGCCGTCACCAGCAGGTTGACCTGATTACCGACTGCCGTCTGCACCTGCAGATCCCCCGGCGTCACGCTGCCGGGCACCGCGCCGATCACCAGGCCGTTGTCGGTCAAGCCGCCGGTGTAGTTGATGATGCGATACACACCACTGCCAAAGCCGCCGATGTCGCTGACGTTGAGGTTGCCGTCCAGGGTCAGGTTACCGCCGACATTGATCAGCGCATTACCGCCACCGACGACCGGTGTACCCAGCCCGACATCCAGGTTGGAGTTACCCGACAACACCAGCGAGCCCACCGACAAGGTACTGCCGGTCGAGCCTGCCAGGTGCCCGCCATCGGCCACGGTGACGGCGCCGCCAAGGCTGCCGGTGCCCGTGAGCGTCGCGCCGCTGTTGACCGCGACATTACCGCTGGCCAGGGAGCCGCTGAGATTCAGGGTGCCACCGTTGACGCTGGTGTCGCCGGTCAGGGTGTTGATGCCGCTGAGGGTCAAGGTACCGGTACCGAGTTTGTTCAGTTGCCCACCACCGTCGAGTACCCCGTCAAAGGTACTGCTCTGGTTGCCGCCACCCAGGCTGAGGATATTGCCGCCGCCGATCAGTGCGGTGCCGTTGCCGGTCAGGCTGCCAAGGCTGGCAGAAGCCCCGAGATTGAGCTGGGTACCGGCACCCAGGTTCAAGCCGGCGTTATTGCCGAGCGCCGTCGCACTGGTGGTGGTCAGGCTACCGCCGAGTACATTGAAATTGCCGCTGAAGGTGTTGTTGCCGCCAAGGGTCAGGTCGGCTGCGCCATTTTTGGTCAGGGTGCCAGCGCCATCCAACACGCCGCCCAAGGTCAGGTTGTTGGTGCCGGTCACACTCAGGTTGTCGTTGACCGTGACGTTGTTGGCCAGCACCAGCGCCGAACTGTTGTCCAGCGTCGAAGGCCCGGCCACGGTCAAGGTGCCTGAGCCGAGTGCCGCTGCACCGCCGAGAGTCAAGGTACCGGCGTTCAGCGTGGTGCCGCCGGTATAGGTATTGGTGCCATTGAGCGTCAGGTTCGCCGCGCCGTTTTTACTCACGCCGCCTGCCCCGCTGGTCACGCCGCCGAGGGTCAGGTCATTGCTGCCGGTAACGCCCAGATTGGCGTTCAGGGCGATGTTATTGGCCAGGCTCAACGCCGTGTTGCTGTCCAGGTTCGAAGCGCCTGCCACCGTCAAGTTACCCAGGCCCAGCGCCGAAGTGTTCCCCGCCGTCAGGGTCCCGGCGTTCAAGGTGATTCCACCGAGGAAACCATTGGCGCCATTCAGGACCAGATTGGCCGCGCCGTTTTTGGTCAGGCTGCCGGCGCCGTTGAGAGCGCCACCGAGGGTCAGGTCGGCCGTGCCGCCGACCCCGAGGTTACCGGCCAGGTTGATCGCGTTGTTCACGCTCACTGCAGTGGCCGCATCCAGCGTGGTGCCGTTGGCGGCATTGAGTGTGGCGCTGCCCAGTGCCGAATTCGACGCCAGGATCAGCCCGCCCGCGTTCAGCGCAACCGGACCGAGGAAGGCATTGTTGCCACCGAGGGTCAGGTTAGCCGCGCCGTTTTTGATCAAGCCACCGACGCCGCCAATCACGCCATTGAGGGTCAGCGCATTGCTGCCGCCAACCGTCAAGTTGCCGAGCAGGCTCACTCCATTCGCCAGGGACACGGCGGTGTTGCTGTCCAGCGTGGTGCCGGACGAAGTGCTTAATTGTCCGCTGCCAAGGGCCGTGTTGCTGCCCACCACCAATGTCCCGCCTTGAAGCTCGGTGCCTCCGGTGTAGCTGTTGGCGCCATTGAGCACGAGGGTGCCACTGTCGAGTTTGGCCAGGGTGCCACTGCCGTCAATCCCCACACCGATGGTCGCGGTGGAACCCGGGTCAACACGAATCGCGGTGTTGCCACCGGTGCCGTTCACCGCCGTCAACTGCCCTGCCGCGCCGCTCACCAGGTTGTAGCCATCGGTCACGAATTGCAGCCCCGTGAACGATTGTCCGCCCACCACCGTGACGGTGCCGGCTGCCCCCTGAAACACGCCGAAGTCGGCAGCCCATGGCTGGTTGACCAGGCCATTGACCGAGGTCCAGTTGGTGCCGCCAGCCGTCCAGCTGCCGGTGCCGCCGTCCACCACGCCGTTGGCGATAGTCTGGCTGCCATCCCAGAAGCGGATATTGGCGTTCGGCGCCGCCACCAGTACGTTCACCTGATTGCCCACCGAGGTTTGCACCACCAGGTCGCCGAGGCCGAAGCCCACCGGCACGCCAGTGACATTCAGGCCCAGGTCGGTCAGCGCCCCGGTGTAGTTGATCAAGCGATACACCCCGACGCCGAAGCCACCGGCATCGGTGACGTTCAGGTTGCCATCGAGGGTCAGGTTGCCGCCAACGTTGAGCAACGAGGTGGTGGACGGTGCGCCAAGCGCTACGTCCAGGTTGCCGCTGCCGGCCATCACCAGCGAACCGGCCGACAGCGTATTGCCGCTGCTCAAGGCCAGGTGGCCGCCATTGTTGACGTTCAGCGCACCCAGTACCGAGCCGGTGCCGGTGAAAGTCGCGCCGGTATTGACGTTGACATTGGCACTGCCCAGCGAACCGCTGAGGTTCAAGGTGCCTGCGTTGACGTTGGTGTCGCCGGTGAGGCCATTGATGCCGGTCAGGTTCAGGGTGCCGGTGCCGACCTTGGCCAGGGCGCCGCTGCCACTCAGGCCGCCGTCAAAGGTGCTGGTGGAATTGAGGCCGCCCACCGACAGGGTGTTGCTTGCGCTGACCTGCACATCACCGCTGCCGGCAAGGGTTGCCAGGCTGGCATCGCTGCCCATGATCAGCGACGCGCCTGCGCTGACATTGGCGCCGGAGGTATTGCCCAGTGCGCCGGTACTGGCAGTAGTGACGCTGCCGGAAAGGATGTTCAAGGCGCCGGTAAAGGTGTTGGTGCCGCTGAGCGTCAGGTCTGCCAAGCCATTTTTGTTCAGGGCGCCAGCGCCGCTGATCACGCCGCCGAGCGCCAGATTGTTATTGCCGGCCACGTTCAAATCAGCGTTGAGGATGATCCCATTGTTCAGGGTCAGCGCCGTGCTGTTGTCCAGTGTGGAGGTGCCTCCCACGGTCAGGCTACCGCTGCCCAGCGCCGCACCGTTACCCAGCGTCAGGGTACCGGCGTTGAGGGTGCTGCCGCCGCTGTAGGTATTGATGCCGTTGAGGGTCAGATTAGCCGCACCGTTCTTGATCAACTGACCGGTGCCCCCGATAAGGCCGCCCAGTGTCAGGCCTTGAGTGCCGCCGACGGTGAGGTCGGCATTCAGGGCAATGCTGTTGGTCAGTGCTACCGGGGCATTGCTGTCCAGCGTCGCCGCGCCGTTGACTGCCAGGCTGCCGGTGCCGAGGGCCGCATTATTGCCGACGGTCAGCGTGCCGGCGTTCAACGAGGTGCCGTCGATAAACGTATTGACGCCGTTAAGGATCAGGTTGGCTGTGCCGTTTTTCACCAGGTTGCCGTTGCCGCTGATGACGCCGCCCAAGGTCAGATCCGCCGTACCGCCGATCGTCAGCGGGCCGGTCATGCCGATCTGGTTGCTCAGGCTGACGGCGGTGCTGGCGTCCAAACTGGTGTTGGCGGCGGTGGTCAACGCACCGCTGCCCAAGGCGTTGTTGGCGCCGACAATGATCTTGCCGGTGTTGAGCGTCGTACCGCCCTGGTAGTTGTTGCTGCCGTTGAGGGTCAGGTCGGCCGCGCCGTTCTTGATCAAACCACCGATGCCGCTGACGTTGCCGCCGAGGGTCAGCGCATTGCTGCCAGCGAGGGTCAGGATGCCACCGAGGTTGACGGCATTGCCCAGGGTGGCGGCGGTGTTGGCGTCCAGGGTGGTGCCGTTGGACGCGTTCAGCGCGCCAGTGCCCAACGCGGTATTGGCGCCGACAATCAAGGTCCCGGCATTCAGCGCCGTGGTGCCGGTGTAGGTGTTGTTGCCATTGAGGGTCAGGCTCGAGGCGCCGGTCTTGATCAGGCCGCCCGCGCCGGCGATCACACCACCGAGGGTCAACGGGTTGGCCCCGCCGGCGGTCAGGTTGGCATTGAGGTTGATCGCATTGCCCAGGGACAACGCGCCAGTGCTGTCGAGGCTACTGGCGCCGCCCACCGTCAATGCCCCAGTGCCCAGTGCCGTGGCATTGCCCAGGGTCAGGCTGCCGGCGTTCAGGGTCGTGCCGCCCTGGTAGGTGTTGGCGCCGTTGAGGGTCAGGTTGGCCGCGCCGTTCTTGATCAGTTGGTTGGCGCCACTGAGCACGCCGCCCAGGGTCAAGGCGTTGCTGCCCGCCACGCTCAAGTCGGCGTTTAATGCGATGTTGTTGGCCAGGGTCACGTTGGCGCTGCTGTCCAGCGAGGCCGCACCCGCGACGGTCAGGTCACCGACGCCCAAGGCCGCGTTATTACCGGCGGTCAGCGTGCCCGCGTTGAGAGTTACGCCGTTGAGGAAAGTGTTGGCACCGTTGAGGACCAGGTTGGCCGCGCCGTTTTTGGTCAGGCCGCCGCTGCCCGCAACGACGCCCCCAAGGGTCAGGCCGGCGGTCCCGCCAATGTTCAGGTTGCCGGTTACGCCGACGCCATTGGTCAGGGAAACATTAGTGCTTGCGTCCAGCGTGGTGCCGTCGGCCGTGTTCAAAATGCCGCCTGCACCCAGCGCCGTATTGGAGCCGACGATCAGCGAACCGGCATTGAGCATGGTGTTGCCGGTGTAGGTATTGGCGCCACCGAGGGTCAACGCCGCAGTGCCGTTCTTGATCAGGCCGGCCGCTCCGCTGATTGCGCCTGTGAGGCCCAGGGCCTGAGTGCCGCCGATGGTCAAGTCCGCCGCCATGAACACCGTGTTGGCCAGTATCACCGCCGTGGTGGCATCCAGGGTCGTGCTGGCGGCCGTGTTCAGGGCGCCGGTGCCCAGTGCATTGTTGTTGCCCACCAGCAGCGTGCCGGCGTTGAGCGTGGTAGAGCCGCTCTGGGTGTTGTTGCCTGTCACCGTCAGGGTCGAGGCGCCATTCTTGGTAATCCCTCCCACACCCGAGATCACACCCCCAAGGGTCAGTGCGTTGCTGCCGACCGTGGCCAGGTTGGCGTTGAGGATGATGTTGTTGTTCAGGGTGACATTGGCGCCGGTATCAAGATTGGCGCCGCCATTGACGTTCAGTACACCGGTACCCAGTGCGTTGTTATTACCTAATACCAACGTGCCGGTGTTCAGGTTAGAAGGGCCTGTAAAGGCCGTGTTGTTGCCATTTAGCGTCAGGGTGCCGCTGCCACTCTTGCTGAGCCCACCCGCCCCGTTGATCACGCCTCCCAGGGTCAAGGACCCGGCTCCGGTAGCCGTCATGGCACCGTTGAGGGTGATGAGGTTGTTCAGGCTGATGGTGCCCGGCGCACTCAACGACGCCGAACCCGCGAATGTCACAGAGCCGGTGCTGAAGGCTTGATTGTTGAGGACCTGAACCGAGCCGCCATTGATCGTGGTATTGCCGGCATAGGTATTGGCACCACTGAGGCTCAACTGCCCGGTACCGGCCTTGGTCAAACCACCACTCCCGGAGATCACGCCTCCCAGCGTCGAACCATTGGCCCCCTGAACCGTCAACCCGCCGCTGCCCAGGGAAATCAGGTTATTGAGGGTCAACCCGGCGTTGCTGGCCTGGATCACCCCGCCATTGGACGTCAGCACGCCCGTGCCGAACGACTGGGCGCTGTTGAACGACGCAACGCCACCGTTGAGGGTTGTGCTGCCGCTGACAAGCGGCCCTTGCAAGGTCCAGGTACCGCTGTTGACCGTCAGGTTGTTGAAGTTCACGTAGTTGGCGCTGGACGCCGTGCCCGCACCGCTCGTGCCACCGCCCACACCAATGGTGTTTTGCAGGATCAAAGAGTTGCTGCCCCCGGCCCCGCCATCAACTTGCCCGGTGGGCGCAAACGTCAGGTTCACGCCGATCAGGCCACCGAGGCCGAGCCCCACCCCGCCACCATTGGTGATGGTCGAACCGGTCACGGCGGTAAATGTGTTGCTGCTGGCCGCCCCCATGGAGACGCCACCGGAGATCGTCCCGGTGTTGATGAACGTGTTGCCGGTGCTGGACGTTTCGAAGGCCACACGTCCGGTCAGGGTGCCGTTGTTGACCATGTTGACCTGCGAGCCACCCTGCACCGCTACCACCGGCGTATCCGAAGAGAACAGCGTCAAGTTGAGCAACGCGTTCGAGCCGATAGTGCCGTTGTTGGTGATATTGGTGACGCCACCCGCACCGTTGACGACATTCATCGCCATGCCGGCGAGGCTCGTCAGGTTCAACCCGAGCACATCCCCAGTGCCCCTGATGATCCCGGTGAGGGTGTTGTTGATAGTGACGTTACTCGCCGCCGTATTCCCCAGCGTCACACCACCGCTCAACACAGTCACGAGGCCAAGCAGCGCCGGGTCGATGGTGCCGGAGTTATTGAGGGTCAGGTTATTGCCCGTGAGGTTGAGCACCTGGCCACCCAGGGTCGCGTTCATCTGCGCGCCGCTGTTGACGTTAACCGTCAGGCCGTTGACCGCACTGGCAAAGGTGTTCAAGAACAGCGGCAAACTCGGCACGCCGGTACAGGTGACCGTGGCGCCTGCCGTGGGACTTGCCGGCGAACAAGCAGCCATCGCCTGCGGGCTCGCCAAGCCTAGAACCAGGCCGGCAATACCGAGGCGAATAGCAAGATTAAGAGGAGAAATACGAGGTACAGCGGCAGCAGCAAGTCTTCTTTCCACGTGAAACTCCTTGTGGTCAAAGCCTTTCATCCATGAATGCGTAGAAGCCCCAAATACAGATCCAAACACGCATCGACGTCGAAATACCTGACCGTGGTGACAACTGATCCTGTTTGTCACAACGTTAGCCGCGTGCATAAAACTCGTTGAAATAAATGGTATTAATACTTTGGCGAGTGCCGCCCAGAAACCGGACGACGTCCAATGAACGCGGAGTTGAACGCTCTGAGCCGCGCAAAAATTCAGATTTCACCACGCAAAAAAGCGCTCTAATAACGCCCTGTTGATTCAGCAAAACGATCCTGGAGTCCCCAATGCCCCATGAAGGCAACCTGTTACAAGCGGCGGTTGTATTCCTGTTCGCTGCCGTATTGACCGTGCCCTTGGCCAAGCGCCTGCAGTTGGGTGCCGTGTTGGGTTATTTGCTGGCCGGCGTGATCATCGGCCCCTCGGTGCTGGGGCTGGTGGGCAACCCACAAAGCGTCAGCCAGTTCTCCGAACTGGGGGTGGTGTTGCTGCTGTTCATCATCGGCCTGGAGTTGTCACCGAAGCGCTTGTGGGTGATGCGCAAGGCGGTGTTTGGTGTCGGCCTGGCGCAGGTGTTGCTGACGGGCACGGTGATTGGTGTGGTAGCGCTGTTCCTGTTTGGCCAGTCATGGAACAGTGCGATTGTGCTGGGCCTTGGCCTGGCACTCTCCTCCACCGCCTTCGGCCTGCAAAGCCTGGCCGAGCGCAAGGAGCTTAACCAGCCCCACGGGCGCCTGGCCTTTGCCATCCTGCTGTTCCAAGACATCGCGGCCATCCCGCTGATCGCCATGGTGCCGCTGCTCGCCGGCAGCGATCACCCCGCCACCACCTCCCAAGGCCTGCAGCATGGCCTGGAAGTACTGGGCAGCATCGCCGTGGTGATCATCGGCGGGCGCTATCTGCTGCGGCCGGTGTTTCGCATCGTCGCCAAGACCGGGCTGCGGGAAGTGTCCACGGCCACCGCGTTGCTGGTAGTGATCGGCACGGCATGGCTGATGGAGCTGGTGGGCGTGTCCATGGCCCTCGGCGCCTTCCTCGCCGGGTTGCTGTTGGCAGACTCCGAATACCGGCATGAGCTGGAATCGCAGATCGAACCGTTCAAGGGCCTGCTGCTGGGCCTGTTTTTTATCAGCGTGGGCATGGGCGCCAATATCAGCCTGTTGTTCAGTGCGCCGGTAATCGTGCTGGGTCTGACCCTGCTGCTGATCGCCATCAAATTGCCGCTGCTGTTTTGCGTGGGCCGACTGGCCGGTGACCTGAACCGTGAAAGCGCGCTGCGCCTGGGTGTGGTGCTGGCGGCCGGCGGTGAGTTTGCCTTCGTGGTGTTCAAGATCGGCCGCGACCAGGGCCTGTTCGAACCGCACCTCTACGACATCCTGGTGCTGACCATCACCCTGTCCATGGCCCTGACCCCATTGCTGCTGTTGCTCTGCCCGAAGCTCTTCAAGCCCAAGGTCAAGCCGGTGGAAGTGCCCGAGGAATACCGCGCCATCGAAAGCGATGCACCCCGGGTGGTGATCGCCGGGATGGGCCGTATGGGGCAGATCGTGGCGCGGATCCTGCGGGCGCAAAACATCTCGTTTATCGCCCTCGACACCTCGGTGGAAACCATCGAGCTGACCCGCAGTTTCGGCGGCATGCCGGTGTTCTACGGCGACCCCCAGCGCCCGGAAATCCTCCACGCGGCGAAAGTCGACCAGGCTGAATTCTTCGTGATCGCCATGGACGACCCCGAAATCAATATCAAGACCGCCGAGCTGGTGCGCAGCCTCTACCCGCACATGAAGATCATCGCCCGCGCCCGTAACCGCCAGCACGTACATCGCCTGGTGGACCTCGACGCGTCACCGGTGCGCGAGACGTTTTACTCCAGCCTGGAAATGAGCCGCCGCACCCTGGTGGGCCTTGGTTTGACCCAGGCCCAGGCCGATGCGCGCATCAGCCGTTTCAAAAACCACGACCTGCAACTGCTGGCCGCTCAGCACGCGGTGTATGACGACGCGGCCAAGGTGATGCAATCGGCCCAGGAAGCCCGGACGGAACTGGCACGGCTGTTTGAGATGGACCGACTCGAGGAAGAGTCCGACAAGGTGTAAGGATGGAGATGAACGATCTTGCGAAATTTCTGACAGAATACGGCGCAATTTCGTTCATCCCTGGAGAGCTTCATGGCCACCCTCAGCAAGACCGCAGCCCTCTTGGCCCTCGCGCTGGCCGCCGGCTTCGGCGCCAGCCAAGTCCTCGCCGCCAGCAAGCCTGCGGCGCAGAAAACCGCCACCCAGACCATCTCCACCCTGGACGGCAAGTTCAGCTTCAACCTGCCCAAGTCCTACCAGGCCGACCCACTGCCGGCCGGTGATGCCGAACACGGCACGGCAGGCGCCAGCGGCACGATGTACAGCGACCAGGCCACCAAAAGCGTGATTTTTGTGGTTGAGAAACCGAGTGTCGCCGGCCTGATCAAGGACAACGACCCGCAGTTCCTCGACGGCGCCGTGGCGGATTTCGTCAAGGAACAAAGCGCGGCCCTGCCGGACTTCAAGAAAGGCGCCGAGAAGAAACTCACCGTCAAGGGCCTGGCCCTGCGCCAGGTCGACAGCACTGCGACCATGGGCGGTGGCAAGACGCTGAGCTCCACTTTCCTCACGGGCTCCGGCAGCCACCAGTTGGTGGTGCAGGCCATTTCCCGGGCGGATGATGAAGCCGGTCATGCACTGTTGGTGAAGCAGATTATTGGCGGTAAGTAACCCGATTTACCTGACAATGAAAATCTAAATGTGGGAGCTGGCTTGCCTGCGATAGCGATTGACCAGTCACTGCTTCAGGCAACTGATACACCGCTATCGCAGGCAAGCCAGCTCCCACATTTTTATCGCATTCACATCACCGGACTCAGCGCAGGCTCTTTTCCAGCCACTGCTTCAAGTCCAGCAACTCCGCCTCACCGATGGTATGAATCATCCCCGGGTAACCGTGGAATTCCGGCGTGAGGCCAAGCCCCTGCAACACCTCGTTGGCCCGCGTTGCCGAGTAGTAAGGCAGCGCCTGGTCCAGCGTCCCGTGCCCAATGAAAATCGCCAACTTGCCCAGGCGCGCATCCGGCTTGAGTTCGGCCTTGAGTACCGGCAGCAGGCTGCCGCTCAACGCCGCAATCCCGCGCAGGGTTTCGGGATGCCTTAGCCCGACTTCGTACGACATGATCGCGCCCTGGCTGAACCCCACCAGAAACACCCGATCACTTTGGGTGTGATACTTAGTGGTGGCCTGGGCGACGAAGTCTTCGATCAGCTTGGCGCTGCTCTGCAAATCGGCGGTCTCGCCATCAAAGTCGCCATCGCCCGGCTTCTTGCGAAACCAGCGATAGCCACCCCCCTCCACCGACATCGGTGCCCGTGCAGACAGGTAGGTCCAGGTCGAGGGCAAGCGGTCCTTGAGCCCGAACAAGTCTGCCTCGTCACTGCCATAACCGTGCAGGAAGATCACCAGCGGCTCGTTGCGTGCATCGCTTTGGGTCTGTTCCAGGTAAGGCAGCGGCAGGTCGGTGTGCAATACGTCTTCGGCCTGTGCGGCGCCGGTAAACAGCGCCACCGTCAGGGCAATCAGTTTGAGCATGAGCATCAACCTCTAGGGTTTGCGCAACAAATAGGTATCCATGATCCAGCCATTGGCCTGACGCGCCGCCTTGCGCACACGTTCAATCTCTTCGGCAACCTCAGCCACTTTGCCGCTGATCAGGATTTCATCCGGTGTGCCCAGGTAGGCGCCCCAGTAGATATCCAGGTCCTGATCGGCCACGGTGCGGTAGGAATCTTCGGCGTCGAGCATGACAACCAGGGTGTCGGCATCACTCGCCTGCCCCGCCGCCAACCGGCGGCCGGTGGTGATTTCGATGGAGCGACCGATGCGGTTCAGCGGCACTTTGTGCTGCGCCGCCAACGCCTGGACGCTGGTGATCCCGGGGATCACTTCAAATTCAAATTCGCAGCTGCCGCTGGCGAGGATCGCCTGCAGGATACGAATGGTACTGTCGTACAGTGCGGGGTCGCCCCAGGCCAGGAATGCGCCCACTTCGCCGTCGGCCATTTCTTCATTGATCATCCGTTCGAAGGTCTGCTGCTTGTCGCGGTTCAGGTCCTTCACGGCGGTGGTGTAGTCGATATCGCCACGCACCCGCTCGGGGCAATCGGCCTCGACAAAGCGGTAGGCGTGATCGGTGATGTAGGTCTCGCAGATTTCCCGGCGCAGGTCGATCAGCTTGTCCTTGCTCTGGCCCTTGTCCATCAGGAAAAACACGTCGGTGCGGTTGAGCGCCTTGACCGCCTGCATCGTGATGTAGTCGGGGTTGCCGGCGCCAATGCCGATGATCAGGATGCGTTTCATGGGAAAGTCTTCATGGGTGGTCTCGGTGCGGGGAACGGATTTTGCCATGTTCGGGACGTCAGGCGTGAGTTTCCAGGCGCAGGCGCCAACGGCCATTGAAGCGCAACTCGGTGGATGACAGCGGCTCCACGTCGATCAGGTTGAACATCGCGGGCGGGCATTGCATGACATGCAGCAGCGCTGCGCGGATCACAAATGGATGCGTCACCGCCACGACATGCCCCGGGGATTGCTCAAGGGACTGCAACCACTGCCCTACCCGCTCACACAGTTGCACTACCGACTCGCCGCCGTGGGGCGCCGAGGTGCTGTCGGTCAACCAGGCCTGAAGCGCTTCGGGTTCGGCTTGCTGAACCTCCTCGATCGCCAACCCTTGCCAGCGGCCGAAATCACAATCGCGCAGGGCTGTTTCAACCAAAGCATCGTCGGCAAACAGCGCCGCGGTCTGCCGGGTCCGCGCCTCCGGGCCGCACAGCACCCGGGGTGCACGCTTGAAGCGTTGCGCCTGGGAAAGCGCCGCCTGCTGCCAGCCTATCTCCACCGACTCATCCAGCGCAAAGCGTGCCTGTTTCTGGGCACGGGTGCTGGCGTGGGCAACAAGGGTCAAACGGGTGGCCTGCATGACAAATCGCTCTGGTTTTAAGGGGCAGTCAGCGTAGACTTGCGAAGTTGTTTCAACATGTTTCAACTATTCTGCAACAGGAAGCCGGTTCAATGCCGGCGCGGTCGCGCCACTGTATTCGGCCTTTTAGCCGTAAGCCAGACCCTGTTTCAGCCAACTCGCTATCCATTTCGGGACGCGTCATCCCTGGAGGTTCTCATGGCTTATACCGCTGTAACTGGCTCCGACGTTTCAATACCGTCCATTCCCCTGAGCGAAATCCTGCCCTGGGCGATCTTCGGCGGCCTGCTGCTGTTGCTCGCGATTTACTTCGTCGGCGCCGAGCAGGGCGCGACGGCCGTGTTCAAAGGCATGTACGTGCATGAGTTTGTGCATGACGGTCGCCACCTGCTGGGTTTCCCCTGCCATTGATTGGAGCGTGACGACATGACAGGGCATTTACTCGTTCGCGGGATGCTGGTGGGCCTGCTCGCCGGCATCCTGGCCTTCGGCTTCGCCAAGACTTTTGGTGAGCCGCAGATCGACAAGGCCATCGCCTTCGAAGATCAGATGGCACAGATGCGCGGCGACGCGCCGGAAGAAGAACTGGTGAGCCGCGAAGTACAAAGCACCTTCGGCCTGTTCACCGGCGTGGTGGTGTACAGCGTCTCCCTGGGTGGCATTTTCGCCCTGGTGTTCGCCTACTCCCTGGGCCGCATCGGCAAGGTCGGTCCCCGTGGCTTGGCAGCGCTGCTGGCATTGGCGGCGTTTGTGACGATCATCGTGGTACCGGGGTTGAAGTATCCGGCCAACCCGCCATCGGTGGGCGACCCCGCCACCATCGCGCAACGCACCAAGCTGTTCTTCCTGATGCTGCTGGTGTCGGTGGCGGCTGCGGTGATTGCGATCAACGCGGCGCGCAAGCTGATTGCCAGCCGTGGCCTATGGGCAGGCGCGATCCTCGGTGTGGCGCTGTATATCGTGATCGTGTCGGTGGCCGGCAGCTTGTTCCCGGCCATCAACGAAGTGCCGGAACAATTCTCGGCAGTGTTGCTGTGGAAATTCCGCGTGGCCTCCCTGGGGATTCAACTGGTACTGTGGACCACCCTGGGCCTGGTGTTCGGCGCCGTGGCCGAGCGCAAGCTGAGCCAGCCTCGGGCGCGTCTCAACTCCTGACGGTACAGGTAGCCGCCGACAAATCGGCGGCTACCGGCATTCACACCCCGGGCCGCGCCAGATAGAACACCTCGTAGCCGTTGCCCGGATGGTTCACATCCAGCGCCTTGGCCGACAAGGTAATTCGCACCAGCTTCCACGCCTGCACATCCAGCGCCAGAAACACCGCGAAGTTATCGCTGGTGTCTGCAATCTGCTGATTGCGGGCTTTTTCGGTTGCGAGGATTTGCCCACGGTCCGCGCTTGGCTCCAGCGCCCACTCCTCCCGATACAGGCTCAAGGCGTCTTGCGCCGGACCTCGCTGCACATCCAGCGGTAACCAGGACTCAATGTGCGGCTGGCCAAAACTGTCGAGGACCTTCTGGAAGCGCTCGCCGAGCAAGAAATCCGCAGCCTGCAAAGGATCCGACCACAGATAAACCGACGAATACAGGTTATTCACCCCCGGCCCCTGCCCTCTCTCCTGGGCGATAAACGCCTTGAACAGCAAACCCTCGGCATGATCCCACAACGGCCCCAGGCGAGCGGCCCGCTCACGGATGACACCCATGTCGTAATCGGCTGGCAAGCGGTGTGAATACTGTTTGGCAAACATCATGGCGCTCCTGTTCAGATGAGTGCCCAGCTTGCGCAGCGGCCATGATTTCAGCAAGATATCACCGGATATAGGTATGATAAGGAACTGAAATGACCGACGCACTCAAGCCGCTGGATATCGACACCGTGCACGCCTTCGTCCTGGTCGCCGATTTCACCAGTTTTACCCGCGCGGCCCAGGCACTGGATACATCACAGGCAGCCATCAGCCTCAAGCTCAAGCGCCTGGAAGAACGCCTCGGTTATCGCCTGCTGGTGCGCACACCACGGCATGTCCGTCTGTCGCCCCAGGGCGAGCAGTTCATCGTCGCCGCGCGCGCGCTGCTCAATGCCCACGAACGGGCGTTGGGTGACATGGGCAACGGCGCACCACGAAGGCTGGTGATTGGCATCAGCGACCACGTGGCCGGCCCCGATCTGCCGCTGTGGCTCAGCCGCCTGGCCGCCTATGACCCGCTGGTGATCCTGGAGGTGCGGATTGCTTCGTCCCGCGACCTGGTGGCGGCGTTCGACCGCAACGAACTGGACGCGGTGATCGTGCGCAACGAAGGCGACCGCCAGGACGGCGAAGTATTGGTGGTGGAGCGCTTTGGCTGGTTCGCCGCACCGACCTGGCAGCACACCGCCGGTACACCGTTGCGCATGGCAACCATGGCCTCGCCCTGCGGCGTGCGACACTTGGCGGTGCGCGCGCTGGATGAGGCGCGGATCGACTGGACCGAAGTGTTTGTCGGCGGCGGCGTAATGGCGGTGGGTGCGGCAGTCAGCGCCGGCCTGGGTGTGGCGGCGCTGGCCCGGCGAGTGGCGCCGGCGGGCGCCGTGGACGTCAGCGAACAGTACGGATTACCGGCGTTACCCGTCAGTGAAATCGTGCTGCACAGCCGCATCAGCGACGGCCGCTCCCGCGAGACATTACGTGCGTTGAGCGCAACCTTCAGAGGGGTTCTGGAGCGTTAGATTGCATCTGGGTGTATCGCCCGCGCACGAACCGCTCCAGTTCATCGCCCGGCAACGCCTTGCTGAAATACCAGCCCTGGATGATCAGCTCCGAGCCCGACTGCAAAAACGCCAGTTGCTCGGCGGTTTCCACGCCTTCCACCACCACCCCAAGGTTCAGCGCCTCACAGAATCGCAGCATCCCGGTCAACACCTGGGCGCCCTTTGGATCATGCTGGGCCACCACGAAACTGCGATCGATCTTGATGAAATCCACCGGGAACTGATGCAGATAACTCAGCGCTGAAAACCCGGTCCCGAAGTCATCGATGTAAACCTTGGCGCCAATGGCCTGCAGCTTCTCGATCATCTGCCGGGTGCCCTGAATATCCCCCACCAACGCATCCTCAGTGATCTCCACCGACACCTGCCCATGGGCCTGGGCCAGTATCTCCACCAGCCGGTCACCATAGGCCGGGGTGGTCAGCGTGGCGCTGGAGATATTGATCGTCATCGGTAAGGTAAAACCGACCTTCCGCCACTTTTGATACTGGCGCACAGCCTGGGACGCCACCCACACATCCACATCGGGCATCAACCTGGCGTTGGCCAGCCATTGCAGGAACTCCCAGGGCGAATGCACCGTGCCCTCGGCATCCCGCGCACGCATCAACGCCTCGCAACCGGTGCACAGCCCGGTCAGGGTCGAAATCTGCGGTTGGAATTCGAGGTAAAACTCATAATCGCTGATCTGCTGGATATGGCTCAACTCGCTGACCTGGCGTGCCTGGGCCTTATGGGACGCCATTACCGGGTCCAGTTCCAGCAAGCGGCCCTTTTCTTCGAGGCCGCGAAAGGTCATGTCCAGCGACTTCAAATACACCGTGCCGCCTTCCGTGGCCTGGCGATTGATCGCCCGCACATAGGGCGCGTAAATCAGCATGCCAACCCCCAGCAACACCACCTGCAGTAACACCGCCGCGAGGTCGCCGTGGGTGCTCAAATAGGCGTTTAACAATACCGGCGCGGTGAACGGCACACTCACCACCGCAGGCGACACCCAGCCAATCTGCACCACCATCAGCGCCAGCATTGCGTTGAATGCCGGCACCACCAGAAAGGGAATGAACAGGCGCGGGTTGAGGATGATCGGCAAGCCAAACAACAACACTTCACTGACATTGAACAACGACAGCGGCAGGCTGGCTATCGCCACCAATCGCATGGACCGGCTCTTGGAAAACAGCAGGATCGCCAGCAGCAAGCACAATGCGCCACCCGAGCCACCGATAAACGCGAAGCTGCCCAGCAAGCCGCCATTCAGTAAATACTTGACCGGCTCGCCCGCCGCCACTGCGGCGTTGTTGAGCGCGACAGCCTGATCCAGTACATCAAACAACGGCTGCATGGCGTAGACCCCATGGATCCCGAAAAACCACAGCAGTGAATTCATCAGGGTCACAAACAGACCGCTGCCATAGGGCGTTTCCAGTGCATCGAGTACCTGCGGGCCCTGAAGCTGCGCCACCTGCGGAATCTGCAACAGCAACGACAGCAAGAGCACCAGCACGAGCGCCGTGATCGCCCCCGGCACCACCATGTTGATGGTGCCCTTGAGGTTGTGCCCCACCAGGTCTTCGTTGATCAACCGGGTCCAGCGACGCCGATGCAGCCAGGCGATGGCGGGCACATTGATCAACGGCGAGGCGATGGCGATGAACAGCACGAAGGTCGCCGAAGCACGGGGGAAATCCCGCAGCACAAAGGTGGCGATCACCACGTGGGCCAGGCACAGGAACGCCACCGGTAGCTGCGGCAGGCGGTGCTGGATAGCAAGCATGTAACCGATGGAGGCGGCCACCAGCAGCGGGATCACCGAACTGATCTGGTTGTGCAGCCCCGCGAGGAAGGCCACCCACTGAGGGTCGAAGCCCAGCACACGGGCGCATTCGGACAGGATCAGGAAACCGGCCGACACCAGCAGGCATGGCAGGATCCACAACAACCCCTCACGTATGGCCCGCAACGACTCGGTGCTGGCCAAGGCCGCCAGCCGCTGGGTGAAGAAAAGCTTGAACAGCGTTTGCGCCATCACCTGTCCCTCTGCACATAGCACTCGGTCCCTGATGCCAAGGTCGCAAAAACACCTGAGCCGTTGCCTTTATCGATAAGGTAACGCTACACGCCCTGATACCGCGAACGAAAGGCTTTTGCCGCCAGCGGCGCAATTATTCAGATTCGTCCCGGGGCACTGCTGCTTGTCGATTGCCTCCGGTTGGCCCATCCTTCGGCGCACTGGCTGTCGTAAAAAGCGACACTCCCTCGAACGGACTCGACTGATGCTGCGAATTGCCCTCCTGCTCACCTGCGCGCTGCTCGGCCTCATCAGCCCCTTGGCCAGCGCTGCCAGCCCGACCTTCCCGGATGCACAAGCCAGCGACCCGGCCAAGCTGCAATGGATGGTCGGCGCACCGCCGCCGGCAGATCGCACCGTACGCTTTGAAGACGGCAGCTATTTCCGCTTCCCGGCCATGCGCTGGAGTGTCGCCCACTTTCGCCAATTGATGCCCACGGTGAACGTCTCCCGCGGGCTGGGTGCGCCGCTGGCGTTGCCACGCAAACTCGATCCGGGACTCGATGCAATCCCCGTGCAGCCCGTGGGTGCCACCCAGCCGTTGGGCTGGCGCCAGACTCTGGACGCCACCTACACCGATGGCATCGTGGTGATGCATCGCGGTACGGTGGTGTATGAGCGTTATTTCGGGGTGCTCAAGGACGACGGGCAACACGCGGCCATGTCGGTCACCAAATCAGTGATCGGCACCCTGGGCGCGATGCTGGTGGCCGATGGCACCCTCGACCCACAGAAAAAGATCGTCGACTACGTGCCCGAACTGGGCCGCTCCGCCTTTGGCAGCGCCACCCTGCGCCAGGTGCTGGACATGACCACCGCCCTGGACTACAGCGAAGACTATGCCGATCCCAACGCCGAAGTCTGGGCCCACGCCCAGGCCGGCAACCCGCTGCCCAAACCCAAGGACTACACCGGGCCGCGCAGCTACTACGAGTTCCTGCAAACCGTAAAACAGCGCGGCGAACACGGGCGCGCCTTCGGCTACAAGACCGTCAATACCGACGTGCTGGGCTGGGTGATCGCCCGCGCGACCGGGCGCAATGTGGCGCAACTGCTCAGCGAACGCATCTGGAGCCGGCTCGGCGCCGAACAGGACGCCTACTTCACCGTCGATTCCATCGGCACACCGTTTGCCGGTGGTGGCCTGAACACCGGGCTACGGGACCTGGCCCGTTTTGCTGAAATGCTGCGCAACGGCGGGCAGTTCAACGGCCAGCAGATCGTGCCCGAGAGTGTGGTCAAGGCTATTCGCCAAGGCGGCGACAAGCAGGCGTTCGCCCAGGCCGGTTATGGCCAATTGAAGGGTTGGAGCTATCGCAACATGTGGTGGGTAACCCACAATCCCGACGGTGCCTTCATGGCCCGTGGGGTGCATGGCCAGAGCATCTATATCGACCCCAAGGCCGAGATGGTGATTGTTCGTTATGCCTCGCATCCGGTGGCGGGCAATGCTGCCAATGATGGGGTGACGTTGCCGGCCTATGAGGCCATGGCGACTTTTTTGATGACCAAGCCAGACTGACCGTCTCGCTTAACGTGGAGTAAACCTTTGTCCCAACCCGGCGAAAACCACCAGCTAGCCCTGGACCGATTCTTGAGCGAACACCCGGCCCTGGCGGCGGAACTGAATACGTTGAACCCCTTGGCGGCCCAGGCCAAGGGGGAAACCATGGAGCAGTACCGCGCCGAACGCCTGCATGAAGCCTTCGAGGCAGAAGCCGAGCAACAAGGCCTGTTTGCCTGGGAGCTGACGCTGAAACTGACGGCGCATTCACCCGCGGAGTTCGAGGCCCAGCGCCTTGAAGTGCACAAGGAAGTGGCGCAAATGGCAGGCCTGAGCTGGGCGGAATATTGCCAGTTGCATGACTTGCCCGCTTAGAACCAGCGGCTAAAGCCCTGGCGGGTATCGCCGATCACCGCACGTAATTCATCCAGGGTGATTGTTCTGCGTTCAGGTTCGATCGCCAACGCCGTGCGTAACGCTCGCCAGCAATGGCGAGGCAGTTGCCCGGGCCGGGCCGGTCGGTCACTGGAGTGGCGCCGGCCTTGTGCCAATTCGTAAAGCACACAGGCCACTGCATACAGATCGGCACTGGCCGACAGCGCTCCGCCAGCCAGCAACTCTGGCGCGGCGTACATCGGTGTCCAGGCATTGAAACGACTGCGACTCAAGCCTGGGGACCCCGCCGGGGCCTGTCCGCACGCCTGCCCCAGGCCGAAATCGAACAAACGCAACCCGCCCTCTCCCACCATGACATTGGAGGGTTTCACATCGCCGTGCAGCACACCCTGTTGATGGCTATGACGCAACGCATCGAGCAATTGCACGGCGATGCCTTGCAACTCGCGCCAGGGTAAACCTTCAGGACACTCCAGCAGCAGCCGGTCCAGGGTCATGCCCTGAAGCAGCTCCATAGTGAAGAAGGCGATCTGACAGGGGGCGTCCACTTCAAACGAAAATACACGCACCACCTGCTCATGGCGAAGGCTGCGGGTCAGGGCGAACTCGTTGTACAGCAGCACGTGGGCATCCGCAGATTCACGGATGGTTTCACCCAGCACTTTGATCGCCACACTGGAACGCGACTCACCAAACTGTTCGTATAGCAGGTCCCGGGCGCGATAAACCACGCCCATGCCGCCGGCACCCAGCACGCGCTCGATAAGGTATCGTCCGGCCAGTAATTCGGGGACGCCGTCACGCGGTGGGTTTGTCGTGGCCTCGGCAAAGGCAAAGTGGGTCATGTCGTTCATGACTGCACGACCACAGCGGTCAGGTTATCGCGGGCGGCACCGCGCAATACGCCTGCAAACAGTTGGTCCAGGACCCTCCGTGGGTCTCCCAGGCTCAACGCCTGCCCCAGCTCGCCATGGCTAAGCGCCTGGTACAGGCCGTCACTGCACAGCAGAAAGACATCCCCTGCCACAGTCCCAAGTTCCAATACCTGCGGCCTCAACGGATCACGCGAGCCAATGGCGCGGGTCAACGCCCGTGCATCGGGATGCGCCCTGGCCTGCTCCAGGCTCACCCGCTGATCAATTAACTGTTCGAACAGCGAGTGATCCCGCGACAGCTGGTACAGCGTCTGCGCTCGCCACAGATAACAGCGGCTGTCACCGGCCCAGATACACGCGGCGCGATCGCCCTGAAGCAGCAATGCCACGACCGTGCTCCCCATGGTGCGATCACCGCCATGGTCGGTGACCGTCAACTCCTCACCCAACCGCCGATTGAGCCATTGCAGGCAACGGCGGGTCGCCTCGACCCGGTCGTCCAGGCTTCCCTGGCCAGGCAATAACGCCAGGCTATCGACCACCAGTTGGCTGGCGACATCCCCGGCCTGATGCCCGCCCATCCCGTCTGCCACGGCCCAGCAGCCCTGCCGGGGACAATCGAGAAAGGCATCCTCATTGCGCGACCTGAGCTTGCCACGGTCCGTACGGCCAGCGCTGCGCCAGCGATCCGGACATCGGTTCACAGCTGCTCCGGGAGGCGAAAGGTACGCCACTGCGTCATCTGAAACGGGTTGGGAGTGCGCCGGCTGGTCAGCAGATAGTTGGCGCGCAAGCCTGCCAGGTCGGCCTTGAGGATCAATACATCCTGCCCGCTGGAGGCCTCGCTTTGCATCAGGTCGAACAAGCGGAACAGCGACCAGGCCCCGGCATTCTTTTCGAGGCCCAACGGCCGTTCGCTGCCCCGCTCCAGCACCAGGCTGCTGCGACCATTTTCAGCCTCGGTTGGCCATTGCATCGCCATGGGCACAATCGGCCCGTGCCGGTACTCCATCTGCTGACCGCCCAGACGCAAGACCGCGCGACTCACCGAAGGGTCCAGACTGTAGGGCGCGAGCGTGAAACGAACCTGCAAGTCCGCCGGTTCATCGGCAAAAAAACCGCGCCTGATCACCTGCGCTTTCCCGTGCTGGTCGAGCAACGTCCGGGATATGGGCAAGCTGCGCCCATCCAGGCTGCGCAGCCTGTAGCGTCCCGCATCACCGCTGACAAACGGCCTTAGGTAGCTGTCAAAAAATCGCGCCATGATCCCCTCAGGCTTGAAGAACTCCTGAAAATCGTTGAGGGAAACATCGCTGCTGGCGTGGGCATTGAACGGATAACGTTGCTTGATCGCCTTGGCGTAAAAACCATATACCTCGCTCTGATAACGCTGGTTCACATGCCGATAGGCTTGGTCGAGCAGGCCGCGCCAATGCTCGTCGGCCAGGCTTTCGAACCAACCCGCCAGGGGCAGTGGCAAACGGGCGGCAACGTTGCGCAGGTTACCCAGCGCATCCTGCTGCCCCTGGGTCCGCCGCTTGACCATCTCGAAGGCGACAGGCTCCGGCGAACCTTCGCGATTCAAGGTCGCCAATTGCAGGTGCAAGTCGTTGAGCGCCTGCAGCACCTGGGTCAACTCGGTGCCCGGATTCTCGTGGCTGTCCAGCAACTGGTGCAAGGGCTCGAAGCGACGCTGCAGGGCACGCCGTGCAGTATCGGGCAAGGGATTGGCCAGCCCGACTGCGGTCTGCACCTGCGCTACCGAAGGGCCTGGCAGTTTGGCAGCCAGGTCATCCAGGCGTTCATTGGCCGACGGCAAGCGGGTGTTGTCACGAACCTGTTGTAACAACTGCACCAATGGAGACTGGGCTGACGTCAGGCTGGCGAGCTGCTCGGCGCCCTGCCTGGAATTGTCAATCTCGCGCAGGCGAACCCGCCCAATCGCCTCGCTCCAAGCCTCGGCATACTCGCTGAAGTAGCGCTGTTCAAGCTCCACCATCAACCGCCGCAGGTCCATGATGCTCAGGTCGGCCCCCTCCCCCAACACCCAGTTGTCCTGGACAATGGTGTTCACCAGGCGCGCGCCCTGAGTTTCGAAATACCGCAGGTACTTGCGGGTATAAAAACCTGGAATGGGCTGGTCGTCATCGGCAAACACCACCCCGTTTGCAAGCCGCAACGGTTCCAGGCCGCGGGCTTGTTCACGCAGCACGCGATGCACCACATCGACCAGCGATTCGCCCCGCAACACGTGGCGCGCGTGAGCCACCAACTCATCATCGAGCGCGTGCACGAACGGCTGTTCAAGCAAGCGCGCGAAGTGTTCATTCAAACGACTCTGCATGGAGGGCTCACCGGCAAAACGCAAAGACCAATGCCCGGCCACCCGCTCACGCAGCCAACCGACGTCTCGACGCTCCCGCAGGTTGAGCATCAGGTAGGCCCGAAGGTTGTCCTGCAGCCGCTCACGATCTTCCAGGCTGCCGCGAATCTGCTCTTGCAGCATCTCGCTGACCTGGGGCAGCAGCCATTGGCTCAAGGCGTGCTCATAGGCCTGTTCCAGCACTGGACGACTGATATTGCCTTGATACAAACCCACCCGTTCAATCAGCCTGGCGTTGCCCTGCACAGGAAAGACCCGCGTGGCCGCCAGGCGGCTGTCCAGCAGCGGCAGGAATGCCTGGGTCGCATCCGATCCGGGCTGCACCGGCGCGGGATGTCGCGCCAGGTCCCGCAGTTGCTCCAGGCGTTGATGGTTGGAAGAGTAACTATGGGTCCAAAGCAGGCCCGCCCCCCCGACCACCACTAACGCGCTGAGGACCAGCAAACCCTGGCGCCAGCGGATTCGACGCTGCTCCTCGCTATCGAGGCCCGCCAGATCGGCTTGCGCCAGAATCACCCGACTGAACAGGCCCTGGATAAAGTGCGGGCGAGACTCAAGGGGTTGCGGGCCACCTTCTGCGCTGGTCAAGTAGAAACCACGAAAGCCGTTGGTGTGTTGATAACGCGGGCCGCAGAAAGCAACGTCGATGTAGAGGCTCAGACGTTCGCCAATCCGAGCCGCCTGATGGGGAAAGTCGAGCATCCGGCCGCGCAGGTCAACGTTGCGCTCCTGATGCAGGCGCTGCACCAGTTCACCGCTCAAGCGCTGAAGCAGCGCTTCAAACGCCTGGCGTACCTGGCCAGTATCAATACCGCCCTTGCCTGACGCGAGACATTCACCAAGCACCGCGTCACTGCCCTCGCCCAGCGGGCGGTCGAAGAACGCCGCAAATCCCTGCAGCCGATCGGCCTGGGTCACCACCAGGTAAATCGGCACATCCACATGCAACGTCTGCCGGATCTCCAGCAGCCGACTCTGGACGGCCCGCGCGTCATTCTCCAGATCTCGCTCATTGCCATGGAGCAACGTCTCCATCGACAGCGCCACCACCACACCATTGAGAGGGCCGGTTCGGCGCCGCGCCTTGAGCAGGCCCAGCAGTGTCGACCAGCCTGCGCCATCCACCTGGCTGTCTGGCTGGGTGACATAGCGGCCAGACGTGTCGAGTAACACCCCGTCTTCGGCGAAATGCCATTCACAGTCACGTGTGCCGCCGCCATCCGCCTTCGCCATCGGCTCGCCGCGATCCTGGAGCAACTGCACGCCACTGGCCGCCAACATCCGGGACTTGCCACTGCCTTCCTTGCCAATCAGCAAATACCACGGCAATGCATTGCGCCAACGCAAGCTGCGTTCGCCATAAATCCTGGAGTTTTTCAGGGTGTGCAGGGCGTCCTTGAACCGACCGCGCAGGTGCCGCTGCTCGTTTTCAACCCGCCCTTTTCGTGGGTTCGGCTCAACACCGTCGACGGACCCTTGCCGGGCCATGCGGCGCCAATTGGCATAGACCATCGCCAGGCCCCACAACAAAAACAGGCCGCTGATCGTCAGCAAGCGCGCCGCCGCTGCTTGCCAGAATCGATAGTCATCGACGGCCAATAATGGCCCGAGGAACCACACGGCCATCGCGACCGCGAACACCAGCAACAGGCTCCACACCCAAATCCTGCCCAGCACGGTGCCCGCGCTCCTGAAGAATGCGTTCATGTGTTGCTCCCTGCGTTAGAGGGGCGTCCGGGTAATATCCGGCGCCACGAGTTGATACGGTTGCAGCACGGTCTCGCGATGCTGGCCCAGTACCCAGACAAATCCCGCATACAGGGTCAACAGGCTGGCGATGACAAACACCGCAATCCAGGTGGCCGGCACGACCCTCAGTCGTTTCTGGCGAGGCTGCTCCGGCCTGGGTGTCGGCGCGCAGGCCGGCGGGGAGTCGCCCCGCACATGCCGGATCTGCCGATACAGCGCGTCTCGAATCTGCTCAAGCTGCAACAACCCACGCTCCATGACCCGGTATTTGCCCTCGAACCCGAGTGACAGGCACAGGTACATCAGTTCCAGCATCGCCAGGTGCTTGATGGGGTCCCTCGACATGCGCTCAAGCAGCTGGAAAAACTTCTCGCCGCCGAAGGTTTCGTTGTGAAAACTGCTCAGCAGGCTCATCTTCGACCAATCGCTCTGGCTGCCCCATGAGGTGGTGACCACAGCTTCGTCGATCACGCTGCACAGCACATACCGCGCCGCCATCACCTCACTGCTCTGCGCTCCGTCGTGCCGGGCCCGCGTCTCGAACAGCGTGACCGCGCAGGACAGCCGTTCGTTGAGCGCGCGCAGGCTTTCCTGAGCGGTGCTGCCCTTAAGCCGGACGACCTCGGATAACAACGCCCACGCAGGTGCTACCAGCGTATTCAAGCCAACGTTGAAGTGCTCCACGCCCTGCAAGCGGGCGGCGTAAATCATCCGGTCTTCCAATTGCTCGAAACGCGGTGGCGATGCGAAGTCGGTTAGCGGCCCCTGCGCCGGCCCGCGCCCCTGTCGATCGAGCAGGACAGTTTTTTCATCCTGCGGGTATTCCCTGTCCATGGTCTCAGTTCCTGATGGCCCAGAATTTCAGTTCCAGCTCGGCAAATTCGCCGCTGACGTGGAAGGCAAAACCTCCCGACTGTTTCAACTGCTCGATGTCCCGGGCACCGAGTTCGAGCATGAAATAGGTTTTTGCGGCATGAAACGGTATCTGCCGGGGAGCCACCGGCAGCGGCTTGACCTTGATGCCCGCCAGATGCAGGTTGACCAACTCGCGAATCCGCTCTACGGGGCCAACCTTGAGGTGCGCCGGAAGCCGGTGGCGCAGCTCCTCGGCGTCACAATGGGCACTGGCGGCCAGAATGAAGGTCGCTGAACCCAACAGGTTGAGATCACTTACCGGGCACACCAATATCCCGTACTGACGAGGCTGCAGCGCCAGCTCAATGGCATGCTGTTCAAGCACCATGGACAGCAGGCTGCGAATCGGCTCCATCAATCCGCGAAAGCTGGCGCTCTGATCACTGTGCCGGTAATGCCCCTCGAAGTGCGCGCGCTTGCTGTCGCTGGCAAACGTCGCGAGCTCACCCAGGATCGTCAGCAATGTTCGATACAGCGCTTCAGGGCTGACCTGACCCAGGCCCAGGTAGTGACGCAAGACCAGTTCGGTGCGGTTGATCAGTTGCAGCATCAGGAAGTCACCGACTTCCGCTCCGGCGGCGGTGCCGTTGGCGCGGATCCGCTCGGCGATGGCATCCCCCCGGCAAGCAAGCAGGCTGATCACCTCCTTGAGGCACGACAGCAGGTAACTGGAGCCCTGCAGGTGAATGAAGGTCGGGCTAAAATCGGCATCCAGGCTGACGCCCTCCTCGGTGCAACTGAGTACTTGGGCAATCTTGAGTTTCACGTAGTGCTGGTCGCTGATTTGCTCCCCCAGCAGCAGGCGAAAATCCAGCTGTCCGCAATTTATCTGACGACAGGAATCTTCTCCGGCGTTGGAATCGCTGACGCCTACCGAAAGGGTCTTGTAGCGCGCGAGCACATCGACCTGCTCGGGTCGACGGGCCTCAACGCAGTTACTTGTGGCCAGCGGCAAGGCCAGGTAAATCGCCTGTTTTCCGGTATTCACCGGAACCTCCAGCACCAGCGATTCCATGGCCCCGCCCAGTTCGAACAGGCTGCCATCCGGCAATATGCCGCTGGCCTGACTGACAACGACCTTGCCCATATTGAGATATTGCACATCGATTTCCAGGGCCAGGAAACCCCAGCCGTGGGGGCACAACAACTGAGTGCGGCGCTTGAGTTGCTGGTCGTGGTAACGATCGTTTTGCTGAAAATGCTGAGGGCGCAACAACATGCCTTCCTGCCAGATGACTTTTTGGCTGCGCATGTCAGTCGCCCGCCTTGGCAGGTTGCGGGCTCACCAACCGAATACCGGCTTGATCCAGGACCAGTTCGGCGCGCGTCAATCGCTGCGCAGTCACCGGCAACACATAACGCCATTGCGAGTGGGGTAAATCACGGTAGGCCGCCAGCACACCGACATAGCGACTGCCTGGCTCGAGGCTGAGCTTGAGCGTGGAGTGATCGCCTGGGCGCAACTCCAGCTCTTCGAGGTTCACCAGGTCTTTGGGCAAAGTGTGCTCTGCATGGCCGTAAAGGCTGAAAAAGTCTGCATTCTCAAAAGCCACGGGGTGCCGCAGCTCCATCAGGTGCACCACGATCGGCGATGGTCGGCCATGGAGATCGGGGTTGACCCGCTCGCTGGCGGTCAGTGTCAGGTCCACCTTGGTCAGCTTCGAAAAGGGTGACAGGGAACAACCACCCAGCAACGCCATTACAGCGCACAACAATGCAACGGTGACTCGGGACATGAAGATCATCCTGGATAACGGTGAAGGGTTGAAATCAGACGAATCTGCTCCTCATAGGCCTTGGTGAAGTCGCTGCCCAGCAGGCCCTCACTCAAGTGCTCGTCCTTGATCAGCGCCTGGTAGTGGCGCTGATACGCGCGCCAGCGCCCGCCACACCGGGAAATCAACGGGGGCTTCGCCTGACGTTCGAAACACAGGAGCAACTGACCCGGAGCAAAGGCGGCCAACGTTCCGCGTACCGCCGCGCGGCAGGCCACCAGCAAAGCCACCTGGTGGGCCTGCATGTCGCGATAGGCTCGTGTAACGAACATCTCGGCAGACACCTGCCCCAACTGCCCCGCCCCCAACAGCAATCCCAAGGCCGTGCTGGCGTCGACGCTGTCTTTAAGCGGATCGGGACTCCGGAGCGACATCTGGGTCAGTGGGAGTTTCAACTCGAGTTTGAGCTCGTTGCGGGTACTCAGGCTCTGTTGCAACCCTTCCGTCATTTGTCTGAGCAGCCCCGCCGCCTTGATCGCCAACACCTCTCTTCCCGGCTCATCGAGAGCGTCCAGGTCGATACCCAGAGCCTGCGCAAACGCTGACCAAAATGGCGCTGAGCCTTGACTGGGAAGTGGCGGTGGCAAGCTCGGCCCAACCCGCGGGGCAGGTTCCACAAGTTCGGGAACCGTCAGATGATCCCTGTCCGCCGCTGCGTGGTCCGTCCACCGCAACGCCTCGTGATTGGCCATGGTCAGGGCGGTCAACTCTTGCGACTCGTCCTGAAGCTGCAGTTCCCTGGCCAGTCTCCGTACCGGATCCAGCTCCAGAAATGCATCATCGGGAATCAGCGTGTGTAATCCGTCCTGGCCCGGCACCGTCGCCGGACTGACCAGTCGCGCACGAATATTCAGCGGCCCCAGCTGAAATACCGTGCCGTCCTCTATCGGATGCTCCTGCCCCTCCCGCAGACGATCGCCGCTGCCTGCCAGGCGGGTTCCGTTACTGCTGATGTCCGCCAGGAAGTACCGTCCGTCACGATAGCTGACCACCGCGTGACGACTGGAAACCTGGCGACTGCCATCAGGGAGGGTCCAATCACAACCGGCCCCACGACCTATGACGCCGCCAACACCCTTAAAGGTTTTGCGCAGGTCCGGCGCTGACCCTTCTTGCCCCGCAGGGCATACCTCAAACACTAGTTGCATGTGGAACTCCCCCGCGCTCACTGGCCACGACCGATGGACCGTGGATCACCCAGCGGGCGATAGTCGCCGTCGTCAAAGACATGGTTGGTGTTACAGCCACTCAGCAAAAACAACACAAGCACCAGGGCTTGCCACTGACTAACAGGCATCAGATATCTCCCGGAATTTGAGGGGCGCGCCATTCAGCACTCCCCCTTGACGTCGCCAAAGGGAATGTCCAGACGTGCAAGACGGTACTGCAGCGTGCGTCGCGCGAGCCCCAGCTCACGGGCCGTGCGCGTTCGATTACCACGGTTTTTGCGCAGGCAGTCGATCAGCACAACCCGTTCGACCCGCTCCATGCGCTGGCGCAGTGTCGAGTCAACAGCCGGTGCAGTCGGGCTTGACGACAGCGACAAATGCGGGGGCAGGATGACTTCGTCGTCACACAGCAGCACCGCCCGCTCCACCATGCATTTGAGTTCGCGCACATTGCCGGGGAAGCTGTGGCTCGACAGATGATCCAGCGCCGCACTCGACCAGCCCACCGGCGCCCGACCCAGCATTGCGCAGGCCTTGTCGGCGAAATGCCGTGCCAGTTGCAACACATCACCGTCCCGTTGGCGTAGCGCCGGCAACTCGATGGGAAACTGCGCCAACCGGTAATAAAGATCTTCGCGGAAGCTGCCTTCGGCCACCATGCGGGTGAGGTCCCGGTGAGTCGCCGCGAGGATCCGTACATCGACCTTGTGGGCCGTATTGGCACCCAACGGGCGAATTTCGCCTTCCTGTAGCACCCGCAGTAATTTGGCTTGCAGTGACAGCGGCATGTCACCGATTTCGTCGAGCAGCAGCGTGCCGCCATGGGCGGTGTCAAACAAACCGGCGTAGTCTCTTTCGGCACCGGTGAACGCGCCTTTGCGGTAACCGAACAATTCACTTTCGAGCAAGCCTTCGGGAAACGCAGCGCAGTTTTGCACCACAAATGCCTTGTTGCTGCGCGGTCCGGCGGCATGAATGGCCCGTGCGACCACTTCTTTACCCGTGCCGGTCTCGCCCCGGAGCAATACGGTGTAGGGGCTATGCACGACCTTACCGATCAGACGGCACGTCTCGTCCATCGCGGTGCTGTTTCCTATCAAGCCATAGGCGCTGGCACCCGGGGTGTTGCGAGCCACTTTCAACGCGCTTGGAGCCCGGCGCATTCGACGCAACATGGCCAGCTGACTCAAGGCAAAACGGCCGAATTGGCCCAGCGAGGTGCCGTAACCGGCCAGTTCCGTCCTGCGCTGACTGGCACACAACAACATTCCGCATACCTGCTGGTGCTCCCCAAGCAGTGGCACGCACAGCAGTGATTGCCAGGGTGATGCGACCACCGGTAGAAACCCTGTGTCATACAGGCTGCTACGCAGCTCAGTGAGGCTGAGTACACGGCTCTGTTCCAGAACGTATTGCAACAGTTGCTCGTTCTTGAAGTCCGCTCCCGGGTTCGCGACGTCACCGGGCGGCAACACACCCGGCAGGTACTGGGCAACCAGATCCAGGCGGCCGGTGGTTTGATCGAGCAGGTACAACTGGCTCAGTTCACACCCGCTCAACTGTGCGGCGCCTGCTGCAAAGTCCTCGGCCAATGTCGATTCGTCGCTATCGATACCTAATCGGGTAAACCATCCCAGCAAGGCATCGGCGTAATCCAGCGGGTTGGGCAACTGAGTAAACAGATTGTCCGCCATCAGCTGAACTCGCAGAGGAGAGTGCTGTTGGAATCAAGGCTGACATGGACACACTGCAGAGACTTGCCAACGGCCATAGCATCCAGCAGTTGATCCACCACCTGCGGCAGCAGATTTGCCTCGATCCATTGATCGATAAACCGCGCACCACTCTCACCGTGGCTACAGCGCTCGGCCATATGTTCGACCAGTTCCTCTGCGTGACTGAAGGCCAGCTTGCGCTGAAGCAGGCGCGTCCCCAGGCGCTGAAGTTTGTTCTCGATCAGTTGGTGCAGCACCACGCCCGCTATCGGGTAGTACGGGACCACGCGCATACGGGCCAGCAATGCCGGTTTGAAATGAGCAGTCAGCACCGGCCGAATAGCGGCGTGCAGCACCTCGACATCCGGTCGCTGTCCGTCGGCGCACAGCTCAGTGATACGTTGGCCGCCCAGATTGGAAGTCATCAGGATCAGGGTGTTGCGAAAATCGATTTCACGCCCTTCGCCGTCATTGGCTACGCCTTTGTCGAACACTTGGTAAAACAGGTTCAAGACATCCGGGTCGGCCTTCTCGACCTCGTCGAGCAGCACCACCGAGTAGGGCTTCTGTCGCACGGCCTCCGTCAGTACGCCGCCCTCTCCATAGCCGACGTAGCCGGGCGGTGCTCCGATCAATCGGGACAGGGAATGTTTCTCCTGGTACTCAGACATATTGATCGTGGTGACAAACCGCTCACCGCCGTACAACAAGTCAGCCAGGGCGTGGGCCGTTTCTGTCTTGCCAACCCCGCTGGGGCCCACCAACAGGAATACACCTACGGGAGCGTTCGGCCTGTTCACGCCGGCCGCGACGGCCCGCAGGCAGCGATCCAGAACCTGCACAGCGCACTCCTGACCGAGGATGCGGCGGCGCAAATCCTCGGCAAAGTTCAAGACCTTCGCGCTGTGTTCACGGGCCAGTTGTTCCGGTGGAATACCAGTCCAGGCACTGACCACCTGTGCCACCAACCGTGGGCACACTTCAAAGCTGACCCACCGCTGTTCGGGCTGGATGGCCTGCAACGCTTGATGGTTTTCGGCCAGTAGCCGCTCAAGGACCTCAATGTTTTCGCCGCTGCTTCGGGCTCCGACCAGTTCCTGGCGCAATGAGAGTACCTTCTCGGCCAGGTCGCGCTGGTGGGTCCAGCGTTGTTCACGCTGTGACTGTGCGGCCTCGACTTCTTCCAGGCGCAGTGTGAGTTGCTGCAGGGCCTGTTCATCGATGGCCAATCCCGCGTCGGCGTCCCGACGCATAGCGAGTTGCTGCCGCGTGCCCTCGGTCAGCTCGGCGCGCAGCTGCTGCAGCTCCTCCGGTGCCGTGACCAGGCTGATACGCACCCGGGCACACGCGGTGTCCAAGACGTCCACGGCCTTGTCAGGCAACTGGCGGCCCGCCAGATAGTGAGCACTCAGGTGTGCGGCAGCGACCACCGCATCATCACGCACGTAAACACCGTGACTGGCCTCATACACCGGGGCCACCCCACGCACAATCGTCACCGCCTCCTCTACTGTCGGCTCGCGCACCTGTACCGGCTGGAAACGCCGCGCCAACGCAGGGTCTTTCTCGAAGTATTTCTTGTGCTCCGACCAAGTCGTGGCGGCGATGGTACGCAGTTCACCGCGTGCCAGCGCCGGCTTAAGCAGGTTCGCAGCATCGGAACTGCCGGCTTGGCCGCCTGCGCCAACCAGGGTGTGGGCCTCGTCGATAAACAGGATGATCGGTTGCAGCGAGGCGTTGACCTCGTCGATCAATCCTTTCAAGCGGCGCTCGAACTCGCCCTTGATGCTGGCACCGGCTTGCAGCAAGCCCATATCCAGGGTCAGCAGACGCACGCCCCTGAGCACCTCTGGCACTTGCGCGCTCACGATTCGCAGGGCCAGGCCCTCGACTATCGCGGTTTTTCCGACTCCCGCCTCGCCCACCAGAATGGGGTTGTTCTTGCGCCGCCGCGCAAGGGTATCGATCATTTGCCGGATTTCGTTATCGCGACAGAGTACGGGGTCGAGTTTTCCGTCAAGAGCCTGGCGAGTCAGGTCATGAGTAAAGCGCTCCAGTAATGAACTCCCCCCTTCAGATGGAGGCGTCCGAGGGTTTTCGCTCAAGAGAAAACCGAGCACGCGCTGTGCATCAAGCTTGCTCAACACCGCCTGATAACGGCTACCCGCGTGCTGCAACGGATTGCGCAACAAGGCGAGCAACAAGGCACCGTGTTCCACTTCGCTTCGCCCCAGCTCCAGATGGGCGACCAGTAACGCTTGTTGCAACCATTGCACCAAAGCGCTTGAAAACACCGGATTACGGGAGGCGCTCTGGTCGGTCCGGGGTTGCAGCACCGCATGCAGTTCGCCGACATCCACACCCGCATCCTGCAGCGCACGCATCAGTACACCGCCGGGATATTCCAGGAGCGTCAACAGCAGGTCCTCCACCAAGACCTCGCTGCCGCCGCGCGTGACACACCGTTCGGCGCAGCGCTCCAAGTCGCACCGCGTGGGCGCGGTCAATACCTGGATAAGTTGTTGCAGGTCCACGTTCATCATATTCATCAATCCCTAATGAGTTTTACTGGCCAAGGTGACCACGCCGTCAGCTCGCTCATGCCCCAGCCAACTGGTCCAGCCCAAGCGGCAGACATTGCGCTCACCAATGTGCAACGGCCGAACCTCTCCCTCTGCCAACACCAATCGCACGTCGTACTCCAAGGGGTCCCGGACGGCGAAACGCACCAGTGCGCACAACGGCTCATAACCTGCTCCGGTGGGCAAAAAATCATGAAATCGCTCCCAGCCCAGTGCCAGCACATGGACCCTGAACATCCCGCTGCGGTCGAGAATTCGGTCCCCCAGCACCAGGTCAGAACCCAGCGTGCTATAGCTGCGACCCAGGTCATTACGCTGCTCCTGGTCAATCACCACCGTGCGCTTGACCCATTGCTCGATAACCAGCCGGCTGTGCTTGAAGTAATAACGCAACACGGTCTCGATCAGTGCGGCGGAGTGCGCACGCAGACTGAGCAGTCCCAGGTAGGGCAGCAGGCGCTTCCAGTTCAGTTGAGCGGTGCTGCGAATCGCGCTGCCGCCCAGGCCTACCAACGCGAACATCTGCTCTGAAAATGGATCGCAGGCACCCGTTTGAAAGCGCGCCTGATAACGGTATTTTCGCCAGATCGGCACCAGCAACCGGTGCAGGCGATGGTGAAAAAGATCCAGGAAATCACGCGTCGAATTACCCCCTGATACTTCGGCAAAAGCTTGCTCGCCATAGAACGCCGGCAGCGGTGAGCCTGTACCAAAAAGCCCCAGCACATTGAGACGAAGGCGTGCCCGCAACTGGCCGTGCTCGACAAAAAACTCCACCCGGTCAATGTCGTTGCCGGGAAACCCAAAGCCTGGATTGGCCTGGAACTCCAACTGGTCGTACAGCGCCTCCTCGTCAAGGGAGGGGTGCGCTTCACGCAACCGCTCGATGATCTGCGCGACCGCCTGAAACACCGAGTACTCGCGAATCTCACGGGACAGTGCGGTTAAAGCAGGGGCTGCTGGCCCATCCGGGGTGGCCATAGGTACACGTCTCCTTGTGTGCTGATGACTCGCAGTTCGTGGTACGAGTTGAGGCTGGCGTAAAGCGCGAAAAACTCATTGAGCACCGAGGCAAAGACAAACACGTCGCCCTCCCCCAGGTAGCCTTCTGGATTGATGGTGAGATCAACCCGCAAGCCGCGAAATGGCAGGCCTCGGTGCAACCGGTCCACCGGCTGGTGACTGATCGACTGGAGTGCACCGAGCCTTATCCGGCTAACCTTCTCCACCTGGCGGTCGTGATAACGCGGCAGATCATAGGTTTCGAGGATCACTCTCAAGGCGTTGATATCGGTCAATGACAAATAGTTGAGCGACATATTGCTGATCAGTCGCCACAGGAAGTCGCTGTCCAGAGGGGGCGCAAAACTGGGTGTTGCCGCTGTGAGGTTGCGAAACGAAAGAAACTCGGGCGTCTGCTCGCAGGCCTGGTTGATATCTCCCACTTGCAGCCGGCGTGGCAGGTCGTGATTGGTGCAGGTCAGCTCGACCGACAGGGTTTCCTGATCATGCCCCTGGCGTTGGTCGAAGCTCAGCCAGGTGTCCATTCCGGTATGTTGCAGTGATGGTCGCAGGCGAACACCATAGCTGGGCGACCCGCTGCCAAAATCGTGCTCAAACGACTCGAACGGTGCATATTCCTGATAACCCAGGCCACCCGGCCGCCATCCTGTGACTTTGTCGACGGAAAATATGCCGCAGTTGCCCCGGGTGTATTCGCCCGGCAACAGCAGGTATTCGTCCTGCCTGCCGTCAAGGCGTATTGGCACGCTATCGTGCTTGAACAGATTGACGATGGGCGTGCAATACAACTTCACGTTGTCCAGGCTCGGCGTCAGTCGCTCAAGGCCGCGGCCACGCATGTTGAAGCGCAGCGCCAGGCCATGTACCTGTTTGAGCAGGTCAAAGGGCAACCCGTTGAGCACGTCGAGACCACCTACATCGACAAACAGGTATTTTTCGGGAAAGGCGAAATACTCCTGCAAATGGCGATAGCCGCGAAAGGTATTCAAAGGATAAGGAATCAGTGCCTCTTCCTCGGAAAAGCCCACTGGACTGATCTCGCTACTGGACAGACGCAATGAGATAGCCAAGCCGTCAGCGCCGATAACCGGCTGCCCATTCCCGTCCAAAGGCCGTAACTCAAACCCGTCCAAGTGACGCAACAGGCCAAGGTAGAGCGCCTGGCTGACGGGCAGCTCTCCCGCGAGATGCAGACGCAGGCAGCCCAGTGCCAACTCACTGAAGTTACCCTCTGCCGTCATTTCCAGACGCAGGCACAGCAACGCATCCTCGCCCTGTACCGAGTACTCCAAGGCGGCCAAATGCAGCGGTAAAACCTGTGTCGGGTAACAGGTACGAAAACGGCAACGTTCACCGTTGATCGCGATGCTTTCCACCGGTGTATCCCGCTCGACCCTGATGGCAGGCCCTGATCGCTTGATCGGGTCAAACTGCAGCATGCTGAACGCCGGCAGCGGTCGCATGTAGTTGGGCCACAGCAAATGCATCAACGAGTGACTCAACTCCGGCAGTTGATCATCGAGCTTCTGACGCAAGCGCCCGGTGAGGAACGCAAAACCCTCCAGCAACCGCTCCACATCCGGGTCATTGCCGGCGGCCCCAAGAAACGGTGCGAGTGCCGGGTTTCGCTCACAGAAGCGCCGCCCCAACTGCCGCAACGCACTCAGCTCGCCCTGGTAATAGCGGTTAAACGACATCCGGTTTGACCTCAACCTGTGCGCCGGGAGCCAGGCTTGCGCAAAAGGCGACCGTTTGCGTCAGGCCACCGACCTCCATCGCACCCTCGATGGAAAACGCCAGGGCCAACGGGTCACGGTCCTGAGGTATCGCCCTGACACATACATCCTTCAGACGTGGTTCATAGGCCTGGATGGAGCGCTCAATCAGGAAACGGGCCTGGCTCAACGCGTCATGCAGACTGAGCCGCATGTCATTCAGATCAGGCAACCCGTAGTCCGGTAGCGTCTGTACGCTGCCCACACGGGTGCTGAGCATGTTCGCCAGATGGCTCGCCACGGACTCCACGATGCAGCCTTGTGGGCTACGTCCCACGCCGGAATCCAGACGTTCGAAAAGGCTGCGGTTTTGGGTCATCACGTGGCTGCGACTCATTCTTTATCGAGCTTGCCGACGAGAGACAGGGTGAAGTCCGCCCCCATGTACTTGAAGTGCGGGCGAACGCTCAGGTTGACGCGATACCAGCCGGGCTCCCCGTCGACATCGCTGACCACAATGCGTGCTGCCCGGAGCGGGCGTCGTCCACGCACTTCGGCGCTGGGGTTATCCTGATCGGCAATGTATTGGCGAATCCACTTGTTGAGTTCCAGTTCGAGGTCGGTGCGCTCCTTCGACGATCCCAGCTGTTCGCGCTGCAGCACCTTGAGGTAGTGAGCCAGACGATTGACGATCATCATGTAAGGCAGCTGGGTGCCAAGCCGGTAGTTCAGCTCCGCGACCTTGCCCTCGGCGCTGATGCCAAAGGACTTGGGTTTCTGCACCGAGCTGGCGGAGAAGAACGCCGCATTGTCGCTGCCCTTGCGCATGGTCAAGGCGATAAAGCCCTCTTGCGCCAGCTCGTATTCCCGCCGGTCGGATACCAGCACCTCGGTGGGGATCTTGGTTTCGATCTCGCCCATGCTGTGAAAGTGATGCAGCGGCAAGTCCTCCACCGCGCCACCACTTTGCGGGCCGATAATGTTCGGGCACCAGCGAAACCGGGCGAAGCTGTCCGTCAAGCGGGTGGCAAAGGCATACGCCGTGTTGCCCCACAGATAGTGCTCGTGGCTGTTGGCGACATTTTCCTGGTAGGCGAAGGTCTTGACCGGGGAATCAATGGGATCGTAAGGCGTACGCAGCAGAAAGCGCGGCACTGTGAGCCCGATGTAACGGGCATCTTCGCTCTGGCGAAAGCTCTGCCATTTGGCAAACTGCGGCCCTTGGAAGTGGTCTTTCAGATCCTTGAGGTCAGGTAGGCCGGTGAAGCTCTCAAGGCCAAAGAAACCTGGGCCAGCCGCCGCGATGAAGGGTGCATGGGCCATGCAGGCCACATTGGAAACGTACTGCATCAACCTGACGTCGGGCGCACTGGGGGAAAGGAAATAATTGGCGATGATTGCCCCGACGGGCTGACCGCCGAACTGACCGTATTCGGCACTGTAAATATGCTTGTAGAGCCCGGACTGGGTAACTTCCGGCGAGTCCTCGAAGTCATCCAGCAGGTCCTGTCGAGAGACGCTCAGCAGTTCGATCTTGATGTTTTCACGAAAATCGGTGCGATCAACCAACAACTGCAGGCCGCGCCATGATGACTCCAATGACTGGAAATCGGGATGGTGGAGGATTTCATCCATTTGCTGGCTAAGTCTTGCATCAATCTCGGCAATCATCCGGTCAACCAGGCGCTTCTTGACCGGCTCGTCCCTGTTCTGCGGTTTGATCAGCTCCTCGATAAATGCCGACACCCCGCGCTTTGCGATGCCATAGGCTTCGTCGTCGGCGCTGAGACGGGTCTGGGCAATGATGTTGTCGAGAATGCTGCATTCATCCATTGCGCGAGCATGCAACGGGCTTTGGCTGGTAGTCATAGTGTCAGTGTCCTTTTACTGAGGGAGTCATGCGGCGGGGCTACCCAGCCCCAATTCAGCCAATACCCGGGTGCGGGACTCGTCATCGGCAAGCGCGTTTTCAATCGCCTTTCGAAAGCTCGGCGTGTTGCCCAGCGGCCCCTTGAGCGCCACGAGTGCATCACGCAGCTCCATGAGTTTTTTCAGCTCGGGTATTTGCTCAACCAGGTGTGCCGGATTGAAGTCCTTCATCGAATTGATCCTGACCTGGATCGCCAGCTCATCAAGCTCGGCAGAGTCCTGGAGCCGATTGGGGACGCTCAAGGTCAAGCTCAAGGCTTGCTTGGCCAACACCTCGTCAAAGGTGTTCTTGTCGATCCCTACGGGCTTGCGGTCTTCGAGTTGGCGTGGGTCTGCACGCTGGGTGAAGTCGCCAAGCACCAGCAGTTTCAACGGCAGCTCCAGCTCTTCCTGCGCAGTACCGACGGCGGGTTTGAACGTGATATTGATGCGTTCCTTGGGGGCTACCGAACCTTCTTTCGCCATGGTGTTTCTCCTTTTTCGGGTGGCTCGAAAGCCTATTCAAGTACCGCTTCAAGATCGAAGTGGCACAGCCTGCGATGGACATCTTCCTTGCGCTCACGCACAGAGTGGCTTTGCGGCAACACGTCACAACAGCCATGCAGGAGTTGCAGCACCTCAACCGCCAATTCAGGCTCCCAGCGCTGCAAGCCTGACTGCTGCAGTTCGTGGTCCAGGTGGTCAAGCTGGACTTTGGCAAGGTCATGCTTGCCCGCCAGCACAGACAACCTGGCGAGGCCAAGCCGCCAATGAAATCGGGCACGCTCACCTGTGGCGGTTTGCATGCTTTGCTTGAGAGATTGAACGGCCGCCTTGAATCCGTCCTTGCGCAGCACGGGCACGACGTCGTGCAACGCTTTGTCCCAAGGCGCAGCCTGGGCATCAAGTGCCGACCGGGCTGGCACCGGACTTTGCAAATGGCGGACAACCTGAGTGTTGATCCAGCCCCGGGTAACGGAGTCAGCGAATGGCGTTCCATCGTGAAAGCGCAACTGCACGAGGCCAGGCAAACGCTGGAGCAACAAGGCGAAGTGCACTTCCAGCTCGGTCATGGCCAAATCGGCCTGAAGTGTCTGCAGGCACTCCCATAACCTGTACAAGCCGTCAAACCAGAAAGGTGCGCAGGCCAGGCTGGCCTCAAGTTCCAACAACAGGTCGGCGTGTTGCCCTTGGGCAAAGCGCTCCTGGTAGCGCTTGAGCTTGTCCGGCGCCGGGCCTCGCAAAGGCGTGACCTGTTCGTTGTCACATTCCGGGAGGCTGGTGATCGTCAGCCAGGTCAACGTTCGGTTCAGACGCAGCGCGCGCAGGTCAGTGGCATTCTGGCGCTGCCACCAGGCAGACAAAGGCCGGGCATTCTCTTGCAGCGCACGCAGCAGCTTATGGGCGTCCTTTTCGTTATCCACCACAGGCTCGGGGGCCAGCTGTTGAGTCGCCACCGGCCTGACCTGGTCGCTTACCCCTGCGATACCGTTTGGCGGGGAGTCACTCACGGTGGCCTGCTGCAACCCGTCCGAGAGCCGCCTGCGAATCGGCAGTAACGATGGCGCCTCGTCGCCGAGATGCTGGGTCAATAGTTCATCCAGCCGGGTCAGGTGTTCGAGCATGCAGTGGAACAGGGAGCGCTGCTCCTTGAACGGAAGATGTTGCCCAAGCGCCTGCTCAAGGCGCGGAACCAGCCAGCCAAATGCGGCACTGCGGGTACGCAGTTTGACCGGGTACACGACCGCCCAATGATGCTCACAGAGGTAGCGCAGCAATCCGAGGCCTGCGAGCAATCCTGGAAAGGACTCACGCTGATGCAATGCCCAGGTCAACCAGACAGCAACCCGCAAGTCCTTGGACTGGTGGCGTAACAGAGCCTCGCCTTTTTCCACTACCCATTGCCAGTCAGGCTGGCTGTTACCGTGTATGGAATGCGTCTTGCCCAGTTCGGTTTCAAGTGCCTCATATTCAGTGGAAAAACGCATATCCGCGCCCGCATAACTCACTGTCGAGTTGGGTGCCTGCGCAAGTTTCAGGTAATAATCGGAAAGCCTGTCTGAATAAACCATTATTGGCTGCACTTTACTTCCTGGACATGTTCAGCTAACTAACGGCAATTTAAGCGCACATTAGAACACTGTTTTAAGTTCATCTTCCCGGCGGGAAGAGCACGAACCTTATCCATGCAAAAAGCTTTGTTCAAGCCACGAAACGGCTGTTAAGGAATTTCCTACAAAAATAAAAAATTCGCCGGTGCGCAACAGTTTGCACAATCAGAACAACACGCACGCTTATGTTTAATGTAGACCCTGCGGATAAGCCGCCTATCAGTACGCTGCAACTAACTGCACACCGCTGCGCAAACAAATACAAATAACTTCAGTTCCAAACCGACATCACCTCTTAAAAAACAAACCAATAAAACCTTAACCCCCTGATTTCATTAGCTCTTGAACTTTCCGGCACGCTTCTTGATATCGAGCATTACCCAGCCGGCAAATCAGCCGACTGGGGCGACCTCATTTATCAGGCAAGGAAACCAGTTATGCCAACACCCGCGTATCTCTCCATCACCGGCACCAAGCAAGGCTTGATTACGGCAAGCACATTCACCCAGGACTCGGTCGGCAACATCTATCAGGAAGGCCACGAAAACCAGATTCTGGTGCAGGGGTTCCAGCATCAGGTGATCATTCCCCGTGATCCACAGTCCGGCCAGCCCACCGGCCAGCGAGTGCACAAGCCCCTGATGATCAGCAAGGTATTCGATAAGTCTTCGCCACTGCTGTTCAACGCATTGACCTCCGGGGAAATGGTCAAGTGCCGCCTTGAGTGGTACCGCACCTCTTCAGTCGGCACCCAGGAGCACTACTTCACCATCGAGCTGGAGGACGCGATTCTGGTGGACATCCAGTCACGGATGCCCAACTGCCAGGACCCGAACAATTCGCACTTCACACATCTGGAGGATGTGTATTTCGCTTACCGGAAAATCCTCTGGACCCATAAGGTATGCGGCACCTCAGGCCATGATGACTGGCGCAACCCGGTAGCTGGCTAAGCACCCACCGAAACAGAAACGGCAAAGCCATGGATGGCGCCGTTTCTGTCGGCTACTAGACCATCGCCAGCGGATGCTTGCGCTTCGGCGCACCAAAAACCCGATCAATCGCATCCAAGTCGTGCTCATCCAGCACCAGCTTTGCCGCTGCGGCATTGAGCCGGATATGCTCGGGCGTCACAGCTTTGGGAATGGCGATCACACCGTCCTGGCGCAAGACCCAGGCCAGGGAAACCTGGGCGGGTGTGACCTCGTGTCGACGGGCAATTTGCTTGAGGGTCGGGCTGGCCAACAGCTCGCCACCCTGGGCGATGGGACAGTAGGCCATCAATGGCAAATTATGTTGCTGCCACCACGGCAGCAGGTCGAATTCGATACCGCGCTCTTCAATGTTGTAGAGCACCTGATTGGTGGCGCAGGCCGGGGACGCCAGTTCCTGCAGGTCGGCCACATCAAAGTTGGACACGCCCCAACGACCGATCTTGCCCGCCTCACGCAAGCGTTCGAAGGCTTCCACCGTTTCTTCAAGGGGGTATTGCCCACGCCAATGCAGCAGATACAGGTCGATGTAGTCGGTGCCCAGGCGCTGGAGGCTGGCCTCACATGCCTGTGGAACACCTTTACGGCTGGCATTGTGCGGGTACACCTTGCTGACCAGGAACACCTGGTCACGTTTACCGCGAATCGCTTCGCCGACGACTTCTTCGGCGCCGCCTTCGCCATACATTTCAGCGGTATCGATCAGGGTCATGCCCTCATCAATGCCCAGTTGCAACGCCGCCACTTCGGCGCTGCGTTGACCGGGGTGTTCGCCCATGCGCCAGGTCCCCTGGCCGATGACAGGGACGGGAACGCCGGCCAGATCAATGGTGCGCATGACAACCTCCTGATGAATTCGCGAATTAACAGTGTGGCACCGACTGGACAAAAGGGTTCAATCGAAGGATGGTGGCCCTTTCCATCCCAGCCATAGAAAGGGCGCGCAATGCTGTTTGTGGTCATGCTTGGGGGCAAGCACCCCCGGGCGAAAATCGAAGTGCATGATGTGGTATTCGCCGTGGCCGACACCCTGGAAGCCGCCTACCCGCAACTGCGCGAGGGCTGGTTTGGCAGCCAGAAAGGTGTGCATATCGATTCCTGGATGACGGTGGACGGCGTCGACGGCTGGAAAGTCCACCTCAGCCACCTGGCACCTAACGCCGGTGCGCCGCGCCTGTACTTCATCAACCTGGGCGGTTATGAATCGAACATCTTTGGCGAAGCCCACCACTACCTGTTGGTGGTTGCGCGCACGGCCAGGGAAGCCGCGGCCCAAGGCAAACGGCAGATGCTCACCCACTGGACCCAACCCCATACCGACGGTGTGCTGGATATCGACGACTGCCTGCCCATCGACCTGGTAGACGGACGCTATATCCACCTGGAACAGGGCGTTCACCGCCCGGTCGTCACGCGAAACGACTACATCGTACTGCCCTGACCGCCTCCTACCCGAACGGGGTATGGCGCCCCACCCACCACCTGCCTGAAAGTGCAATCAGCCCCTCGGCCTGACAACAAGCACAATTTCAAGGTGGGTCCACCATGCATAAAGCCGTTATCGCCCTGTTCAGCGCTGTCTTGCTTGCATCCACGTCCCTCAGCCAGGCCGCTGACGACCCGGACAACACCTTGCGCATCTACAACTGGGCCGATTACATCGGGGAACACACCCTCACCGACTTCGAGAAAGCCAGCGGCATCAAGGTGATCTACGACACCTACGACTCCTACGAAACCGTGCAGGGCAAGCTGCTCTCCGGGCGCTCGGGTTATGACCTGGTGGTGCTCAACGCGTCCCTGGTGCCGCTGCTGATCAAGGCCAAGGCCTTCCAGCCCCTCAACAAAACGCTGTTGCCCGACTGGAACAACCTCGACCCTCAGGTGCTGAAAAGCCTGGAAACCCATGATCCGGGCGTGACCTATTCGGCGCCCTACACCTGGGGCAGCAACGGCGTGACCTACAACATCGACAAGATCAAGGAACGCATGCCGGATGCGCCTATCGGCTCCCTGGCGATGATCTTCGACCCCAAGATCGTTTCGCGCTTTGCCGACTGCGGCATCACCTTCATGGACTCCCCTACCGACATGATCCCGCTGGCCCTGACCTATCTCGGCCTGGACCCCAACAGTGTGGCGCCCAAAGACCTCAAGGCCGCCCAGGATGTACTGATGGCCGTACGCCCGTACATCCGCAAATTCGATTCCAGCGGCTTTATCAACGGCCTGGCCAACGGCGAGTTGTGCATGGCCACGACCTGGTCCGGCGACTACGCCACTTCACAGGCCCGGGCCGCGGAAGCCGGGGCCAAGGTCAACCTGGGTTACTTCATCCCCAAGGAAGGCTCGCTGATCTGGTTCGATAACTTCTACATCCCGACCGACGCGCCCCATGTGGCGAATGCCCACAAGTTCATCGAATTCCTCCTGCAACCGGAAGTCATCGCCGGCGTCAGCAACACCATTCACTACGCCAACAGCAACCTGGCGTCCAAGCCCTTTGTAAATGCGGACATACGCGACAACCCGGCCATCTACCCGGACGCGGCGACGATGCAGCGCTTGTTCACCCAGAAAAGCCAGTCCCAAGCCGCCGTGCGCCTGATCACCCGTACCTGGAACGCCGTGAAGACCGGCAAGTGAAACCCAGCCATTGAAGGTAAATGCCATGACCCTGCCAAATCCTGCTTTTTTCGCCCAGTTCGACCACGAGCAACTGGACGCCGCCGACAAGGCCCATTACATGCACGGCTTCCATATGTTCGATGAGCACCGTGAGCAAGGCTCGCTGAACATCGCGGCCGGTGACGGCGCCTACATCTACGACACCGCCGGCAACCGTTACCTGGATGCCGTCGGCGGCATGTGGTGCACGAATATCGGCCTGGGCCGCGAGGAAATGGCCGACGCCATCGCCAATCAGGTGCGCCAGTTGGCCTACTCCAACCCGTTCTGCGACATGGCCAACGTCACCGCCATCGAACTGTGCGCCAAGCTCGCCAGCCTGGCCCCCGGCGACCTCGACCATGTGTTCCTGACCACCGGCGGTTCCACGGCTGTCGATACCGCCTATCGTCTGGTGCAGTTCTATCAGAACAGCCGCGGCAAGCATGCGAAGAAACACATCATCTCGCGCTTCAGTGCGTACCACGGCTCGACATTCCTCACGATGTCCATCGGCAACAAGGCCGCCGACCGCGCGCCGGAATTCGACTTCATGAGCGACCTGTTCCACCACATCTCCTGCCCCAACTACTACCGGGCGCCGGAGGGCATGAGCGAAGCGCAGTTCCTCGACTTCCTGGTGGATGAGTTCGAAGACAAAATCCTGACTATCGGCGCCGACAAGGTGGCCGCGTTCTTTGCCGAACCGATCATGGGCTCGGGCGGCGTGATCATTCCGCCGAAGGGTTATCACCGGCGCATGTGGGAAATCTGCCAACGCTACGACCTGCTGTACGTGGCGGATGAAGTGGTGACGTCCTTCGGCCGGCTGGGAAAATTCTTCGCCTCCCAGGAGGTGTTCGACATGCAGCCGGACATCATCACCACCGCCAAGGGCCTGACTTCCGGCTACCTGCCGTTGGGCGCGTGTATTTTCTCGGACCGCATCTGGCAAGTGATCGGCGAGCCGGGCAAGGGCCGTTGCTTTACCCATGGCTTCACTTACAGCGGTCATCCGGTGAGTTGCGTGGCGGCACTGAAGAACATCGAGATCATCGAGCGGGAAAACCTGCTGGCTCATGTCGAGGATGTCGGCGTGTACCTCGAACAGCGCCTGCAAACCCTGGCCAGCCTGCCGTTGGTGGGCGACGTACGCTGCCAGCGCTTGATGGCCTGCATTGAGTTTGTCGCCGACAAACACACCAAGGCGCTGCTGCCGGACGCGGTGAACATCGGCGAGAAGATCCACCTGCGGGCCCAGGCCAGAGGCTTGCTGGTACGGCCCATCGGCCACCTGAATGTGATGTCGCCGCCGCTGATTATCACCCATGCACAAGTGGATGAAGTGGTGGAGATCCTGCGCCAGTGCATCCTCGACACCGCCGAAGAGCTGCGCCAAAGCGGCGAGTATCAAGGCCGATGAGCCTGGGCGCCCCGGTGCTTTTGCCGGGGCCCTGGCCGGCGGGTAGACTGGCCGGCATGAGCCAGAACGCCGATCACTGCCCTGCCCCGTCCTTCCAGGTGCTTGAAGCCTGGAACAGCGCGCTGGCCCACGCCTTCGCCAACGTCGACGAAGCGACCTTCCTTGAACACCTGGCCTGCGCCCTCAGTGCGCTGACCCCTATCGAATCGATGATGATCAGCCTGGAGCGCCAGGGCCAGGCGCCGCACTTGCTCTACCAGCAAGGCATCCCCCGGCCGCACTATGAAGAAATCATCAACCGCTACTTTTCCCGGGGCTACCTGCTGGACCCGTTCTGTCTCGCCGTAGACAAGGGCCTGGCCGAAGGTTTCTACCACCTGGCGCAAATCGCGCCGGACGATTTCTTCAACAGCGAGTACTACAAGACCTACTACCTGCGCAGCGGCGGCGCCCAGGAGAGCTACTACATCGTTGACCTGTGCCCCAACAGCAAGATTTCCCTGTGCATGTTCCAGGGGCTGAGTGCCGGCCAGTTCAGCGATGAACAACTGGCGCTGCAACGAACCGCCCACCCCATCGTGCGTGAACTGCTGCGGCGCTTCGGCACCACGGGCGGGCTGTGCAAGGTGATCAGCGACGAGGCTTTCACCCAGACCCAGGTGCATCAGCAGATTGAAGCGGCGTTCATGCATTTTGGCAGCGGCGTATTGACCGTGCGCGAACGGGAGATCGCCCACCTGATCCTGCGGGGGCACTCGGTGAAATCCACCGCGCAGGTGCTGGGCATTTCCCCGGAAACCGTGCGCATGCACCGCAAGCATTTGTATACCAAGCTTGAAATCAACTCCCAGGCGGAGCTGTTTGCGCTGTTTATCGATTGGCTGACCCACAGCGGCGTAATGGCCCGCCACACCTGACCCACCATCCCCCCGGGCGCGGCGCTCGTGAGGCTACGGTTCATTCTTGGGGAACTTTGCCAGGAAATAACCACCTGAATCCGGTACGCTCACCGTTTTTACCCAAGGAGTTATCCCTCATGGCCAAAGCCACCGCCCGTCACATCCTGGTTGCCACCGAAGACAAGTGCAACGAACTGAAAGCACAGATCGAAGGCGGCGCTGATTTCGCCGAAGTTGCCAAAGCCAACTCGTCCTGCCCGTCCAGCCGTCAAGGCGGCGACCTGGGCTCGTTCGGCCCGGGCCAAATGGTTAAAGAATTCGATACCGTCGTATTCAGCGCCCCGGTCAACACCGTGCAAGGCCCAGTGAAAACCCAGTTCGGTTATCACCTGCTGGAAGTGACCAGCCGTCAGGACTGATCCAGTCCGCACCTATGTTTAAAACAGCGGCCCGCCTTTTGGTGGGCCGTTGTGCATCTGTGACAGTGTGAAGACTGGCGAGGCGTACGCGCATAGCGTACAAATCCCCTTACCTCTTCACCCGGCGCCCAAGGCTGATAATGCGAGTCGCTTTTTCTACCCTGCTTTGCTCCACCCTGGCCCTATTGCTGGCCAGCACCGCCGTGATCGCTGCGCCGCAATCGGCACTGACCGTGTACGGCGAACCGGCCAAATACCAACCCGGGTTCACCCATTTCGACTACGCCAACCCCAATGCCCCCAAGGGCGGCAGCTTGCGGCGTTCAGCGATCGAAATCGGGCGCTACGACCATGTATTGCCCTATGGCGACAAAGGCATCGGCGTCAGCCAGGTCGACGGTTGGCTGTATTCGCCCCTGGCCCAGCGTTCCCTGGATGAGCCCTACACGGTCTACGGCCTGGTGGCGGAAAAGCTGGAGCGGTCAGACGATGGTCTGTCCCTGCGTTTTTACCTGAACCCCAAGGCCCGTTTCGCCGATGGCCAGCCGATCACCGCCGAAGACGTGCGCTACACCTTCGACCTGCTGATGACCCAGGGCAGCCTGCGCTACCGCACGCTGTTCGCCGACGTCAAACACGTCGAAGTCGAAGGCCCGCGCCAGGTGCGCTTCGACTTCTCCAGCAACGAAAACCGCACCCTGCCCCTGGATGTCGCCACCCTGCCGGTATTCCCCGAGCATTGGTGGAAGACCCGCAACTTTGCCGACGGCGGCGGCTACGAGATTCCCCTCGGCAGCGGCCCCTACACCATCAGCAAGGTGGATGCCGGCAACACCATCACCTTCAAGCGTGACCCGAACTGGTGGGGCAAGGACCTGCCCATCAGCCGTGGCTTGTACAACTTCGATCACTTGAGCCTGGAATACTTCGGCGACACCGAAGTGGCGCGCCAGGTCCTGCGGGGCGGAGCCTACGACTTCAACCGCGAATTCTCTGCCACCGGCTACTCCATCGGCTACAACGGCCCGGCCCTCGACGATGGTCGCCTGCAGCGCGCGCACCTGGCCAAGGAGGCGCCGCAACCTGCCCAGGGTTACGTGTTCAACGTGCAAAAGCCAATGTTCAAGGACCGCCGCGTGCGCCAGGCCCTGGCCATGCTGTGGGACTTCGAGTGGGCCAACCGGCAGATGATGCGCAACATGTACATCCGCCAGCAAAGCTTCTTCTCCAATAGCCCGCTGGCGGCGACTCAACTGCCGGATGCCCAGGAACTGGCGATTCTGGAACCTTTGCGCGGGCAGATTCCCGACGAAGTCTTCACCCAGGTGTTCAAGGCCCCCACCACTGACGGCACCGGGATGATCCGCGACAAGCAACTGCAAGCCCTGGCCCTGCTGGAACAGGCTGGCTGGAAACCCGACGGCGACAAACTGGTAAATGCCGAAGGAGAGCCGCTGGAGTTCACCTTCCTCAACGCCCAGAACGGCCTTGAGCGCCTGTTGTTGCCGTATAAACGCAACCTGGCGCAGATCGGCATCACCCTCAATATCCGCCGTATCGACTCCTCGCAATACGTCAACCGCCTGATGGCCCGGGATTACGACATGATCGTCACCGGTTTCCCGGTCACCACCTCGCCGGGGATGGAGTTGTACAACTACTTTGGCTCGGCCGCCGCGTTTGATACCGGCGCCAACAACTACATGGTCCTCAAGGACCCAGCCGTGGACAGCCTGATCAACGGCCTGGTCAAGGCCAACACCCAGTCGCAGATGCTCAGTTACGCCCACGCCCTGGACCGCGTGCTGCAATGGAATTACCTGTGGATTCCCAACTACTACCCGCCGGGCACCTCCGCCGCGTGGTGGAACCGCTTCGGCCGCCCAGCCGTGGAAGCCAAGACCGATGAGGCCCTGGAAACCTGGTGGGAAATCAGCCCCACGCCGCTGACCAATGAACAGATGAAAGCCGAACTGACCAAACGCCCGGGAGCCCACTGATGCTTGCCTATATCGTGCGGCGCTTGCTGCTGATCATTCCCACCCTGGTGATTATCCTGCTGGTGAACTTCGTTATCGTGCAGGCCGCGCCCGGCGGGCCGGTGGAACAGGCCATTGCCCACCTGCAAGGCATCGGTGGCGGTGGCGTCGGCGGCTCGTCTGCCGAAAGCCTCAGCAGCGGCTCACGGGCCAGCCGTGGCCTGGACCCGAAACTGATCAAGGACATCGAAAAACAATACGGCTTCGACAAGCCCGCGCCGGAACGCCTGTGGCTGATGCTCAAGAGCTACGCCCAACTGGATTTCGGCAACAGTTTCTTCCGCGGCAAAAGCGTGACCGACCTGATCCTGGAAAAGATGCCGGTGACCATTTCCCTCGGCCTGTGGGCCACCTTGATCACCTACCTGGTGTCGATCCCGCTGGGGATTCGCAAGGCGGTGCGCCATGGCAGCAGTTTCGATGTGTGGAGCAGCACCGCGATCGTGATTGGGTATGCGATGCCGGCGTTTCTGTTTGCGATGTTCCTGATCGTGGTCTTCGCCGGCGGCACTTCGCTGAACTGGTTCCCGGTGCGCGGACTGGTCTCGGAAAACTTCGACCAGTTGAGCACCGTCGGCAAGATCGCCGATTACTTCTGGCACCTGGTACTGCCGGTCAGCGCCCTGGTGATCGGCGGTTTCGCCACCTTGACCATCCTCACCAAAAACTCGTTCCTCAATGAAATCACCCGCCAGTACGTGGTCACCGCCCGAGCCAAAGGCTTGAGTGAACGCCGGGTGCTTTACGGGCATGTGTTCCGCAATGCCATGCTGTTGGTGATTTCGGGGATTCCCCAGGCGTTTATCGCGGTGTTCTTTGCCGGTTCGCTGCTGATCGAGGTGATTTTCTCCCTCGATGGCCTGGGCCGCATGAGCTACGAAGCGGCGGTTTCACGGGACTATCCGGTGGTGTTCGGCTCGTTGTTTATCTTCACGCTGTTTGGCCTTTTGATAAAACTCATCGGTGACCTTTGCTACACCCTGGTGGACCCGCGTATCGACTTCGCCGCGAGGAACGCCTGATGATCAAGCTCTCTCCCGTGGCCCGCCGGCGCTTTGAACGCTTCAAGAAAAACCGTCGCGGCTGGTGGTCGCTGTGGCTGTTTATCGGCCTGTTTATCCTGACCCTCGGCGGCGAGTTGATCGCCAATGACAAACCCTTGGTGCTCAGCTACCAGAACGAACTGTATTTCCCGGTATTCAAGCGCTACACCGAGCAGGAGTTCGGCGGGCAACTGCCGTTCCAGGCGGACTACCGCAGTGAATACGTGCAGAACCTGATCAAGAAGGACGGCGGCTGGATGCTGTTCCCGCCGATCCCGTTCAGCGACGACACCCCCAACTACGAACTGACCCGCCCTGCCCCCAGCCCGCCATCGAGCGTGAACTGGCTGGGCACCGACGACCAATCCCGCGACGTACTGGCGCGGGTGATCTTCGGTGCACGGGTATCGATCCTGTTTGCCCTGGCCCTCACCGCCATCAGCGCCGCCATCGGCATCGCCGCCGGGGCGTTGCAGGGTTACTACGGCGGCTGGGTCGACTTGCTCGGGCAACGAATATTGGAAGTGTGGTCCGGCCTGCCGGTGCTGTATTTGCTGATCATCCTGTCGGGGTTTGTCGAGCCGAATTTCTGGTGGTTGCTGGGGATCATGGCGCTGTTTTCGTGGCTGGCCCTGGTGGACGTGGTGCGCGCCGAGTTCCTGCGGGGGCGCAACCTGGAGTACGTCAAGGCTGCGCGGGCGCTGGGGCTGGGGGACGGCAAGATCATCCGCCGGCATATCCTGCCGAACGCAATGACCGCCACCCTCAGCTACTTGCCGTTCATTTTGACCGGGGCGATTTCTACCTTGAGCGCCCTGGATTTCCTCGGCTTCGGCATGCCCGCCGGCAGCGCGTCACTGGGCGAGCTGATCGCCCAGGGCAAGCAGAACCTGCAAGCGCCATGGCTGGGGCTGACTGCATTTTTCACCCTGGCGCTGATTCTGTCGTTGCTGGTGTTTATCGGCGAGGCGTTGCGTGACGCCTTCGACCCACGCTCATGAAGGGCCCTGAGATGACTGAAAACCTGATCGAGATTCGCGATCTGAGCGTCGCCTTCAACGGCCAGACCGTGGTGCGCAACCTGTGCCTGGACGTGCGCCCCGGCGAGTGCCTGGCGCTGGTGGGCGAGTCGGGGTCGGGCAAGTCGGTGACCGCCCACTCGATCCTGCAACTGCTGCCCGAGGCCGGCACCGAAACCACCGGCTCGGTGCGTTATCGCGGCCAGGAACTGCTCGGTGCTTCGCCCGCCACCCTGCAAAAACTGCGGGGCAACCGGATTGCGATGATCTTCCAGGAGCCGATGACTTCCCTGAATCCGCTGCACAGCATCGAGAAGCAAATCGGCGAAACCCTGCTGTTGCACAAGGGCCTGGGCGGCAAGCAAGCCCAGGCGCGGATCCTTGAGTTGCTGGAACTGGTGGGCATCCAGAAGCCCCAGGAACGCCTCAAGGCCTACCCCCATCAACTCTCCGGCGGCCAGCGCCAGCGGGTGATGATCGCCATGGCCCTGGCCTGCGAGCCGGAATTGTTGATCGCCGACGAACCGACCACCGCGCTGGATGTGACGGTGCAACGCAAGATCCTGCTGCTGCTCAAGTCCCTGCAACAACGCCTGGGCATGTCGTTGCTGCTGATCAGCCACGACCTCAACCTGGTGCGCAGCATTGCCCAGCGGGTGTGCGTGATGAAGGCCGGGGAGATTGTCGAGCAGGCAGATTGCGAAACCCTGTTCTGCGCCCCCAAACACCCTTACAGCCGCCTGCTGCTGGATGCTGAACCGGCAGGCATCGTCTTGAATCACGAGGCGCGGGAGACGGTGTTGCAGGTGGATGACCTGAGCGTGCAGTTCCCGCTGGGCGGCAGACTGTTCCGGCGCAAGCAGTACCTGCAAGCGGTGGACGGCATCAGCCTGACGGTGCAGCGCGGCAAGACCTTGGGGATTGTCGGCGAGTCCGGCTCGGGCAAATCCACACTGGGCCAAGCGATTCTGCGGCTGCTGGATTCCAGCGGCACGATTCGCTTCCAGGGCGAGGCTCTCGAAGGCCTGACGCAAAAGCAGATGCAGCCGTGGCGCAAGCAGATGCAGGTGGTGTTCCAGGACCCGTTCGGTAGCCTCAGCCCGCGGATGTCGGTGGCGCAGATCATCAGCGAAGGCCTCGAAGTGCATGCCCCGTGCAGCCTCAAGGACCGCGAAGCCCAAGTGATCCGCGTGCTGGAAGATGTCGGCCTGGACCCCGCCAGCCGCCATCGCTACCCCCACGAATTCTCCGGCGGCCAGCGCCAACGCATCGCCATCGCCCGGGCTTTGGTACTCAAACCGGCGTTGATTCTGCTGGACGAACCCACCTCGGCGCTGGACCGTACCGTGCAGAAACAAGTGGTCGCCCTGCTGCTTGAGCTGCAGGAAAAATACGGCCTGACTTACCTGTTTATCAGTCACGACCTGGCAGTGGTGCGGGCCCTGGCCCACGACATGATCGTGATCAAGGACGGCAAGGTGGTGGAGCGCGGGCCGAGCGACGAAGTGTTTGCCGCGCCTCAACACCCCTACACCCAGGAACTCCTCGCGGCGGCGCATCCATGAACACCAGCGGCAGCCTCAAGGATTACCAATACGTTCGTGGCCTGGCGATCCAGTCGTTGTTCGAGATCATCGAGCAGTCCAGCGAAGGCACGGTGATTGTCGACGGTGACGCCAACATCGTCTGGATGAACGAGCGTTACGCCAAGCGCTTCGGCCTGAAAAGCGCCGACGAGGCCATCGGCCAGCCGTGCGAGCAGGTGATTTCCAACAGCCTGCTGCGCCAGGTGGTACGTAACGACCAGCCGATATTGCTGGATATCCAGGACACGCCCAAAGGCCCGCTGGTGGTGATGCGCCTGCCGATCCATGACGACGCCGGCAAGGTGATCGGCGCCATCGGGTTTGCGTTGTTTGATGAGCTGCGCAACCTGTCGCCGCTGATCGAGCGCTACCTGAGCATGCAGCAGGAACTGGCGTCCACCCGGTCGTTGCTGAGGTCACGGCAAAGCAAGTACAACTTCGCGCACTTTATCGGCACCAGCGCGGCCAGCCTGGAAGTCAAACGCCGGGCGCGGCGCAGTGCCAGCGCGGACTCGCCGGTGTTGTTGCTGGGGGAAACCGGGACCGGCAAGGAGCTTCTGGCCCAGGCAATTCACGGTGCATCGCCTCGGGCGCACAAAGCCTTTGTGAGCATCAACAGCGCAGCGATTCCCCATGATTTGCTGGAAGCCGAATTCTTTGGCACGGCACCGGGCGCATTTACCGGCGCCGACCGCAAGGGCCGTCCCGGCAAATTGCAGATTGCCCAGGGCGGCACGCTGTTTCTCGATGAGATCGGCGACATGCCCCTGCCGCTGCAAAGCAAGCTACTGCGGGTGTTGCAGGAGAAAGAGTTCGAGCCCGTGGGCTCCAACGAGATGATCCACAGTGATGTGCGGGTGATTGCCGCCACGTCGATGGACCTGGAAGCGGCGATCAAGCGCGGGGAATTTCGGGCGGACCTGTATTACCGCCTGAATGTGCTGCCGATCCAGGTACCGCCGTTGCGCGCACGGCTGGATGATTTGCCGGCATTGAGTGAGGCGATCCTGGAGGAGTTGCGCAGCCAGCATGAACTGGACCGCGAGGCCTTGGCGTTGTTGGCGCAGCATGCGTGGCCGGGGAATATCCGCGAGCTGCGCAATGTGCTGGAGCGGGCGGCGTTGTTGAGTGATGACCTGGTGCTGGATGCCCGTGAAATCCGCGCGGCAATTGGTACGTTCAGTCCGGTGGAGCACAGTTCGGTAGAGACCGTTGAGGGCGAGAGTTTCAGTGCGGCCAGGGAACGGTTTGATCGGCAGGTGATTGGGGCGGCGTTGAAGGCGTGTGAAGGGAATGTGGTGGAGGCGGCGAAGCGGCTGGGGCTTGGCCGGTCGACCTTGTACAAGAAAATGGTCGCGCTGGGCATCGCCTAGTCTCAAAACAGAGACATAATTCCAAATACAGAGAAAATCCAATGTGGGAGCGGGCTTGCTCGCGAATGCGGTGTGTCAGTGCATGAATTACTGCCTGATATACCGCATTCGCGAGCAAGCCCGCTCCCACATTTGATCTCCAACAGTCTCAAATTCGGGACAAAACTTGAGAACACATTCACAGGTCAATAATTTCTCTATATATATCAACAATTTAACCACTTGGCACACATCTCGCTATAGCCCTTCCCCACCGCCTCACCCCACAAAAATAACAATCAGATGGAGACACACCATGAGTGTGATCATTGCCCTCGCAGCCCTGGCGCTGCTGATGCTGGCCGCCTACCGTGGCTACAGCGTCATCCTGTTTGCCCCCATCGCCGCCCTCGGCGCTGTGCTGCTCACCGACCCTTCCGCCGTCGCCCCCGCCTTCACCGGCGTGTTCATGGAGAAAATGGTCGGCTTCCTCAAGCTGTACTTCCCGGTGTTCCTGCTCGGCGCGGTGTTCGGCAAGCTGATTGAAATCTCCGGCTTCTCGCGCTCCATCGTCGCCGCCGCGATCCGCTTGCTCGGCACCCGCCAGGCGATGCTGGTGATCGTGCTGGTGTGCGCCCTGCTGACCTACGGCGGCGTGTCGCTGTTTGTGGTGGTGTTCGCGGTGTACCCGTTTGCCGCCGAGATGTTCCGCCAGAGCAATATCCCCAAGCGCCTGCTGCCGGCGACCATCGCCCTCGGTGCGTTCTCGTTCACCATGGACGCCCTGCCCGGCACGCCGCAGATCCAGAACATCATCCCCAGTACCTTCTTCAACACCACCGCCTGGGCTGCGCCGTGGCTGGGGCTGATCGGCACTATCTTCGTGTTCTGCGTCGGCATGCTGTACCTCGCCCGCCAGCGCAACAAGGCTCAGCGTGCCGGTGAAGGCTATGGCACCAACCTGCGCAACGAGCCGGAGACCGCCGAAGACATCAAGCTGCCCAACCCGTGGATCGCCCTGTCGCCGCTGCTGCTGGTGGGCATCATGAACCTGCTGTTCACCCACTGGATTCCGCTGTGGTACGGCAAGACCCACACCCTCAGCCTGCCGGGCATGAGCGTGCCGGTGCAGACCGAAGTCGCCAAGCTTACGGCGATCTGGGCAGTGCAGGCGGCGTTGCTGGTGGGGATTATCGTGGTGCTGGTATTCGGCTTCTCGGCGATTCGCAGCAAGCTCGCCGAGGGCAGCAAGAGCGCGGTCAGCGGTGCATTGCTGGCGGCGATGAACACCGCTTCGGAATACGGTTTTGGTGCGGTGATCGCCTCGCTGCCGGGCTTCCTGGTGCTGGCGGACTGGCTCAAGGGCATTCCCAACCCATTGGTCAACGAAGCGATTACCGTGACCCTGCTGGCCGGTATCACCGGTTCCGCCTCGGGCGGCATGAGCATTGCGCTGGCGGCCATGTCGGAGAGCTTTATTTCAGCAGCCCATGCGGCCAATATCCCTCTTGAAGTACTGCACCGGGTCGCGGCCATGGCCAGCGGCGGCATGGACACCCTGCCCCACAACGGCGCCGTGATCACGTTGCTGGCGGTCACCGGGCTGACCCACCGCGAAGCCTATAAAGATATTTTCGGCATCACGATCATCAAGACCCTCGCGGTGTTCGTGGTGATTGGTACTTTCTACGCCACCGGCATTGTGTGAGGTTGATATGACGACATTGAACGGCAAGACCGCCCTGGTCACCGGCTCCACCAGCGGCATCGGCCTGGGCATCGCCCTGAGCCTGGCCAAGGCCGGCGCCAACCTGATCCTCAACGGCTTCGGCGACGCCAGCGCGGTGATCGCCCAGGTGCAGGCCTTCGGTGGCAAGGTGGGGCATCACCCGGCCGACGTCAGCGACCCGGCGCAGATCGCCAAGATGATCGCCTACGCCGAGCGCGAGTTTGGCGGCATCGACATTCTGGTGAACAACGCCGGGATCCAGCATGTGGCGCCGGTGGACGAGTTCCCGGTGGAGCGCTGGGATTCGATCATTGCGATCAACCTGTCGTCGGTGTTCCACAGCACGCGGTTGAGCCTGCCGGGGATGAAGGCCAAGGGCTGGGGGCGGATCGTCAATATCGCCTCGGTGCATGGGCTGGTGGGTTCGGTGGGTAAGGCGGCTTACGTCGCTGCCAAGCACGGGGTGATCGGGTTGACCAAGGTGGTGGGCCTGGAAACCGCCCAGAGTAATGTCACTTGTAATGCCATCTGCCCGGGCTGGGTGTTGACGCCGCTGGTGCAGAAGCAGATTGATGATCGCATTGCCAGCGGGGTTGATCCGCAGCAGGCGCAGCAGGATTTGCTGGCGGAGAAGCAGCCGTCCCTGGAGTTCGTGACGCCGCCGCAATTGGGTGAGCTGGTGCTGTTCCTGTGCAGTGAAGCCGGCAGCCAGGTGCGGGGCGCGGCGTGGAATATCGACGGCGGCTGGCTGGCCCAGTAAACGACGATTCCCAAGACACCGCAGCTTGATCGTTCCCACGCTCCGCGTGGGAATGCAGCCCGGGACGCTCCGCGTCCCAAGAGCGGACGCAGAGCGTCCAATGAGGCATTCCCACGCGGAGCGTGGGAACGAGAGAGACTCACCTATGTCCGAAATACTCTGGCAACCCTCCCCCGAACGCATCCACAACACCCGGATGGACCAGTTCCGGCGCTTCATCAATGAACGCCATGCCTTGCAAATCAGCGACTACCCGGCCCTGCACCAATGGAGCATCGACCAGCGCCCGGACTTCTGGCAGTCCATTGTCGAGTTCTTCGAGGTGCAGTTCCGCACGCCACCCAACGCGGTACTGATCGAAGGCGCCGAGATGCCCAGCGCCCAGTGGTTTCCCGGCGCTACCCTGAACTTTGCCGAACACCTGCTGCGCCGCCGCGACGATCATCCTGCGGTGGTCGCCATCAGCGAAGACGGCCAGCGCGAACAACTGACCTATGCCGAACTGGCCCGCCACGTCGCTGGACTGCAACGTAGCCTGCGGGCGGCCGGTGTGGGCGTGGGGGACCGGGTCGCCGCGTGCATGCCCAATACCTGGCAAACCCTGGTGGGCATGCTCGCCACCACCAGCCTCGGCGCGATCTGGTCGTGCTCCTCGCCCGACTTCGGCACCCAAGGAGTGATCGACCGCTTCGGCCAGATCGAACCCAAGGTACTGATCACCTGCGCCGGTTACCGGTATGCCGGCAAGGTCATCGACCAAAGCAGCAAGCTCAATGAAATCCTCGAACGGCTGCCGTCCCTGCAACAGCTGATCATCGTGCCGTATGCCCGCCCGCAGGCGCGTCCCGAGGATTATCAGACTCGGGCCAACGTCGCGCTCTGGGACGACTTCTACAGCCCCGGCGGCGAACCCGATTTCGTCGCCGTGCCCTTCGATCATCCGCTGTACATCCTCTATTCCAGCGGCACCACCGGCGTGCCCAAGTGCATCATCCACGGCACGGGCGGCGTACTGCTCACGCACCTCAAGGAACACGGCCTGCACGCCGACCTGTCGCGGGATGACTGCCTGTTCTACTACACCACCTGCGGCTGGATGATGTGGAACTGGCTGGTGTCGGTGCTGGCCATCGGCGCCACGGCGGTGCTGTATGACGGCTCACCGTTTCACCCGGGGCCGGAACGCCTGATGGACCTGATCGACCAGGAAAAAATCAGCGTGTTCGGCACCAGCCCGAAGTTCCTCGCCACCCTGGAAAAGGCCGGGCTGCAACCGCGGCTGAGTCACGACCTGGGCAGTCTCAAGGGTTTGATCTCCACCGGCTCGCCGCTGTCGCCCCAGAGCTACGACTACGTGTACCGCGAGATCAAGCCGGAGCTGTGCCTGTCGTCGATGTCCGGCGGTACCGACATCGTCTCCTGCTTTGTGATCGGCAACCCGGTGCTGCCGGTGCGGCGTGGCGAGATGCAGTGCAAGAGCCTGGCAATGGCCATCGAAGTCTGGGACGACAAAGGTCGCCCGCTGATAGGCGAAAAAGGCGAACTGGTGTGCACCCGGCACTTCCCGGCGATGCCTATCGGCTTGTGGAATGACCCGCACCAGGAAAAACTGCGGGCCTCGTATTTCGGCCAGTTTCCCGGCGTGTGGGCCCAGGGCGACTACGCCGAACAACGGCCCAATGGCAGCCTGCTGATCCATGGCCGCTCGGACGCCGTACTCAACCCCGGCGGCGTACGCATCGGCACCGCAGAGATTTATCGCCAGGTGGAAAAAGTGCCGCAGGTCCTGGAAAGCCTGGCCATCGGCCAACGCTGGCAGGATGACGTACGGGTGGTGCTGTTTGTGCGGCTCAGCGACGGCGTGGAGCTGGATGACGCCTTGGAGCAGCAGATCCGCCAAGTGATCCGCGCCAACACCACGCCGCGCCACGTGCCGGCGAAGATCCTCGCGGTGACGGATATCCCGCGCACCATCAGCGGCAAGATCGTCGAACTGGCGGTGCGCAACGTGGTGCATGGCGAGGCGGTGAAGAACACCGACGCCCTGGCCAACCCCGAGGCACTGGAGCAATTTCGTGATCGCCCGGAGCTGGCAGAAAGATGAAACGTTTTAGCCCTTCAGCACTCATTTGAAGACAAAACCCTCAAGCATGCTATTTTTCGAGGGTGGAAAGCCGATCACTCCTCGCGGGATAATCGGCTTTTGTCATTATTCAAGCGTTACGCGCAGGGCATTTTCATGAACGTATCACCCACCGGCAGCGAGGCCGCAGCACTGATTGCGCGGCTGGACTGGGCACGAAGCCCCCTCGGTGACGCCATTGATTGGCCGCAAAGCCTCCGCACAGCCGTCGACATCGTGATCCATTCACCCATGCCGATGCTGTTGTTGTGGGGTGCCGAACTCACCCAGATTTACAATGACGGCTTCGCAATGCTGGCCGGCAACAAGCACCCTGGCGCCTTTGGCCAGCCTGCCGACCTGATCTGGCCGGAACTCAAGCCCTTCACCGACCCGATCTACAGCGCCGTCTTCGCGGGCCAGGTGCGCACGTTCACCGAGCAGCGTTTCGTGCTGCAACGCAATCACCGCGACACCGAGATCTGGCTCGACCTGACCTACAGCCCGATCCGCGACGAGCGTGGTGAGGTCGCCGGAATCCTGATCACCGCCATCGAAACCAACGAGCGCCGGCGCATCGCCCTGGAACTCCAGCAGCGCACCGAAAACAGCCTCAGGGCCCAGCGCGATACCGAACAGCGCCTGCAACTGGCCCTGGCCGCCACCGACGCCGTGGGCACCTGGGACTGGGACATTGGCGAAGACCGGTTTATCGCCGATGCACATTTCGCCCAACTGCATGGGGTTGACCCCTGCGATGCCGGCCTGCTGCCCATCAGCGACTACCTGCAAGGCGTGCACCCCGAAGACCGTGGCATGGTGGCCCGCAGCATCAAGCATTGCATCACCCACGGCACCGAATACGCCGAGGAATACCGCCTGCTGCAGGCCGACGGCAAAGTGCGCTGGGTGTTTGCCCGGGGCCGTTGCTACAAGGATCACCATGGCCGACCGGCACGCTTTCTCGGCGCCGCCCTCGACCTGACCGAACGCAAGCACACCGAACAGGCCCTGCGCCAAAGCCAGACCGAGCTGCAACTGATCATCAACGCCATGCCGGTGCTGATCGGCTATGTCGACCACGAGCAGCGTTTTCGCCTGAACAACAGCGCCTACCTGGACTGGTACGGCATGACCCCGCAGGAGCTGTACGGCAAGACCATCCGCGAAGTCGTGGGCGACGAGATCTATGCCGGGCGCGTCGACAAGATCGAGGCGGCGCTCAAGGGCAAGGCTTGCAGTTTTGTCACCGTCACGCCGCACCATGACGGCCGACCCCGCCACGCGCTGATGAAGTACCTGCCGCGTTTCAGCGCTGACGGTTCAGTCAACGGTTTCTACATTTTTGTGATCGACGAGACCGAGCGCAAACTGACCGAAGAAGCCCTGCGTCACCTCAACGAAAACCTCGAAGAGCGCGTCAACCAACGCACCCAGGCCCTGGCCGAAGCCAACCAGCGCCTGCAAAACGAGATGTTCGAGCGCGAGCGTGCCGAAGACGCCCTGCGCCATGCCCAGAAGATGGAAGCGGTCGGCCAGCTCACCGGCGGCATCGCCCATGACTTCAACAACATGCTCACCGGGATCATCGGCAGCCTGGACCTGATGCAACGCTACATCGCAGCCGGACGCAGCGACGAGATCGGCCGCTTCACCGACGCCGCGGTGTCCTCGGCTCATCGTGCCGCTGCGCTGACCCACCGCCTGCTGGCGTTCTCCCGCCGCCAATCCCTGGACCCCAAGCCGGTGGATCCGAATCAGTTGGTGGCGTCCCTGGAAGACCTGTTCCGCCGCACCAAGGGCGCGCACATCGAACTCAAGGTGCAACTGGGCACCGACGTGTGGCCGGTGAACACCGACGCCAGCCAGTTGGAAAACGCCCTGCTCAACCTGGTGATCAACGCCCGCGATGCGATGCCCGACGGCGGGCAATTGTGCATCGAGACCGCCAACAGCTACCTCGACGGCACCGACATCACCACCCTGGAGCCGGTCAAGGCCGGCGACTATGTGATGCTTGGCGTGAGCGACAACGGCGCCGGCATGACCGCGAAGATTCTCGCCAAGGCTTTCGACCCGTTCTTCACCACCAAGCCTATCGGCCAGGGCACCGGCCTCGGGTTGTCGATGATCTATGGGTTTGCCCAGCAATCCGGCGGGCACGTGACCATTGAAAGCCAGCCGGGCCAGGGCACTTGTGTGCGGTTGTACCTGCCGCGCCTGCATGGCACTGCACTGGAACGCACCGTGCCCGCCAGCCACGGTGAAGCCCCGGTGGCCCTGGCGGGTGAAGCGGTGGTGGTGGTCGAGGATGACGCGGCGGTACGGATGCTGGTGGTGAATGTGCTGGGTGAACTGGGCTATACCGCGCATCAGGCCGCCGATGCGCGGGCGGCATTGCCGTTGCTGGAGTCCGACCTGCGGGTGGATTTGCTGGTGACCGATGTGGGCTTGCCGGGAATGAATGGTCGGCAATTGGCCGAAATCGCCCGGCAACACCGGCCGGCACTCAAGGTGCTGTTCATGACCGGTTACGCCGAGAAAGCCGCCGAGCGCCAGGGGTTCCTGGAGGAAGGCATGGACATGGTGGCCAAGCCGTTTTCGATTGACCTGCTGGCTAACAAAATCCGCAGCATGATCAGCTCAGAGGCCTGACTTCAGGCATAATCGCGCGCCGTTTCACATCAGGACCGATCAATGAAAGCCCAAGCCCGTCACATTCTGGTGAAAACCAGTGAGGAAGCCGAACAGCTCAAGCAGCGTATTGCCAAGGGCGAAGCGTTTGACGTGTTGGCCAAGAAGTACTCCACCTGCCCTTCCGCCAAGCGCGGCGGTGATTTGGGTGAAGTGCGACCGGGGCAGATGGTGGGGGTGATTGATGCGGTGATCTTCAAGAAGCCGGTGAAGGTGGTTCATGGGCCGATCAAGAGCAAGTTTGGGTATCACTTGGTGCAGGTGTTTTACCGGGATTGAGCGGTGGGCTTTAGACCGCTATCGCAGGCAAGCCAGCTCCCACAGTTGACCGAGTTCTCTCTCAATAATGCGGTCAACTGTGGGAGCCGGGCTTGCCCGCGATCCGCCGCAGGCGGCCAGGCACCTCAATCTCGCGGAATCAAAGCACCCGGCACCTGAATCACCCGGCTCGCCAATCGATGCCCGGCCAGTGCTGCATCCTGCGGTGAACCTCCCTTGAGCCGACTGGCGAGATACGCCGCACTGAACGAATCCCCCGCCGCCGTGGTGTCGACCACCTTCTCCACCACCAACGCCGGCACCTCGAATCGATCACCTTCACAGCGAATCAAACACGCATCCGCCCCACGCTTCAGCACCACCTCAGCAATGTCCGGATACGCCGCAAACACCTGCTCGCTGTCCTCATAGCCAAACAATGCGCGCTCGTCATCTTCCGTCAGCAAGGCAATGTCCACTTCGGCCAATACCCGGTGATACGCCGCACGCGCCGCGTCCACACTGGCCCACAGGCGTGGCCGGTAGTTGTTGTCGAACACCACCTTGCCGCCGCGCTGGCGGGTTTCGATCAGGGTTTCCAGCAAACGCCCACGGCCCACTTCGCCCAGTACCGCCAGGGTGATGCCGCTGAAATACACCACGTCGTATGCCGCCAGAGCCGCCAGGATCGGCTCGGCCGCCGGCGTGGTGAAGCAGTCGCGCACGGCCGCTTCGTTGCGCCAGTAAAGGAATTTGCGCTCGCCGTTGGCATCGGTCTGGATGCAGTACAACCCCGGCAACCGCCCGGGCAGGCGCTGGACCATGCCCAGGCCCAGGCCTTCTTCGGCCCAGTGCTTGCACATGGCGTCGCTGAAACTGTCATCGCCCAGGGCGGTGACGTAGTCGACGGTGCTGGGTTCACCCAACTCGCGGCGCAGGTAGACGGCGGCGTTCAGGGTGTCGCCGCCGAAGCTTTGTTGCAGGCTGCCGTCGGCGCGGTGTTGCAGTTCGATCATGCATTCGCCGATGAGGGCGATGCGCGGTTGTGTGTTCATGTCTGGGGGCTCTCGATGTACTGGAGGGCCTCTTCGCGAGCAAGCCCGCTCCCACATTTGATCGCATTTCAACTGAAGGAACTCGGTCGAATGTGGGAGCGGGCTTGCTCGCGAAAGGCGCGACTCGGTCTAGAAGCAGGTATGCAGGCTTTCGATCACCTGCAACTGCTCATCCACCAAATTACCCACTTGCCACTTGTCGAAGGTCAGGCACGGGTGGGAAGTACCGAAGGAGATGATGTCGCCAATGCGCAACTCAACCCCCGGCGCAACCACCATGAACGCATGCTGGTCCATCACGGCGGTGACCTTGCACGCGGTCACGTCATCACCCTCGGCCGGCAGCACGCCCGCCTTGTAGCGCTTGAGCGGCACTGGCAGGCCGGCGTCGTAGGCGACGTCGCGCTTGCCCAGGGCGATCACCGCGAAGCCTGGCTCCGGCAGCGATTGCACGTGGGCCCAGACTTCCAGCGCCGGGCGCAGGCCTTCGTTGAGGTCGCTGCGGCGGTCGAGTACGCAGCACTGTGCTTCTTTGTAGATGCCATGGTCGTGCGCCACGTAGCTCCCCGGGCGCAATACGCTGAGGAAGCGGCCGGCGGCGTTCTGGGCTTCGAAGGATTCGGCGATCAGGTCGTACCAGGCCGAACCCGAGGCGGTGATGATGGGCTTGGCCAGGTCGAAGGCGCCGCTGTTTTGCAGGTCGACGGCGAGGCGCACCAGGGAGGCGGCGAATTCGCGGATGCCACTGATGGCGTGCTCGCCGTGGATCACCCCTTCGTAGCCTTCGATGCCGGTGAGGGCCAGCGCAGGCTGGGCCTTGATCGCCTTGGCCAGGTCGAGCACCTGTTGTTCAGTGCGGCAACCGCAACGGCCGCCGACCACGCCGTATTCGATCATCACGTTCAGGCGCAAGCCACGGGCGGCAAAGAACAAACCCAGGTCGGCCACGTTGTCCGGGTGGTCGACCATGCAGTGGAAGTCGAATTCGGGGTCGGCCAGTAGGTCGGCAATCAGCGCCATGTTCGGCGCGCCCACCAGTTGGTTGGCCATCAACACCCGGCGAACCCCACCGGCATACGCGGCGCGGGTCTGCACGGCGTTGGCCAGGGTGATGCCCCAGGCGCCCTGCTCGATCTGCCGCTGGAACAGCGCCGGCATCATGCTGGTCTTGCCGTGGGGCGCCAGCTGCGCGCCACTGTTGCTGACGAAATCCTGCATCCAGCGGATGTTATGTTCCAGGGCATCGCGGTGCAGCACCAGGGCCGGCAGGCTGACGTCACGCACCAGATGCGCACCGACCGGGGCGGCGCCTTTTTCAACGGCATTGAAGGCAGACATAAGTGTTTCCTATTCGTTGATGCGACGGGCCAGGTTGTTCGCGCTTTCGATCAGTACCCGGCGATAGTCGTTGTAGTTTTTGAGGGCATCGGCCCGTGGGGCGACGATGCACAGGGTCGCAATGCTGATGCCTTGAGCGTCCCGAACCGGGGCGGCAAAGCAATGGGTAAAGGTGTCGGCGACGCTGTCGAAGGAGAAGAATCCGTCGAGGGTGGCCTGGCGGATTTGCCCGAGGAAGGTTTCCAGAGGCAGGCGCTGACCGTCCGGGAGGATGAAGTCGTCATAGTCGATCAGGTCGATGATTTGCTGGTCGCTCAGGTGGCCCAACAGCAGGCGGCCGGAGGCGGTCCAGGGGATGGGCGCGTTCTCGCCGATGTCTGAGGAAATGCGGAAATGCCGCTCGCCTTCGCGCATCAGGGCCACGGTGTATTTGCGCCCATTGAGCAGGCACATCTGTGCCGTTTCGTGGGTCTGGCTGACGATTTCCTGCAGGGCGTGGTCGGCTTCACGGGTCAGGTCGAAATGGCGCAGATGGGCCTGGCCGAGGAAGTACAACTGACGGCCGAGGTAGACATGACCGTCCTTGCCGACGGTTTCGAGGATGCGCCGTTCCAGCAGCGAGGCCACCAGTTCGTAGACCGTGGATTTGGGGCTGCCAATGCCACTGGCGATATCATTCGGGCGCAGGGGCTGGCCGATCTCCTTGAGGAAATCGAGGATATCGAACGCCCGGTCGAGGCCTTTGGCGCGGCGTTTGATGGTGTCTTCGGTCATGGCAGTCGTCGGTCCCGTTTGAAGATATAGCTATCAACACAGATCCCCTGTGGGAGCGGGCTTGCTCGCGAAAGCGGTGTGTCAGTGAATACATCTACAACTGATCCACCGCATTCGCGAGCAAGCCCGCTCCCACATTGGGTCTCCTGTGGTCTCAAGAGACGGGCATTTAGCCTTTTTTCTTGTAGGCCACGCAATCAATCTCAACCTTGCAATCGACCATCATGTTCGCCTGCACACAGGCCCGCGCCGGGGCGTGTTCCGGGTTGAAGTATTCGCCGAACACTTTGTTGAAGCTCCAGAAGTCCCGTGGGTCTTCCAGCCACACACCGACGCGCACCACGTCTTCCAGGGCGTAGCCGGCTTCTTCGAGAATCGCCACCACGTTGCGCATGGTCTGGTGCGTCTGCTCGACGATGCCGCCGGTGATGATTTCACCGTCCACCGCCGGCACCTGGCCCGACACGTACAACCAGCCATCCGCTTCCACCGCGCGGGCGAAAGGACGAGGCTGGCCGCCGCCGGCCGTGGCGCCGGTGCCGTAACGAGTAATGCTCATAATGGATCTCCTGAAACGAGTGAATTAAAAACGAATGTTCTTGAGAAATTCCGCCAGTCGCGGCGATTGCGGGCGTTCGAAAATGTCTTTCGGCGGCCCCTGTTCTTCAATGCGGCCCTGGTTCATGAAGACGATCTTGTCCGAGACTTCATAGGCAAACCGCATTTCGTGGGTGACCAGCAACATGGTCATGCCCTCTTCCGCCAAACCCTTGATCACACTGAGCACTTCGCCCACCAGCTCCGGGTCCAGGGCCGAGGTGACTTCGTCGAACAGCATCAGGCTCGGGTTCATCGCAATCGCCCGGGCAATCGCCACGCGCTGTTGCTGGCCGCCCGACAGTTGGCCCGGGAAGTGATTGCGGCGTTCCAGCAGGCCGACACGGTCCAGCCATTTTTCCGCCAGTGCAACCGCCTCGTCCTTGCCCATCTTTTTGACCTTGAGCAGGCCCAGGGTGACGTTCTGCAAGGCGGTCAAGTGCGGGAACAAATTGAACTGCTGGAACGCCATGCCGGTCATCGCACGGTGTTGGGAGATCACCCGCTCCGGGTGACGCACGCGCTTGCCGCCGACGTCGCTGTAGCCGATGGATTCACCGTCGAGGGTGATCTGGCCGCCCTGGAATTCTTCCAGCAGGTTGACGCAGCGCAGGAGCGTGGTCTTGCCCGAACCGCTGGAGCCGATCAACGTCACGACGTTGCCGCGCTGCATGCTCAGGTCGACGCCCTTGAGCACTTCCACCGGGCCGTACTGTTTACGCAGGCCGCGAATGTTCAGCAGCGGCTGGCTTTCATTTGAGGATTGGTTCATGGCAACGCCACCCGCTTTTCAATGTAACGCCCCAGTAATTCGATGGCGTAGTTGATGACAAAAAACATAAAGCCTGCGAACAGGTAGAACTCCAGGGTCATGAACGTCCGGGCAATGACCTGTTGGGTGCTGAGGAGCAATTCGGCCACGCCGATCACCGACAGCAAGGTAGACGCCTTGACGATTTCCGTGGACGAGTTGACCCAGGTCGGCAGGATCTGCCGCAGGGCCTGAGGCAACAGCACGTAGCCCAGGGACTGGTAGAACGTCAGGCCGATGGCCTTGCCGGCTTCCAGTTGCCCCTTGGGAATGGCTTGCAACGCACCGCGCACGATTTCCGAAACGTGGGAGCCGCAGAACAGCGTCAAGCCCACGGCACCGGCCTGGAACGCGGTGATCTGCCAGCCGAGTGCCGGCAGCATGTAGAAGCATGCCAGCACCAGCACAAACACTGGCGTTCCGCGGATCAGGTCGACGTACAGGCGAAACGGTACGCGCATCCAGAATTTGCCGTAGGTCAGGATCAATCCGGCAACGATGCCGATCAGGGTGCCGAAGATGATGGCCAGGGCCGAGCAGTAAACGCTGGTCTGGAACCCCGCCCAGAGGGTTTCCCGGGCGATCCACAACTCATGCAGCCAGCTGGGGGATTCGTACATGGGGGCTCCTTAGCGGCGAATCGCCAAACGCTGTTCCAGGTAACGGAGCAGCATGGCAATGAGGTAACAGGCAGCCACGTAGAGCGCGGTCGTGACTATCCAGGTTTCAATCACCCGGTAGCTTTCGACGTTGATCTTGCGGGCGTAATAGGTCAGCTCCGGCACCGCGATGGCGGCCGCGAGGGAGGTGTCCTTGAACAGCGAGATAAAGTTGTTCGACAGCGCCGGCAACACGTTGCGCAGCATCACCGGCACGGTGATGTACGCGCGGATGCGCCATTCGCCCAGGCCGATGGCCAGGCCCGCTTCACGCAACCCCTTGGGAATGTTCAAGAGGCCTGCGCGGAATACTTCGGTGAGGTAGGCACCGGCGTACAGCGACAGGGTGATGATGAACGAGGGGATCTTGTCCAGCCGGATCCCGAGGCTGGGCAAGGCGAAGTAGATCAACAGGATCAGCACCAGGATCGGGGTGTTGCGGATCACCGTCACATACACCGAGGCCACGATGCGCAGCGCGCGGTGTCTGGACAGCATGGCAAACGCCATCAACAGGCCGATCACGCAACCGATGGCGATGGACAGCAGTGCCAGTTCAAGGCCGAGGCCGAGCCCCGCCAGCAAGCTGGGGAAGTCGCGCCACACAGCGGCAAAGTTCAACTGATAGTTCATGGTCAGCAGTACCTGATTGGGGCGCCGTCAGCGACGCCCCCAGTGTTTACGAATTACTTGAACTCAACCGGGAAACCGATCGCAGGCTCTGGCAGATCCACACCGAACCATTGCTTGAACGAGGCCTTGTACATCGGGAACTCCACGCCGGTCATGGCTTCGTGCAGCGCGGTGTTGACGAAGTTCAGCCAGTCCTGGTCGCCACGCTTGACGGCGCACGCGTAGGTCTGGGGGCTCCAGGCGTAGGCCGGGCTGCGGTAGCGGCCCGGGTTTTGCACCATCAGGTACTTGACCGAGGACTGGTCCGTGGCGGCGGTGTCGGCACGGCCGGAGTTCACGGCCTGGTACATCAGGTCGACGCTGTCGTACTGGTCGACCTTGGCTTTAGGCAAGGCCTGGTGCACCAGTTCTTCGGCGTAGACGTTTTGCAGCACGGCCACGGTGACGCTGTCGCCGGCCGCCTGCAGGTCTTCGATTTCCTTGTACTTGCTGTTGGCCGGCAGCAGCAGCCCCACGCCTTCGCGGTAGTACGGCAGGGTGAAGGCCACTTGCTGCGCACGGCTGGCGGTGACGGTGATGAACTGGCAGCTCATGTCGACCTTGTCGGTCAACAGGTTGGGAATCCGGGCGTCGGAGGACTGCACCACGTATTCGACTTTGCTCGGGTCGTTGAACAACCCCTTGGCCACGATGTGGCCGATGTCGATATCAAAACCTTGCAACTTGCCATCCGCTCCCTGGAAGTGCCACGGCGCATTGGTACTGCCTGTACCCACGATCAGATGCCCACGCTTGAGCACTGTATCGAGCTTGCTGTCCGCCGCCTGCACTACGCTGGCGAGGGAAGCCGATGCGGCGAAGAGAAAAACACACGCTTTGAACACGGAAGGTCGGTGATGCATGACAAGCACTCCAGGGGTTGTGTATTCCGCTATACCGGAACTTAGTATGTAACAACGGAATAGACAGCAGAAAGTGTGCCACACGCAGTAACAGAAAAATATTGCGGGATTAATTTCTTTTTAAATCAACGGGATAAATTTGTATCGGCAACAAGGCACTGGGCCAGCAGCTGAAATCGGATTGCTACCGTTGGCTACACACCGGGGTGACAGGCCACATTTGGGTGCGGGTGCGGGTCGTTACCGTGCACACAGCGGTGCGGCGGCCGTGAATGGAAGAATCCCGTGGCTGGGCTAGGCTTGGCAGATGATCGAGCCCCCAAGGAACGCGTTCAGATGAAGATCAGTCTTGTCCTTATGTTGTTGTCGCTGGCGTTTGCTACCCAGGTGTTCGCCAAGGATGACCGGCGCGAATGCAAGGCCGAGCTGGTCAAGCTGAAGGCGGCGTTCAGTACGAACTACACCACGCAGAATCATCATGGGTATCGTCGGGCGAAGGATGCCAAGGATCAGGGCGACTATAAGCAGTGCGTGGGGTTGGCGAAGAAGGCTCGGGAGCGGGCGGAGCGCTGAATCCTTCGGGGCTGCTGCGCAGCCCAGCGGGAGCAAGCTCCCTCGCCACAATGGACCAGTTGGAGGTGGGTACCTGTCAGTTTTGACAGTAGACGGTTTTGATCGCCGGGATTAGCGTGGGCCAGGCCTTTCGCTCAAGGAGATCATCATGGGAATTGCAACGGCGGTGATTGCCGATGCCAAGGCGTATCAGCAGGTGCTCAAGGCACACAAAACAGTGTTCATGCTGTTTGTTTCGCAGCATTGCCCGGCCTGCGGGGAAGCCGGGCCACTGTTTGAACGGATTGCCGGGAAATACGCCAGCTCCGTGAAAAGCCTGGTGCTCGACACTGCCCAAACCCCGAGGCACCCAGAGGTAACCGGCACTCCCACACTGCTGGTTTTCCAGAACGGCGAGATGGTCGAGAAGCTGAAGGGGTTCGACGAGAAGACCCTGAGCGAGACGTTCGCCAAGACCAGAATCAGTCCTCCAACATCAACCGCGCCGTCCCCGACACCCGAATCGAGGCACCCTTCTCATCAGTGATCTGCGCCTGCAAACGCGAACGGCTGCCCATGTCCTCGCCTTGAATGATGTTGATGCACCCGCTATGCGGCCAGCCCAGGTCCCGCAGATAGCCGGCAAAGGCGGCGGTCGCGGCGCCAGTGGCGGGGTCTTCGTACACACCACCCACCGCAAACGGGTTGCGGGTGTGGAACAGTGTCGGGCTTTCTGCAAACACCAGCACCACGGTGCCCAAACCGGCGTCGGTCATGTAGCGGCGACCGGCTTCCAGTTCATAGTGCATCTGGCTGAGCTTGGCGCGGCTGTCGAGCGCCAGCACCAGGTGGGAAATGCCAGCATGGATGATCGCCGGCGGAATGCTCGGGTCCAGGTCATTGCGGGTATAACCGAACAAGGTCAGGCCCGCGTCCACCAGCGCATCGTTGGCCGGTGCGCTGCGGGTTGGCGGGGATTGCAGGGCCGCTTCGATCAGGTCGCCTTCGCTGCGACCGCTGACGGAAATATCGCCGTTGTTCAAGGTCAGGTGGAATTCACCGTCGCCCAGCGCCAGGCTCAAGGCCGCGCCGAGGGCGATGGTGGCGTGCCCGCAAAACGCGACTTCGGACTCCGGCGCGAAGTACCGCACACGCCAGCCGTCATCCTGCGGGCAGGCGAATACCGTTTCCGAAAACCCGACTTCGTGGGCGATACGCTGCATTTCTGCGGCTTCCGGCAGGTTGTCACCGATCCATACGCCTGCCGGGTTACCGCCCTGGTTACCGTCACAAAATGCAGAAATCTTAAGCACGTCCAAAGTCATTCGGGTAACCCTTCCTTAACGGTTCAATGAGCGCCGATGCTATCCAAAGGCCAGCGCAGCGTCGAATGAAATTCACCCGTTAGAGAGGAGCCAGCAACACCTGAGTAACTCGCCGCTCCTCCACCGCTGCCACGGTCAGGCGCCACCCTTCATGTTCCAGGCTATCGCCGACGGCGGGGAGGCGATCCAGCAGGCTCATCACCAGCCCGGCCAGGGTCTGGTAATCCTCCGTCGCCACCGCCTTGAAGCCGGTGCGCTGGCGAATCAGGTTAAGGTTCAAGGCACCATTAACCCGAAAGCCACCCTCTTCCTCAACGATGTCTGGCCCTTCGACTTCACTCGCATCCGGCAACTCACCGGCGATGGACTCGAGGATGTCGGTCATGCTCAACACCCCGATAAAGTCACCAAATTCGTTGATCACGAACGCAATGTGAGTAGATTCCTGACGCATCTGCTCCAGGGCATTGAGAATCGAAAAACTCTCCAGCAGGTTGACCGCTCGGCGCGCCAAGTGCTCCAGGTTCGGCTCGTTACCGGCCAGGTATTCCTTGAGCAACTCCTTCTTGTGCACAAAGCCCAATGGCTCGTCGACATTACCGTTGCGGATCAAGGGCAGACGCGAGTAAGACGAATGCATCAGTTTCAGGCGGATAGTGTCGGGATCGTCCGACAGATCTATAGAGTCCACCTTCGCCCGAGGCGTCATCAGGGTACGGATCGGGCGTTCAGCCAGTTGCAGCACGCCACTGATCATCACCCGCTCACGCCGATCGAACAGCGGCCCGCCGTTGGCATCGGGGTTATCCAGCAGGTCGGCCACCTCTTCACCCACCTCCTCCACTGCCAGATTACGCCCGCCGAGCAAACGCATCACCGCATGGGCCGTGCGCTCACGCCTCGGCAGCGTGCCTTGAGCCGACTTCTTGCGGCGCGACCGAGCGATCTGGTTGAACACCTCGATCAGGATCGAGAAACCGATGGCCGCGTACAGATAGCCTTTAGGAATGTGGAAGCCCAGGCCCTCTGCGGTCAGGGCAAAACCGATCATCATCAGGAAGCCCAGGCACAGCATGATCACCGTCGGGTGGGCGTTGACGAAACGGGTCAGCGGCTTGCTGGCAACGATCATCAGGCCGATGGAAATGATCACCGCGATCATCATCACCGCCAGCTCATCCACCATGCCCACGGCAGTAATCACCGCATCGAGGGAGAACACCGCATCCAGCACCACAATCTGCGCAACGATCGGCCAGAACATCGCATAAGCCACGTTGCCAGTGCGCTGAGCCACATGCCCCTCAAGCCGCTCATGCAATTCCATGGTGGCCTTGAACAACAGGAACACCCCACCAAACAGCATGATCAAGTCACGGCCCGAGAAACTCTTGTCGAACACCTCGAACAGCGGCTGGGTCAGAGTCACCAACCACGAAATACTTGCCAGCAAGCCCAGACGCATCAGCAATGCCAGGGACAAACCGATCAGACGCGCACGGTCACGCTGCTCCGGCGGCAACTTGTCCGCCAGGATCGCGATAAACACCAGGTTGTCGATGCCCAGCACCAGCTCCAGCACAATCAAAGTCAACAGGCCGAGCCAGGCCGTTGGATCCGCTAACCATTCCATTTTTCAGTATCTCTTCAAGTTTTTCAGAATGCCGGGCACGGCAACGCACGGTCGAGGGACCGGGTAAGGGTAGGCAATCGGAAGACGGGATGCTTGGCCCGGAGGCAGGCGATCAGCGGGAACGGCGACAGTGCATGTCTTGGGGAAAGACGACTGGGAGGCTCCGAGAGGGTGTTCATGTAGGTCCTGTTGTGGAAAAAGGACTTGAATCGTACAGGCGAAACAGGAATTTCCTACAATGCAAAACTATTACAAGATCTGTAATGAATTGCGTGAAAGTCCCCTGAATAAAAAACATACCCTGCTTCAGTAGGAGCAAGCTTGCTCGCGATGGACGTGAACGATGACCCGGGAAGCCTGACACCCCACAGTGCTCTCCGGTTTTTCGCGAGCAAGCTCGCTCCTACAGAAAGCGGCCTGTTCAGAACGGTGCTTTCGTCATCACCCGCTCATCAATGAAGCGACGCAACATCGCAATCCGCTGCGTATAGGCTTTGCTCAGGCAACTGACTTGGGCGCCGCACGTATGCCGTTGCTTGAGCCACACAGCCTGATCATCCATCAACGAACCGCGCCCGCCCATGGCCATGAAGTGCCGGTTGAGGTCATAAAGCAGCGCCATGGTCACGTCCTGATCATTGAGGGAGCGCGTGGCACAGATGGTTTTCTCGTCAGGCGCCTTCGCCCGGTCACAGTCAAAACTGGCCGCCAGGCTTGCAGGGCTGAGCCACAACACGGAAAACCCGGCGAGCACTGCAAATACCGCCGGTTTAATCAAACGAACTACCATGGAAATGCCTCCTTTAGGAGCAAGCAGTAAGCGGCGCCATCAGTGAGTTGAGGTTTTAAACTTTGCAAACGCATCCAGATAAGCTGCCTTCAACCCCACACTGACGGCATCGAGGGTAGCTGAATTGAAAGCCACTTTATCCCGCTGAATAAGCGTCTGGCCTGCGCCTTTTATCTTGATTCGTGAATGCCCGGCATATTTGACACCGCCGATATAGACCGAAAGCTCTACATCAGTTGCATAGTATTCGGGATCACTCCAGGTTTTTACGAAAACCCGATCAATCTCGACCCGGGTTTTAATGGACGATGTCGAATCAGACCCTATAGCCCGCTTGGTAAAGCCAACCCAATCATCAACAGGAACATTGGCCATCCCCTCGTAGAGGCTGACGATTTCGTGATTCGCGGCATGCCATACAATCTTGCTTCGCTCAGTACAGGGCCCACAACGCTCGTAGCCTGAAACCCCGACAATATCCGACTGAACAGCACTGTTCTTAATGCTGGCCAACTCCGCGTCAGAGGTATAAGAAGCGAAGTGCAACTGATTGGTGACGCAACCACCCAGCATCAATAAAACAGCGATCAGCAACCCTGCTTTCATACTAAATCCCTAGAAAAAACCACTGCATTAAGAATGTCGCGCCTACAGATTGCCGCGAGCCACACCCTGCCCAAACCGATAAATCGCCAGGCAATACCCAATCAACGCCACTGCCGCCAGCAACCCGCCGGCCGCGCCGATCCAGGCGAAACCAAAGTGGCTGCCCACCCAACTGCCCATCAACGCCCCGCCGCCAATGCCGATGTTGTAGATCCCGGAAAACATCGCCATCGCCACATCCGTGGCATCCGGCGCCAGCACCAGCACCTTCGATTGCAGCGCCAGGCCAAAGCCCATGATGGCCATGCCCCAGAACACACTCAGGGTCACCAGGTACGACACCTCGCCACTCAACGGCAACAACAACGCCAGGCACAGCGCCAGGATGGTCACCGCGCTGATCAGGAAACGATGGGGATTAAAGCGATGCACCAGGCTGAACAACAACGAACCAATGATCCCCGCACCGCCGAACACCAGCAGGATCAGGGTCACGGTATTGCCACTCATACCGGCAACACCTTCAACAAACGGCTCAACATAGCTGTAGGCCGTGAACTGCGCCGTCACCACCATCGCCGTCAGCACGTACAGCGCCACCAGTGCCGGGCGCTTGAACAGCAGCGGCAGGCTGCGCAACGAGCCGGAGTTCTGGCTCGGCAGCAGCGGCAAGGTGCGCGCCAGCCAGAACACCAGCCCGGCGGCAAACGCGCCGATCACCAGAAAGGTGGTGCGCCAGCCCATGGCTTCGCCCAGCAGGCGGCCGAGCGGGATGCCCAACACCATGGCCAGGGAGGTGCCGGTAGCGAGCAAGCCGAGGGCCTGCACCTGCTTGCCCTCCGGTGCCAGGCGCACCGCGAGGGAGGCGGTAATCGACCAGAACAACGCATGGGACAGGGCAATGCCGACCCGGCTGAGCATCAGGATGCCAAAGCTGGTGGCCACGCTGGACAGGATATGGCTGGCGATAAACATGCCGAACAGCACGATCAGTAGCTTGCGCCGCTCGACGTTGCGGGTCAGCAGCATCACCGGCAGCGAGGTCAGGGACACGATCCAGGCATAGATAGTCAGCATCAGGCCGACGCTGGCAATGGGCATGTCGAAGCTCGCCCCGATGGCACTCAGCAGGCCGACCGGCACAAATTCGGTGGTATTGAAAACGAAAGCGGCCAACGCGAGAGCGAAGACCGGTTGCCAGTTGGCTTGAGGTGTTGCGGCGGAAATGCTCATTGACAGGTCGTCGTACTCGTTTGCGCGCAGATCAAGCCGGCCCGATGCCGGGCCTTGAGCCGCGCGCAAAAAATAGTAACACGACGATTCAGGGATCGACTTGCCCCATCAGCTCGGGAATCGATTCCGGACGCTTGGCATACCGCTGGGCCAGCGCCGCACAGACCATCAACTGGATCTGGTGAAACAGCATCAGCGGCAAAATCAACACGCCCATACTCGCCCCGGCGAACAACACCTGGGCCATCGGCACACCCGTGGCCAGGCTTTTCTTCGAGCCGCAGAACAGGATGGTGATCCGGTCTTCCTGGCTGAAACCGAACGCCTTGCCCAGCACCGTCGACGCCACCAGCACCAGCCCCAGCAACACACAGCACGCCACCACCAGGCCGCCCAGCTCCCACAACGGAATCTGGTGCCAGATGCCTTCGTTGACTGCTTCACTGAACGCGCCGTAGACCACAAGCAGGATCGAACCCTGGTCGACGAACTTCAGCCAGGACTTGTTACGCCCCACCCACTCGCCGATCCAGCGACGGGCGATTTGCCCGGCGATGAACGGTAGCAGCAGTTGCACACTGATTTTCAGGATCGCATCGACGGTGGAACCGCCATCGCCATGCACGTTGAGCAGCAAGGTCACCAGCAACGGCGTCAGGAAGATCCCGAACAGGCTCGACGCTGCCGCGCTGCAAATCGCCGCCGGGATATTGCCTCGGGCCAGCGACGTAAAGGCAATCGCCGACTGCACGGTGGCGGGCAACGCACACAAATAGAGCATGCCCATGTACAGGTCTTTGCCGATCAGCGGCGACAACACCGGCTTGAGCGCCAGGCCCAGCAGCGGAAACAGCACGAAGGTCAGGCTGAACACCAGCAGGTGCAGGCGCCAATGCCCGGCACCGGCGACGATGGCCTGACGCGACAGCTTGGCGCCATGCAGAAAAAACAGCAGCGCGATGGCCAGGTTGGTCACCCAGCCAAAGGCCACGGCGGTCTGGCCGCTGGCGGGCAACAGGGACGCGAGGATCACCGTGGCCACCAGGGTCAGGGTGAAGTTGTCAGGTAAAAAGCGTGGGCGGGTCATAGGCCAATCTTCCAGAGGTTGCCAAGAGCATCGTCGCGACTCTAACGTAACGGCTTGTTACCGACTAACGCCAATGAGCCAGTAAATGCCGCCTAAAGGACATGACAAAACCGTGCGCCGCAGCGTGCCCGGGCTTTCCAGCCTGCCGAGGCCGGTGTATGGCCGCACCGAATCCCTGCCCAACCGCGCACTGACCCGCCGCCACAGTCACCCGTGGGTGCAGTTGTCCTACGCGATATCCGGGGTGCTGGAGATCCAGACCAGTGTCGGGCGCTTCGTCGCACCGCCCCAGCGGGCCGTGTGGATCCCGGCCGGCATGCCACACCGGGTATTCAGTTCGCCCCATACCGAGATGCGCAGCTTGTACCTGGATTGCAGCGTCACCGGCTGGGCGGCCGACCGCTGCCAGGTGCTGGCGGTGAGCAGCCTGTTGCGGGAGTTGATTCGCAGCTTCAGTGAATTGCCGGTGGAATATGCCGAGGACGGCCCGGATGGGCGATTGGCCCAGGTAGTACTGGACCAGTTGGCCGCTGCACCTCAGGTCGACCTGATGTTGCCGCTGCCCGCCGACAGCCGCTTGCGCCAGATTTACCGCAGCCTGAACCTGCACCCCGAGCAGCAAACCACCCTGGGGCAATGGAGCCAGAAACTGGCGGTCAGCGAGAAAACCCTCAGCCGGCTGTTCCTGAGCGACACCGGCCTGACCTTCCGCGCGTGGCGCCAGCGCTTGCGATTGTTAAGCGCCCTGCCCGCCCTGGAACAGGGTGAACGGGTGACCGATGTGGCATTGGCCTGTGGTTACGAGTCCACCTCAGCGTTTATCAACGCCTTCCGCCAGCAGTTCGACGCCACACCGGGCGAGTTCTTCCGCTGATCATCAGACAAAGAAGCTCCGGAGCGAAAACTGGATTTCCTGTGGGAACTGGTTCCCCTGTGGGAACTCGCCCCCCTGTGGAAACTCGGTCCCCTGTGGGAGCTGTCGAGCCTTAGCGAGGCTGCGATGGCGGCCTGACTGTCGACATCTCTATTGCCTGACAGGGCCTCATCGCAGCCTCGCTAAAGCTCGACAGCTCCCACAGGGAATCCAGTTAAACAGTTAAACAGTTAAACAGTTAAACCTCGCTCACGCCTGCGCCTTGGCCAACACCGCCTGCAACAACACATCCGCCCCCGCCGTCGACCACTGCGGATAAATCTCCTCCGCCTCGTTATGGCTCAGCCCATCCACACACGGCACAAAAATCATCGCCGTCGGCGCCACCCGGTTCAGGTAGCAGGCATCATGCCCGGCCCCGGAAATCATGTCGCGATGGCTATATCCCAACGCTTGCGCCGAAGCCCGCACCACCTCCACACACTCACTGTCGAAGGCAATCGGCGCGTACTGGAAGATCTGCTTCACGCTGTGCTGCAAACCAATCCCCTCGGCAATTCGCGCCACGGCCGCCTGCAGTTGCTGATCCTGATACCCCAGCACTGCCTCATCCGGGTGCCGAAACTCGACACTGAAAAACACCCGCCCCGGCACCACGTTGCGTGAGTTGGGGAAGATGTTCGCCATGCCCACCGTCGCCCGCCCTTCGGCACCCTGCTCCAGGCCGATCTGGTTCACCGCCTCCACCACCCGCGCAAACCCGAGCAACGCATCCAGGCGATGATCCATCGGCGTCGTCCCGGCATGGGCACTGCGCCCGCTCAGTTCCACTTCATACCAGCGCTGGCCCTGGGCACCGGTGACCACACCAATGGTGAGGTCCTGGGCTTCAAGAATCGGCCCCTGCTCAATATGCAGCTCAAACGCCGCATGCACCGCCTGGCCACCCACTTGATGCGAACCGGCATAACCAATCTGCTGCAACGCCTGGCCGATGGTGATGCCAGCCTTGTCTTCCCGGGACAGGCCGTACTCCACGTCAAACACCCCGGCATACACCCCCGAGGAAATCATCGCCGGGGCAAACCGCGAGCCTTCTTCGTTGGTCCAGTTGACCACTTCGATAGGCCGCTCGGTCTCGATCCCCAGGTCATTCAAAGTGCGCAGCACTTCCAGCCCGGCCAGCACGCCGTAGATACCGTCGTACTTGCCACCCGCCGGCTGGGAATCGCCGTGGGAGCCGGTCAGCACCGGGGCCAGGTGATCCTGCCGCCCGGCGCGTCGGGCAAAGATATTACCCATGGCATCCACCCGGATACTGCAACCCGCCGCCTCGCACCACTGCACAAACAGGTCACGACCCCGACGATCCTCATCGGTGAGGGCCAGGCGCGAGACCCCGCCCTTTTCGGTGCCGCCGATCTGCGCCATTTCCATCAGCGAGTCCCACAGGCGCTCGCCATTGACCCGTGCCAAGTCGCTCATGAACGCGGCTCCTGGGGTTTGGCCCGGTAGCGGAAGTCACAGTGATGGGCGCCGCCCATGATGGTCTGGGTTCGGGTCAGCTTGATGTCCGGGTTGTAGCCGACGATAAACAACTCATCGCGGTTGCACGACAGCAAGTGCCCGATCTCCCCCAGGCCCATCTCGTGGTACATCTCGGCGTAGCGGCAGCGCTTCACGTCGTAGTCGTAGTGCTCGGCGTCGCTGGCGATGATCTCGACCTTGAGCGCATCGTCTTTTTCCCAGAGCACCTGCAGCTCGACGAAGCTCTTGAGGTCGGCGCCCTGCTCTTCCAGCTCGGCAAAGTGCTTGCCGGCCTGGATCGCCGCATTGCCCACCGCCTCGCCGATCACCGCCGCCGCAAAGTCCTTGCCCTGCTCGCGTACCAGGATCTCGTAGATCGGCTTGATGATTTCAGCTTCGATCCGCCGCCGGGCCAGGATGCCCAGTTCACCTTCCAGCTTGCTCATTGTGTGCCTCCTACAGGGGTGGGTTGTTACTTGCCGCCCGCCACACTGACTGGCTGCCACTGATTACTTTTGACCTGATACACGGTGAACGACGGCTTCTTCAGATTGCCCTCGGCATCAAACGCAATGGTCCCGGTCACGCCCTGATAGCTGATGGCGCGCAACACCGGCAGGTACTTTTGCGGGTCGACCGAATCGGCCTTCTCAATTGCCGCCACCAATACCCCGACGCCGTCATAGGCAAACGGCGCATGCAGTTCGATCGGCGCCTTGTAGCGATCCTTGTAAGCCTGTTCAAACGCATTGCCACCGGGCATCTGCGACACCGCCAGACCCGGCTCCAGGGCAATCACGCCCTCGCCTTCGTTCTGCGCCAGTTGCAGGAAGGTCTGGCTGACAAACCCACCGGCGCCCATCAACGGTGCCTTGATGCCCAGTTGCTTGATACGCCTGGCCAAAGGCGCGGCCTGGGAATCGACGCCACCAAAGAAAATCAGGTCCGGGTTCTGGCTGCGGATGTTGGTCAGCACCGCGCTGAAGTCGATGGTCTTGTCGTCCACGTATTCACGGGAGACGACCTTGGCGCCACCGGCCTCAATGGATTTGACGAACTGGTCCGCCAGGCCCTGGCCGAACGCGGTACGGTCGTCGATCACCGCAATGCGCCGGGCCTTGAGGGTGTTCAAAGCATAGTCGCCGGCCACCTGGCCGCCATCGTCGTCATGGCCCATGATCCGGAAGCTGGTGTCGAAGCCCTGCTGGGTATACGCGTGCCCGGTAGCAACCGGGGCGACTTGCGCGATACCTGCATCGTGATAAACCCGCGCCGCCGGGATGCTGGTGCCGGTATTCCAGTGGCCGACCACGCCCACCACGCCTTCGTCCACCAGGCGCTGGGCCACGGTGACGGCAGTGCGCGGGTCGGATTGATCGTCTTCGGACAGCAGCTTGAAGGTCACCGCCTCACCGTTGATTTTCGGGTGCTTGGCGTTGGCCGCGTCGATGGCCAGTTGCGCGCCGTTTTCCAGGTCCTTACCGATCCGCGCCGACGGACCGGTCAACGGTCCGGCCAGGCCGATCAATACGGTCTGGTCGGCCTGGGCCATGGCACTCGCCAGGCTGCTCAGGGCCAGGCCGATCACTAGGGTGTGCTTGAAAGTCTTCATAAGGGGTTCCTGTTTCTTTACGGGCTGGTCGGAACACGCCGGGCGTCCGGTAGCGTCAGGGTTGATTCATTCACCGAGGTAGGCACTGCGCACCTCGGGGTGGTCGAGCAATTCATGGGACGGGCCAGTGAGGCTGATGCGCCCGGTGTCCATCACATAGGCGCGGTCGGTGACCTGCAGCGCGAGCCGGGCGTTCTGCTCCACCAGCAGCAGGGTCATGCCCTGGCGGCACACGTCGTCGATCACCTGGAAGATCTTCTCCACCATGATCGGCGCCAGGCCCATGGACGGCTCATCCAGCACCAGCAAGCGCGGCTTGGAGAGCAGTGCCCGAGCCAGGGCGAGCATTTGCTGCTCGCCACCGGAGAGCAGGCCGGCGGACTGTTGCAGGCGCTCTTCCAAACGCGGGAAGTGCTCGAACAGCTGGCGGATCTCGCGGTTGACCTGCTCGGTGTCACGACGCAGGAAGGCTCCGGCCTGGAGGTTTTCCAGCACGCTCATGCGCGCAAAAATGCCGCGCCCTTCCGGCACCATGGCAATGCCCTGGCGCAGCAGTTGGTCCGGTGCCTGGCCAAGGATCGAACGCCCGGCAAAATGGATCTGCCCCGCCGCTGCCGGCAGCAGTCCGGTGAGGGCCTTGAGGCTGGATGTCTTGCCGGCCCCGTTGGCACCAATCAAGGTCACTCGCTCGCCTTCGTCGATGTGCAAATCCAGGGACTTGACTGCTTCGATGGCGCCGTAACGCACCTGCAAGCCGACAACGTTCAAGAGTGCTTCAGACATGGGCACTGGCTCCCAGATAAGCCTGGATCACCGCCGGATCGCGGCGCACCTCGGCAGGCGCGCCCACGGCAATCACTTGCCCGTAATCCAGCACGCTGATGCGGTCGCAAACTCCCATCACCAGCTTTACGTCGTGCTCGATCAGCAGCAGGGTGTGGCCGTCGTCGCGGATCTTTTCCAGCAGACCGCGCAGTTGCACTTTCTCGGCAGCGTTCATACCGGCGGCGGGTTCGTCGAGGGCGAGCAGGCGCGGTTCGGTGGCCAAGGCACGGGCGATTTCCAGGCGGCGTTGATGGCCGTAGGACAAACTGTCGGCGCGGTAATTGGCGAACCCCGCCAGCCCGACATACGCCAACAGGCGATGGGCATGGGCGCGGGTTTGCGCCTCCTCTTCCCGTGCCCGGCGATGCCGACTCAAGGCGGCCCACAAGCCGTTACGGGTGCGCACATGGCGGCCGACCATGACGTTTTCCAACGCGCTCATGGCGTTGAACAGGCGGATATTCTGGAAAGTCCGGGCAATGCCAGCCTGGGCAACCTGGTGCACGCTGGCTGGTTTGTAGTCCTGGCCGTCCAGCTGAAAGCGGCCGGAATCCGGGGTATAGAGGCCGGTCATCACGTTGAAGAAGGTGGTTTTACCGGCGCCATTCGGCCCGATCAAGCCATAGATTTCGCCAGGCTGGATACTCAGGCTTACGTTCGTCAGCGCCGCCACGCCGCCGAAGTGTTTGTTCACCTGGTCGATCTGCAACAACGGCTGATTCATCGCGCAACTCCTTTCGGCCACAGGCCTGCCGGGCGATAGAGCATCGCCAGGATCAAGGCCAGCCCGTAGAACAACTGGCGGATGATCTCCGGGTCCACCAGCACCTGGCCGAACAGCGCCTGCTGCAACGGTCCCATGCTGGCGCGCAACGCTTCAGGCAACGCCGCCAGCAGTACACAGCCAAGAATCACCCCGGGGATGTGGCCCATGCCGCCGAGCACCACCATCGCCAGCACCGCGATCGACTCGTTGAGGGTGAAGGATTCCGGCGAGACAAAACCCTGGAACGCGGCAAACAGCGCCCCGCTCACACCACCAAACCCGGCGCCGATGGCGAACGCCAACAGCTTCAAGCGCAGGGTGTTGACGCCCATGGCCTGGGCCGCCTCTTCGTCTTCGCGAATCGCCACCCAGGCCCGCCCGATGCGCGAGCGCTCCAGACGGATGCAGGCAAACAGGATCAGCACCACCAGCGCGGCGAACAGGTAGTAATACAGATAGACCGAAGGCAGGCGCAGGCCGAACAGCTCCTGGGTGCGCCCGAGGTTGATCCCCAGCAGGTTGATCGGATCGACCTGGGAAATACCTTTGGGCCCGTTGGTGATGTTCACCGGACGGTCGAGGTTGCGCAGCAGGATGCGGATGATTTCACCAAAGCCCAGGGTCACGATGGCCAGGTAATCGCCGCGCAGGCGCAGGGTCGGCGCGCCCAGCAATACGCCAAAACCCGCCGCCAGCAACGCGGCCAAGGGCAGGATCAGCCAGATCGAGGTGTGCATGCCCGCCGGCAACAACGCCAGCAGTGCCGGGAATTGCTGCATCAGGTGCGGTGAGGACAGCAAGGCCGCGAGGTAGGCGCCCACCGCGTAGAACGCGATAAAGCCCATATCCAGCAGCCCGGCGTAGCCCACGACGATGTTCAGGCCCAGGGCCAACATGATGTACAGCAACGCGAAATCGAGCGTGCGCACCCAGGTATTGCCGCCGGCATGCCCGACAATCCACGGCGCCAGCACCAGCGCCACGGCGAACAATACAAGGCCAAAGCTGGCGCGCTGTCGGGAGGTATTCAGGAAACTCATGCGCGGGTCGCCAGTCGTTCACCCAACAGCCCCGAAGGACGAAATACCAGCACCGCGATCAACACGATAAAGGCAAACACATCCTGGTAATTGCTGCCGAACACACCATGGGTGGCGGCGCCCAGGTAGCCGGTGCCCAGCGCCTCGATCAACCCCAGCAGCAGGCCTCCAAGCATCGCGCCCTTGAGGTTGCCGATACCGCCCAATACTGCCGCGGTGAACGCCTTGATGCCCGGCAGGAAACCCATGTAGAAATGCGCGCTGCCGTAGTTGCTCGCCATCATGATCCCGGCCAATGCCGCCAGGGCGCCGCCAATGGCAAAGGTCAGCACGATGATGCGGTTCGGGTTGATGCCCATCAGGCTTGCCACCTGCGGGTTCTCGGCCACGGCGCGCATGGCCCGGCCAAAGCGTGTGCGCTCCACCAGCACCAGCAGCGCGACCATCACCGACAGCGCCACGGCGATGGTGGTCAGGGCAGTGGCGTTGGTGATCGCCGGATGCACCGAAGCTCCGGCGAGGACTTCAATCGGTTCCAGCGGCAGCAGTTGCGGGAACATCTGCGGGTTGCGCGTCCACACCAGCATCGCGATGGTTTGCAGCAACAACGAGACACCGATGCCGCTGATCAACGGCGCCAGGCGCGGCGCATTACGCAGGCGCCGATACGCGACCCGCTCAATCAGCACCGCAAGGACCGCGCAGAACGCCATGGCAATCACGGTGGCCACCAGCAGCACCAGCACCGGCGGCATCGCCGGCCATGTCACCTGCAGCAGGCGAATCACCGAGAGGCCCACCAAAGCGCCAATCATCAACACATCGCCGTGGGCAAAGTTGATGATCCGCAAAATGCCGTAGACCATGGTGTAACCCAAGGCCACTAGCGCATAGAGACTGCCCGTCATCAAGCCATTGAGCAGTTGCTGGATAAACGCATCCATGAAAACCATCGACCTCATTTCTTACGAGGGCGGCACACTAAGCATCTATTCTATTTTTATCAAATATCAGAAATTCATATGGTTATGCCAAATGCATTAAGCGCTATAACCGCCATAAATACGGCATTTATGGCTCTTTATTTGCCACATCACTTAGTATTTAATTCAACACATGAATAATTTAGAACAGTTAGCTAATGACCCGCCACTGCGTGCCGTGCGCACCTTCGAAGCGTTCGCCCGCCACGGCGGAGTGAATTCCGCCGCCCGCGAGCTGGACGTGTCGCCCTCCGCCGTCAGCCATCAACTGCACCTGCTGGAAAGCTTTCTGCAGCAACCGCTGACCTTGCGTCAGGGCCGCAACCTGGTGCTCACCGAAGAAGGCCGCGAGTACTACCGGGCAATCCGCTCGGCCTTCGCCGTGCTGCGCAGCGCCACCGAACACGTGCGGGAAAAAAGCGCCACGCGCCAGGTCACCATCAGCCTGATCCCGCTGTTCGGCATCAACCTGTTCATCCCGCGCCTGGCACAGTTCCTCAAGGACCACCCGGCGCTGGACATCAACGTCACCTACGCCAACCACCGCAGCTACCCCAGCGACGCCGCCGACCTGTCGATCCGCTTCGGCACCGGGCACTGGCCGGGGTACCACAGCGAACCGTTGATCTCGGGCGCCGTCACGCCGTATTGCAGCCGCGCATTCCTGGAGCAACACGGCCCGATCGACACACCTGAGGCGTTGAGTGAATTGCCGTTGCTGCACGACGAAGAGCGCGGCACCTGGAGCCAATGGTTCCAGGCCGCCGACGTGCATCACGGGACCGCGCTGAATGGTTTGCTGCTGGAGGATGGTCAGTTGGCGCTGACGGCCACGCTGACCGGGTTGGGCTGCGCACTGCTGCGCGAGCCGCTGGTGGCGCCGCATGTGGCAAATGGGGAGTTGGTGAAGCTGTTTGATCTACAGGTCGATGATGGCCGCCAGTACTACCTGTGCCGCCGGGCCAGCAGCGAGTTGTCGAGTGAGGGGAATCACTTGTATGACTGGATCAAGAGCAACCTGGCGGGGAATTGAAAACACTGCAGATCCAATGTGGGAGCTGGCTTGCCTGCTCCCACATTTTGTACTCATTTCAATTCGAGACAGAGTCAGCTGCCGTTCCCGCCATGCGCCTCTTCAAAGAAGTAATCCTTCCAGCTCCCCGCCTTGTTCTTCAACACCCCCAACGCCTGCAATTTCTCGGCATAGATATAGGTACGCTGCGGCACGATGGTGAAGTCGATTTCCGGGTCCTGCACAATCTTCTCCACCAGTGCCAGCGGTAGCTTCGACTGCTCTACACGAATGTAAGCCTGGGCCGCTGCCGGTTTGTCAGCCTTGATAATCTTCTCCGCCTCGGCCAACGCGTCATAGAACGCCTTGTAGGTCTTGGGGTTTTCGTCGTGGAATTTCTCGGTGGTGTACAGCACGTTGAACGTGGCCGGGCCGCCGAGGATGTCGTAGGAACTCAGCACCTTGTGCACCTTGGGATTCAACAGTTCCTGGTACTGGAACGGCGGGCTGGAAAAGTGCGCGTTGATCTCCGAGCCGCCGGCAATCAACGCCGCGGTGGCATCCGGATGCGCCAGGCTGATGGAGATGTCATCGAACTTCTTGTAGTTGGCATCACCGAACTGCTTGGCCGTTTCAATCTGCAAGGTGCGCGACTGGAAACCCACGCCCGCCGCCGGCACGGCGATGCGGTCTTTTTCGCTGAAGTCCTTGAGGGTCTTCACGTCCGGGTTATTGGTCAGCAGGTAGTTGGGCATCGACCCCAGCGAGGCGATGGCCTTGACGTTCTGCTTGCCCTTGGTGCGGTCCCACAGCGTCAGCATCGGCGGTACACCCGCCGAGACCACGTCCAGCGCGCCGGCCAGCAGCGACTCGTTCATCGCCGTGGCGCCGGAGATGCTGTTCCACTCCACCTTGATGTCCAGGCCCTGCTCCTTGCCGTGCTTCTCGATCAGGTTCTGGTCGCGCACCACATCGAGGATCAAGTAGCCAATGCCGAATTGCTGGGCGATGCTGATTTTGCCTTCGGCGTGTGCACCAAGGCTGAGGAGCACGCTGGCTGCTGCCAGGAGCGTCAGGGTGGGTCGTTTTATTATCATGAGAACGCTGCCGCGATGTTGAGAAGGGATGCGAGCGTAGCGACCTACGTACGGTGCGAAAAAGAATATCGGGATCTATGGATATACGAAAAACACTGCCCGCCGGCACTGCTATATTGCGCGCCTGTTCCTGATGATGTGCCTCGGAGCCAACTGAATGCTGCGCACCAACCTCAACGAGATGCTGATCTTCATGGCGGTGGTCGATGGCGCCAGTTTCGTCGCCGGTGGCCAGGCCATGGGGCTGACCCGTTCGGCCGCCGGCAAGGCCGTGGCGCGCCTGGAAGACAGCCTTGGCGTGCGCCTGCTGAACCGCACCACCCGCACCTTGAGCCTCACCGACGAAGGCCGCGCGCTGTATGACCAGGGGCTGGAGATCCTCGCCGCGGTGGACAACGCCCAAAGCAGCATCGGCCAGCCCACCGGCGTACCGCGTGGGCTGCTGAGGCTTACGGTGCCGGACGCCTTCGGGCGCAAGGTGCTTCTACCGTTGTTGAAAAAATACCTGCAAGCCTGGCCCGAGGTGCAGGTGGAGGTCAGCTTCACCGACCGCATGGCCGATATTGTCGAAGACGGCTTCGACCTGGCGATCCGCATCGGCGGCGCCAACACTGACCGCCAGTTGGTGTCCCGGGTGGTTGCCCGCTACCAGGCGCTGCTGTGCGCCTCACCCGAGTATCTCGCGGAGCACAGCGCCCCCCGGGACATGGACGCCCTCGCCCACCACGACTGCCTGTATTTCAGCAGCCGCACGCGCAAGCAAAGCTGGCGTTTTCGTGAGGCGGACGGCACCTGGGCCAAGGCTTATGGGCGCAGCCGCCTGCGCCTGGACAGCGGCGAAGCACTGCGCGACGCCGCCGTGTCCGGGCTGGGCATCGCCTTGCTGCCGGATTTCGTGGTGGCCGAAGACCTGGCTGCCGGGCGCCTCGTGCAGGTGCTGCCCGGCCTGGACGCGGGCGATGTGGAGATTCTGGCGATGTACCCGAGCAAACGCTTTCTGGAGCCACGGGTACGGCGCTTTATCGACCTGATGGTGGATGAACTGGCGGGCTGATCAAGCCGCGTGGGCAATCACCTTGATCTCGACGATCTGCGCATCTGACGCCAGGTAATTCACACCGACCAGGGTCGCCGCCGGGCGATGCTCGCCGATATACGCCTTCCACACATTGACCACCGCTTCAAAATCGCGCTTGGCGTGCACCAGAAAGAAATCCACCGCAGCTATGTTCGAACGACCGACGCCAAAGCCGGCCAGCACATGGTCCAGGTTCTCCAGGGTTTGACGCGTCTGGACGGCGGCATCACCGTCAACGAACTCACCTTCCAGGGTGTGAGAAAACTGCCCGGCAATGTAAATCGTACCGTTCACGCGGTAGCCCTGGCTGACGCTGTTACCCTCTTCCCATGAAGCGCCGTGGTTGTAGACCGTGGGTGCGCTGCTCATGTCGGTTTCCTCTGGAGTAATGATTGGGGAAACTGTAACAAGGGCATTGGCGAATGGACGTCCCCACTGAAGCGACCAAAAATTACCCGCCCACGGCCTTCGGCTGGTATCGTGCCGCCCTTGAAAAAACCGCTGCGAGGAAATCGACCTTGAACACTGACGAAAAAATGACCGGGGACCTGTTCGAGGTGGACAAGCGCCTGTCACTCAAGCCCGTGGTGGACTTCAACAACTACTTGCGCAGCGCCTTCGGCGATGGCCCCTGCACTTGCATCCGCTGCGTCGCCAGCGAAGGCAGCGAGGCCGGTTACGAGTTCCAGCACACCTTCGACTTCGACGGTAAAAAGACCCACCGCCGCTTTGCCTCCACCGCCGGCAGCGACGTGCTGCTGATGCTGAAAAAGGCCTGGCTGTCCTACACCAAGGCCGAGCTGCCGCTGAGTGGCGCGCTGGCCCTGGACACGGTGAAAGAATTTGTCGAGCCACAGCTGCACAAGCGCGTGGCACCGCTGTTCCTGGCCAGTGGGTTGGTCAAGGATGTGGAAGGTGAGTGGCGGATGCAGCCGCAGGCAGCGGGCTGATCGTCACCCTTTCCGGTGGCTATCGCTGGGCGTGCTGCCAGTTCTTGTAGACAAATTCCAGGCTGTAGCCGTCGGGGTCCAGGACGTTGGCGGCGTAGTAGTTCGGGTCATAGTGCAAACGTGCACCCGGTGCGCCGTTGTCAATAGCGCCGGCATTGATTGCCGCCAGGTAAGCCCCATCGACCTCTGCCCTGCTGCTGGCGACAAACCCCACATGCACCGCCCTGCCCTCAACCACGCCCTCGCGCAGCCAGAAGAAGATCCGCCCATTGGCGCCGAAACCCTTGAGGTCCGGATGGCCCGGCGGGCCGTCCTTGCCGTCGTAGTCGTGGCGCGTGGTGATGCCCAGCGTTGTCAGTGCCGCCTGGTAGAAATCGATAGAGCGTTGAATGTCGCTGACCGACAAAAAGATATGATCCAGCATGCTGTCGCCTCGCTCTTCAGATGATGTAGCCACCCGCGACCTCGATCGTCTGGGCATTGACCCAACGGCCTTCCTCCGACAGCAACATGGCGATCACGCGCGCCACATCCTCGGGTTCGCCCACTCGGCCGAGGGCCGTTTGGGAAGCCAGCAGCGCCTCGAATTCATCATTGAGCCCGCCGCCCAGTTCGGTGCGGATGGCTCCCGGGGAGACGGCATTCGCACGGATCTGCCGCTCGCCAAACTCCTTGGCCATGTAACGGGTCAGTACATCCAGCGCGCCCTTGAAGGCTGCATAAGGTGCAACTCCGGCGGTGGCCACGCGAGTCGTGGCACTGGTGAGGTTGACGATGCAGGCCTGTGCTTGCAGCAACGGCAATAACGTTTGAGTCAGGAAAAAAGGGCCTTTGAGGTGCACATTCAGCAGGCCGTCGAACTGGGCCTCGGTGACCGATTCCAGGGGATTGAACAGGCCATAGCCGGCGTTATTCACCAGCCCACTCAAGCCACTTACGCCCCAGGTCGCCGACAACGCCCGTTTTACCGCCTCGCCAAAACCGTCAAAGGAACTCACGTCAGCCACGTCCAATGGCAGCGCGACCGCCTTGCCGCCTGCAACCTCAATCTTCTGCACTACGGCGTGTGCGGCCTCTGGATGGCTGTTGTAGGTCAGGATCACGCCCATGCCTTGCCGGGCACACAACTCTGCAGTGCTGGCACCAATGCCACGGCTGCCGCCGGTGATAAGGATAACGCCCATGTGTGGCTCCACTGCTTGCTCAAATGAGTCACCACAGTAGGCCTGCGCGCCTGCGTCGGCGCAGCGGTTCCTGCTCGAAACCTGCCTGTTTCTGCTTTTTGCTTGCACAGGGCACACCCGGGCGCTCAGCATGCCCGGCATGAACACACAACTGATCGAACTGCGTGCCTTGGCCGCCAAGGCCGAAAACCGCCGCACTGAAACGGGTATACCGCGGGTGGCCATGGTCCAGGGCGCGATTCCCGAGCATATGCTGGCCGCCGTGTATGACCCGATGATCAACCTGATCCTGCAGGGCAGCAAATCCATGACCGTGGGCGACCGCACCCTGCGGTACGACCCGGCGACGTATTTCGTGATGTCCATCGAGCTGCCCGCGGTGGGCACTGTGCACCCGGCGGCGACCGGTGAACCCTACCTCGCGGTCAGCCTGACACTGGACCCGACGGTGCTCGCGACGCTGCTGAGCGACTTGCCCGAACCTGCCGGGCGCTACGACCACAATGCCGGATTTTCCGTGGCCGCCGTCACTCCGGAGTTGATGGACGCCTGGCTGCGCATGCTGCGGCTGATGGGCAACCCCGAGGCGATCGCCGCCCTCGCGCCGGTTTACGAGCGCGAGATTCTCTACCGTGTACTGCAAGGCCCCCACGGCTGGATGCTGCGTGAAATCGCCGCGCCGGACACCGCCATGGCCCGGGTGAGCCAAGCCATCCAGTGGATTCGCCGGGACTTCGCCGAACCGATCCGGGTAGAAGCCCTGGCGCAGAAAGCCGCGATGAGCGTGTCCGCCTTCCACCGCCACTTCAAGGCCGTCACCAACCTGAGCCCGTTGCAGTACCAAAAACGCGTGCGCTTGCTGCAGGCCCGCACGTTGATGGTGGCCAGCGCCAAAAACGTCACCAGTGCCGCCTTCGAAGTCGGCTATGAGAGCGCCACCCAGTTCAGCCGCGATTACGCCCGGGTGTTCGGCCTGCCACCGGCACGGGATGCGGCACGAATCCTGGGGAAAAACCGGGGCTCGAAGGCGCAGTGACCACAACGTGCTAGCCTGCCTTCGCACGCCCCACGACAAGGAGTTGCCGATGGCCGAGCCAAGCAAAAAGATGAGCCTGATGGGCCTGACCACCCTGGTGGCGATCAACATGATGGGCTCGGGCATCATCATGCTGCCCGCCAGCATGGCGCAGTTGGGCGCGATCTCGCTGCTGTCGTGGCTGATCACCGCCGTGGGCTCGATGGCCATTGCGTACTGCTTTGCCCAGTGCGGCCTGTTCTGTACCCGCACGGGCGGCATGTCGGCCTACACCGAAGAGGCCCACGGCAAGTCCGGGTTCTTCCTCTGTTCGTTCCTGTATTTCCTGTCGCTGATCATCGCCAATGTGGCGATAGCGATTTCGGCGGTGGGCTATCTGTCGTCCTTCATCCCGTGGCTGGGCAGCGGGCCGATCCCGTTGTTTATCGGCACCCTCGGGCTGATCTGGCTGACCACCATTGCCAACTTCGGCGGCCCGCGCCTGACTGGCCGGATCGGCGTGGTCACCGTGTGGGGCGTAATCATCCCCGTGGCGGGACTGAGTGTGATCGGCTGGTTCTATTTCAAGACCGAGGTGTTCAGCGACGCCTGGAACCCCAACCAACTTCAACTGTGGGATGCGATTGGCGCGAGTATTCCGCTGACCCTCTGGGCGTTCCTCGGCATGGAATCTGCCGCCCAGGGCTATGACGCCGTGGAAGATCCCAAGCGCACCGTGCCGCTGGCCTGCCTGTTGGGCACCCTCGGCGCGGCGCTGGTGTATGTGCTGTCGACCACAGTGATTCAGGGCATCGTGCCCAATGCTGAACTCGCCGAGTCTTCTGCGCCGTTTGCCTTGGTGTATGCGCAGATTTTCACGCCGCTGGTGGGCGACATCATCATGGCGCTGGCGGTGGTGGCGTGTATTGGTTCGCTGTTGGGATGGCAATTCACCTTGGCGCAAACGGCCAAGATGTCGGCGGACCAGCGTCTGTTTCCGCGGTTCTTCAGCCGGGTGAGCCGTGCCCAGGCACCCGTGTGGGGGCTGATTGCCTGTGCGGCGTTGCAGAGCTTGATTGCCTTGTCGACCATCTCGCCCACGGCCAGTGCGCAGTTTGGCAAGTTGGTGAATCTGGCGGTGGTGACTAATTTGATTCCTTACGTCACTGCGCTGACTGGGCTGCTGGTGATGATGCACAAAGCGCGGGTGGCGGCCTCGATTTATGCACGCAATACCACGGTGTTGCTGATTGCCGTGGGGTATTCGCTGTATGCGATTTATGCGTGTGGTGAGGAGGCGGTGTTTGGTGCGACGTTGGTGTTGGCGTTTGGGTATCTGTTGTATGGGTTTTTGGCGCGGCGGTTTGTTACGGCCGGTGGGGGGTGAATATCCGTTATTTAGGTAACGGCCGCTTATGGTTCCGCTCTTACAGCGGCTCACTTTTGAACAGCGCAAAAGTAAGCAAAACGCTCTTGCCCCACCACTCGGCACCTCGCTTAGGCTCGGTGTGCCCTCACTCCGGCTTTGGACCGTGGGCCGCCGCGATGGGCCATCCTTGGCCCAGCGCGGCTAACCTGGCGTCCTGCCAGGTTACCCACGCTCCAAAGCCTGCGTTCGGCCAGCGTGGTTTAACGGGGCGCCTAAGATCAAAAGCAAAAGCACAGCGGCCTCCCGGCCGGCTTGAGTGTTGAAGAGCAAAAGCCAAATCAAAATCTAAAGCAGGCACGGTCCAAAAAATGTGGGAGCGGGCTTGCTCGCGAAGGTCGTTAACGATGACGCGGGCATCCTGATTCAACGCGGCGCTCTCAGGTTTTTCGCGAGCAAGCCCGCTCCCACATAAAAGCAGCTTTGCTTTCGCTCTGGCTTTTGATCTGGCTTTTAACACTCAAGCCGGCCGGGAGGCCGCTGTGCTCTGCTTTTGATCTGCTTTTGATTTTGATCTGACTGCCCCAATAAGCCCGAGGCCGAACGCAGGTATTGCGGAGCGGGTAAACCGGCAGGACGCCGGTTTAGCCGCGCCGGGCCATGGATGGCCCGTCGCGGCGGCCCGCGGAGCAATGCCGGAGTGAGGGAACGCCGAGCCCCAGCGAGGCGCCGACAGGCGGGGCAGAGCCCTTTGCTTACTTTGGGGCTTTTCCAAAGTGAGTCGCTGTAAGAGCCATCCCTTTCAAGGTCTTGGTTTAAAATCCCCTAACCAATCCAGTCAGGACGACGAAACTATGTGGGAAAAGGTTTTAGAACGGTTTGAAAAACAGGCTCCGGCCAGCGTCATGACCAAGTTGATATTAGAGCAGGCAGTAGATGCCGCTTGGGTTGACAAGGTGTTCGATGATCACCGCCAACGGCAGTACTCACGTGAGCTTTTGTTTTCAACCGTTGTTGAGCTGATGTCCCTTGTTTCATTGGGCTTGAGGCCGTCGTTGCACGCGGCGGCGCGCAAGATGGAGGGCCTTTCGGTCAGTGTTTCGGCACTCTATGACAAGATCAAGCGAACCGAACCCGAGCTGCTTCGCGCCCTCATTTCGGGCAGTGCCGAGCGTTTGATACCAACCGTCGAAACGCTCGGCCATTCATCGATCCTGCCCGGCTGGCAGTTGCGTATTGTGGATGGCAACCACTTGCCGGCCACTGAAAAACGTCTAGGCGCTCTGCGCAATGAGCGCGGCGCAGCGCGCCCAGGATTTTCAGTAGTTGCCTACGATCCGGATCTGGATTTAGTCGTTGATCTTCAGCCGTGGGAAGATGCCTACGCCAGTGAGCGAGTCAGTGTTTTACCGCTGCTGGCCCGCGCATGCGCGGGCCAGTTGTGGATGGCTGACCGGCTCTATTGCACGCTGCCCATCCTGCAAGCCTGCGAGGACACGGGGGCTTCGTTCATCGTTCGCCAACCCAGTAAGCATCCACGCCTGGTCCAGGAAAGTGAGTGGCAAGACTCAGGGACGGTCGATAGCGGAACCGTTCGCGAACAAATCATCGAAGTGAAGGGTGGCCGCCGCTGGCGACGTGTTGAGTTGAGCCTGCAAACGGCGAATGACTCAGGTGATTTGGTGATGTGGTTCTGGAGCAATTTGCCCGACACCATCGGTGCCCGGCAGATAGCCGATTTATACCGTCATCGCTGGAGTATCGAGGGAATGTTTCAGCGCCTTGAGTCGGTACTGGACAGTGAAATTACAGGCCTTGGCAGCCCGAAAGCCGCGCTATTGGGCTTTGCCTCGGCGGTCCTGGCTTACAACGTTTTGTCGGTTCTCAAGCGTAGCGTTGAGCAGGCGCACCGCGAAACGCAGCCAGAGGGTTGGCAGGTTTCGATTTTCCATTTGGCGGTGCATGTTCGCAGTGATTATCAAGGCTTGCAGATCGCATTGCCTGCGGAAAATTTCCCTCTTGAAAAGACTCCGCAAGGGCTGGCAGAGCGATTGCTGGCCCTGGCAAGGATGATCAAACCTAAGTCCGTAGCAAAAAGCCCTCGTGGCCCCAAAGTAGCCAAGCCCAAGGAGTGGCTGGAAGGTAAGGCAGCACGGGCGCATGTCTCAACAGCTAGGGTGCTTAAGGCGGCCAAGTCGGATAAACGTACTTAAACATGGCCTTAAACGGACTTTTAAACGCAGACCTTGAAAGGGATGGCTGTAAGAGCGAAACCATAAGCAGCCGTTACCGAAGAAACGGATATGTACTCAATCAATCAAACCACTCCCCCCGCTCAAGAAACGTATTCCGAATCATCTCCACCACCCACCCCACCTCCTGCGGATGCCGCACCTGAGCACTCACCCCCATCCAAACCTGCCGCTGCATCCCCTCCAGAAACACCCCATCCAACGCCGTCAACCCACGATCAAAACAACTCATATACCGCGGCAACAACCCAATACACGCACTGCACCGAATCATCTCCAGCATCAACGGATACGCCTGCACCTGCACCACCCCCGCCAACCGCTGCTCCACCAGACTGTTCCAGGGCCGCAACGCTTCCACCTGCCGGTCCGGCTGCCACTGCACCAGCATGTAATCCGCGAGATCTTCAATGCTGTCGGGCCGCACCGCCAACCGCGAATACCGCTTGGCAATATGCGGCGAATAATCCAGCCGCGCCAACACCTCAGGCGCATCAATGGCAAAGCTCGGCCCGGCCCCCGGCGAATCCATCCCCGACAACCACACCACCACATCCGCATCCAACGCCTGCAACCCCAACTCGCTGTCGATGGAAATAATCTCCAACCGCACACTCGCATTGCGCCGCAGCAGCGCAATCAGGTCGCGCCCCAGAATGTCATGCAGGATCGACTCGGCAACCGCCAGGCGAATCAACGGTTGCTCCAGTACCGGCAAGCGTCGCTCATGGGACAGGGCAATCAGTTGCGCCTGCAGCTGCTGCCCTTCACGACTCAGGGTCAGGACATTGCCCTGATAGCTGAACAGCGAACGCCGCAGCTGCTCTTCCAGTTGCGCCAGGCGCTTGCGCAATTGCGTGGCCTTGATATTGAGGCTGCGAGCCGCCTGCATGAAACACCCACAGCGCGCGCTGATCAGGAAATATTGCGCCACCTCGGGTTCGATGGTGGCCGCCACGGCCAGCCAGGCCTCGCGGGACTCTGTCAGCCCGCGATAGGGCGTGGTGCCGTGGGGTACAGCCGGGTCAAGAAATACCATGGGAGACTCCCTGTCTTGTGGGTACTGTGCATCCAATGCAGTGAGACGTTTTTTACTCGAGCACCTTGTTCAGCTCGGCACCGTCGATGCTCAAGGTGGCGGTATTCAGCATGCCTTCCAGGTAGGCCTTGGCGATTTGCTCCTGGCGTTGCGTACGCAGGGCCTCCGTCAGGCGGCCCCGCAGTTCATCCAGCGTGGCGGTGCGCGCCGGTTGTTGCCCGGTGAGCTTGAGCACGTGAAAACCCGCAGCACTTTGTACCGGCTCGGACACCGCGCCCGTCTTGAGCCGCGCCACCACACTGCGCATTTCGGGCACCAGTTGCTGCAATGGCTGCATCCCGGAATCGCCGCCGCGTCGGGCGCTGTCGGGGTCTTGGGAGTATTGGCTGGCCAGGGCGGCAAACTCGCCTGGCGAGGCTTGCGCCTTGCGGCTTAATTCCTGCGCTTGACGGCGTACGGTGTCGACGGCTTGGGGGTCGGTCACGGCCAGGAAAATCTGGCTGACCTGGTACAACGGCGGTGTCACCCATTGCGCCTTGCCGCTGTCATAGGCTTGCTGCAATTCGGCGGCGCTGGGGTAATCCGCCGGCACCTGGCTGACCGACAGCATGTAGTCGCGAAACACGATCTGTTCGGCGGCGGCGCGGGTTTGCTGCTCCACTTCCGGGCGCTGGCGCCAGCCCTGGGCATCGGCCTGTTCAAGCACGGCCTTTTGCGCCAGACGTGAACGCAGCCAGGTTTCCAGGGCGCCACGGTTGCCACGCAGTTGCTCGCGGGTTTCAACCGGCAAGGCAGCCAGCACCGACTTGAGCTCGGTGAGGTCGATCTGTTGGTTGCCCAGGCGCGCCACCGCCGGCCCGTCCTTCACGGCCACCGGCGCCGGCTGCTGGGCTGCAACCGGGTCACTGCCCGGTCGCAGGCTCAACCCCACCGCGACCGCCAGCACCACCAGGGCGCCGGCGCCGACCACCAGGGTTGGTTTCTTCACAGGGCAGGCGCCTCTTCACGGGCATCGACGGCAGGCGTGGGGGCGGCCTGGGCCTGGGCCTGAAGCTGTGCGGCTTGCTGGCTGTATTCACGCAGGTAGACGATGAATTCCTGCAGCAGCCGGTCCCACAGTTCCAGCTGGTTGCGCAGGTACGGGGCGCCCACGCCGGCGGCCACCACGTCCATCTCCATCAGCAGGAACTCACCCTGCAACGACAAGCGGGCAAAACGCCGGGAAGCGTTCCAGACCTGGGCCAAACCCTCGGGCAACTCGCCCTGCACCCGCAGCGCGCAGCTGTAGGTGAAGTCCACGTAGCTGCCCTGCTCTACCGCCGGGTTGCCGAAACGCACGGCAAAGCCAATGCCCTGGCTGGCGCTGAGCAATTGCACGATACCGTTCTGCTCGGTGTGGTTGACCCGGTAGCCGGCCTCCTGCAGCAGCTCGGTCAAGGCATGCGGGGTCACGCTGGTGATCAGTTGTACGTCGCTCATAGTGGTCTCTTCCTTGTTGATCAATGATTAGTGACGGTCTGTGGAGCATCGAACCGATTAAGGTATAGACCATCACCAAAACCCTGGGCGAGTTCCTCGAACTTGACCCGGGTGCTGCTGGCGAACGGTTGGCGGATGCTCATCACGTCGGCCACGTCGATTTTTTCGTAGGCGCTCAGCAATTGCTGGGCCACGCCGTACATCTGTTGATTCTTGGCTGAACATTGCTGCACTTGTGTGTCACGTTCCGTAAGTTGCGCCTGCAAGCGCGCCCGCTCGGTTTCTTTGCCCCGGGCGATCACCAGCAAATCTTCATAGGCTTTCTTGAACTTGCCCACCTGTTCATTGCTGGCGGCCACCTGAGCCTGGGCCTGGCTGTGCAGGTTCTGTTGCTGGCCGACCAGTTGCTCAGCCACGCCCCGGGACTTTTCCAGCTCGGCGGTCAGTTGCTTGATCTGCGCCTGAGCCTGCTTGGCCTGGGTTTCGGCGGCGATACGCGCGGCACTGGCCTGGGCCTGCTCGCTTTGCAGCGCCTGCAACTGCTGGGTGGTGCTGCGCAGTTGGGTGCGCAGGCGCTCCTCCATGCCTTCAGCCGAAGCGCCGGTGGTGACGAGCAGCAAAAGCAGGCCGCAAATTCGCGTGTTCATGAGCTTTCTCCGGCGCATCAGAAGCGCGTGTTGAGTTCCAGTTGCATGACATCCACTTCAAACGGCGCGCCATAGACTTCGGAGGCGCTGAGCCAACGGGCGCTGGCGTAGATGTTCTTGTCGAGGCCGTAGTTGGCACCGATGAAATAGCCCTTGGCGTTGGTGCCGCCGAGGTGGAAGGAGGAGTCGTTGAAGCCGTCCGGCAAGGCATCCGGCTGGATGTATTTGTAGCCGGCCAGCACGTTCCAGTCGCCCTTCCTGCGCATCTCCAGCGCACTGCCGAGGGTGAACTGCACCAGCAATGCGTTGCCGCCGCTTTCAAACTGGCCGTCGCTGTTGAGGTTGTTGACGATCTGGCCTTCGCTGCGCTTGAGCATCTCGCCCTTGTCGTAGGCCAGGTTGTGAATGAAGTTGGTCTGGCTGCGCAGCTTGAGGTCTTCCGGCAGCTCGCTGTCCCACGCCAGGTTCAGGTCCAGCACATTGAACTTGGACGCCAGGCCGACGAATTGCGGTTGCGGGGTCAGGCCCGGTGTCGCCGGGTTGGGGGCGATGTCCCGCAGCAGGAATACGCTGTTGCCCTTCTGCATGAAAGCCAGGCGCGTGCCGTCGGTGTCGCACGCCGGCTGGCCGGCCCACGGCGAGCAAGGGCTGGAGCGTTCGCCCTGGATGTCACCGAAGTGGTAGTAGGCCATCGAGCCTTTCAGGCTGTTGCTGCGGTTGATCTTCCAGTCGGCGCCGATCTGCCCGCCGAACATCCATTTGTTTTCACTCTCGTCCTTGTCGAAACCGTTGGTGGTGGCCGTGTCGGGGCTGTACTCCACCGGGAATGCGCCGAGGGTGCCGAACAGGCCCCAGTCGCTGTTGAGCTTGTGGTTGAAGATCGCCGCCACACCGTCGAAGTTGAGGTCGCCGGAATACATCATGTCGGTGGAATAAAACGGGTTGGCGAAGCGCCCGGCGGTCAGGGTCATGTAGTCGGTGGTTTTCCAGGTGAGGTAACCCTGGTCGAGCCAGATGTCTTTCTTGCCAAAGCCGCCGCCCAACGTTTGGGTGGTGGACACCGGGTTGTTGTCGTTGCCGGTGCCAAGGCGAATCCCGGCGGTCCATTCGGGCGAGATCACGGCCTTCATGCCCAGGCGGGCGCGCAGGCGGAACAGGTTTTCGCGGTCTTCGCGGGTGTTGAGCAACGGCGGCAGTTGGGTGTTGGTGTTCTTGTTGACGTCGTAGGGCCCGTTTTGATTGAGCTTGGCGTAATCGACGATTTCGTTGCTGTTGTTGCCCGAGAAATAGCGCGACTCATCCCGCAGGCGAATGTCGCCGTCGAAGCTGATGCGCGAGACCCAGTCCGGAAAGGTGTTGGGCTGGGCCCAGTTTTCCTGCTTGGCGGTGGCCATGACCTCGGCCTTGACCTGGTCGCGAATCTGGTCGCGCACCGCTGCCGGCACGTACTGCACCCGCACATCGCCGGGGGCCGCAGTTGGACCTGCCGCTACTGCTGTGGAGGTGCTGGCCTGGCGTGCCTGCTGGGCTTCTTTTTCAGCCTGGGCGATCAGCCCGTCGGCCTGTTCCTGCTTGAGCACACCTTGCTGCACCAGCAGGCGGATCAGGTTGATCGTGGCGTTTTCCGAAGGCGCGGCCGTGGCTGCCGTCGCCTGGCCGACCAGGGTCGCGATGACCATGCCGACCGCCAGGGTCAATCGATTCACGTGGGAAATCATCTGCACACAACTCCTGTAGAAAACTGCAAAAAAGGGTTCGATCAATCCGGGCGCCGGCCCTTGAGGGACAGGCGTACCGGCAGGGTCAATGACGCGGGTGCGCGTTCCTTCAGGCGCGGTGTGGCGCGCAATGCGGCCAACACCTGAGCGTCGGTCTCGGTGTCGCCGCTGGACTTGGCCAGCTCCACGCGGGTCACCTCGCCGTCTGCGCTCAGCCACAGGTCGGCCTGCACCGTGTAGGCCTTCTTGCGCAACTCCGGGTCTTCCCGCAGCAGGCGCTGGAACACCCCAGCCAGGTACTGCTTGAACGTCCCGGTCCCCAGGCCGCCACCGCCAGAACCGGCCATGCCGCCGCCCTTGCCGGCACCGATGTTGAAACCGTCATTGCCGGACTGCGCGTCGCCGTCGATCTGCATCGGGTTGGCCAGGTCGTCCGCCGGTGAAGGCGGTGCTTCTTCCTCGGGCTTGACCTCATCCGGGGTTGGCGTGGGCTCCGGCTCGGGGACTTTCTCCTGCACCTCGGGCTCCGGTTCCTTGGGTTTTTCCGGCGGCGGTGGTGGCGGTGGCGGCAGCGGAATAATCGTCGGCACCTTGGGCGCTTCACGGCGCACGCCACTCATGTCATTGGCCCATTGCCAGAGAAACCAGGCAGCCACGGCCCCCAGCAGCAGGCCAATGCCCCACTTCAGCGGGCGTAACGGCGGCTTGTTCTTCAGCGGCGTCGGCGTGATCGGCATCTGTGCGGTCATGGCTCAGCCCTGGCTCGGTTTGCCGGTGACCAGCCCGACCTGGGACAGCTCCAGGCGACGCAGCAAGTCGAGCACTTCGATGACCTTCTGGTACTGCACCATGGCGTCGCCGCGCACGATTACCGGGAAGTCCGGGTTCAGCGCTTTCTCGATGCGCAGGCGTTCCTCCAGCTCCGGCAAGGTCACCGGGTAAGCGTCGAGAAACACCTGGCCGCCATCGTTCACCGAGATCGCCTTGGTCTTGGCCTCGGACAGCGACACCGAAGCACTGGCCTTGGGCAGGTGGATCTGGATCCCCGAGACCTGGGCGGTGGCAGTGAGGATAAACATCACCAACACCACCATCAGCACGTCCACCAGGGGCGTGATGTTGATGCTGTCGACGGGTGCGTCATCGTCATCGTCGTGGGAGGCATTCACGGAAGCCATGCTGATTCTCCTCAGGCCGGGACGTGGGCGTGGTGGTCGCGACGGTGCGCCGCTTCACTGTGCTGGCTCTCGCCGTGCATCTCCGCCAGGCGGGTGATGAACTCGTCGACGAACACACGCATGTCGGCGCTGACTTCCTTGTTGCGGGTAATCAGGCGGTTGTAGCCAAACAGCGCCGGGATCGCGACAAACAGGCCCATGGCCGTGGCCAGCAGGGCCGCCGCCATGCCCGGAGCGATGGCGTTAATGTTCACGTCACCGGCCATCGCCGTGCCGAGGAACACCACCATGATCCCCAGCACGGTGCCGAGCAGGCCGATATACGGGCCACCGGCGATGGCGTTGGACAGGGTCGACAACTTGGCGCCGAGTTGCTGGTTTTCCCGGGTGCGCACGCCGTCCATGGAGCAGCGGATGGCTTCGATGGTGGCTGCCGAGACCGACGAGGTGTCGGCGCCCTGGGCCCGGCGGGTGCGAATTTCCTTGACCGCGACCCGGTACAGGCGCCACAGCGAGGAATGGGTCAGGCGCTCAGCCAGCAACGCGTCGTCGTAGTACATCTCCAGGCGCGTACCGATCTGCGCGAACTCCTCGCGGAAGAGATCGTTGGCGGCACTCACGCGGCTGACCTGGCGGTTCTTGCGAATCATGATGAACCACGACTGGAACATCATCCCCACCAGCACCAGGATGATCACCCAGGCGTCCACCGGCACCGCCTTGAGCAGGAAACCCAGGCTGCCGAAACCGAAGCCCGACTGTTCTTCATCCACGCCATAAGTCACCAGTTTCGACTCGGCGCCCTGGGCGGTGGCATCGGCCAGCAACAGCGCTGCCGGGCGCGCGACCTTGGACAGGCGCAGCTCGTCCATGGCTCCGGTAAACGGCAGGTGACCGCCGGTGGCTTCCGGCAAATCGGCACCGATCACCAGTTGCGAATTGAACGCCGGCATCGCCACTGCGAGGGTCGCCGTCTCACGGCCGTTGACGTACAGCGAGACCTTGTCGCCCTCGGCGGTGAACGCCAGGTGCTGCCATTGGCCCGGGTTCAGCGGCTGGGTCGAGACGGCGCGCTGGCCGTCGATTTCAATAAACGGCATGCCCTGGTTCAAGCCCAGCAACAGGCTGTGAGCGCCCTCGCGACGGGCCATGATCAGTTGCTCGCCGCCGGCCTGGTCCAGGCGCAGCCAGGCACTGAAGGTAAACGCACCGCCCGCGACGTGTTGCAGCGACGGGCTGGCCGGCAACAGCAACGGCTGGCCACTGAACTGCAACGCACGACCGATCACCCCGTCGATGCTCGCACCGGTGGCGTTCACGGCGGTGTTGCCATAGGCCGTGGTGTCCCGGGGCGGCGTGCCGTTGGCGCCGTCGAAGTGATAGAGCGCGGTGTAATTCGGGTCGAAAGTCAGTTGGCCGTTGGCAGTGGCCGAAGCCTTCTGGTTGCCGTAGTACATCCACAGGTCCTGGCGCTGGCCGCCTTCGACCTTGGGCACATCGACCCAGATCAGCGCCATGCCCATCAGCGGGTCGAAACTTTCGATCTGGTGGTTGAACACGGTCTTGTCATCGGCGCTGACAAAGCGCAGGTCGGCGCCGTCGTCCTTGACCCCGTCAAAGGTGAAGTTGCCGGTGTGCAGGCGCACCAGCAACGCGGTACGGCCCAGGGCCTGGCTGATGGCTGCGCCCTGGGAGGTGGTGTCCACTGTGATCTGTTTACGGTAGTGCCAATCGTCCTGCCACCAGGCGTGGGCGGTGGCCGGGAGCGCGAAGCCCAGGCAGATCAACAGGCTCAGAAATAGGCGTTGCATGTCAGGAGTCTCCGAAAAAAGGGGTCAGAAAGTCGCCTGCACACTGAAGTGCAGTCGCGAGTCCTGTTTCTGGGTGTTTGGGCCGTCGAGCAGCGGGTAGCCCCAATCCAGGCTGCCGGACAACCACTTGCTCAAACTGGCGCGGGTGCCGAGGCCGACACTGGCCAGGCTGTATTCGTCTTCCTGCTCGGGCAGCGGGTCATGCAGGCGCAGGCGCGCGCCTTCGGCAAACGCGTAGAAGCGCCACTCCTGCACGTAACTGCCGAGGAACTTGGCCAGCGAAGGCGTACGCAGCTCCTGGGAGAGCAGGTAGCCTTCATCGCCGGTGCGCTCGGCGGCGAGATAACCGCGTACCGACGTGGCGCCACCGGCGGAATATTGCTCGTTGGACACCAGCGGCCCCGAGGCCAGCTGGAAGCCGGCCTTGGACGCCGATTGCCAGTCGTTGCCGAAGGTGTAGGTGTAATTCAGGTCGCCCTTGAGCACCGCAAAACTCGGGCTGGCCTTGTCGCGCTTGTACTGGAACTCCTCGGCGTCGCTGCCGTAGCCGAAGAACGCGCGTGTACCCACCACCAGGCTCAAGCCCAGCCCCAATTGCGACTGCTCGGTGTAGCGGTAGCCGTTGTAGCCGAAGGTCAGCGGTGCGTACTTCAGCGGGATATCGTCCGTGCTGCCGCCAAACTTCATCTGCTCCTTGAAGTCCTTGAAGTCGACCCCGACGGAGAACGAATTGGCCCAATTGCCACTGGCCGGCAGGCTGTAGATCGCCGACACGCCGTAGGAATGGCCCTTGCCCAACACGTTGCTGCCGCCGATGGTGGCGATGTTGCTGTCGGACTGATAACCGGAGAACTGCAGGCTCCAGCGATCAGTCAGCGGCGCGGTGTAGGCGCCCGACCAGACCTTGGCGTTGTCGCTGTCCTGGGGCGCGGTGAAGTAAGTCAGGGAAATGCTGTGGCCCAGTTGCCAGAGGTTGTCGTAACCCAGGGTGGCAACGCTGCGCAGTTCCTTGGTGTCGGCGCTGTAGTCGTTGTTCAGACCGAGGCTGGCGTGCCAGGGGTTCTGGTCTTCCACCTGCAGGTCGACGTCCATGGTGCCGGGGCGCTGGCCTTCGCGGACCAGCGGCGTGACCTGGCGCCCGGCGCTGCGATTGAGGCCGGCCAGTTGGGTTTGCACGCGGGTGAAATCCGGGACGGCGCCCTCCTTCAGGCCCGGCACTTCGTCGCGGATTTCTACCGGCGAATAGTGCTTGGCGCCGACCACGCGGACGCGGCCGACCTTGGTTTCGCTGACTTGCAGGTAGACGATACCGTCATCGACCTTCTGCTCCGGCAGTTCGACGAACACCGACTGGTAGCCGCGTTCCTGATAGATCTTCTGCAAGGCGTCCCGGGCGCCTTCGATGTCGGCGAGGGTTTTTTGCGGGCCGAGGAACGGGTACACCGCCTCTTCGATGGCGCGGGCATCGAGCACGGTGTTGCCGCGCACGAAGTACTCGTTGACGTCCACCAGCCGTGCCGGAGGCTCGCCTTCGGCCTGCGCCGGTTGCGCCAGTGCACCCAGCGTCAGCCAGCACAGCGCCAGCGTTGATTTGAACAGATGCTCCACACCGCCCCCTGGTCTACTAAGAATGATTGCCGTCGCCGTTTGCCCGGCGTTTGGCCTGTTCAATTGCTGGATATCGAGGTGTTGCCGTGCCGGGCGAGCCAGGTGTGCAGCAGGGCGAAGTTCAGGGAGAACTCCGGCATGTGCAGCAAGGCGCCACAGAACACTTCACCGATGATTTTCTGGATCAACTGCACCGCCTGCGGGTTATTCAGGAACGTGGCGATGTCGCGTTGCAGGAGGTTGATGCTCCAGACTTTCTGATTGAGGTCGAGGCCGACGAACCAGCGGAACAGCAGGTTGTAGTTGAGTTGTTCATGCAGTTGCTGTTCGTTGGGGACCGCGTACAGGAGTTGCAGCAGCAGGATCTGCAAGATGGTTTGCGGGGCGATCTGGGTGCCGGGTTCGGGCTGGAGCAGGTCGCGGTGGTGGTCGAGGATTTCGTCGATCTGCGGGCGTAGCAGGACCAGTGAATGGCCTGCGGGGATGTAGCTGGAGACTTCCTTGAGGGCGCCTTGCCAGTCGTCCTGGGAGACGATCCATACCCACGGTGCGCCATAGCGGTAGACCGAGACCGGTTTTTTGCGCGCGGCTTCGACGATCTTTGACAGGCGCTGGTCGAGCTCCTGCATGCCGACTTTCGAGTAACGTTCCATAGTTCCCATTCGCCCCACTCCTGGCATCCTGCTTGCGCTTCTGGCATCGCCTGTTTGGCGGTGTCGAGCGCGTTACATAGCCAAGACTGGGGGCACCGGGGGCTACCGAACTTTTGTCATAAAAGCTTCTTTTTTTGGCGGGGGTGGGGTGTGTATATCCATTATTTAGGTAACGGCTGATATGGGTTCCGCTCTTACAGCGGCTCACTTTTGAACAGCGCAAAAGTAAGCAAAACGCTCTTGCCCCACCACTCGGCACCTCGCCTAGGCTCGGTGTGCCCTCACTCCGGCTTTGGACCGTGGGCCGCCGCGATGGGCCATCCTTGGCCCAGCGCGGCTAACCCGGCGTCCTGCCGGGTTACCCACGCTCCAAAGCCTGCGTTCGGCCAGCGTGGTTTAACGGGGCGCCTAAGATCAAGATCAAAAGCAGATCAAGGGCACAGCGGCCTACCGGCCGGCTTGAGTGTTGAAGAGCAAAAGCAAAAGCCAAATCAAAAGCGGGCACGGTCAAATGTGGGAGCTGGCTTGCCTGCGATGGCATCACCTCGGTGTATCTGATGTACCGAGTTGCCTGCATCGCAGGCAAGCCAGCTCCCACAGAAAAGCAGAGCTGCATCAGCTTCAGATTTGGCTTTCGCTCTGGATCTTGCCTCTGCTTTTAACACTCAAGCCGGCCGGTAGGCCGCTGTGCCCTTGCTTTTGATCTGGCTTTTGATTTTGATCTGCGGGCCCCGTTAACCACGATGGCCGCAAGTAGGCACGGTGGAGCGGGTAAACCGGCAGGACGCCGGTTTAGCCGCGCTGGGCCAGGGATGGCCCATCGCGGCGACCCGCGGAGCCGGGCCGGAGTGCGGGCATGCCGAGCCTGGGCGAGGCACCGAGTGGTGGGGCAAAGACCTTTTGGTTACTTTTGGGGCGTTTGCCAAAAGTGACCCGCTGTAAGAGCGGAACCATAAGCGGCCGTTACCGAAGAAACGGATATGTACTCAAACCAAAGACCCCGGCAACGGCAACTCATAAGACTTCTTAACCGTCCTGACCACCAAAGTAGACGAATAAGTACGAATCGGAATATCCCGATAAATGTCTAAAAACCGATAGATATAATCAGTGTACTCAGTGGCATCCCGAAACTTCGCCACCATCACAAAATCAAACTCCCCGGTCAGCAAATAACAGTCCTGGATCTCCGGATGACTCGCCAGGATATGCTGCATCTTGCGGTCGATATCATTACTGTCCCTATCAAGCTTAATCAGGAAGAACGCCGTGACCTGAATCCCAAGCTTGCGCTCATCCAGCACCGCCACCTTCGCCTTGATAATCCCGACACTCTCCAATCGCCTGATACGCCGGTAACAACTGGTCGAAGACAGCCCGACACTGTCACTCAACAACTCCAGACTCTGACTGCAATCCCTTTGCAACTTCCCCAGAATCTTCAAATCCATGGCATCTGTCATTTTTTCCATATCTTCCTTGAAAAAACTGCAATGAATCCACCGTAAACACCCACCAATTTGCAGAAATCCTGCGCGGTGGCGCACTAACATCAATCCAGCTTAGCAGCCCAGCCAAATCAGGCACTGGGGCGGCATGAGAGGGATCTTATGATAGTCGCGAAACCGACATGGGCCACCGACATCCACGGCCTCTTCAGCGCCCCCTACTGGATACCGCCCGCCCAACGCGCCGCCGTCGCCGCCTCCTGGGTGGGCTGCATGAACGCCTACTTCGTGTTCCTCGAAGACCCCGCCTCGGTCAAGACCTGGTCCGAAACCATCTACCAGCACCTGGCCTCCCGCAGCATGCCGCTGACCCTCGACCAGCAACAATTCTGGCCCATCGATGCCCTGGAAACCTTCAGGCTGTGGGTCAACCAGGGCTGGCGCCTGACCCCCAGTTCACCGTTCGACATCGCCGAGCGCATTCCCCCGCCCGACCTGCCCCACCCGGTCAAACGGGTGCGTCAGGACATTCGCGCCCTGACACAGGAACAACTGAACCTGTACCGCTCACGTCTGGATGACGTGATGCAGGTAAGCGACCCCGACAGCGGTTCGCCCTGGCAGCGCTACGCGTATATCCATACCAACTGGTGCCTGCATTACCAGGAAGCGTTTGCCCTGTGGCACCGGGCCTATCTGCTGTACCTCGAAGCACTGATCGACTGCCCGATTCCCTATTGGGACTGGATGGCCGCAGACGCCAGTGTCGACGGCAGCCCCCAGGCCGGTTTGCCCCAGGCGTTTCTCGATGAAACCTACGTGCACCCGCACACCGGTGAGGTCCGGCCGAACCCGCTGCGCTATGCGGCGGCCAAGGACGGTAGCTCGAAGGTGTGTGCCAGGGGTGATGTCAACGGCGTGGACTGCCGCTTCGTGCAACGCAACCCGCTGTTTTATACCCACGGCGAGCCGTTCCGGCGGGAACGCACCGAGTTGTATGCCATGAGCCGGATTTTCCAGCAGCAGGTGGTCGATGCACTGAAGTTCACCTCGTTCAGCCAACCCCAAGGCGTACCGGGTTATCCATGGGCGAATATTCCGGTATTTGACCCGCCGCAAAAAGATGACCTGTACCCCAATCGTGCCCTGAATTTCGACGGGCTCTACGAGCAACCCCACGACAACTATCACGGCTGGATCGGCGGTGACATGGCCGACAACGCCTACACCGCATTCGACCCGGTGTTCAGCTCCTACCACGCCAATATCGACCGGATGCTGGAGGTCTGGATCCGTGCCAACCCGGCGGCGCAGTACACCACCCAATGCCTGCTCCAGCCGTTCGCCGGGAGTGAGGCCAGCACCGTGACCTTCACCAGCGCCGATGCCTGGCGCTACACCACCCTCGGTGACATGGCCCAGGACAGCCGCCATATCGGCTACGACTACGGCACGCCCGTCGCCCCACAGTTTGGCGCGACCAAAGCGGCTGCAAAGGCGTGCTGCCAACACAGTTCGGCACCCGCCTCGGCCACCGGCAACGCGGCCGGGCTCGGGCCGTGGGTGGTGTTCGACCATGTGCGCTGCACCCACGACACCTACCTGATCGACGTATTCCTCAACCAGCCCGACGCCACGCCGCAGCAGGTGAGTGCCGACAATCCGCACTATGTCGGGCGTTTCAGTCGCATCGGCATGGGCCTGGTGGATGACAAGGGCCGCTGCATCACCCACGGCGTGTCCCGCGCGCTGAACGCCGCGCGTAATGCCAGCGCGCTGAACCTTCGCCCCACTGACGCCACGCAGTTATCCGTGGTGGTGACCCATCTCGATAGTGCCCGGGTGTTGACGCCGCAAGAGTACGCGCCGCTGCCAGGCTTTATCGCCCAACTGGTGTGGGACGACCCGCGCCAGGCCATCACCGGTCCTGCCCCCAGTGCCGGTTGCTGCTCTGCTTCCACCCACACGACACCTGGAGAATCGCCATGAGCACACCCTTCAAACAATTCACCTCCCCCGCCGGGCAAGCCCCCAAGGACTACAACAAGCTGGGCCTGGAAAACCAGCTGCCGCAGTTTGAAACCGACTGGAACAATGACCTCACCGGCTGGACCCAGTCCGCGATCATCGGCAACCCGTGGTCGGGCCTCAATGACGCGCCGCGCTCGGGCTATTACAACCCGCTGGTGGAAGGCTACGGCCCCACCACGCCGCCGGCGATTACCTGGGCGCCCTTCCCCAATCGGCTGTGGACGTTCTTCTACAACAACGGCACGGCGGTGATTCCGCAATTGGGCGGCAAGGCCATGTCCATGCAACAGGTGATGGAGCTGACCGACAACGGCCAGATTACGATCAACAACACCCTGTACATGCTCTACGACCCGAACAAGCAAGGCACCCTGCTGCAACTGCCCGTCACCCGCTGCCCGACCATCGACTGGCAAGGCAAGTACAAGGATTTCTCGCCCTCGGGGCCCCGTGGCTGGCTTGACGAATACTGCGAGTGGTCCATCGTGCGCGATGCCGACGGCAACATGCGCAAGATCACCTTCACCTGCGAAAACCCGGCGTATTTCCTGGCCATGTGGCGCATTGATCCAAATGCAGTGCTGGGCCTGTACCGCGACTACATCGACCCGCAGGTGCAGCTCGAAGACCTGTACTTGCGCTACACCGCCGACTGTCCGACCGGCAAAGCGGGCGATCCGGTCATCGACCCTACCACCGGCCAACCGGCCTACGACACGGTCAACAAATGGAACGCCGGCACCGCCTGCGTACCCGGCCAATACGGCGGGGCGATGCACCTGACCTCCGGCCCCAACACCCTGAGCGCCGAGGTGTACCTGGCCGCCGCGGCGACCATCCTGCGTCCACTGGCCAGCAGCCAGAATTCCCAGGCATTGATCTGCTGCGCGCAATACGGGCAGAACTACCGCAACTCCGACCCGCATATCGGTTTCTCGGCCAACAGCGTGGCGGTGAATAACCGGCTGTCCCTGACCAATCCCATCGGCCTTTACCTGCAACAACCCACCGACTTCTCGGCGTGGAAAGGCCCTCAAGGCCAGGACGTCAGCCAGTACTGGAAAATCACCCGTGGCACCGCCAAGTCCGCCGCCAACGGCTCCGACCAGATCCTGCAAGCGGTGTTTGAAGTGCCGGTCAGCGCCGGGTTTTCGATCAACGACATCACCATCAGTGGCCAGCCGATCGACTATGTGTGGGTGATTGCCCAGCAGTTGCTGGTGGGCCTGAGTGTGACAACCACGCCCATCAGCCCGACGCCGGACTCCTGCCCCTGCGTGAAGGATCGGGTCAACGGCGTACAACCCTGGCCGGTGCAACTGCTGCCCCTGGATCTGTTCTACGGGCAGTCGCCTACCGACCTGCCGGCCTGGCTGGCACCCGGCACCAGCGGGCAGTTCGCCCTGGTGGTGCAAGGCGCCGATCTCAAGACCACCGCCGAGACGGCGCGGGTGCAATTTTCCAATCCCGGCGTGACGGCGCAGGTCACCCAGTTCCTGCCGGATGCCTCCGCCATCCCCGGGCAAACCAACTCCGGCGGCACCCAGGGCTACTTGCTGACCATCACCGTAAGCCCCACTGCCGCTCCGGGGCTGGTGACGGTGCGCGCGCTCAACCCGGGCGAAGCCGATAACCCCAGCGCGACGGAACACCCATGGGAATCCGGATTGGCGCTGGTGCCTGGCGCCTGACTGATACGGCCCATCAGCCGCATCCACCCAGGGTGCGGCTTTACCTGCTTGCAAGGAGCGCGATGATGTCCAGGTTACGCTTAAGTGTTTTATCGCTGCTGACCAGTGTGGTGCTGAGCCTGTTCGCCATGCAGGCCGCCTACGCATCCCCCACGTCCGACGCCGACGCTTGCGTGCAGCAACAGTTGGTGTTCAATCCGAAAAGCGGCGGTTTCCTGCCGATTAACAACTTCAACGCCACCGGCCAGAGCTTTATGAATTGCTTTGGCTGGCAGTTGTTCATTGCCCTGAACTGGCCGGTGAATCCCGGTTGGCCAGCCACGCCCGCCCTCGCGGGTGAGCCGGACATGAACAGTACATTGGCGCAATTCGGTGTACCGACTGCCTCCGGGCAGCCGATGAGCGTGGCGCCCGTGTGGGCCAGCTACAAGGATGCCAACGATATCTTCCTGCCCGGCGCGCCCGCGCCCACCGGCTGGGGCGTGCAAACCCTGGTGCCGTCCAATTGCAGCACCCAGGGTAGCCTCAGGGCGATGTCGGTGGGGGCGCGCAAGTTCATGACCGCCACCTCCGAAAGCGCGATCAACGCGCGGCATGGGTTTCACCTGTCCAGCGGCACCCTCGCCTCGATTCCAGACCCGATCATGGAAGCCTCCGGCGGCTGGCTGACGGACCAGTCGCAGAACCTGGTGTTTTTTGAACGCAAGGTGGGCAAGGCCGAGTTCGACTACATCGTCAGCAAAGGGCTGTACGACGCAGCCAACCAGCTGACAGTCGCGCAGAACCTCGACAACCAGAACCCGGGCGGGCTGTCTCTGCCCATCGGTGAACCCATGCGCTCGCTGCCGCCCAACCCGGTGCCGCAGGAGCAACTGGGAGCCCTGGAGGTCAAGGCGGCGTGGCGGATCCTTACCGGCAAACCCGAACTCTACGGGCGTTACCTGACCACCGTCGCCTGGCTCAAAAACCCGGCCACCTTGCAGTGCACCCAACAAGTGGTGGGCCTGGTGGGCCTGCATATCATCAACAAGACCCAAGCCTCGCCCAACTTCATCTGGACCACCTTCGAGCAGGTGGACAACGTGCCGGAACCCAACCAGGTGCCGCCACAACAGACGCCGCCCGACAGCTTTGCCTTCAACAACCCGAACTGCGGCACCGGCCCCGAATGCACGCCGAACGTGGCGCGTATCCAGTGCAAACAGCACCATCCCGACCGCGACTGCACCGAGCCGTTTCCACGGGACCAACCCGTGCAGACCACCCGGGAACATCCGCTGCCCACTGAACTGCAGGCGCTTAACGGCGCGGTGCAGGCCAACTTCGCCCAGCAGAGCCAGGGCAAGTCGGTGTTCCAGTACTACAAATTGATCAACGTACTCTGGACCCTCACCCCCAACCCGCCCACCCAGCCGGAACCGGGTGTCAGTGCGCAAGTGCCACTGTCCTACGGGCCGTTTATCAGCCAGGGCAACGTACCGGTGGCCAACACCACCCTGGAGACCTACGTCCAGGGCGATAACTGCAATGCCTGTCATCAGTACGCAACCATCGCCGGCAGCTCCACCCTGGCTTCGGACTTTTCGTTTCTGTTCAACAGCGCCGACTCGGCCAGCAAGAAAAGCCTGGTCAAGCGCGTGAAAGCCTTCCAGACCCTCAAGGATCAACCGTGATCCAGACGAAAAAAAGGGGCGATCAATGATCGCCCCAAATACAACGAGAGGTCCTTTTCTAACACTACAAACTGATCTGCTGACGCTCCTCATCCGTCAACCGCGCCCGTGCCTGGTCACTCAACGGCCCGGCGCCGAGCACCTGCACCGGGCTGTTGGGGTTGTAGCCCGAGGTCTTCTGGCCGTCCTCCGATTTGCGCTGCACCGGCTCGCTGCCAAAGCTCAACACCTCCACCGTGACAATCGACGCCCGGCCCTGTTTGGCCGCCGCCTGCTGGCTGCGGGCGGCATCTTCCGCCGCCTGGGACGCCGCCGCACCGGCCGCGCTCGCCGAGGTCATGGCCCCGGTGTTCACCGCTGCCGACACCGGCACCCCGGACGACTTGCCCTGGGTCTGGATGTTCGCCGCGTTCACCACCCGCAACGCGGCGATGTTGATGTTGCCGGAGACCCGAATCCCCGCCTCGCCCGCGTCGATGGTACCCAGCGGGGCGATCAGGTCGATGTCGCCGGCCGGCACTTCAGGAATCGGATTCAACGTCGCAATCCCCGCCCCGGTGCTCGGCACCGCCGGCGACAGCGTGACGTTGCCCCAGTTGTCATAGACACGCTTGGGCGGCGTGTACACCACGGTGGTCTTGGAACCGCGACCGGCGTTGATGTCGCCCTCGCCGGACCAGCCCATGATCGAGCCGCCGAAGGTGGTCATGATGCGGCTTTGGCCCAGCAGGATGCTGCCCATGGAATACAACTGGATATCGCCGGCGCCCTGGGTGATCACACCTGCCGTGAACGGCGGTGCCGCGCCTTCGATGCCGAAGGTCTGCCCGCCGCCCGGGGTCAGCATCTGGATCGAGCCGCCGAAATTGGTGTGCACGCCGGAGCCGCCGAACAGCGTGATATCGCCCTTGTAGGTGATCGGGTTGCCGGCCACGTCCTTGTCCGGGAACAGCGCGGCAATCGCCGCCCGCCCCCGTACATAACTGCCCTGGCGCACACCGCCCACCGCGTTGTACTCACGGCCGGCAGCCTTGAGTTCGGCGAAGTACACATCACGGGCGAACACCCGTTGCTGCTCGGCGGGCAGTGCTGCGTAAACCGCACGGGCCTGCTCGCTGCTGCCGACAAAACCGAAGCGCTCGGCGAGCCAGGTGACCAGTTCGTTTTCGTAGGTCTTGGCAACCTTGCCACCCTGGATCGACAGGGGTTCGCCTGGCTGGACGAGATTGACCGGGTCCAGGTAGGCCTCGACAAAGCGCCGGTAATCCGGGCCGTTGGGGCCGACGCCAGCTTGCATGACGATGCCTGCGCCAGGGCGGTTGTCGCCCGCGACCACCGGGCCAAGGCTGGTGATGCTGACTTCGCCACCCTTCGCCGGATCACGCCCGGACATCAGGATATTGCCGCCCGCCGTCACTTCCAGCAGGCCGGGACCGGCAACCTGGAAGTTGCTGTACAGAATGTCGCGCCCGGCGGAGACGATGGAGATGTCAGCGGGGTTGTTGTGGATAAACAGGTTGCCGGTCGACTGCTCGCTGACCGCACCAGGGGCCGTATTAAAACGGCTGCCACTGCTGACAATGTCTCGCCCCGCCATCATCCAAACCGGCCCGTTACCCTCGTACCAGGTCTGCCCCGAATGCAAAAACGAGGGGGAAGAATTAAACGTCAGAGTCCGGCCGCTGCTGACCCCCACCAGATCGCCGGTCAAGGCATAGAACCGCGCCGGTTCCGTTGGCGCGTAAGCGGCTGCCGACGCCGTGGCGGAGCCAAAGGCAAACAGAGGCCGCGGAATGGAACCCGGCGAACTACCGTTTTCCGACAGATTGTTGCCATCGACAACCACCTGGCCATCAACGGTCCCGACAAACGCCGGCCGCCAAGGTGTGGCCATGATGCTGGGGTCGGCCCCGGAAGGCGTGATAAACATACCGCCCGCATAAATCGAGTCATGGGCCAGGAATTGCAACTGGCTGCTGGCACCTGGGGCGAGCACCAAGGCATTTATCGGACTCGTATCGGCTTGGGACCCCAGGACGGCGTTTCCGTAATAAATACTGCCGCCAGCCGCCGTCGCTCGAACGATCGATGGGTAGACAGTTGCCAGGTCGGACGCTGCGGCGGAGACAGCTGGCGTCAAATTGCCCCCCGCCGAAAACAGGTCGATTGCCGTGTGCCCGGTCCACAATGAGAACCAACTTTCGCCGGTCCCACTCGTCCCGCCACGGGTAAACGATGAGTTGTTCAGCAGGACGACACGGCCCGGGTCAATCACTTGCTGCAGCACCAGGTCACCCAATGTGGTCAGGTTGAATGTGGCATCACCCGGTACCAGGGTGATGCCCCCCACTGCCCGGCCACGGGTCGCCTGGAACGGATCGAATGCGCGGGTTTCGCCCGGGCTCTGCTCAGAGCTGTTGCTGCCGTAGGTCAGGTCGATCCGGCCCGTGGTTGCACTTTGCAGTTGGGCATTGCCCCGGATATTCACCAACTGGCCGTTCTGATCGTTTACGTCAACCACGCTGCCAGGGTTCAGGGCGCCACCGATACGCACCCGTAAATCACCACCGCCCGTCAACTGCAGGCTGCCATCACCGGCAACCCGCCCGGTACTGCCAACCGCCAGCACCAGCCCTTGGCTGCGCGGGTTGGCAGAGGCCGACATTTGCTTGCCGTCCATGCGCCGAAGCACACCGGCATCACCGCCTACCTGTACGTCCACGTCACCGCCGCCGAGGGTGCCGAAACCGGTAAACCCGACAAACGCATCAGCCTTGGAGGCATTGGCGGTATAGCTACCGAAATTGATCCACCAGGCCGTCGGCTGCGCCTGCCCACCGGTGTTCACCGTGCCGCTGCCCTGGCGCCACAACCAGTTGGCCACATCGGCGGAGTCGATGCCGTTATCCAAGGGGTTGGGCCGACTTGGGTTGAAGACGCTTCCCAGGATATTCCCCGTCAGGTTGCCCCCCACGTTCACGCTCAGGTTCCCCCCCGCCTCCGGGTACCAGGCACGGTACAGGCTGTCAGATGAACCATTGACGAACTGTTCAAAATAACTGTTGGTATCGTTGAGCACCGTCTTGCCGCTGTTCAGGGCCTTGGGCTGGTTGTAGGGGTCACCGGCACCGGTTGCGGTGGACGATGTACCGGCGGTGTAGACCCCGTACAGGGAGTCCATGCTCAAGTTGCCGGCACTCAGCAGTTCGAGGTCGCCCGTACCGGTGCGAATCACACTGAAACGGCTGCTGGACGGGGTCGCCGCATACTCTTTGCCGCTCTGGGCCAGGCAGTAGGCGGGCGAACTTGCACAGAACTCATCGATGGAAGGGATACCGAACTGGTCCAGGATGCTTTGCTCGATCGGCGTTCCGACGGTGACGATAATCCCGTTGTCCGCCAGGTCCTTGGCGCCGAATTCGGTCCAGACATAGCCCACTTTCACTGCGCAGTACGCCGGATTGCCCGCACAGAAATCATCAATCGAACCCAGCCCGAAATCATCGAGGGTCTTTTGGTCGATCGGATCGCCTTCCTTGACCACCACCCCGTTGGCCGCAAAGTCCTCCACCGCAAAGGCGGTCCAGGTCAGCTTGCCCTTGGCGGGCATTTCCTTGGCAAACATGCCGTAGTGGCTGTCGGCCAAACGCAGGTCGCCGCTGCGCGGATGGGCTTGCAGGATACGGCTGTCGGCCGCCTCGGTGTCGGCACCCGCTACTAACCGCAGAGACCAGGATTGCGAACCTTCGGCCAGCATCGGCGAGAGAGCCCACAGCTTGCCCTGGCGCCCCGCCACTTCCGGGCGCAACGCCACCGACTCAGCCCCGCCCGGCAACTTGACGTTGGTGCCGGAAGGAATCAACGCGCCGCGCGACAGCGGCATGTCGCCATTGAGCGTCACGACGTTGAACGATGGGTTGATCGCCTGAGAATTCGTCGGCAACGGCACACCTTTGGGCCAGATCAGCGCCCCGAGCTGGGTGTTTTGGGTCAGCAGGCTGCCGGCGTCCAGCTGTGAACCGGCCGCCAGGGTGTGTGCCTGGCTCAATAACGTGCCGGCTGCAAACAGCACATTGCCGGCGCTGTCGAACACTGCTGCGGCCAGCACCGTACCGGCAGGCAGCGTCAGGTCCTGGTTCAGCGTCGCTCGGGTCGGCAAGCGCGTACCGGCGGCCACGCCCACGGCCTTGATCGGCAGGTCGTAGTTGAGCACGGTGCCAGCCGGGAAAGTCGTGCCGTCCGCCAGGGTGATGCCGTTACCCGGCACGATGATCGTGCCGCCGGTAAAGTCGATGCCCGGCAACAACACCCAGCCCTTGTCATCGACGGTCTGCGGCGGCGGCGCAAAACCATCGTTGATGCTGCCGTAGATGTTCAGGTCGCCACCGGCGCGCAGGGTCAGGCTGCCCGACTCACCGGAGCCATACACCGAGGTTTTCTGGCTGTTGGGGTTGAGGCTGGCGTAGCGATAGCCGGACAGGTCCAGATCGCCCTGCACCACCAGGTCACCGTCCGGGGTCTTGCTGACGATTTCCACCCCGGGCCGCAGGTGGAAGGCATCGGCATAGGTTGAGTTGTTAAGCCCGGCAAGTTTGTTTTGCAGCAGGTTCTGGTTGAGCAATGCACCGTTGATAAAAGCCGTGCTCAGCACATGCTTGCCATCCAGGTAGGCCTGGTCGATCTGCTGGTAAGGCCGCCCGCTGGCCGTCGGGTCGGTAACGAGTGGCGCATCGTCGTAGCTGATCATGCCGTTGAGGGCGATCGAGCGCGCGCCCTGGATCGTCAGGCGGCCATGGGCATCAATGTTGATGTCGTTGCTGGTGCCATCGGCGTTGATCAGCCGTGGTGCATTCAGTTCCAGGGTGCCGCGGTTGCGCCCGTCATTGCCCTGGACCACCTCGGTGCCGTGACGCAGGTCGATGCGTGCACCATCGGCCAGGGTCAACTGGCCGGTGCCGGAGCCGAGCACCACCATGGCCCGGTTGGGCGAGTCGATGATCTTGCCGTAGCTGTCCACCCGCAGCTGGCTGCCATGGGCGTCGAGTACCGCGCCGCCGTCCAGGGTCAGGCCGTGCTTGCCGGCCAGGTTGATGCTGCCGACGCGCTCGCCACTGGCGTCCACCAGGCCGGTGACCCGCAGGCTGCCATTGTCCACGGAGACGTTGAGGGTGCCGGCCTTGAGGCCATTGCCGATGGTCAAGTCGCCCTGCTTGAGCTGGAAGCTGCGTGTGCCGAACACCTGGCCTTGATTCAGGCGCTGGTTGAGGTCGGCGAACTGCTGGTCCAGGGAGCCGCTGCTGCCCAGGCGCTGGGCCTGGATTTCCACGGTGCCGGCCTCATAAGGCATCCTGGTCCCGCCCGCATCGTAATAGCCACTGCTGCCGGCGAGGATCGTGCCTTGCAGGTCGACAATACCGCCCGCCGCGTCCACCGCAACCGCCCGCAGTTTGCCGGCCTGGTTGTTTTTGGCGGAGAGGTCGATGATCGAGCCGGCGGCCTGCAGGATATTGCCGCTGCCGCTGTCCAGCAGCACAGTGCCGCCCGCGCCGTACTGGGTCACATCGTTGAACACGATGGCGCGACCGGCCACGTCGACCATGGCCGCGTCGGTCAACACCACATCGCCCCGGGCCCCCAGGCTGACTTTGCCGCTGGGCAGCACTACCGCCGTGGCCAGGCGAATGCTGTCGCCTTGCAGGGACAGTTCGGCGCCCTGGCCGTTGGCCTTGCCCCGTGCGCCCGTGGACGCTGCAAGATCAATCGCCCCACCTGCGGTGATGCGGTTCACCGAACCGGCTTCGCCGGTCATCAGGGGCGTGATGATATTCAGGTCGCCACCGCTGTACTGGAAGCCCTTCACCGGGTCATAGGCGCCCTGGCTCTGATACACCGAGAGGCTGCCCTTGTGGTTGGCGGTAATGCGCTCGCTGGCATTGAGGTTCACGCTGGCAAAGCCCAAAGCCAGGCGGTCGAAACTGCTCACGGTATTGGTCTGGGCAAAGGCGCCGTAGCCGAACTCAATACGTTCGGCGTTGATATCCAGGCGCCCGCTGCCAGTGCCCGCCCCGCCGCCTATCACGCTACCCGGTGGTGTGGTCGCGCCCTGCCAGATCAGGTTGGCGGTATGAATACTGGCCACGTCGCCAGCGCCACCGGCACCGTAGATTGCCGGGGTGGAAAGCATCAGGTTGCTCAGACGCGATTTACCCGTCAGTGGGTCATAGGTGTCCAGGGAGGTACTGCCGTAGAAGTTGAAACTGTCCCGCGCCGAGAGCTGCAGGGTTTCCAGGGCCGGCGCACCGAACTGGGTATCACCCTTGAGCAGGCGATCAAGAAGCGCCTGGGTGAGTGTCAGGCCGGCGGGCAACTGATTGGCCGCAGCGGCAGCAGCCAGGGCGTCCACGCTGCCCAGGTTAATGGTGTTGACCCCCAGGTTGAGGTGGCGGGTGCCGTAGCGCACCTGGTCGCCGAGCTGGAAGGTATTGTTGGTCAGCGCCACGATACTGCCTTCGGAGTACAGTCCGGTTTGCCCGCTGCACACGACCGTGTCACACACCCCGACCCTGATCCCGCCGCTGGGAAACGCCGAACCGGATGAAATGACATTAAGCAAGCCGTTGGACACCGCCAGCATATTGGTGACCTTGTAGATAAACCCATCGCGGGCATCGTAGCTGGCCTGGCCACGGCCGATGGTGTTGATGGATGCCCCTTGCTCCAGAACGATCGCTTTCGTGTCGCTCAACAGAAAAACTTCCGGCGCGGCGAGCGTCACGCCCTCCCGTAGCGTGATTGCGCTGTCGGCCTGATTGGTACCGCCTGCCAGAACGATGTAGTTGCCGGACTGGCCATACTGCACCGCCGTCATGCCCCCCACCATCAGGCGCGAGGCCCCGAGGGCGTTGAGGCTGTCGTCGCTGAAGGTAATACCGCTGAAGCCGGCGGTTGCGGAGCTGCCCGCCGCGACGACTTCAATACCGCGTTTGCTTGGATCAATCACCGCCACGGCGCCACCGTAGCCACCCGCCGCCGCCTCAAAACGGCCTATGCCCTGGAACGAAAACCCATCAGCGCCGCCCCCGGGCCGCAAGGCCAGTTTCAGGGTCTTGGCGTCGACGGCGAGCATCGGGCGTGGCACCCCCTGTTTCGCGGCGTCGGCGATTGCGAACTGTGCGTAGCTGGTTTCGTTGTATTGGGAATAGCGGCGCAAGGTATCGGCCGAGGTCAAAATCAACTGGCTGGCGACGCTGTTGCTGATCCCGGTGTTGGCGATGGACAAGCGCCCGGCGGTGGACCAGGAGCCATTGCGCATCCGTTGGGTGGCGGCATCACTGCCGAGCCCGGCCAGGCCGTTGATCTCGACGCGGAAAGCACCGGGCAACAAGGCGTAGGTGGACGGCATCAGGGTATAAGTGCCCGCCGGCAGCCCCGGCACTCCGGCGCCGATGGTGACCTGCTGGCCCACCAACGGATCGACCGCCCCCTTCTCCGGCGCCACCGGCGCCGCGCCGGGCTGCACGCCGGGCACGATGGCGTAAATCGGGTTGGTGCCCAGGCCTGGCAACACAAAACCGCCATTGGCGCCGAACTGCACCAACGGGCTGTAGCGCGCATCCGTAGAGCCGCCACGCCCGGAGACGAACCCGGCCCCCAGCAACTCGCCACCGCCGGACAGGTCCAGGGTAGCCTCAGGCTGCACCTGCACCGACTGGCCGCCGAGCATCACCCCGACGCTGAGTTCCGCGTTCTGATTGACCAGCCCGCCTTGACCGACAAACGTCACGGTCTTGCCGTTGTACGTGTAGACCTGCCCATCCAGGGTGCCGCCATACGGCAGCACAAGGCCTTTGCCACTCACCGACGTCACGCTGCCCGGCAACAATTGCACCTGGCTGCTGCCCATGGTGCCGATATCGATCAACCCCAGGGGCGCCCGTACCACGCCGCCCTGCCGCACCGTCGCGGCGCCCAGTTGCAGGCGCCCGAATGCCGAGTAAGGCACCGCGGCATCCGTGCTGCCGGTACGGCCAATGGTGAGGGTACGCAGCGGGTCGAACGTGATGTTGAGGCTGTTGAATTCGCTCAAGTAGCCCGCAATGACCCGCGCACCGACCTCCGTCGCCGGATACAACTGCGCCGCGCGCAAGGTCATATCGCCCTGGGTCAATAACTGGGTGCTGACCTTCAAGGCCACGCCGTCCGGGTTGGCGCCCGCCAGGAAGCGCAGATCGCCCTGGCTGGTCAGGTTGACCTGATCAAAGCCGCGACGCTCAAGGCCCACCAGGCTGTCGTCGGCCTGGCGCAGTTTGCCCTTGCTGCCAAACAACACGCTGCCGCGCACATCGATCAAGCTGCCACTGGCATTGAACTGCGCCTCGGTGGCGCGCAGCGATGGTAACGGCAACACCGACACCGGGTTCACGTAGAACTCCCGGGCCGGCGAATCCATGCCGGACAGCAGCAGATAGGGTGCCGACAGATTCACCCGAGCATTGGCCGCCGCGCCCTCACTGAGGTTGAAGGCACCGCTGTACAGGCGCAGGCCCTGGCCCATGGCCAAGGACACATCGCCGTCGAAACTCAACAGGCCGTTGCTCATCAACGCCAGGTTGTCGAAACCGCCCGCACTGACCTGGTCTACGCCCAGGCGAGCATGGCCGTATTCCAGGCTGTCGGCTGCGTCGGCGGCGGAGCCGGCGAGCGGGTGGGCCTGATGGGTCTGGCCGAGCACCAGTTCGCGCACTTTGAGTACCCGGTCCGTGACGCTGCTCTTGGTGTAATACGGGCTGTCCAGCGCCACGTTCAGGCTGCCGCCCGCTGCGCCGGCACCGCCGGCCCGGGCTACCAGACTGCCGTCCAGGTACAAGCCATTGTTGGACGCCAGGCTGATGCTGCCACCATTGCTGGCCACCCGGGTTGCGCCCTGCCCCGGTACATCCAACACGGCTTGCGTGCCCGACGCGTTCAGCCGGGCGCCCTCGCGTACCACCACAAACAGGTCACTGGCCGTGACCGTCCCGGTGCTCAGGTTGACCTCGCCACCGATGCTGATCTTGCCACCGTCGCGGACCAGCCCGTATTGGCTTCCGCGATTATCCACGGCGGTCGCGGCCCGGGCGGCGACATCGATCAGTGCGTTTTCACCCAGCCAGATGGAGCGGCCATGCCCGATCGCGTTGGCTTGCTCGAACGCCCGCGTGGTCAGGCCGTTCAGGTTGACACTGCCACCCCAGGCATTGAGCGTGCCGTCGACCGTCAGTTGGCCGATGCTGCGCAGATTGATTGCCTGGCCCGGGTCGACGCTGATCACCGCACCCTTGCCCACCACCAGTGCCGTTGTCGGCAATTGCGCCGCAGGCGACTCCAGGTGGCCGGCGGAAAGGGTCAGGCTGGCGCCCCGCCGTTGAGTGAGTACGTCCTTGCTGGCGTCTTCCTGGTAAAGCGGCGGGGTCCAACGTTCCATAACGCTGGCCGCATCGCCGCCGCCCGGCGTCGTGGCGGCCTGCTCCGAGAGCCGGTAGGCCGGCACGCTCACATCAACCTGAGTGCCATCGGTGACCAGCAACCCTTCGTTGCCGGTAATGTCATAGGCCGAAAAACCCTTGTTGAAAAAATCCCCGGCCAACTGCAAGGTCTTGGCGTCCTGCGCCTGCGGGCTCTCGCCGATCTGCACCTGGTTGGCCTGCAAGGTCAAGGTACCGCCTGCGCTGACGCCATAGCCGCGAATCTCAGCGCCCAGGTCCAAAGCCCCCAGTGCGCCCACGGTCACGTCGCCGCCCTTGCCGCCCCGGACTTTGCCATCCAGGCCGATGGTTGCCCCGGACGACGTGTCCACCCGGCTGCTCGCTGCGAGGTTCACGTCCCCGGAGCTGCGCAACGACACTTTGCCACCGTTGATATACGCCACCCCGTCAGTGGCCGATGGGTCCAGCGCCAGATTATTCCAGCGCCCGGAACTGTCCAGCCTGACCCCGGCGGCCACATCGAGCCGCCCGGTGCCCGGCAGAATCACGTCGCCGACGACATTGGAGCGATTGAGGTCGACCTGATTCAACAGGTTGCCCGCGTTGATGCTGCCACCGTGGGCCGTGAGGTTGGCATTGACTGAAACCACAGGGCCGAATAGGGTGATGTCGCCGCCGTCCGCCACCTTGAGTGCGCCATGGACGTCAATCTGCTGCTTGGCGCCGACCTTGATCGCACCCAACCGGTAACCATTGAGCAGGTCACTGTCGAGCACCAGTTTGCCCTGACGCTCGGTCGGCAGCGCGGTGGCCAGGTCCAGGCCGTCGGCGATTTTTTGCGTGGTGCTCTCGATCAGCACTTGGTCGATGGTCGGGGTCAAGGCGTAGCGCAAGGTGCCGGTGGCCTTGTTGTAGACCGGCGTGTACTGGCCAATGATCAACTGCGCCCGCTGGGCCATGGCCTGCTGTGACTGTTGATAACCATCAAGGTTGATATTGGGGGCCTGGGTCTGGCGATCGCCCTGGAATACATCGCTGATCAACTGGCCTTCCAGCACCGCGTTGGTGGTGCCCACCACCAGCTTGCCGGCGTCGCGGCCCACGGTGTAGCCCGCCTCGTAGCGGCTTTGCTGGGCCACCAGCGGGTTGTAGTAGAAATCACTGCGGCCCCAGCGGGCGCTGGTGTCTTCAAAGCCTTTGTAGATCCCCGCGTAGAGAATGTCCGCGGGGGCTTTCGACAGTTCATAGAGCTGGCCGTCAGGCCCCTTGAGCCAGGTCTGGCGGATGTAGCCGGCCTGAACATCGACGGTACCGCCCGACAGATTGACCTGGGCCCCCTGCTGGGTCACCACGTCCTTGCCGGTGAACGTCACGGTGCCACCCTGGGCCATCCACTCGCCGATCGAATGGCCCTGGGTGCCCAGGTAACCGCCGACTTCCAGCAGCCCGCCAGCGGTGTACCAGCGGTCCGTCGCATAGCCGTTGGTGCCGGCCGGGACGAACACCAGGTCCCGCAGGTCGACCCATACGTCGTTGTTGATCAATTGCCCGCCGTCACGGTTGACCGGCGCATCGCGCTGCTCGTTGCCCTGCACGTTGATCTTGATGTTGTTGGCTTCCATCGCCACCTTGACGCCAATCGCGCCAGACACATCAATCATCGCGCCATCGCGCACCAGGCTGCGTTGGCTGGCGCTGACGGCCACTTGGCCGCCGGTGGCCAGGGTGATTGAGCCTTTCTGGACGTCCACAGTGCCGCCGCTGACGATCTCGATCCGCGATTGGTCGGTGCGGTCGGCTACCGCGCTGAGGTTGTTGAACGGGCCGGTGATCAGGTTGGCGGGCAGGCCGTCGAGCTTGCTCAGGCCATTGTCCTTCTGGCTGTTGAGGGCGGTGCTGCCGCTGGCGTCCAGCAGGATCGCCGTGGTGCTGCCCTCGCCCAGGGTCACGCTGCCGGTGGCATCGCTGGCAGCGTTGAGCAAGTGAATCGTGCCGCGGGTATCCACCGAGGTGCTGGCCAGGGCCACGCCGTTCTGCTGCACCTGGTGCCCCGTGAGGGTGATGTCGCCGGTCGACGCCATGATCAGGCCGCTGTTGCTGACCTTGCCCGACGTGCTGTCGGCCTTGAGGCGGGTGGCCACTTCATTGCCACGGGTGGTGGAGCGGTCGTTGCCGGTGGTGCCGACGCCCTTGCGGATATAAAAACTGTCGCCGGCGGCCAGGGTGGCCTGGCCCTTGGCGGTGATGATGCTGCCGGCGTTCTCGACTTCCGAGCCCAGCAGCAAGGCATAGCCACCGGCGTCGGTGGAGGTGGCCGGGTTGTGAGTCTGGATCAACGCGCCGCGCTGCACCTCGACCTTGCCCGCCGCGTCGGTGAAGGTCGGCTGGGTGCCGTTGGCATCCACATAAATCCCGCGCTGGGTGAATTGGTCATCGCTGATGGTGGCAGCCGCCGCCACCAGGTTGCGCACATTGACCTGGCTGCTGCCGCTGAAGATCACCCCGTTACGGTTCATGATCATCACGGTGCCGGGGGCGTTGATCTGGCCCTGGATTTCGCTGGGGCGCGCGTTGGGATCATTGACGCGGTTGAGCACCGCCCAATTCGACTGCTGCTGGAAATCGACCGTGGTGTTGCGCCCGACGTTGAAGGTTTCCCAGTTGAGGATCGCCTTGTCGGCGGTCTGCTCGATGCTGACGGTGGTCTTGCCACCGGACTGGCTTTGGGTCGGGCCCTTGGCGTTGGTCCAGCCCTGGGTCAGGCTGTTGTCCACCTGCAAGCCGCCCTTGCCGAGGCCGTCGGGAATCGTCGAGACCTGGCCGAGCGCCGCTTGCCGGCCTGCCGCTTGTGCCGCCTGCTGGGCCGCAATCGCCGCAACACTGTTGTTGAGCGTGCTGATGGAACGTGACAGCTGCTGGTTCGCCCGCGCCTGCTGATTCAACGACGGAATTCCCGGCACCTGCGCCCCGTTGAGGCGGGCCGCAGTCGCCGCCTGGGCGGCACCCTTGTCGGCAAACCAGCCGGAGCTGAACGCTGTCGCCGCGTTGGCGCTGCCTGCCACCATGAACAAGGCAATCGCTTGGGCCAGTGGCTTGAGGCGCAGGATCGTCTGGCCGCCAGGGCCTTGGGCATTCAGGTTGACCGGTGGTTTGCAGCGGACCATCAGGAAGCTTCCTTCTTTGTTATTGCCCATGGGGAACTGGCGATGTGCGTCATGTATGGGAGTTAGGCGGTTGGCGAGGGGCGGGACTGAACTTCTGTCATGGAAAGTTCATGTAAGACTGCTAGCCCGGCCGCCAACGCAAAAAATCAGCAACGGCACAGGCCGTTGCTGATCGGGTGTTGCCGGTCGGTAAAAGCGTGGTTTACAGCGGACGACCGATGGCGTTGCAGACATCAGACTTGCCGATGCTCAGCGCGCTGGTTGCGGTGACGAAGTTGCTGGTGATCGCGGCTTTCCAGGCAGTTGGCAGCGGCACAAAGCGGTTGGCCTTGATGGCATTGTCGTTGGTGTTGAGGGCGCTGGCACCGTAGTGACGGGTGAAGAACGCACGCACTTGCGAGGTTTGGGTGGCGTCGGCGTAGCACTGGCTGAAGATCAGGTTGGTGAAGCCCAGGATTGGATAGCCGGTGCTTGGGTAAGGCACGACGCTTGGGTCATTGGCGTCGGCAGCAGCAGCAAATACTGGTACCCAGGCGTTCTGCAGGGCGACGTTGGCAGCCGCCGGTACTGGCACAGCAGCAATGGCAGCGGAAACGTTGTCAGGGGCTGGAGAAACACCGGCGACCTTGGCCACTTTGGTGGCGTCATCCAGGCCAGCCAAGGTAGGAGCGGCATAGTCCGGGCTCATGTAAGTGATGCGACCATCACCGGCGTTCAGCGCGTCCATCACGCCTTGGCTGGTGACGGCAGGCACGGCACCTACCGGCACGCCGAAGCTGTCTGCAAAGTTGGTGGTGACCACAAACTTCTTGGACTCATTGACGCACTTGGCTGCCAGGAAACGGGTGAACAGCTCGGTGGTGCCACTGGCTTCGTTACGGTAAACCACCACGATGTTACCGGTGCGACCGGTAGCCGGGAGTTGGTCCCAGGTGGTGATGCGGCCCGAGAACACGCCGCACAGTTGATCAACGCTCAGGTCAACCGCGTTGGTACCGGCCTTGTTGAATGGAATGGCAACCGAAGTGGCTACCGAAGGCACTTGAATCAGCTTGCCCCAGGCCGCTTGTTTGGTGGAGGCGTAGGTGGACAGTTCAGTCGAGGTCAGCTTGGAGTCGCTGCCCGCCCAGTGCACGTTCTTGGTGCCGGTGCCGAACTGGCTGTAGTCGTTGTTCAGGAACGCCAGTTTGCCTTTGCCGCTGCCCACACCGATGTACGGGGCGAAACCGGCAGTCAATACGCCGGAGGTCTGGTACAGCGGTTGTGGCAGGGTGGCGCCGCCGCCGTTGATGTCTGCCATGGCAGCCTGGGCCGAGCACAGTGCAGCGAGGGTCATGGATACCGCGAGAACGTTGCGCTTAAACATGAAGAAGCTCCTTTCGTCGTGTTTGTACGTTGGGGGTAGATGACGCTATGGCTTCGGTCCCGGGCTGTGGTTCGGGGGTAGCAAGGGGTGAGGCCATGGGTATGAAATCTCGCAGCATCCGATGACAGCTAAAGGAAAAAACCTCGGGAGGAACGGCTTGATTTTTAAAAAGATTCTCGGGTGTTTTGGTCATGCTTTTGGACGGTTTGGAGGTGAGATGACAGCGGGGTTTCAGCGCGGATTTCGAGTGCCGGGCTGGAGGCGGCACAGGCCGTGTTGCAGGGTTGGGCAGATGACAGAATGAGGAACCCGAGTTTGGGACCCGCGTGTCAGGCGCGCGAAAATAGTCTTGAAGAAACGCAGTTCAAATGTGGGAGCTGACTTGCCTGCGATGGCGGCGGGTCAGCTTGCATCCTGGGCGACTGACACACCGCCATCGCAGGCAAGCCAGCTCCCACATTTTTGACCGCGTTTCGCCAGCGACTAGGTCACCAGTTGGTTGATTTCGATGATCGGCAGCAGTACCGCCATGACGATGACCAACACAACGGCGCCCATCACCACGATCATCAAGGGTTCAAGCAACGCCGTCATGCCCATCGCCCGACGTTCGATATCCCGGGACAGGGTTTGCGCCGCACGCTCGAGCATCGGCGGCAGGGAGCCGGTTTTTTCGCCGCTGGCGATCAGGTGGATCAGCACCGGCGGAAAGACCTTTTCCACCGCCAGCGCCGGCGCCAGGTTGACGCCCTCGCGCACCTTGGCGGTGGCGTCGCTGACGCACTGGCTCAGGCGGTCGTTGGACAGGGTCTGGCGCGCGGCTTCCAGCGCCCGCAGCAACGGCACACCTGCTCCGCCGAGAATCGCCAGGGTCGAGGCAAAACGCGCGGTGTTGAGCCCCAGCACAAAGCGCCCGATCAGCGGCAGGCGCAGCACCCGGCTGTGCCAGTTCAACCGTGCCACCGGGTTGCGCAGGTACAGGCGCCAGCTCCAGAAACCACCCACGATCCCGGCAAAACACAGCCAGCCCCAGGCGCGGATAAAATCACTGGCGTTGAGCATCGCCAACGTCAGCCCCGGCAGATCCTGGCGGGCCTGGGAAAACGCACTGACCACCTGCGGCACCACGTAGCTGAGCAGGAAAATCACGATGCCGATGGACACCAGCCCCACCACGCCCGGGTAAATAAACGCCGTGAGGATCTTGCCCCGCAGGTTATTGCGTTCCTCGATGTAGTCGGCGAGGCGCTCCATGACCTGGGCCAGGTCGCCGGACTCCTCCCCCGCCGCGATCAACGCCCGATAGATCGACGGAAAGTCCCGGGGCCGCGCGGCCAACGCATCAGCCAGGCGCATGCCGCTGCGCACATCGGCGCGAACCGCGCTCAAGGTCTGGGCGATGTGTTTTTTCTCGGCTTGCTCCACCGTGGCGCTCAACGCGGCCTCCAGCGGCAGGCTCGCACCGAGCAGGCTCGCCAGCTGGCGCGTGGCCCAGGCCAGGTCATTGTCCGAGAGCTTGGCACCGAACCGGCTGCTGCCGCCGGCTTGCGGGTTGTTGTTCTCGATCTGCACCTGCAAGGCCGTCAGGCCCCGGCTGCGCAGGTTGGCAAAGGCGCCGCTCTGGCTGTCTGCCTCAAGGTGCCCGGACTCCAGCTTGCCGGTGGCGTCGGCGGCTTCGTAGCGGTATCGGTTCATCAGGCGTCCCGTGTTACGCGCAGGATTTCTTCGGGGGCAGTGGCGCCGCTGCGCACCCAGCGTTCGCCGTCTTCGCGCATGCTGAACATGCCGGCGCGGCGGGCTGCCGCTCTCAGGTCTTGTTCGCCAGCGCCCTGGTGAATCAGCCCGCGCAGCTCATCATCGATGCAGAACAATTCATGAATACCGGTACGCCCGCTGTAGCCGATCTGGTTGCACTGCACACACCCGACCGGCCGCCAGGTGCCGGGCGCCGCCGGGTCTTCCTGCTTGCAGTGGGGGCACAGGCGGCGCACCAGGCGCTGGGCCAATACACCGAGCAGGGATGAGGCCAGCAGGAACGGTTCGACGCCCATGTCGATCAGGCGGTTGACCGCTGAAACGGCATCGTTGGTGTGCAAGGTGGCGAGTACCAGGTGGCCGGTGAGGGAAGCCTGGACAGCGATTTGCGCGGTCTCCAGGTCGCGGATTTCGCCGATCATGATGATGTCCGGGTCCTGGCGCAGGATCGCCCGCAGGGCCAGGGCGAAGGTCATGTCGATCTTGGCGTTGACCTGGATCTGGCTGATGCCCGGCAGGTCGTATTCCACCGGGTCTTCGACGGTCAGGATATTGCTGGTGCTTGCATCCAGCCGGGCCAGGGCGGCGTAGAGGCTGGTGGTCTTGCCGCTGCCGGTGGGGCCGGTGACCAGCACGATGCCGTGGGGTTGGCGGATCAGGCTGTCGAGTTTGCCCAGGACGGCGGGGTCCATGCCGAGGGTTTCCAGTTGCAGGCGGCCGGCTTGTTTGTCCAGCAGGCGCATCACCACGCGCTCGCCGTGGCCGGTGGGCACGGTGGAGACGCGGATGTCGATGGGACGACCGGCGACGCGCAGGGCGATGCGGCCGTCCTGGGGCAGGCGTTTTTCCGCGATATCGAGTTGGGCCATGATCTTGATGCGTGAGACCAGGGCGCCGTGCAGGGCTTTGCGCGGGGACACGACATCGCGCAGGGTGCCGTCGACACGGTAGCGCACCACAGAGTGGGTTTCGTAGGGTTCGATGTGGATGTCGCTGGCTTCGTCGCGGGCGGCTTGGGTGAGCAAGGCGTTGATCATGCGGATCACCGGGGCGCCGTCCTGGGTGTCGAGCAGGTCGGTGATTTCGGGGATGTCTTGCATGAGGCGGTCGAGGTCGACTTCGTTTTCGGCGGCGCCCACCACGGCGGCGGCGCTGCCGGTGTCGGCGTAGGCGCTGGCCAAGAGGCCGTCGAGTTCGTCGTCGCGTACCTGGATGAGGTGGGTCTGGCCGAACTGGCGGTGGACTTCGCTGATGGACCAGCCGGGGGTTGAGGGGCAAATGGTCAGCGTCGGGCCCTGGGGTCCCGGGTGAAGGAGGATGCGTTGGGATTTGGCCCAGGCGTAAGGTAGGAGGCTCATGCTTTTGGGCTTCGTTTGGCTGTGTACATATCCATTCCTTCGGTAACGGCCGCTTATGGTTCCGCTCTTACAGCGGCTCACTTTTGAACAGCGCAAAAGTAAGCAAAACGCTCTTGCCCCACCACTCGGCACCTCGCCTAGGCTCGGTGTGCCCTCACTCCGGCTTTGGACCGTGGGCCGCCGTCATGGGCCATCCCTGGCCCAGGACGGCTAACCCGGCGTCCTGCCGGGTTACCCACGCTCCAAAGCCTGCGTTCGGCCAGCGTGGTTTAACGGGGCGCCTAAGATCAAAATCAAGATCAACAGCAAGAGCACAGCGGCCTACCGGCCGGCTTGAGTGTTGAAGAGCAAAATCAAAATCTAAAGCGGGCACGGTCCAAATGTGGGAGCTGGCTTGCCTGCGATGGCATCGCCTCGGTGTATCTGAAAAACCGAGTTGTCTGTATCGCAGGCAAGCCAGCTCCCACAGAAAAGCAGCTCTGTTTTCGCTCCGGTTTTTGCTTTTGCTTTTAACACTCAAGCCGGCCGGTAGGCCGCTGTGCTCTTGCTGTTGATCTGGCTTTTGATCTTGATCTGCGGGCCCCGTTAACCACGATGGCCGCAAGCAGGCACGGTGGAGCGGGTAAATCGGCAAGGATGCCGATTTAGCCGCGCCGGGCCATGGATGGCCCGTCGCGGCGGCCCGCGGAGGCGTGCCGGAGTGCGGGCATGCCGAGCCTAGGCGAGGCACCGAGTGGTGGGGCAAAGACCTTTTGGTTACTTTTGGGGCGTTTGCCAAAAGTGACCCGCTGTAAGAGCGGAACCATAGGTGGCCGTTACCGCAGCAACGGATATGCCCCCAATCCAAAACCCAAATCACCGCGGCACCGCCCGAATCACCGCCCTAACACCCTGCGCCTCGGGAATCGCCTTATCCACCGAAGGCAACTGCGGCGCCTGCACATCCGGCATCGCCCAACTGCGCTCCGGCTGCAACCCACCCTGGGCCCTGCGCATAAACTCATAGCGATTGAGCGTAATACTGCGCCCCGCCCCACTGTCGCGAATAATGTAAGGCCGCAAAAACACCATCAAATTGGTCTTCGTCACACTGCGCTTTTCATTCCTGAACAACGCCCCCAACCCGGGAATATCCGACAACCAAGGCACCGCGTCATTACCCTGGCTGTACCCATCCTGCAACAGCCCCCCGAGCACCATGATCTGCCCGTCATCCAGCAAAATACTCGTATCAATCGCCCGCTTGTTCGTCACCGTCCCGGCGTCCACCGAACCCCGCGTGTCGACACTGCTGACCTCCTGGTAAATATCCAGCTTCACCGTCCCACCCTCGGAAATCTGCGGCCGCACGTTCAGCTTCAGCCCCACCTCCTCCCGCTGCACCGTCTGGAACGGGTTATTACTGGTGCCGCCACCACCGGTCACATAACTGCCGGTGACAAACGGAATCGTCTGCCCCACAAAAATACTCGCCGCCTCGTTATCCAGGGTCAGCAGGTTCGGCGTCGACAACACATTGGTCCCGCCCTTGCTCTTCAACGCCCGGGCCAGCACCTTGAGGTCGAGCACCTTGCCGATCCCGGGAATATCCACCGTGCCGTTCACCAGCCCGATGTTCAAACCCTTGGGCAGCACATCAATACTGGTCTTGCTGGTGGGGGTTCCATTCAAGCCGCTGCCCCCCAGGTTCACCCCGCCAAAGCCACCCTTCCCGCCCAGGTTCCCCGCCTGCCACTGCACCCCGAACTCGCTGGCATCGTCCTCGCTGACTTCGACAATCAAACTTTCGATCACCACCTGGGCGCGACGCTGGTCGAGCATGTCGATCACTTCCCGCAGGTTGCGGTACAGCGGGTCCGGCGCGGAGATCAATAAGGTGTTGGTGGTGGCGTCCGCCTGGATGGTCACGCCACCGGCGCTGAACGCGGTGTTCTGGTCGCTGGGGGAAGAGGCGCCGGTGGTACTGGGGTCTTGCCCGTAACCGCTGGGCTGGGCAGTGCCGCTGCCGGTGGGGATGCCACTGCTGTTCTGGGTGCTGCCCTGGCCGGTCTGGGTGTTGCCGCCCATGCTGCTCAGTTTGCCGCGGGCATTGTCACTGGTACCGGTGTCGCTCTCACCAGTGAGCAAGCCCCGCAGCGACTGCGCCAACTTCCCGGCCTGGGCGTTGCGCAGGTACACCACGTGCATATTGCTCGGGTTGCTCTGGGCGTTGTCGAGCTTGTAGATCAGGTTGCGCGCCAGTTCCGTGCGCTCCGGGCTGCCGGCGCGAATGATGATGGAGTTGGAGCGCGGGTCACCGATCACGTTGATCTTCTGGGTCTGGTCGGCGCCCTGGGTTTCCAGTAACTCCGAGACCATGGCGGCGATGTCCACGGCGATGCCGTTCTGTACTTTCACCACGTCGGTGTCGATGGCGCTCGGGGTGTCGATGCCGTCGATGATCTGTGCCACCCGTGCAAGGTTTTCTGCGTAGTCGGTGATGACGATGCTGTTGTTACCAGGGTAGGCGTTGATCGGGTTGTTCGGCGACACGATGGGGCGCAATACCGGGATCAGGTTTACCGCGTTTTCGTATTGCAGGCGGAAAGTACGGGTCTGCATGCCCTGCCCGCCCGGGTTGGCGCCGCTGTAGATCGGCCCGCCCAGCAACTTGGCATCCGCCTCCGGCACCACCTGGGCCACGCCGCCCACGTCGACCACGCTGAAGCCTTGCATGCGCAGCGCCGCCAGCAGCATGTCGTAGGCTTGGTGCGCCGGTACCTGGCCTTCGCTGACCAGGGTCAGGTTGCCTTTCACCCGTGGGTCCACCAGGAACTGCTGGCCGGTGGCGCGGGACAAGGCGCGCACTACGGCCTGAATATCAGCGTCGACGAAGTTCAGTTGCACCGGCTGATCGCCCAACGGGTTGCGCGCCTTGGCCGGGGCGGTGGCGTGGCTGCGGGCACTGTTGGTCACCGGGTGTTGCACTCGGGCTGGCGGCAGCGGTTCGCGCTGGCGGTCCAGCGGTGTGTCGCCACTGCGTCGGGTGTCGGCCAGGGGTTGGCCGAGTTCGCTGTCCACCAGCAGCGGTGTGGGCGATTGGGGATTGCTGCACGCTCCCAGCGCCAGCAACAGCAAAGGAGCGACCTTGCGATAAGGCGCAGCGTTGGGCAATGACCACTTCATGAAGCTTCCTTAGCGCCAGGCGCCTGATCCATGCGAACGGTCCCGGACAAGGTGCCGGCCGAGTTTGAAGGGGTGGCAGCGCCTGCGCGTTGCAGGCGGGCCTCGGAGACTTCCAGGGAGAATGGCCGAGGGTTGGCCAGCAGCCAGTCGACCACGGCATCCGCCGGGGCTTGCTCGAAGGTCAGGCGCCAGCTACCGGCGTCCTGCGCCTGCAAGTGATAGCGACCCTGTAGCCCGGCGTTGTCGAGGGACTGGTGCAAGGCGGTTTCCAGGTCATTGCTGCGCGGGGTTGCCGCGACGCCTTGCAGCAGCACCTGCAAGGCCTCGGCCTGGCTGCGCAGTTTCGGGGTTTCGGCTTGCCAGTAATCGATCTTCTTCAGCGGTGGCTGGATCAACAGCAACCAGGTCAGCAGCCCCGCCAGCACCAGGCCGGCACCCACCAGCAGACGTTTTTCACGCACGGCCAGGCCATTCCAGAACACCTGAGCCCGGCTGCGCATAAGCTGCCAACGCTTATTCATCTTCGGCCTCATCGTCTGCATCGACTTCAACGCGCTCGGCGAGCGGGCCGAGGGTCCAGCCCTGGTCGTCGCGGGTGGCGGCGAACCCGGCCTGGGCCAGCAGCGCCTGCGCGTCCGCCGCCAGCGCCGGACTGCGGGTGTCGGGCAGCAGGCTCACCTGCAAACGGCCTTGCTCGTAGCTCAGGCTCTCGACGCTGCCCGCCATGGACGGCAGGCTGCTACCCGCCAGCGCCAGCAAGCCGGTAAAACGCTGGCCCGGCTCAGCCGCCGCGCCACTCTGGCGTGCGGCCAATTGCTGACGGGCTTGTTGCAGCGGGTTGAGAATCACCGGCAGCTCGGGAAAGGCCTGGCGCACTTGCTGGCTCATCTGCGCCTTGAGGCGCTGGCCTTCCTCGACCTGGCGGGCGGCGTAGAGGTTCAGGCCCAGGGTCCAGATGGCGACCGCCAGCGCCGTGCACGCCGCCGCCCTGCCCCAGCCACCGGTGGCCGCCTGCTGAAGCCGCCCGTGCAAACCCCAGCCCGGCAATGGCCCAGCCCAACGGGCATCGCCGGTCACTTGATGCACATCGACGCCGGTGGCGAGCAGATCATCCAGCGCGGGCTGTCCCAACGGATGCACCGCACCCTGCTGGACACTGAGGCGCAGCAGCAAATGCCCGTCGCTGAATGCCGCGCTGGGTGGCTCGCTGACTGGCAACGCATACGGTGCCGGGTATAGGCCGCGCACTTTGATTTTCAATTGGGTCGTTATCCGGCCCAGGTGTTCAAGGCTGCTTTTGGGCAACCAGCCCACCTGCACCCGTCCGCTGCTTTCCCGTGGACCGTGGGCCACATGCATCAACTCCAACGAGCCAAGGATCAATGCCTGGGCCGCGCACGTCACTGCGTCGTCGACCTTGGCGGAGGGCAATTGCGGCAGCTCCAGGCTGGTCAGCAGGCTGTCCCGCGGGTGCAGAAAAAACGCCGCCGGGTTATTCGCCAGTTGCGCCAGGCTGCCCTGGCCTAGCTGGCTGACCTGCCCGGCGCGGTCCAACCAGGCGAACTGCACCTGGCTCTCGGTGGTGAGTTCATCCAGTGGCGGCAAGCCGATTCGCAAACGCTTCATACGCCCACCCGCGACCAGATCACCTGGGGCTGACGGTCTTCGGGGCGATACAGCAACGCCTCCAACGTCACCCGACGCTGCTCGCGACGGACCTGGCCCTGCACGCGAAACCACTCACTGGTGATCCCCACCTGCACCGTGTCCACCGCGACCTGTGGCATGCGCAACCGGTTGACGAAATCTCCGCGATTGATAAACCAGCGCCCGCCGTCGCGCTCGGCCACCAGGGCCTGGGCCTGCGACAGGCTAAGCCCCGGCACCACGCTACTGAGCACCTCGGCGCTGGCGGTATTGCCGTTGACCCAGGTATTGCCGGGCAGCACGCTGACGTAGCTCGCCATGCGCCGCAGTTGACGCGGGTCGAGGCCTTCGATACCGCTGAGGTCAGTGAGACTGCGCAGCATGGGGTACTTGGCTGGAATCAATGGCGCAGCTGTTCCGGGCGAGGTATCGCGGCTGCTGTTGAAACCACCGGTGAGTGAGGCGGTGACCTCGCGCTGGTCGTATGAGTCGATCACCCGCCGGCTGATGCGGCGGCTCACGGCCGGGTCGATGCCGATCAATTGGCACAGGCGCTCGAAGCTCTGCAATTGCACGGCGTCCGGGTGTTGTTGGGTCACCAGATTGCGCAGGTTGAACTTGCCCTGCTCATCCTCAATCCGCCCCTCGAAAGCACCGCCGAGGGGGCGTGCCCACGGTTGATCGAGCCGGGTCAAGACGTCCTGGCGGCGCGCATCCCACAGGAGTTGGCGACTGGTTTCCAGGCCGCCATTCAATAACCATTGCCCCTGGATACGCAGCTGTTCGGCTTCCAGGCTGCGGGTGAACACGGTCTGCCGGGTGAGCATGGCACCGGCAATCACCGCAACCACGGCCGCGATCAGCAAGGCGCTGATAATCGCCATGCCGCGCTGCTTCGCCGCTGGGGGCGAATGGCTGTTCATCGCCGGCCTTACAGCTGCCAGGAGCCGATATCGGCATTCACGCCGTCACCATCGGGTTTCCCGTCGGCGCCGAGGGAGAACACATCCACTTCGCCGTTGGCCCCTGGGTTGAGGTAGTGATAAGGGTTGCCCCACGGGTCGTTGGGCAGGCGCTCGAGGTAGGCACGCCAGTTGCTGTTTTTCGCGTCGGCCGGGCGCTCCACCAGCACCTTCAAGCCCTGGTTCATAGTGGGATAAGAACCGTGGTCAAGGCGGTAGAGTTTCAGGGCCTGCATCAGCCCGCCAATGTCCTGCTTGGCGGCTGTGGCCCGCGCCTGGTCCGGGCGGTCGAGCACCTTGGGCACCACCAGCGCCGCCAGAATCCCCAGGATCACCACGACCACCATGATCTCGATCAGGGTGAAACCACGCTGCCTGCGTGGGGAGGTGAAGTGTGCGATATCCATCTCGACATTCCTTGGCTTGAGTGCATTTCGTGGCGCAGTGTTGCAAGAACACATGTCAGTCATGTTGAAAATCCTCGGGAGCTTTGGTCGCCAATCGGTCAACTCCGGGGACTAGTCTGCGGGCCTGATTCCCGGTTTTGAGTACGCCATGGGCGGCCCCCGCAACGAGCAAGGTTTCACCCTGATTGAAGTGTTGGTGGCACTGGCGATCATCGCCGTGGCCATGGCCGCAGCCGTGCGCGTGGCCGGGCTGATGACCACCAGCAACGGGCTGCTGCGGGACAAGTCGATGGCGCTGCTGGCGGCCCAGAGTCGCCTGGCGGAACTGCGCCTGGAAGGTCGGGTGAGTCCCGGGCGCAAGACCTTCGACTGCGACCAGGGTCGGCTGAAATTGCGCTGCGAACAGACCATCAGCAACGGGCCGGATGGGCGGCTGTTCCAAGTCAGCGTTCGGGTGCTGGACGCGACCCGTGAAGCGCCACCCCTGGCGCGCCTGGAAACCTTGATGGGGCGCCCGCCGGTGAAGCGCGCGGTTACTGCCGAGTGAGGCTTGGCAAGGCCGGGCCGTCGGGCAACTTGTCGAGGGGCACGCGGATTTTTTCAGTACCACGTTCGATCTCCACGCTATCGCCTTCAATGGCCGTCAAGCGCACGCCGGGGCTTAGCCGCTCACCCAACAAAAAACTGCGGGGCGGCCCGTCGTTGAGGCTGAGGATGGCCACCGCACCACGGGCACCGGCAAGCACCCCGGAGACCTTGATCTGCATCACCGCCGGGGTATTGGAAAACCACTGCACGGCAGGGTTGTCACTGCGGGAGACCAATGCCTGGGGCGCGGCCTGCGGGGTGTGGGACTCGGCCGACGTGAGCAGCAACGGCGTCCAGGTCGCCACCCCTGCCAGCGCTGCCAGCAACGCCAAGGCCTGGACGCCATGGGCGGGTGAAAAACGATGGGTGAATGCCATGGGCGGGACCTCCTGGTTGTCCGTTGCCTCAGGCTACAGGGCAATTCACACCTTTTTATTTCAGCGGTTGATCAGGGAGCAAAAAATGAAACAGCAGGGCTTCACGTTGATCGAGCTGATGGTGGTGTTGGTGATCATCGGCATCGCCAGTGCGGCCATCAGCCTGAGCATCAAGCCTGATCCGCTGCACCTGCTGCGCAAGGACGCGGAACGCCTGAGCCAGTTGCTGCAGGTGGCCCAGGCCGAGGCTCGCGCGGATGGCCGGGCGATTACCTGGAAGGCGGATGCCAAGGGGTTTCGCTTTAGCCGCACGACGGATGACGGGTTGGGGTTGGAGGACTTCAGTGGCGATCAGCAACTGCGCCCGCGGGCTTGGGACAGCACGCCGATGCAGGTGCGCATCGAGCCCGGGAAGCACCTGGTGCTGGATGCTGAATGGGTGAACCCGCCGATGCGGGTGGTGCTGTCGGATGGGCTACACAGCCTGAGTCTGCAGCGGGATGCGGCGGGGTTGTTGCGGGTGGTGAGTCATGAGTAACCAGAAGGGTTTTACGCTGATTGAGGTAATGGTGGCGATCATGTTGATGGCGGTGGTCAGTGTGATTGCCTGGCGCGGGCTGGACAGTGTGACCCGTGCTGATCAGCACTTGCAGGCCAGCAGTGAGGAGACTGAGACCTTGTTGCGGGCGCTGAACCAGATGCAGCTGGATCTGAGTTTGCGTGCGGGGGTTGAGTTGGGGCCGCCGATTGGGGATGAGGCGCCGAAGCCTGGGGGGTTGGCGGCGGTGTCGGTGAGGAGTTCGGATAGCAAGGGGTTTCGGTTGGAGGTGATCCGGAGTGCGCCGGTTCCTGGGGATGGGTTGCAGCGGGTGCGGTGGTGGCTCAAGGGGGACACGCTGTATCGGGCGGCGGCACCGGCGCGGGATCGGTATCCGCTGCCAGCGCCCAGGGGTGCGGTGGCGGTGCTTGGGCAGGTCAGGGATTTGCAGGTGCGGGTTTGGGATAAGGGGTGGCGGCAGTTGAGTGGGAATCGGCAGGAGGAGCCGCTGGGGGTTGAGGTGGTTCTGGTGCGGGAGGCGGGTCAGGGGGTGGAGCGGTATCGGCAGGTTTTTGGGCCCCTGCGGTAGGGCTTTTTGGGGGGGCGTGTACATATCCGTTATTTGGGTGATGGCTGATATGGGTTCCGCTCTTACAGCGGCTCACTTTTGAACAGCGCAAAAGTAAGCAAAACGCTCTTGCCCCACCACTCGGCACCTCGCCCAGGCTCGGTGTGCCCTCACTCCGGCTTTGGACCGTGGGCCGCCGCGATGGGCCATCCTTGGCCCAGCGCGGCTAACCCGGCGTCCTGCCGGGTTACCCACGCTCCAAAGCCTGCGTTCGGCCAGCGTGGTTTAACGGGGCGCCTAAGATCAAGATCAAAAGCAGATCAAGAGCACAGCGGCCTACCGGCCGGCTTGAGTGTGGTGAAGCAACAGCCAAATCAAAAGCTAAAGCGGGCACGGTCCAAATGTGGGAGCTGGCTTGCCTGCGATGGCATCAACTGGGTGTACCTGATGTACCGAGTTGTCTGCATCGCAGGCAAGCCAGCTCCCACAGAAAAGCAGAGCTGCATCAGCTTCAGATTTGGCTTTCGCTCTGGATCTTGCCTTTGCTTTCAACACTCAAGCCGGCCGGTAGGCCGCTGTGCTCTTGCTTTTGATTTTGATCTGACTGCCCCAATAAGCCCGAGGCCGAACGCAGGCAGTGCGGAGCGGGTAAACCGGCAGGACGCCGGTTTAGCCGCGCCGGGCCATGGATGGCCCGTCGCGGCGGCCCGCGGAGCAATGCCGGAGTGAGGGAACGCCGAGCCCCAGCGAGGCGCCGACAGGCGGGGCAGAGCCCTTTGCTTACTTTGGGGCTTTTCCAAAGTGAGTCGCTGTAAGAGCCATCCCTTTCAAGGTCTGCGTTTAAAAGTCCGTTTAAGGCCATGTTTAAGTACGTTTATCCGACTTGGCCGCCTTAAGCACCCTAGCTGTTGAGACATGCGCCCGTGCTGCCTTACCTTCCAGCCACTCCTTGGGCTTGGCTACTTTGGGGCCACGAGGGCTTTTTGCTACGGACTTAGGTTTGATCATCCTTGCCAGGGCCAGCAATCGCTCTGCCAGCCCTTGCGGAGTCTTTTCAAGAGGGAAATTTTCCGCAGGCAATGCGATCTGCAAGCCTTGATAATCACTGCGAACATGCACCGCCAAATGGAAAATCGAAACCTGCCAACCCTCTGGCTGCGTTTCGCGGTGCGCCTGCTCAACGCTACGCTTGAGAACCGACAAAACGTTGTAAGCCAGGACCGCCGAGGCAAAGCCCAATAGCGCGGCTTTCGGGCTGCCAAGGCCTGTAATTTCACTGTCCAGTACCGACTCAAGGCGCTGAAACATTCCCTCGATACTCCAGCGATGACGGTATAAATCGGCTATCTGCCGGGCACCGATGGTGTCGGGCAAATTGCTCCAGAACCACATCACCAAATCACCTGAGTCATTCGCCGTTTGCAGGCTCAACTCAACACGTCGCCAGCGGCGGCCACCCTTCACTTCGATGATTTGTTCGCGAACGGTTCCGCTATCGACCGTCCCTGAGTCTTGCCACTCACTTTCCTGGACCAGGCGTGGATGCTTACTGGGTTGGCGAACGATGAACGAAGCCCCCGTGTCCTCGCAGGCTTGCAGGATGGGCAGCGTGCAATAGAGCCGGTCAGCCATCCACAACTGGCCCGCGCATGCGCGGGCCAGCAGCGGTAAAACACTGACTCGCTCACTGGCGTAGGCATCTTCCCACGGCTGAAGATCAACGACTAAATCCAGATCCGGATCGTAGGCAACTACTGAAAATCCTGGGCGCGCTGCGCCGCGCTCATTGCGCAGAGCGCCTAGACGTTTTTCAGTGGCCGGCAAGTGGTTGCCATCCACAATACGCAACTGCCAGCCGGGCAGGATCGATGAATGGCCGAGCGTTTCGACGGTTGGTATCAAACGCTCGGCACTGCCCGAAATGAGGGCGCGAAGCAGCTCGGGTTCGGTTCGCTTGATCTTGTCATAGAGTGCCGAAACACTGACCGAAAGGCCCTCCATCTTGCGCGCCGCCGCGTGCAACGACGGCCTCAAGCCCAATGAAACAAGGGACATCAGCTCAACAACGGTTGAAAACAAAAGCTCACGTGAGTACTGCCGTTGGCGGTGATCATCGAACACCTTGTCAACCCAAGCGGCATCTACTGCCTGCTCTAATATCAACTTGGTCATGACGCTGGCCGGAGCCTGTTTTTCAAACCGTTCTAAAACCTTTTCCCACATAGTTTCGTCGTCCTGACTGGATTGGTTAGGGGATTTTAAACCAAGACCTTGAAAGGGATGGCTGTAAGAGCGAAACCATAAGCAGCCGTTACCTAAATAACGGATATTCACACCACCGCTTAACTCAACAAAACCACCCCCCCCGGCAACTCCGTACACTTGGCCCCATACGCATCGCGAATCAAAAGCGCCACCCCCGCCAACTGATGCAAACTAAACCGCGCCTGCACCCGCCGCTTGCCCAACTCCGCATTCATCAGCAGCAACATCCCCGGCCGATAGCGATTAATCTCATCCACCACCGTCGCCAAGGTCGCGTTATCAAACACCAACACCTGCTCCCGCCAGGCCACCACCGCCTGCACATCCACCGCCACCGGCTCACCCACACCGCCAGCGTCATAAGTCAGTTGCCGCCCACCCTCAAGCCGAACCGTACGCCCACCCACAGCCACCAACAGCGCCCCATCAATGCACGTCACACACACACTGTGATCCGTATTGCGCACATTGAACCGCGCCCGAGCCGCACTCAACCACCCTCCACCAGCCTGAACCTGGAGCGGCATCGCCGCATTGGCAACCACCTCAACCTCCCCCTCCACCAACTCAATCCCCCCCTCACGCCGACTGATCCGCGTCTGGGTATTGAGCTCCAGCCGAACCCCCTCACCCAACTCCACCCGCCGCTGCTCCCCAACCTCGGTGCGATAATCCGCCGTCAACCCCGCAAACCCACCCGGCACGGTAAACCGCACCATAAACACCGCCGCCGACGCCGCAATCGCCCCACCCAAAAACGCCCGCCGCCCAAAATGCCGTGGACGGGAAACCTGCTCGGCGGCCGGAGCCAATTGCTGCCACAACACCTTGGCCTGCTCGAACGCCCGGGCATGTTCCGGACTCTGGGCGCACCACTGGCGCAACGCTTTGGCATCCGCAACGGTGGCCCGGCCCGAAGTCAGCAGCACCAGCCAGTCACGCGCTTCATCGTGCAGGGGGCTGTCTGGGGTATTCCGGGCAGCGGAGAAGTTAAAAATGTTCAAGCGCGCAGGTACTCAACGGATTATCAGGGACTCAATCACTAAGACGGTTTTCCGGCCCCGGGACCGAACCGCTGGATCACTTTTCTTTCAAGGCGCTGCGCGCAGTGGCCCAGCCCGGCCTTGATTTCCTTTTCGACCATGCGCGTGGAAATCCCGAAACGCTTGGAGATTTCCAGGTGCGGCGCCTCTTCCAGGCGCGCAGCGATGAGGATCTGGCGCCGCCGCGCCGGCAGTTCGTAGAGGGCCTTGAGCAAGGACTGGATTTCCCGCTGGCCACCCACCACCCGCGAGGGGTCCTGGGCTTCATCGGCTGTCTGCAGCAGCTCTTCGACTTCACTGCCGGTCAGCAGCCGCGCATCCGCCTGGCGTCGGTCGGCGGCGATGTTCAGGGCCATGCGGTACAGGTAAGCATTGGGTTGCGCCAGGTTCGGCGGCACGTCCATGCGGTCGACCCGCAGGTAGGTTTCGTGCAGCACGTCGTTGGCCAGGTCCTCGGACCCGAGGCGCTTGCGCAGGCGTACCTTGAAGTCCTCGTAGGACGCCAGGAACAGGCTGACCATCGTGCTGTGGCCGGTGTCTTTCATGCCCCGGAAACTCCTTCCCCTGCTGTGCATTCCATGCGTGTTCCTGTTGAATCGGGCATCAAAAGTAAGGTCACCGGCAAGCGCAGTGAACTGGGCGCCGGGCGTTCGACACGGGTGGCGCCCAAGCCGCGTACCAGCGCTTCGTCACGCTGCAGGTCACCGGTGGAGCTGACCAGGCGGCTGTGTTCGATCACCCCGTCACCGCTGACCCACACCTGCACCAGCGCGCGGTAACTGCCGGGGCGGGTCAGGGGCGAACGGCACAAACTGCGCTCGATCGCCTGCTGCAAGGCCGTGGCGTAGCTGTTGTTGATCCGTGCTGCATGGCCGGCCTTCAGTCCCCGCGTCGTTGCCGGCTGGCTGACCTCGGGGACTTGCAGGGTGAACGCATCGCTGCGGGCATAACGCGCCATCAAGCCACTCCCTGTCAGCAGCAGGCCCAGGGCTTGCTGCGCGCTGTAGCGGCCATGTACACCGATGGAACGCCGGCCCCGGGTCAATTCGCGATCCACCAGCACCGCCATGCCGGTGGCACGGCTGAACGCTTGGAGGGCGTTGTCCAGGTTCTGGGCAGGCAGGTCCAGGATCACTTCGGCGCGCACGCTTTGCGCCAGCCCCAACAGCAGAGCCAGGCAGCAGCCCGCGCGCCTCCAAGCCCCCCTGCTCAGCATCGCAACACGTCCGACATAGCCTACAAAACCGTCATCCTGAGGCCCGTTTATGAACCTGATGTTACGGTGCCAGCAAAAAAAACATCACGGTGACGGGCAGCCCGCTGCACTACACTTTCGCCCCATACCCGCCCATTTCCCAAGGCGCGCCAGGAGGCACCGATGAACCTGTTCCCGACCCTCGCCAGCCTGTTGCTGTGTGCAACCCTGCCGCTGATGGCCCACGCCGAAGGCACACCCGGTGGCTGCGCCGAGGTCAATGTGGATGGCTATAAGGCGCCGGACTATGGCTGCCTGAGCCAGCAGATGGGCAACAACCCGGACGCCGCCAAGGCCACGCAAAAGAACCAGGAAGCGCAACAGGTGCCCATCGAAAAACGCAAGCCGAACCAGATCGGGCTCTCTACCCCGGCGGCGACCAGCGTGCGCATGGGCAATACCTTTGGTACTTCGGTGAAACCCCAGCGGCCTTGATCGCCGCTTGTCCCCCTCCTGCGTACCCGCTCGAAAAAAAGCCATTGTGTTATCGCGATTGCCGATGTTATGTTTCTAACAGACATCAAAATCATGAAATCTGAGTAACATCAATGACCGGTCTCCACGAAAACGTCATGGATAAAAACAGCTTCCAGCGCACGCTGGAACAGCAGTTCCCGACGCTGACGCCCACCGGCAAACGCATCGCGACCTACCTGCTGGGCAACCTGCAACAGCTGCCGTTCGAAACCGCCGACAGCATCGCCCAGCAAGCCGGCACCACCGGGATTTCAGTGGGGCGTTTTTTGCGCGCCTTGGGTTATCGCAACCTCGATGACGTCAAGCAAGGCCTGCGTGGCGACCCGCAAGCGTCCTGGCTGATCACCGACCGCCTGGGTGCCTTTCGCCAGGAGAACGATCAGGAAGACGCCCTCGACCGCTCCCTCAACCGCGAGATCGAAGCCATCCAGCACGTCTATGGCCTGGCCCGCAGCCAGGGTTTCGCCGACATCGTGCAGCACATCGTGGACGCCGACGCCGTGTTCATCCTCGGCATCCAGTCCACCCGCGGCATCCTCAACGCGTTCCACAGTCACCTGGAATACATTCGCCCCAAGGTCTATTACGTCGACGGCCTGTCGGGGATCTACGCCGAGACCCTGAACTCCGGTTTTGAAAAGCCCTACGCCATCACAGCGGACTTCCGCGCGTATTCGAGCATCACGCCCACGTTCTGCGAGACCGCCAATGCCCAGGGTCTACCCTTGGCGCTGATCACCGATTTGCAATGCCCCTGGGCCCGGGACTACGACCTGGACCTGCTGCAACTGAAAACCGATGTCGGCCAGTTCTGGGACTCCATGGCCCCCCTGACGTGCCTGTTCAACCTGATGGTGTCTGCCGTCGCTGACCGCTACGGCGAGCGACTGGATGCACGCCTGGCAAAAAACCGCGCCCTGCAACAGGCCTTCGGCCAGTTCGAATCCTGACCCTGGAAAGGAAATCTTTGAGTGAATACCAGCCCATTGGTAGAAATCGCCCCACCGGAATACCCGGTACAGGTCGACCTGATCTACGCCAGTGCCGACAACCTGGCAGGCACCGTGATCTACCGCAACGCCCGCTGCCTGCTGCACACCGAAGCGGCGGCCTGCCTGCGCAAGGCGAGCCTGTTGGCACGCCAGGCCGGCATGACCCTGCTGATCTACGACGCCTATCGGCCGGCCTACGCCCAGCAACTGCTGTGGCAAGCCCTGCCCAACCCGGACTACGTGCGCGACCCGCGCCTGGGCTCGCATCACACCCGTGGCGTGGCGGTCGACCTGACACTGATTGATGAACACGGCACCCCCCTGGACATGGGCACGGCGTTTGATGCCATGGAGCCCAAGTCCCACCAGTTCTACCCCGACCTGCCGCCGCAGGTGCAGCGCAACCGCCTGCTGTTGCTGGGCATCATGCTCGGCGCCGGCTTCAAGGCGATTGCCACCGAGTGGTGGCATTACGAATTGCCGGATGCCGAGCTTTTCCCATTAATTGAGGAGTCACACTGATCACAAGGACCGTACCATCACAATAATTAGCAGCACCCTTTAGCTCCAACTGCCCGGTTATAGATTTCATAAAAATAAACCAACCCGCTTTTTCCTCTAAATAATCAAGGAAACCGGCATGACCCCAAGCAACCGCAAGACCCTCGCACTCTCCCTGCTGTGCGCCGCCCTGAGCCTGGGCGCGTGGCAATCGGCAAGTGCCGCCGCCCCCAAAGACACCCTGATGATCGGCAAGGCCGCCGACCCGCAAACCCTCGACCCGGCCGTGACCATCGACAATAACGATTGGGCGGTGACGTACCCGGCGTACCAGAAACTGGTGGCCTACAAAGTCGAAAACGGCAAGGGCAGCACCGACGTCAAGGGCGACCTGGCCGACAGCTGGACCACCTCGACCGACGGCCTGGTGTGGGACTTCAAACTCAAGCCCGGCAACAAGTTCGATGACGGCGCCGAGGTCGACGCCAATGCGGTGAAGTTCTCCTTCGACCGCGTGATGCAGCTCAAGCAAGGCCCGTCGGGCGCGTTCCCGGATGACATGAAAGTCACCGTGGTCGACCCGCTGACCGTGCGCTTCACCCTGACCAAACCCTACGCGCCCTTCCTCTACACCCTCGCCCACAACGGCGCCGGCATCATCAACCCGGACGTGGTGAAACAGGGCGACGTCAACGCCTACCTCTCCACCCACACGGCCGGTTCCGGCGCATTCCGCCTGACCAACTGGCAGAAAGGCCAGAGCCTGACCCTGGAACCCAACACCTACTACGCCGGCGCCAAGCCCGCGCTGAACAAGGTGGTGATCAAGATCATCAGCGAAGCCTCGGTACGCCGCCTGCAACTGGAACGCGGCGACCTGGACATTGCCGAAGACATGCCCCAGGACCAGCTCACCAACCTGGCCAAAAAGAAAGACGTGGTGATCAAGGAGTTCCCGTCGCTGCGGGTGACCTACCTGTACCTGAACAACCAGAAAGCCCCGCTGAACAACCAGAACGCCCGCCAGGCGATCGTTGATGCGGTGGACTACAAAGGCATTGTCGACGGCATCCTCAAGGGCCAGGCCAAGTTGATGAACGGGCCGATTCCCGCCGGCATGTGGGCCAATGATCCGAGCCTGCCAATGATGAAACAGGACCTGGACAGCGCCGGCGCCAACCTGAAGAAGCTCCCGACAAAAATCACCACCCTGAACTACATGTACTCCGACAAGGACCCTGACTGGGAATCCATCGGCCTGACCCTGCAAGCCAGCCTGGCGCCGCTGGGGATCAACCTGAAGATGGAAAAACTGGCCAACGCCACCATGCGCGAGCGCCTGGGCAAGGGTGACTTCGACGTGTCCATCGGCTCATGGGCGCCGGACTTCTCCGATCCCTACATGTACATGAACTTCTGGTTCGACTCGTCCCTGCAAGGGCTGCCGGGCAACCGCTCGTTCTACAGCAACCCGGTGGTGGACAAGCTGATTCGCGACGCGGCGGCCAACAACGACACGGCCAAACGCACCGAGCTGTACCAGGAAGCCCAGAAGATCGTGCTCAAGGACAGCGTGTACGCCTACCTGTATCAGAAGAACTACACCCTGCCGATGCGTGATTCGGTGAAGGGGTATGTGTTCCATCCGATGCTGGAGCAGGTGTTCAACGTGGCTGAGATCAGCAAGTAACACGCGATCAAATGTGGGAGCGGGCTTGTGTGGGAGCTGGCTTGCCTGCGATAGCATCACCTCAGCCTGCCTGACAGACCGAGGTGCCTGCATCGCGGGCGAGCCCGGCTCCCACACAAGCCAGCGCGCCTGGATGAATGCCGTCTGTCCTGTGTTACCGAGGAGCCCTCATGGCCTTCCTGAATATGTTGCGCAAACGCCTGTTCGGCCTGATTTTGGTCGTCGTCGGCGTTTCGCTGATTACCTTTTGCATCTCTCACCTGATCCCGGGTGACCCGGCACGCCTGATTGCCGGCGACCGGGCCAGCGACGCTATCGTCGAGAACATCCGTCATCAACTGGGCCTCGACCTGCCGCTGTACCAGCAATACGGCCGCTACATGAGCGACCTGCTGCACGGCGATCTCGGCACATCGATCCGCACCAGCCGTCCGGTGCTGGAAGACCTGAAAGCCTTCTTCCCCGCGACCCTGGAACTGGCGGTTGCCGCCCTGTTGCTCTCGGTGCTGGTGGGCGTGCCGCTTGGCGTGCTGTCAGCGGTGTATCACAACCGCGCCATCGACCAGATCGCCCGAACGCTGGCGGTCACCGGTATTTCCACGCCGGCCTTCTGGCTCGGCCTGGGCCTGATCGTATTGTTTTACGGCCAACTCGGCTGGCTGCCCGGCAGCGGTCGGCTGGATGAAGGCCTCGAACCGCCCCGCACCATTACCGGGTTCTACCTGATCGACTCGCTGCTGGCCGGCGATATCCCGCTGTTCCTGAATGCCCTGGAACACCTGATCCTGCCCGCCGTGACCCTGGGTTTCGTCAACCTCGGCGTGGTCGCCCGGCAGATCCGTTCGGCGATGCTCGACCAGTTGGGCGAGGACTACATCCGTACCGCCCGTGCCTACGGCCTGTCGCGCTGGGCGGTGATCCTGCGCCACGCCCTGCCCAATGCGCTGATCCCATCGATCACCGTGCTCGGCCTGACCCTCGGTGACCTGCTGTACGGCGCCGTGCTCACCGAAACCGTGTTCGCCTGGCCAGGCATGGGCGCCTATGTGGTGAAGTCGATCCAGTCCCTGGATTTCCCGGCGGTGATGGGCTTCGCGATCATGGTGTCGTTTATTTATGTGCTGCTGAACATGCTGATCGACCTGCTCTACCGGGTGGTCGACCCACGCATCGGCGAGGTGAACTGAGATGACCGCACCCGTGACCATGCCCGTACCGGTGCCCCTCGAGCAACGCCCCACCTGGCGTGCGCGAATGGAGTACCTGGGCTATCAAATACGCCGCAGCCCGCTGACCATCGCCGGCCTGACCATCACCTTGATCGTGCTGATCTGCATGGCCTTCGCTCCGTGGCTGGCCAGCCATGATCCCAACGCGTTGAACCTGGCCCAACGCCTGGCCGAGCCCTCCGCCGAACATTGGTTCGGCACTGATGAAGTCGGCCGCGACCTGTTCAGCCGGGTGCTGTACGGCAGCCGCCAGTCGGTGGGCGTCGGCTTGTTCGTGGCGTTTTCCTCGTGCCTGGTGGGCGGGCTGCTGGGCTGCCTGTCGGGGATCATCGGCGGGCGTTTCGACAGCCTGATCATGCGCCTGATGGACATCATGCTGTCGGTGCCGTCCCTGGTGCTGATCATGGCGCTGGCCGCCGCCCTGGGCCCGAGCCTGTTCAACGCGATGCTGGCGATCACCGTGGTGCGCATTCCGTTCTACGTGCGCCTGGCCCGCGGGCAAGCCCTGAGCATTCGCCAGATGGGCTACGTCAAGGCGTCCCAGACCTTCGGCGCCGGGCGCTGGCACATCGTGTCGTGGCACGTGGGCCGCAACGCCATGCCGCCGTTGCTGGTGCAACTGAGCCTGGACATCGGCAGCGCGATCCTGATGGCCTCGGCCCTGGGCTTCATCGGCCTGGGCGCGCAACAGCCCACCGCCGAATGGGGCGCGATGGTTGCCACCGGGCGCAATTTCATTCTCGACAACTGGTGGTACTCGACCTTTCCGGGGCTGGCGATCCTGGTCACCGCGACCGGTTTCAACCTGCTGGGTGACGGTGTTCGTGACCTGCTCGACCCACGGCAACAGGGGAAATGACCATGTCCAGTCCGGCAGTCCTTGCCATCGATAACCTGAGCCTGGAATTCCCGGCTTACCGTAACAACGTCCAGGCACTCAACGGCGTGTCGTTGCACGTCAACCCCGGCGAAGTCGTCGGCGTGGTGGGAGAGTCCGGCTCCGGTAAATCCGTGACCGCCATGCTCAGCCTGCGCCTGCTGCCGGAGCGCAGTTACCGGATCACCGCCGGCAGCTTGCAGATGCTTGGCCGCGACATGCTCGGCGCCAGCGAAAAAGAGCTGTTGCAGATTCGCGGGCGTGACGCGGCGATGATCTTCCAGGAGCCGATGACCGCGCTGAACCCGACCCGGCGCATTGGCCGGCAGATGCTCGACGTGATCATCCATCACCAGCGCCTGAGCAAGGCTGCCGCCCGCGCCAAGGCCATCGCCCTGCTGCGGGACATGCACATCGCCGACCCCGAGCAAGTGCTCGACAGTTACCCTTTCGAACTGTCCGGCGGCATGCGCCAGCGGGTGATGATCGCCCTGGCGTTTTCCTGCGACCCGCAGTTGCTGATCGCCGACGAACCCACCACCGCCCTCGACGTCACCGTGCAACGCCAGGTGCTGTTGCTGCTGCGGGAAAAAGCCCGGGAGCGCGGCACCGCGATCTTGCTGATCACCCACGACATGGCCGTGGTCTCGCAGTTCTGCGACCGGGTCTACGTGATGTACACCGGCGCGGTGGTAGAAGAAGGCCCGACCGCCCAGGTGATGAGCGATCCGCGCCATCCCTACACCCAAGGCCTGCTCAGCGGCTTGCCGGAACAGGTAAAGCCCGGCGACGACCTGCTGACCATCCCCGGCCAGGTGCCCAACCTCGCCGCCCTGCCCTCAGGCTGCACCTTCCGCGAACGCTGCCCCCAGGCAATGAGCCAGTGCATCGAGCGCCCGCGCCTGAACCTGATCAACCCTGTCGGCACCCGCAAAAGCGCGTGCTGGCTGACTGCCGGGGAGTCGGTGTAATGACAGTGCCTCAAGATTCACTGCTGGCCCTGCGGGATGTACGGGTCAAGTTCCCGGTGAAAACCGACTGGCTGGGCCGCCCGCGCGGTTATGCCCACGCCCTCAACGGCATCGACTTGCAGGTGCGCCGAGGGGAAACCCTGGGGATCGTCGGCGAATCCGGCTGCGGTAAAAGCACCCTCGCCCAATTGCTGATGGGCCTGGTCAAGCCCAGCGACGGCGAAGTGAACTGGGTCTACGAAAGCGCCCGGGAACGTCACCGTCATGTACAGATCGTGTTCCAGGACCCGCAATCGTCCCTCGACCCGCGCCTGCCCATCTGGAAAATCATCACCGAGCCGCTGTTCGCACTCGGCGACACGCCCAAGGGTGAAATGCGCACCATCGCCGCCAAGGTCGCCGCCCAAGTGGGCATCCGCGCCGAATACCTGGACCGCTACCCGCACCAGTTTTCCGGTGGCCAGCGACAACGCATCGCCATCGCCCGCGCGCTCGCCTCCAACCCGAGCATCCTGGTGCTGGACGAACCGACCTCGGCCCTGGATATCTCGGTCCAGGCACAAATCCTCAACCTGCTGGCCGAGCTGCAACGCCGGCTGGGGCTGACCTACATCCTGATCTCCCACAACGTGTCCGTGGTGCGGCATATGGCCGACCGGGTGGCGGTGATGTACCTGGGGCAGATTGTGGAACTGGGGTGTGCCGAGCAAGTGCTGGAGCAGCCGAAGCATCCCTACACCCAACTGCTGCTGGAGGCCGTCCCCAAGCTGGGGGTGGCACTGGATGATGCCTACGTCAGTGCGCCCACCGAGTTGCCGGGGAACCGGGTATTGCCGGGCGGGTGCTTTTTCCTGGATCGCTGCCCGCGCCGCACCCAAGGGTGCGAACGGCCGCAGCGATTGACCGGCGGGATGAGTCAGCAAGTGCGGTGTCATCTGGAGCATCCATGAACCGCTCCTGCCGAGGCCTCAGGGTGTAGGTGCCATCCCCAGTGTTGCCGACGCGACACTGGGGACTGCGACTGGACTGCCGCTGGCGACAAAATCCTCTTTGCGCAGCACCACCAATGCAATCAACGACACCGCCCCAGTCGCCACATAAAAGTACCAGGGTGACGTGATGTCGCCGGTGACCTTGATCAGCCAGGTGGAGATCAGCGGCGCACTGCCGCCGAACACCGCCACCGGGATGTTGTACGCCACCGCGATCCCGGTGGAGCGAATGCGCGTGGGCAACAGCTCGCTCATCAACGCGTACGTCGACGAGGCATACAGCCCGAACAGAATCGCCACCGCCATCAGCGGCCAGAAGAACGAGGCCGGCGTGGCCGTGGGCGCCGATTTGAACATCCAGAACATGGCCAGGGTGGCCAGCGTGCCGATCACCAGCAAGAACGGTTTGCGCCCGTATTTGTCGGTGAAGGCACCACCAAACGGCATCACGAATGCCGCCGAGAAGCTGGCGACGAAGACGTAGAGCAAAGTGGTGCCGCTGTCGAACTTGAGGATTTTCGACATGTAGGTCGAGGCGAAGGTCAGCACGAGGTAAAAGATCGAGCTGTGCAGGGTGATGATGAAGAATACCAGGGCGATCGCCCGCTTCCACTGCCAGACTTCACGCAGGGGCGCCTTGGAGGTTTCACCGGCGCGTTGCAGGGCCAGGAACTCGGGGCTGTCTTCCAGCTTCAAGCGGATATACATGGAGATCATGCCCAGTGGCGCGGCGATCAGAAAGGGAATGCGCCATGCCCATTCCTGCATCAAATCAGCGCCCAGGATCCAGGTCATGCCATTGGCGACCGCACCGCCGAGCAACAGGCCGAGCACCGCCGTGACCATCAGCCAGCAAGTGGCAAACCCGCGGCGGCCGGGACCGGCGTATTCAGAGATAAAGCTGGTGACAGTGCCAATCTCGCCGCCGGCCGAGAAGCCCTGCACGCAACGCACCAGGATCAGCAACACCGGCGCGGCGATGCCCAGGGTCGCGTAAGTCGGCAACAGCCCCAGCAGGCAGGTCGAGCCGGTCATCATCACCAGGGCCATGATCAGGGTTTTGCGTCGACCGATCTTGTCCGCCAGCGGTCCGAAAAACAGCCCGCCCAGAGGCCGGATGAAGAAGCTCAGGGCAAATGCCGCAAAGCTCGCCAGCAGGCTGGTGGTGGGGTCGTCGGAGACAAAAAACGCCTGGCCGATGTAGACCGCCAGAAAGCCGTAGACGCCGTAGTCGTACCACTCGATCAAGTGACCGGAAGTGGCACCGAGAAACGCACGGCGCCGCTTGCGGGCCGTGTCTTGCTGTTGAATGCCCATCGATGGGACTCCTTGTCTGATGTCTATCCATGAAAAGTGGGGTCAGTGAGCGGCGGTGATGCTCTGCTGTTTCAGCCACGCCCGCAAGTCGGTCTTGAGGATCTTGCCGTAACTGTTCTTGGGAAGCTCGTCGCGAAACACGTATTTCCTGGGCTTTTTGAACGAAGCCATGCGCTCGATAAACCAGGCACCCAGTAGCTTTTCATCGAGGGTTTGCGCGCCGCGGGTCACCACAAAAGCAACCACCGACTCGCCCCACTGCGCATCGGGCTCGCCAACCACGCACACTTCAAACACATCGGGATGCTGGGCCAAAACCTCTTCCACTTCACGGGGGTAGACGTTGCTGCCACCGGTAATGATGACGTCCTTGGAGCGATCCGTGAGGGTCAGGTAGCCGGCCGAATCGAGAAAACCGATGTCGCCGGTCAAGAGCCAGCCATCCACCAGGGCCTGGCGGGAGGCCGCTTCGTTGCGCCAGTAACCCTGCATGACGGTCGCGCCACGCACGGCAATTTCACCGCGCTGCCCCGCCGGCAGGGGCTGGTGATCGGCGTCCAGGATGCGGATTTCCATACAGGACTGCGCCTGGCCAACGGAGGCCGCCAGGGTCGCCCAGTCCGGGCGCTGCCGGTCGGCGATCAGTGCGCGGGACAGCACGCTGATGGTCATCGGGGTTTCGCCCTGGCCGTAGATCTGCACCAGGCGCGGGCCGAAGGTGTCGACGGCCTCTTGCAGGTCCGCCAGGTACATCGGGCCACCACCGTAGACGATGGTCTTGATCCCTTCCCCGCCATAGCCCTCGCGCCGCGCCTGTTCCACCATCCGCTTGACCATGGTGGGCGCGGCAAACAGCGAGACATTGCCCAGTCCGGCAGCCAGCCCGAACAACTCGCCAGCGTCGAAACCACGGGACTCAGGGACCACGTGCCGTGCACCGCAGCGCACATGGATAAAGTTGTAGAGCCCGGCGCCATGGGACATCGGCGCGGCGTACACCACCGCGTCATCGCCGCTGACCGGGTCAACATCCGTGGGGTAACACAGCGACATGGCAATCAGATTGCCGTGACACAGCATCACCCCCTTGGAACGCCCGGTGGTGCCGGAGGTGTAGAACAGCCACGCCAGGTCCTGATCCGCGCGGCGGCAAGGCTGATCCAGCGCCGGGCCGGCGAACGCGGTCGGCAAGACACGCCCATCCCACTCGATACAGCCTTCAGGCAAAGCCCCGTGCGCAAACACCTGGCCGCCGTCGGTAAAGATCAATCGCGCCTGGGCGTTATCGGTAATCCAGGCCGCTTCCGCCGGGTGCAATTTGCTGTTGATCGGCACTGCTACACCGCCGATCCACCAGATGGCGTAGAGCAGTTCCAGGTACTCGCAGCAATTCTTCATCAGCAGCGCCACATGATCGCCGGGCACCAGGCCGTGCTGGTCGACCAAGGCGGCAGCGCGTTGCCGCACCCGTGCCGTAAAGGTCTCGTAGTCCGCCACCTGGCGAGTCCCTTCGAACAACGCAGGTCGTTGCGGATCACGGCGTTGGGTGTCGTGCAGCCAGTTGGCAATATTCATCTCAGTACCGCCGTGCTTGCAGCACCGAGGCGTAGTTGGCCACGGCCATGCCGCCCATGTTGAACACCAGGCCGAACTCGGGATTGGGCACCGCCAGGCCGATTGCCTCCCCCGTCAGTTGCCGAAATGCCAGGGCATGCATCGACACGCCCGTGGCGCCTACCGGATGCCCCTTGGCCTTGAGCCCGCCGGACAGGTTCACCGGCAAACGCCCTCCCGCCCGCACGGAGCCGTTATCCAGGGCACGATGCCCTTCGCCCTTGGGCGCAAGGCCCATGGCTTCGTAGATCAGCAACTCGGCGATGGTAAAGCAGTCATGCACCTCGGCAAAACTCAGGTCTGCCAGGGTTACATTGGCCCCACGCAACGCCGAGTGGATCGCCCGCTGCGGGCCCTCAAACGCCAGGATGTCGCGCTGGGCGATCGGCAGAAAGTCGTTCACCTGGGTCATTGCCCTGATCTGCACATCACGACGAAACGCCCGGGCCCGCTGGGGCGAGGCCAGGATAATGGCCGCGGCGCCGTCGCTGATCAGCGAGCAGTCCGTCAGGCGCAACGACGGCGCCACCAGCGGATTGCCCTGGGAGACGTTGTTGCAGTATTCGAAATCCATCACCCGGTGCATCTGCGCCAAGGGGTTGGCCATGGCATTGGAGTGGTTCTTGGTGGCGATGGCCGCCATGGATGACAGCGGGCAATGGTAGCGCTCGGCGTATTGGCGGGCCCCCATGCCGAACAGTTGCGGGAAACTCAGGCCCGCCTCGGCCGGGTCATTCTGATAGCCGGCACCGGCCAGCGCGTGGGTCACCTGCGCGGTGGTGTTGTGGGTCATCTTTTCGGCCCCCACCACCAGCACCAGTTCGGCGCTGCCGGACAGGATGGCATTGACCCCCGCCTGAATCGCTGCCGAACCGGATGCGCAGGCATTTTCACAACGGCTGGCAGGCGTGAAACGAAATCCCGGGTCGGCTTGCAGCAGCAACGAGGCGGCGAAACCGTCGGGCACCATCCCCGCGTTGAAATGCCCGAGAAACAACGCGTCGATTTCCGACGCATCAAGGGCGGCATCCGCCAGGGCTTCGCGGGTGACCTGAACGATCAAGTCTTCCAGGGTAGAGCCTTCCAGGCGGCCAAACCGTGAGTGGCCAGCAGCAACAATCGAAACGCAATCAACGGGCATGTGTATTTTCTTCTGTGCTTGGTGCGGACATTCCTTAGAATGACCCACCGAACAGCCCCCTTGCCAGTTCGTGCAACTACTTACATGGATAAGTAGCGTGGGCCGGATACCCCCTGAGGCAGGATGCCCGATGAGCGTTTTCGCACACCAACTCCAAGACATCGAACGCCTGGCGTTCAGAGTGTCCCCGGCCCCACAGCTGATCACCAGCCACCGGGTGATACTCGATTGCAACGAAGCCTTCCTGCAGCTGTTCGGCTACCCGCGTGAAGCACTGCTCAACCAATTGACCCTGTTGATCTACCCCTCCCAGGCCGACTATCACGCCATCGGCAAGCGCAGCCATGACTGGTTGCTCGACAGCAAGAACGGCTCCTACTCCGATGAGCGCTTCATGCAGCACCACAGCGGCGAAGTGTTTTGGGCCAGGTCCCACGGCTACACTTTGACCCCGCACGACCCTTTCAAGCTGATGGTCTGGCACTTCGAGCGCCTCAACCGTACCCACCAGGGCACGGACGACCTGACGCCCCGGGAGCGGGAAATCGCCATGCACATCGTCAACGGGCTCAAGTCCAAGGAAATCGCCCAGCGCCTGGGCATCTCCCACCGCACCGTGGAGGTTCACCGGGCACGCCTGATGAAAAAGTTGCAGGCGAAGACCATTGTCGAGCTGGTATCGAAAATTATCCGGGTGGGCTGAAGCACCTGGCTTGAACCACAGAGGATTACCCCGCCGCCCACACCGGCTGGCGTTCAAACTCCTCGAACAACTCCAGGATCGTCTCCCTGACTTTCTGCACCGCGTTGCTCTGCACCGCCGTGTCCGGCCAGCACAGGGACAGTTCACGGGTGAACAACCGGTGATCGATCCGCGCCAGCTTGAGTTGCTGCTGCTCCAGCTCAACATGGGCCGCCGCCCACGGCAAAATCGTCACCCCCAACCGCGCCTGCACCGCCGAGAACAACAGGTTGGTGGAGTTGGCTTCGAACTCCACCTCAAACGGCAACCCGGCTTCCTGCATGGCGGCCTCGACGCGGCTGCGAATGGTGTTGGGCGCACACGGCAGCACCAGCGGCATATTCGCCAGCGCCTCGATGCTGACGGGCATGTCCGCCAGGGCAAACTCCGGCCACGCCACCAGGTACAGGGTTTCGGTGAGCAAGCGTCGGGACGCCACGCTCCGGGTCGGCACCCCGTCGACAATCACCGCCATCGCCACCCGCCCCACGGTAATCAGCCCACCCAGGTCGGCGCTGGGAGCGTCGATCAGTTCCAGCTTGATCCCCGGATAGCGGCTGCGGATGGTGCGTGCCAGGGGAATCGCGAGCATCCGTGCGGTACTCGATGGCATGCCGACCGAGACCTTGCCCTGGGGATATTCGGCGTCCTGGCGCAGCAGTTCGCGGGTGCCGTCGGCCTGGCGCAACAACTCGATGGCATGCCGGTACAACGTCTGGCCCGCGGCGGTGGGCACCACGCCCTGCACGCTGCGCTCGAGCAGTTGCATGTCCATGTCCCGCTCCAGGTTACGCATCTGCTGGCTGATGGCGGGCTGGGCAATGTGCAGCGCCTCGCTGGCGCGGGTGATGTTGGCGCACTCGACCACTTTGACGAAGTAGCGCAACTGGCGCAGGTCCATGGGAGCCTCCCAAAAAAATCGACTCTATATAAAAATCCGATGGGACCAAAGGAATTTCATATTTGTTGCTTATGTAGGACCGGCATAGATTGATTTCACAATAAACGAAGCGCCTCGCCGCGCTTCTATAGGCCCGATCAGGGTCAATGGGAGGTCGTCATGTCCAAAGCGTTAACCGCATCGGCAACGAGGGTAAAACCCCACAAAACACCGCTGTCCCGCGAGCAGATTCGTGGCTTCTGGGCGGTGTACCTGGGCTGGGTCCTGGATGGTGTGGATTCGGTGATCTTCGCCCTGGTGCTGATTCCCGCCCTGACCGAGTTGCTGCCCAATTCCGGGCTCGCCCCCACGGCGGCGAACATCGCCATGTATGGCTCGATCATGTTCGGCCTGTTCCTGGTGGGCTGGGGCCTGTCGTTTATCTGGGGCCCGCTGGCCGACCGCTTCGGACGGGTCAAGGTGCTGGCCGCGAGCATCCTGGTGTACTCGATTTTTACCGGTGCGGCGGCCTTCTCCGACAACATCTGGCAACTGGCGATTTTCCGCTTGATCGCCGGGATTGGAGTCGGCGGTGAGTGGGCGCTGGCAGGCACTTACGTGGCCGAGAGCTGGCCCGAGGACCGGCGCAAGATGGGCGCCGGGTATCTGCAAACCGGTTACTACCTGGGCTTTTTCATCGCCGCGCTGCTCAATTACACCGTCGGCGCCACTTACGGCTGGCGCGTGATGTTCTTGTGCGGGCTGTTTCCGGCGGTCGTGGCGATCTACACCGCGCTGAAGGTCAAGGAGCCGCAAGCCGTGCGCAGCACACCCAAGGCAGGTGCATCTGCGCCCTGGTGGGAAATTTTCGCCCCGGCCTTTCACCGTCGCACCTTGACCAGCTCGGCCTTGGTCGGGGTGGCAATTGTCGGTCTATGGGCCGGTTCCGTGTATGAAGCCACCGCCGTGGTCACCCTGGCGACCCGCGCCGGTATCGACCACGTGGGCGCCGTGCACCTGGCGTCGATTGGCGCGGCGGTGCTGTCCCTGAGCACCATTCTCGGTTGCCTGGTGGCGCCCTGGTTGGCCGAACAACTCGGTCGGCGAATGGCCCTGGGGATTTATTTCAGCGGCATGGCGGCGTCGATCATCTTTGCTTTTGGCTGGGTGTTTTACCTGGACGATGGCCTGCACCTGTTCATGGTGTCGCTGGTCTTCCTCGGCTTTTTCGGCGGCAATTTCGCGATCTTTTCCCTGTGGTTGCCGGAACAATATCCCACCCGGATCCGCGCCACCGCATTTGCCTTCAACGCGTCGGTGGGGCGTTTCATCGGCGCCGGCGTCAACTTCCTGCTGGCCGCCGCCATTCATTGGTATGGCTCCATCGGCGCGCCGATTGCCTGGACCGCCGCAACCTTTGTACTGGGCGTGCTGATCCTGCCGTTTGCCGTCGAAACCCATCATCAGACATTGCCGCAATAATCCCGACTGGAGAAGCCCATGCAAGCGTTGCAAGGCATCAAGATCATCGACCTCAGTCGCGCCCTCTCGGGACCGTTCTGCACCATGGTGCTGGCGGATTTGGGCGCCGACGTGATCAAGGTAGAGCCCGGGCCGGCCGGCGACATGAGCCGGACCTGGGGCCCGTTCGACCGAGGTACCAGCACCTACTACCTCTCGTGCAACCGCAACAAGCGCGGCCTGTGCGTGGACTTTCGCAACCCCAAGGGCCTGGACACGATCCAGCAGTTGATCGACGACGCCGACGTGGTTATCGAGAACTTCAAGCCCGGCACCCTGGAGAGCATGGGCCTGGGTTATGAGGTGCTCAGCACGCGAAATCCACGATTGATCCTGGGCAGCATCAATGCGTTTGGCAGCGACGGGCCGATGAGCAGTTGGCCGGGGTTCGACCAGATTGCCCAAGGCTATTCCGGGCTGATGAGCCTGACGGGTTTCAACGAGGGCGATCCGACCCGTACCGGCACCGCCATCGGTGACCTGACTTCGGGCATGTGGCTGGTGAGTGCGGTGCTGGCGGCACTGCTGGAACGCGAGCGCACCGGGCGCGGCCAGCACGTCAACACGTCGCTGCTGGCCAGCCTGGTGGGCCTGCTGAGTGTGCACGGCCAGCGTTACCTGAGCCTGGGCGATGTGCCTCGGCGCACCGGTAATGCCCATGCGGTGATTGCACCCTACGGCGTGTTCCAGACCCTGGATGGCCCGTTGAACCTGGCGCCGATCACCTCGGCGATGTGGGGCCGGTTGTGCGTGTTGCTGGACCTGCCCGAGCTGCCGGACGACCCGCGCTTCGCCGGCAACGAAGCCCGGGTGGAACGCCGGGATGAGTTGAAAGCGATCCTGGAAACCCGCCTGAAAACCCGCGGCAAACGTGACTGGACCGAACGCTTTATTGCCGCCGGATTGCCTGCCGGCCCGATCAACACCCTCGACGAAGTGTTCGCCGACCCGCAGGTGCTGCACAGCCAGTTGACCCGCACCCTGAACCATCCCAACCTGGGTGCGTTGCGCCAGGTCGTCACGCCGATCTTCAGCGACGCCGCGCCGACCGAGCTGCAACGACCCCCGCCGCTGCTTGGGGAGCACAGTGTCGAAATCCTCCAGCAAGCCGGTTTCGACCCGGCCTCGATCCAGGCCTTGCTCAACTCCCATGTCATCTTGCAAGCCACGCACCCCGAACACGCCACAGGAGTCGCACCATGACCGTCAACGTTTCCCTCACACTGCTCGACAAGCGTATCGCCCGCCTGGTGTTCAGCAACCCCAGCCAGCGCAATGCCCTCAGCGCGCAACTGCTCAACGGTCTCGACGAAAGCCTGGTCGCCCTCGCCGCCCAGGGCGTCGGCGTGGTGATCCTCGGCGCTGAGGTTGGCCATTCGGTGTGGAGCGCCGGCCACGACATCGGCGAAGTGGCGCACGACCGCGACCCGGTGGCCTACGGCAAGCCGCTGGAGCAAGTGCTGCGGCGCATCCGCGCCTACCCCGGTGTGGTGATCGCGGCGATCTCGGGCTCAGCCTGGGGCGGCGCCGTAGACCTGGCCATGAGCTGCGATATGGTGGTCGCCGACCACAGCGCCAGCTTCGCCATGACCCCGGCCAATATCGGCCTGCCCTACACCACCAGCGGCCTGCTGCGGTTCTTCAACAACCTGCCGATTCACGTGCTCAAGGAAATGTTCTTCTGCGCCCAGAAGCTCGACGCCGAACGCGCCGAACGCTTCGGCGTGATCAACCGCTTGGTGGCCACCGACGCCCTGGAAGCCACCGCCCTGGAGATCGCCCGGGGCATCGCCGCCAAGGCACCGTTGGCAATCCAGGCAGTGAAGGAGCAACTGCGTATCCTCGAAGACCTGCAACCGATGCCGGTACAGGCCATGGAGCAGATCGCCGAACTGCGACGCCAGGCCTGCGAGAGTGCCGACTTCGGCGAAGGGTTGGCGGCGTTTGCCGAACGGCGACCGCCGGTGTTTGAGGGGCGCTGAAGCGTTATTAACAAAATTTTCATGTTTGCGCGGCTATGATCCGCCACCTCGTTGGGGAGTAGCCTGCTTCGGATTCTCGAAGCGTTCGTATCAACATTCTCGGCAACATGCCGTGGTGCGAACACCATTTTGGTTGGTGAGACCAGCGACACATCCATGCCTAAAGTCGGGCGTGTGGTTGTGTCGTTGACTCATATAGCCCGACTGGAAGTCTTACCGTGAACCCCATTTCCCTCATCCTTCTCGCCCTTGCCATGTCCACGGACGCCTTTGCGGCGGCCATCGGCAAAGGTTCCAGCCTGCACAAACCCCGTTTGACCGAAGCCCTGCGGGCCGGTCTGATCTTTGGTGTGATTGAAGCCATCACGCCGATCATCGGCTGGGCTATCGGCCAGGCCGCCACCCGCTGGGTGGAACAGTGGGACCACTGGATCGCCTTTACCCTGCTGGTAGCCTTGGGTCTGCACATGATCTACAACGGCTTGAAGGCCGATGATCCAGAAGAAGAGAAACCGAGCCAGCACTCGTTCATGATTCTTGCCGTGACGGCGTTTGCCACCAGCATTGATGCCCTGGCGGTCGGTGTGGGCCTGGCGTTTGTTGACGTGAATATTCTGGTGGCCGCTGCGGCGATCGGCTTGGCGACCATGACCATGGTGACCATCGGCATGATGCTCGGCCGGGTGTTGGGGACTGTGGTGGGCAAGCGCGCCGAGATGGTCGGCGGCGTGGTGCTGATGCTGGTGGGTGCGACGATTTTGTATGAGCACCTGTCGGTCTGACCGACGCATAACAAATGTGGGAGCTGGCTTGCCTGCGATAGCGGAGTGTCAGTCAGCAACGATGTTGACGGGTACACCGCCATCGCAGGCAAGCCAGCTCCCACACTGGATCTACTGGAACTTATGGAGCGTATTTCAGGCCGCGTGTTTTTCTTTCTTCAAACTCTCGATGTCGATCACAAACCGATACTTCACATCGCCCTTGAGCATGCGCTCGTAGGCTTCATTGATGCTCTGGATGTCGATCATCTCAACGTCCGAGACGATCCCGTGCCTGGCGCAGAAATCCAGCATGTCCTGGGTTTCCTGGATGCCGCCGATCAACGATCCGGCCAGGCTGCGGCGCTTGAAGATCAGGTTGAACACAGTCGGTGACGGGTGTGGGCTGTCCGGCGCGCCTACCAGGGTCATGGTGCCGTCGCGCTTGAGCAGGTTGAGGAAGGCATCGAGGTTGTGGGACGCGGCCACGGTGTTGAGGATGAAGTCCAGGGAGTTGGCAACCTTGGCCATTTCATCCGGGTTCTTCGACACCACTACTTCGTCGGCTCCCAGGCGCAGGCCGTCTTCGCGCTTGTTCGGCGAGGTGGTGAACAGCACCACGTAGGCGCCCATGGCGTGGGCGATTTTCACCGCCATATGCCCCAGGCCACCCAGGCCGACGACGCCGACGCGCTTGCCCGGCCCGACCTTCCAGTGGTGCAGCGGTGAGTAGGTGGTAATGCCTGCACACAGCAGCGGCGCGACCGCCGCCAGGTTGCTCTCGTCGTGGGAGATGCGCAGGACGAACTTCTCCTTGACCACGATATTGTCCGAGTAGCCGCCGAAGGTGTTTTCGCCGCCAAACACCGGGCCGTTGTAAGTGCCGGTGAAGCCGTTTTCACAGTACTGCTCTTCGCCCTCGGCGCAGGATTCGCAGTGTTGGCAACTGTCGACCATGCAGCCGACGCCGGCCAAATCGCCCACCTTGAACTTGCTGACATTGGCGCCCACGGCGGTCACTCGGCCAACGATTTCATGGCCCGGCACCGATGGGTACAAGGTGTTGTGCCATTCGTCGCGCACGGTGTGCAGGTCCGAGTGGCAGACGCCGCAGTAGAGGATGTCGATTTGCACGTCGTCGGCCCCGGGGGCGCGACGTTCGAATGTGAAGGGTTTGAGTGAGTCCTTGGAGTCACGAGCGGCGTAGCTGTAAGTCTTGGCCATTTCGTTCACCTGTTTGTTCAGACGGTTGAAGTCAGTTGACCAGCATAGACGCTGAACCGTTCAACCGAGCACGCCCATACAATCCGCACGGCCGCCCGGCCCCTAAGCTGGCGACTTTTCGATCACGCTGAAAAGTGCTGGAGAATGGGCATGTGCAAGAAAGTGACGACGATATCCCTGGCCTTGACGCTGTTGGGCGCGCAGATGATGGGCAGCGCGTTGGCGGCAACACCGAATGTGGCCGTGGCGCCGCAATACGACACCAGTCACGTCTATGTCGCCCCGGCTGACGTGGACCGCTTTGCCCAGAGTTTCCTCGCCACATTCGGCGGAAAAAGCACGCCCCAGGTGGTGGTGAATGTACTGCCGGTGCCCAGCAGCACCACCTCGCAACTCCTGCAGACACCGGCGGGCACGGTGTCGCTGTTCGGCTTCACCACACCTGTCCCGCACCCGTTCGGCCAGGAGCGCAACGGCTACCTGGTCAAGGACATGGACGTTGCACTCAAGGCTGCCCGGGAAAACGGCGCGGCGGTGATTGTCAGTGATTTTCCCGACCCCATCGGCCGTGATGCGGTAATCCAGTGGCCAGGCGGCGTGAATATGCAGCTCTACTGGCACACCAAGGCCCCGGATTACGCGGCGTTCCAGACCGTTCCGGAGAACCGTGTGTATGTCTCCAACGACCGCGCCGACACGTTCATCAAGTCTTTCGTCGGGTTTTCCCACGGCAAGGTCCTGGCCGATGACAAGCATGCCCCGGCGGTGGATATCGGCCAGGCCAGCGGCAGCTATCGCCGCGTTGACATCGAGTCGCCGTTCGGACGCATGGCGGTGCTGGTCACCAACGGCCAACTGCCCTACCCCTTCGGCCATGAAACCACCGGCTACCAAGTGGCCGACCTGACCGACACGCTGGGCAAAGCCACTGGTTCCGGCGCCAAGGTGCTGGTGCCTGCGTTTGACACTAAGGGCCGGCGCAGCGCGCTGGTGGAATTCCCGGGCGGTTACGTCGCGGAGATTCACCAGCTCAGCGGCGCAAAATGATCCGCGGCACAGGCTGGGGCCTGGCGGTGCTGTGGCCGTTGCTGGCCGGCAGCGCCCACGCTGATGATCAACCGACGCGGCCGGACATCAAAGCCAACCGCTGGCAGGAAGACTGGTCCGTGCTCAAGGACCCGACGCTGCGCACCCAACCCCTGGACAGCCTGAAATACATCCCGCTGTCCAGTGCCAACCCGTTCACTTACCTGTCCCTGGGCGCGACCTTGCGTGAGCGCTTCGAGATGAACGACGCCGCCGGTTTCGGCGCGAAGAACGTGGCCCGTGACCAGTACCTGATCCAGCGTTTCCAGGTACACGCCGACCTGCACCTGGATGAAAACTGGCGGGTGTTCACCCAGTTGGAGGATGCGCGGGCCTATGACAAGACGACGATCGGCGGCGCCGACCAGAACCGCGTCGACCTGCGCCTGGCCTTTGCCGAATACATCAACACCTTCAGTGCCGGTACGTTCAAGGGCCGCGTCGGTCGGCAGGACTTTGCCTTCGACTTGCAGCGCTTTATTTCTTCACGGGACGGACCGAATGTGCGCCAGTCCTTTGATGCGCTATGGGCTGACTGGGAAACCTCGAACTGGCGTTTTATCGGGATCGCCAGCCACCCGGTGCAGTACCAGGACGAGCGACACTTCGACGATAAATCCAACGCTGATGCGCAGTTTCACATGCTGCGGGTCGAGCGGCTGGTAGGTGGCAAAAATGAGCTGTCGGCCTATTACGGGGTGTATGAACGCAGCGATGCCCACTACCTGGACGGCGAAGGCGATGAGAAACGCCAGTTGTTCGACGCCCGGCTGGGGGGCGCAGCCCTGGGGTTCGATTGGGACATTGAAGCCATGCTGCAAGGTGGCTCAGTGGGCCACAAGGATATTCGCGCCTGGGGTGGCGGCAGCCGCGTGGGCTACACCTTCGACAGCCTGGCCTGGACACCGCGCCTGGGGCTGCAGATGGATATCGCCTCGGGCGACCGCCACGCCGGTGACGGCACGGTGGGGACGTTCAACCCGCTGTTCCCCAATGGCTACTACTTTTCCCTGGCGGGTTATACGGGCTACAGCAACCTGATTCACGTCAAGCCGTCGATCACCGTCAAGCCCATCGCCAAGCTCAGCGTTCAGACCGCCGTAGGCCTGCTCTGGCGGCAAACCACCGCAGACGCGGTCTACACTCAGCCCAACCTGCCGGTTGCCGGCACCGCAGGCCAAGGTGAACGCTGGACCGGCGCCTACGCTCAAGTTCGCACCGACTATGGTTTTACCCCCAACCTCACCGGCGCCGTCGAGGCCGTGCACTACGCGGTCGGCCAAACGCTGCGGGATGCGGGCGGCCATGACAGCAATTACCTGGGGGGGGAACTCAAGTTCAGCTGGTAACCCCAACCAAGCACACCCGTACAAGCGCTGCCTGCGCCTGTTCGACAATAGTCAGCCTTTGCCTTCGTACTCACCCAAGGAGTTTCCATGAGCACTTTACTCACCAAAGACGGCACCGAAATCTACTTCAAGGACTGGGGCAGCGGTAAACCCGTGCTGTTCAGCCATGGCTGGCCGCTGGACGCCGACATGTGGGAATACCAGATGGAGTACCTGAGCAGCCGCGGCTACCGCACCATCGCGTTTGACCGCCGTGGTTTTGGCCGCTCGGACCAACCCTGGACCGGTAACGACTACGACACCTTCGCCGACGATATCGCCGAACTGATCAACCATCTGGACCTGCAGGACGTGACGCTGGTGGGCTTTTCCATGGGCGGTGGCGACGTCGCCCGCTATATCGCGCGCCATGGCAGCGCGCGCGTCGCCGGCCTGGTGTTGCTGGGGGCGGTGACGCCGCTGTTCGGCCAGAAACCCGACTACCCGCAAGGTGTTCCCAAGGATGTATTCGACGGCATCAAGGCCGGCCTGCTGAAGGACCGCGCGCAGTTCATTTCCGACTTCAACACACCGTTCTTCGGCATCAACAAGGGCCAGAAAGTCTCCGACGGTGTACTGACCCAGAGCTTGCAGATCGCCCTGCTCGCCTCGCTCAAGTCCACCGTGGATTGCGTCACTGCGTTCTCGGAAACCGACTTCCGTCCAGACATGGCCAAGATCGACGTACCGACGCTGGTCATCCACGGAGACGGCGATCAGATCGTACCGTTCGAAACCACCGGCAAGGTGGCCGCCGAGATGATCAAGGGCGCCGAATTGAAAGTGTACAAGGATGCGCCACACGGCTTCGCGGTCACCCACGCCGAAGCCTTGAACGCAGACCTGCTGGCGTTCCTGAAACGCTGAACCGACTGCATCACGCTGCTACACCTCTTTTTTGGCCGGGCTTGCACCCGGCCTTTTTTATTCAGGCGTAACGCAGCGCGCCGGCCCACCGCTGGTTGAACGCTATTCGCCCGGGCCCGGCAATCAGGATGCTGGTGAAAATGATCAACAGCAGCCAGCCAAACTGCCCTTCGAGCAGTGTCCATTGCGGATGCACCACCAGCATGGCGATCAGCAGCACACTCAGGATCGGCAGGCAGGCCAGGCGCACCAGCACCCCGGCGATGATCAACAGCGGGCACAGCACTTCGGCGAAAATCGCCAGCAACAGTGTCACGCTCGCCCCCATGTGGAAGGGATCCTCGATCACCTTCAACTGTTCACCATAGTCCAGCAGCTTGGGCAGGCCATGGACCCACAGCAGGAACAATCCCCCGCTGACCCGCAAAAACAGCAGCCCTAAATCCCGTGCCCCGTCATCCCGTAGTAATGCGTTCATAAGCGACCTGTTCCCGTGACGTTTTACCGACGTTTTTACGCCGGAACCGGAGCCGATTGTGCGGCCACGGACGCCTCAGAAATTGCAGCGTTGTGCTGACCTGGGACCTTACTCACCCGTGTCGGCAAACCCGGCGACGATCTCATCGATCACCACCCGCACCCGCGCGGTGTGCCGCAAGTCGGCGTGGGTCACCAGCCACACGTCGTAGGGCAGCGGTCGCGTACGCTCCGGCCACAGCCGCACCAGCCCGTCCCGTTCGCCGGAAATCAGCGGAATCTCACCGATGCCCAAGCCCGCGGCGATGGACCGGCGCACCAGCAGGCTGGAACTCATGGCCGCAACGATGCGCCCGCGCCCCAACGGCTCGGAGACCAGGGTCAGGTCTTTTTGGCTTTGCAGGTGTGGCTGGTACACCACCAGGTCGTGTCCTTCGAACAGGCTGCCAGGCTGCGGTGCGCCGTGGCGGGCGATATACGCCTGCGAGGCAAATAGCCCCACCGGCCAGCGGGCGATGCGCCGGGCGATCAGGTCGGGGTTGTCCGGGCGGGTGTTGCGCACGGCGATGTCGGCTTCACGCTTGGCCAGGCTCAGGATCTGGGTCGAAGCGTCCATCTGCACCCGCACGTCAGGGTGCGCGTCGTGCAGCCGGGCGATGGCCGGGATCAAGAAGTCGATGGCCAGGGAGTCGGTGGTGGTCACCCGCACGGTGCCGGTCAGACGGTCGTCCAGGCCCTGGACCTGACGTTCCAGGTCAATGGCCGAACGCTCCATTTTCTCCACTGATTGCAAGGCGGCCTCACCCACGGCTGTCAGCGCATAGCCTTCGGAGGTGCGCAAAAACAACGTCGCGTTCAACGACTTTTCCAGGGCATTGACCCGCCGCCCCACAGTGGCTTGATCCACCCCCAGCACCCGCGCGGCACCGCGTAATGTGGACTCGCGGCACACCGCGAGAAATACCCGGGCATCGTCCCAGTTCATGATTCCCCCCCTTCTAATGCATTTATGCATCACTGTGACGTGTAATCGCAGCATTATTGCATCACTTATCCCGGATATGCTGGGCGCCAGAGAAAATCCTCCGGATCGCCAGCCTGCTGAACCGCCCGGTACCGGGCGCGGTCCCAACCCATACGTTCATTGCTACAGGTGCGCTCAAATGAATCTGCCCCACGAAATGACCCTGATCGAAATCACTAGCCCCGGCGGCCCCGAGGTTCTGCAACCGCGCCAGGAGCCCATGCCTGTTGCCGGCCCCGGCGAAGTACTGATCCGCGTGCACGCCGCCGGTGTCAATCGCCCGGACGCCCTGCAACGCGCCGGCACCTACCCGATGAAACCCGGCATGAGCCCGTTCCCCGGGCTGGAAGTGGCCGGTGTGGTGGTCGCGCTGGGCGAAGGCGTCAACGAGTACGCATTGGGCGACAAGGTCTGCGCCCTGACCAATGGCGGCGGGTATGCACAGTACTGCGCGGTACCCGCCAGCCAGACCTTGCCGGTTCCCGATGGTCTGGACTGGATTCAGGCGGCAGCGATTCCGGAGACCTTCTTCACTGTGTGGGCCAACCTGTTCGGCATCGGCGGCGCGCATAAAGACCAGCGCGTACTGATCCACGGCGGCACCAGCGGCATCGGCACCACCGCGCTGATGCTGTGCCGCGAGTTTGGTATCGAAGCCTTCGCCACCGCCGGCAGTGCAGAAAAATGCGCCACCATCCGCGAACTGGGGGCCGAACCGATCAACTACCGGGAACAGGATTTCGCCCAGGTCATCGCTGACAAAACCGCTGGCGAGGGCGTCAACGTGATCCTCGACATCATGGGTGGCTCCTACCTGAACAACAACATCAGCGCCCTGGCCATGGAGGGTCGGCTGGTGATGCTGGGCTTCCTGGGCGGCGCACGCGCCAAGGACATCGACCTGCTGGCGATCCTCGGCAAACGCGCGATCGTGACCGGCTCGTTGCTGCGCTCGCGCACCCGGGAAGAAAAAGCCGCGATTGCCGCACAGCTGCGCGAACACGTGTGGCCGGTGCTGTCGGCCGGGCGTTGCCTGCCGATGATCGATGAGGTGTATGCCTATACCGACGCCGCGAAGGCCCATGCGCGGATGGAAGGTGGTGACCATATCGGCAAGATTGTGTTGCGGGTGGACTGAAAAAAACGCTGCGGGTCAGGCCTGGGGTTTCAACAGGGCCTGATACGCTTGCGCCTCGGCGAACAACCACTCGGAAAACTCTCGCTGCTTGTTCGCCGCACGCTCCCGGGGCGGCCACACCAGCCAATACGGATAACGGTACGGTGCGGTGATCTCACTCAACTGCACCAACTCACCTCGCCCAATGGCGTCCTGCACCAGGCTGCGCCGATCCAGCGCGATGCCCTGCCCTAGCCGCACCGCCTCCAGCACCAAGTTCGAATCGTTGCTGCACAGGCCTTGGCGCTCCACAGCCATTTCCACACCCGCCGCCTGGCACCAGGGCAACCAGGATTCGGTGCTGTGAATAATCCGGCTCGCGATGATCTGCGCGGGCGTGCGCGGCAGTTGCCCGCCATTGAAGTGCGGCGCCGCGACTACCACCACTTCGTCATGAAACAGTAACGCCTGTTCCACCCCCTCCCAATCGCCTTTGCCCATGCGAATGCCGATATCCACCGACTCCTGATGCAGGTTGGAAACCGTCAGGCTGGCTTGCAGGCGGATGTTGATGTCCGGGTAACGCTGCTGAAACGCCGGCAGCCTGGGGATCAACCAGGCGCGGGCAAACGAGGGGATGACGGCCACCACCAGTTCGCCCATTTTCGGCTGGGCCTGGATTGTCCGGGTAGCGTGCTCGATGTCCGCCAACGCCTGGCGGATTTGCAGCGCGTACAAGCGGCCATCCTCGCTGACACGCAGCCCGCGACCTTCACGCACAAACAGGGTAAGGCCGACCATCTCCTCCAGCGCCTTGATCTGCTGGCTGATTGCCGAGTGGGTGACGTGCAATTCCTTGGCGGCCAGGGTCACGCTGCCGAGCCTGGAGGTGGCTTCGAAACTACGCAGTGCGGCCAGGGGTGGGAAAGCGTTCATGTAAGCGCGGCTAACCTTTCGTGATAAAAAAGATCGATATTGCAGGAATGGATGCCCCGATAAAGTAATCTGAATTTAACACTGCGGTAAATGGAGGCTACATGAAACTGGTCGGCATGCTGGACTCGCCCTACGTGCGCCGCGTGGCAATTTCCCTGGAGCTTTATGGTGTCGCGTTTGAACACCAGTCACTGTCGGTGTTCAGCACCTTCGACGAGTTCTCCAGGATCAACCCGGTGGTCAAGGCCCCGACACTGGTGCTCGACGACGGTACGGTGCTGATGGATTCCGGCCTGATCCTCGAATACCTGGAAGCCCTGGCGCCGGCTGACAAAAAGCTGTTGCCCCAGCAAGCAGTGGCACTTGCCCGGGATCTGCAAGTGATCGGCCTGGCGCTGGCCGCGTGCGAAAAGACCGTGCAGATCGTCTACGAACATCACCTGCGGCCTGCCGAAAAACTTCACCAGCCATGGATCGACCGTGTGACCGAGCAACTGCTGGCCGCTTATTCGTTATTGGAGACGCTGGTGGCCGATCGCAACAGCGACACGCCGCTGAACCAGGCGAGCCTGACGGTTGCGGTCGCCTGGTCCTTCACCCAGCTCAAGATAGCCGACGTCGTGAAGGCCGATGCGTTCCCGCACTTGCAGCGCCATGCGGCACGTGCGGAACAACATTCGGCGTTTCACAAGTACCCGACCGAGTAGCCGCGTTTACCCGGCGTACACCGGGTAATCGGTAAAGCCCACTTCCGTGCCGCCATACAGGCCGGCAGCGTTCAACGGGTTCAGCGGCCAACCGTTGAGCAGGCGCTGGGGCAAGTCGGGGTTGGCAATGTATGGCCGGCCAAATGCAATCAGGTCTGCCTGCCCCGCCTCTACCAGTCGCACGCCGCGCTCTGCGGTGTAGCGGCCGGCGTAGATGATGCGACCGGTGAAGGTGTCGCGCACAGCCCGGCGGAACGACTCGGGCAATTCCGGCGCGTTGTCCCAGTCAGCCTCGGCGATGGACACGTAGGCGATGCCGGCCGCCTCAAGCACCTTGATCGCCTCAATGTAGGTGTGATGCGGGTCTTCCTCGACCAGGCCGATGTAAACCCGGTCCTGGTCAGTGCCGCTGAACAACGGCGCAAAGCGCACACCCAGGCGTTCCGGGCCGACCACTTCGGCCACCGCCTCGACGATTTCCCGCAAAAAACGCAGGCGATTGTGCAACGAGCCACCGTATTCATCGTCGCGCTGGTTGGAATGCGCCGAGATGAACTGGTTGACCAGATAGCCGTTGGCCGAATGAATCTCCACGCCATCGAACCCGGCGGCCAACGCGTTTTTTGCAGCCTGGGCATACAGCCCCACCAGCTCCTTGACCTCTGCGGTAGTCAAGGCGCGGGGCACTGGTGGCTGCACCAACTCACCGGTACCGGGCCCGGTTGCAACGAATGCCTTGGCTTGCTGCGGCTGGATCGCCGACGGCGCGATGGGGGCTGCGCCGTCAGGTTGCAGGTCGTGATGGGACACGCGGCCCACGTGCCAAAGCTGGGCGAAGATCACACCGCCTTCGGCATGCACGGCATCGGTCACGGTGCGCCAGCCGTCGATTTGCTCCGGCGTGTAGATGCCCGGAGTCCAGGCATAACCCTGGCCGCGAGGCTCGATCTGCGTGCCTTCGCTGACCATAAAGCCGGCGGTGGCGCGCTGGCGGTAATAGAGCGCCATCAAGTCCGTGGCGATATCACCGGGCTGTGCACTTCGCTGGCGGGTCAGTGGCGGCAGGACGATGCGGTTTTTCAGGGTGTGGTGCCCCAATTTGATCGGGGTACCTAAAGCGCTGTTACTCATGATGGGGGTTCCAGAAGCGAATTTCGGGCGTGCAGAAGTGGCCGGCTCCCGCTCAGGGGAGCCGCCAACCACTTACTTTGGGGGGATTTAGCGGGTTACGCGGTCAGCTTCAACAGCGCTTTGGCGACGTCGCTGGAACTGGCAGGATTCTGCCCGGTGACCAGCAGGCCATCTTCAATCACAAAGGACTGCCAATCGGCACCCTTTTCATACTTGCCGCCCAGTGCCTTGAAATCGTCCTCGATCAGGAACGGCACTACGTCGGTCAGGCCAACCGCGGCTTCTTCGGAGTTGGAGAAGCCGGTGACGCGTCGACCCTTGACCAGCGGTTCGCCGTTGACGGCCTTGACGTGACGCAAGGCGCCCGGGGCATGGCACACAAAGCCAATCGGCTTGCCGGCACGCTCGAAGGCTTCGATCAGGGCGATGGAGGTTTTCGACTCTGCCAGGTCCCACAGCGGGCCGTGGCCGCCTGGGTAGAAGACGGTATCGAAGTCGTCGACGTTGACCGAGTCCAGCTTCAGCGTGGTGGCCAGGGCCTGCTGTGCCGCCGGGTCGGTGGCGAAGCGACGGGTCTGGTCGGTTTGCGAATCCGGCAGGTCGCTGACCGGATCCAACGGCGGCTGACCACCGGCTGGCGAGGCCAGGGCCACGTCGGCCCCGGCGTCCTTGAACGCGTAGTAGGGAGCAGCAAATTCTTCGAGCCAGAACCCGGTCTTGCGGCCGGTGTTGCCAAGCTGGTCGTGAGAAGTCAAAACCATCAATACTTTCATGTGCCAGTGCCTCGGGGTGATGTGGGGTGGAATGGAGTGAAGCTTAGGAGCCGGGCCAACACCGCACAATGTCATGTCCGCAAGGATTCCGGACATTGTGCCAAGCCGGTTGCCGTTTACCGGTTACACGCCGACAATCACCGCTCCGCGCCCCTTGGAGAGATGAGATGCACAGCATTGCGCTGATGGTTTACCCGAACTTTCAATCCCTCAGCCTTAGCCTGGGCTCGGTGTTCGAGTGCGCGAATCTGCTGCGGGGCGAGCAGGCCTATGAGTTTCACCTGGTGTCGGAGAGTGGCGGCCCGATCATGACGTCCCAAGGGTTCTCGGTGAACAGCACACCGATCCGGCCCGAGGGCTATGACACATTGATCGTCAGCGGCTACCTGGAGTTCCAACTGCCTGATGCCAACCTGCTGAGGCTGGTCCAGGCGGCCTCCAAGCAGTCCCGACGGATTGCGTCGCTGTGCATGGGCATCTTCGTGCTGGCCGAAGCCGGGTTGCTCGAGGGCAAGCGCGCCACCACCCACTGGCTGCATGCGCCGGCGTTCGCCAAGCGTTACCCGCAGATTCGCCTGGAAGAAGACAAACTGTTCGTCGTCGACGGCCAGATCTGGACCGGCGCCGGCATGAGCGCCGGGGTGGACCTGGCGCTGGCGATGGTGGAGAACGACCTGGGCAGCGACCTTGCCCGTCGCATCGCGCGCAAGCTGGTGATTGCCCAGCGGCGTGGCAGCGAACAGTCGCAATTGTCGGCGCTGCTGGAACTGGACCCCAAATCCGACCGCGTGCAGCTGGCCCTGGCCTACGCTCGGGAGAATCTGACTCACGACCTTTCAGTCGAAGCGCTGGCGGCCGTGGCGCGCCTCAGCCCGCGCCAGTTCAGTCGGGTGTTTCGCGAGGAGACCGGGCAAACCCCGGCCAAGGCCATCGAATCCCTGCGAGTAGAAGCTGCGCGGGCGATGATGGAAACCAGTCGCCATCCGGTGGAAGTGGTCGCCCGCGAGACCGGGTTCGGTGATCGCGAGCGCATGCGCCAGGCGTTCCTGCGCGCATTCGGGCAGCCGCCTCAGGCGATGCAGGCGGCGCTGTTCAGTGCAGGGGCTGGTGCAGCGTTTAGCTGAGGCCTCAGTGCAGCGCCGCCCGGGTCACGAGGAAGCTCAGCAGGTTCGGCTCATCATCCAGCTCAATGGCCTGCACCGGACGGGGCAGGTTATCCAATACCGTGCGCCAGAACGCCTGGCTCACTTCGTCCTGATCATAGAAACGCACCAGCCAGTTCGCCTCGCCACTGCTCAATACCTGAGTAGCGATGGCGCGGCCGATGCCCTTGCGGCGGTAGCGTTTCAAGATGAACAGGTCCGCCAGTTCCAGCGCATCAATCCCCGGCAATTCGCTGCCTTCAATCAGCAGAAAGCCGGCGATATAGCCGTCCACCAGCAGTAGGTTGGCACTCCACTGCGGGTCTTCCCAATAGCGGGCCAGGTGCTCCTCATGGATGTAGAAGCGGCCGTCCACCTCGACGTCTTCCTGTTCCCAGTCCGAGGACTCGTAGGCGTAGAACTGGTAAAGGTTGGCGATCAGCGCGGCGTGTTCCGGGCCGGCCTCGATCAATTCGACGGTGGTATCGGGGATTGCAGGCATGGGCATCTCGGCAAAAAAACAGGGCGCCATTGTCAACAAAGCCACAGGCAATGCCAATACACCGGCGAAGCTTTCTGTTGGCTGAACCGATCGCGCTTTTCTCTTGTCAACGACAAAATCATTACAAAGTTAGACTAAACTCCGCAGCACTTCCCTCCCCTCGCTTTCAGGATAAGTACTTTGACAAACGTCTGCACCAGCGGCCTCGATGTCGGCTTTGCATCCCTGGATTACCTGCAAATCGGCATCCTGGGCATCATTCAGGGCATCACCGAATTGCTGCCCGTGTCTTCCACCGCCCACATGCGCATCGTGCCCGCCCTGCTCGGCTGGCCAGATCCCGGCTCGGCGTTTTCCGCGGCCATGCAGCTGGCCGCACTGGCGGCGGTGGTCAGTTACTTCTGGAAGGATGTGCGCCAGGTCACGGTGGGCAGCATCAGCGCGGTGCGCCAGGGCGACTACAACAACCAGTGGTTCAAGCTGGCGGTGGCGATTGTGCTGGCGACGATTCCGATTGGTATAGCCGGGATTGCCTTATCGTCGACGCTCAACTCGTGCAACTCGCCGTTGCGCGGGCTGATGGTGATCGGGATTTCCTGCCTGGTGATGGCGGTGCTGCTGGCCGCGGCTGAACTCAGCGCAAGGCACAAGCGCACGGTGGGCGAAATGCGCCTGCGGGATGCGCTGATTGTCGGCATTGCGCAGATCGGCGCGCTGATTCCCGGGGTTTCCCGCTCGGGTTCAACCCTGACCGCCGCACTGTTCCTCAACTTCAAGCGTGAAGAAGCGGCGCGGTTTTCGTTCCTGCTGGGCTTGCCGGCGATCGCCCTGGCGGGATTGAAGGAGCTGTGGGTGTTGTTCCACGCCGACCTTCCGGCCCATGCCTGGCCGCACCTGATCTTTGGCCTGGTGGTCGCCAGTGTCTCGGCGTTCTTCGCGATCTGGGGCCTGATGAAGTTCCTGGAGCGGTTCTCCACCTGGCCGTTCGTGATCTACCGTGCGGTGCTGGGGGTGTTCCTGATTGTGGCTGTGAGCACCGGGTTGTTGGCTTAAGGCACGCGGTCGGCCAGTTCCTCGAGCAAATCCGCAGACGGTATGAAGAACAGGCCGCCGGTGACCGCCGTGCTGAAGTCCAGCAGGCGGTCATAGTTGCCGGCCGGTCGACCGACAAACATGTTCTCCAGCATCAACTCCAACGGCTCCGGCGAGCGCGCGTAGCCGATGAAGTACGTACCGAACTCCCCGGCGCCTGGACGGCCAAAGGGCATATTGTCCCGCAGGATCTTCACTTCCTCGCCGTCCTTGGTGATGGTGGTCAGCGCACTGTGGGAGTTGGTCGGCTTGGCCGCGTCGTCGAGTTCGATGTCCGACAGTTTCGTGCGCCCGATCACCCGCTCTTGAGCCTCGACTGACAATGCGTTCCAGGCCGTCATGTTGTGCAGGTACTTCTGCACCAACACATAGCTGCCGCCGCTGAAGTCCGGGTCCTCATCACCGACAATGGTAAAGCCCACCGCCTTGCGCCCGACCGGGTTCTCGGTACCGTCGACAAAACCGATGATGCTGCGCATGTCGAAGTAACGGAAACCCTGGACCTCGTCCACCACCGTCACCGCATCGCCCAACGCCGCCATCAACTGCGTAGCCAGCTCAAAACACAGGTCCATCTGATCGGCACGGATGTGCAGCAGGATATCCCCCGGCGTAGCGGGTGCCAGACGGCCTGCCACGCCCACTTCCATGAACGGATGCAGCGCTGCCGGGCGCGGGCTGCCGAACAGCGCGTCCCAGGCCTTGGAGCCAAAACCTGCAACACAGGACAGGTTGCCCGCCGGCACACGCTTACCGACTGAACGCACCAGGCCGGCAATATCAGCGCACCAACTGCGTACCGCCTCCGCCGAGTCGCTGCCAGGAGCCAAGGTGGCGACCATGAAAATGGCGCTGCTGGTGATCGGGCTGCAGACGGATTGGGGTTCAAGGTTTGGATCGGTTGGGGTTGTCATTGAGAGGTCCACGGGTGGCGGTCGATATTTCAACGAACGCAGATTAGCAGACAGAAGAAGGACGGTCGCGGCTCAGCGCTTAGAGGGTGGTCCCGCCTGCCGGGCTACAACGCTCGGCATTCAATCCTCAGCAATTGAGGGCCTTGTTCGTGGCTCTCAAGTACCACCGGCAAAAACCGCTGGATCACCGCCATGTTGCTCTGCAGGTGCTCGGTCATCCGCGGCGTGGTGAAACTGCCGCCGCCCGCGAGCGCCATCGGCAGCAATAGCTGGTCGGCCAGATGCTCGGCGGCGACCGCTTCGCTGGCAAGCCACTCGAGCGCCTGCTCGATGGCCTGATCGGCCACCGCCTCTGCGCGCAACCTGGCCTGGCCAAATGCGCTGAACACTTCGGTGACGTGCGCATGAGCATATTCCAACAACAGGACATTGCCTGGCCCGTGCTCCGCGTCAAGGTTCACCGCGTGCAACTGCTCTTGCTTGATCGTCAGCCGCTGACGAACACGCTCCAGCTCACGCTCGGCCACATGAACAGGCAACCCGGCACTCAGTGTGGTGGCTCGAGAGCCCCGCAACTCACCCCGCTCTGTGAGGTGCAACGGCATCAATGTGCTCGGATGTATAAACGCCACAAGCTCGCCACCGCCCGCCGGTACAAAACCGTGACGCACCAGTGTCAGTTCCACTCTGGCGCCCATCCGCCGCAATTGCGGCAACCAGGCGCGGTCAAGAAAATCCACCGGAGGCGCCATCGGATTGTGGGTGCCTCCGCAAATGCTGACGCGACTGGCTTGCGGCGCCAGCAGCAATGCCGGCAACACTGTCTGCAATACCAGGGTGCAACTGCCGGCCGTGCCGATAGAAAATTTATAGTCCCCGCCCTGAATCAGTCCAGGCTCGAACAGCAACGCCTGGGAACCCAGCTCGGCACCTTCGACCCGGGCGCCACATACCTGGGCAGCGGCCAGAACCGCCGTCAGGTGCTGACGCAGCAGCCCTGGCCGACTGCGCCTGGCACGAATATTTTTAATCCGCAGCGTGCGCCCCGTCACCATCGACAGGCTCAAGCCACTGCGCAACACCTGGCCGCCGCCCATGGCGCCGTCCAACTCGATCACATCCTGGTCCATAACCATTCCTTATGCGTAGTGCTTTACCGTTTCCCTCAGGTAGTGGTCCAGCAAGTGCGTGTGTTCCTGGGTACGTGGCAATTTGGGGACTTCGCGCTCCAGCTCTGCCGAGATAAACCGGTGCAATGCCGGGCGCCTGGGTCCATACGCCGCTTCCCCGGCATTACGTTTCAGGGCCAGCAACGTCGCCACTTCATCCAGCAAGAGTGGGTCCGTGACCGTCGACAACAGGTCGGCAAATGTCATCGGTGGCCGTCCGAGCCCAAGGTCGATCCAGCGCACCGCCAGCAACGGCCGCAGCACATAGAAGTACTTTTTGAAGCGCACCGTGTCGCCTTGCAGGTACCCACGAAAGGTCTTCCTGGCCATCGACAAATAGTGACTGCGGGCCGCAGGCGGGCTGTAGAACGCTTCCGCCAGGGCCTGCAGGCGCGAGGTCGCAGGCGTCTCGCTGCGATACACCAGCGGCGAATCGAGCCACTCCAGCAGCGTCGGGTTGGATTTACGCAGCAGACCGAGGGTCTTGCGCAACTCCCAGCCGCTGATATCCAGCTCGTCGTCCAGCGGGCGTTCGATCACGTCCCGTGGCGTATCCACCTGGACAAACCAGTCCGGCTTTTCCACATAGACGAAACGCACGTCGTAATCACTGTCGGTGGACGCAAAGCCCCAGGCACGACTGCCGGATTCACAGGCATACAGCACCGTAACGTTTCGCTCACGCTCTATGCGCTCCAGCTCAAGCAAGACCCGTTCGCGCATGGCGAGACTGAGGGGGTGACCGTCGTCTTGTTCCCTATTCATGTTTAACGCTCCTGTACAACCATCAAATTCCAGACTTTATCCCTTCACGCACACCACCTGACGCAAGGTGTGCAGCACTTCCACCAGCTCGCGCTGGGCGTGCATGACTTGGTCGATATCCTTGTAGGCCATCGGAATCTCATCGATTACCGAGGCGTCCTTGCGGCATTCCACGTGGGCCGTTGCCCGAACCTGGTCGGCCACCGTGAAGGTGTTTTTGGCCTTGGTACGGCTCATGGTCCGGCCAGCACCATGGCTGCAGGAGCAGAACGACTCTTCGTTACCCAGCCCCCGCACGATGAAACTTTTCGCGCCCATCGAGCCGGGAATAATCCCCAGCTCACCCTTCTTTGCCGACACCGCACCCTTGCGAGTGACCAGAATGTCCTCACCGAAATGCCGCTCTTTTTGCACATAGTTGTGGTGGCAGTTCACCGCCTCCAGCGCCACTTCAAACGGTTTGTGGATCACCTTGCGCGTCGCCTCAACCACCGCCCGCATCATCATCTCGCGGTTCTGACGGGCAAAATCCTGGGCCCAGCCGACCGCCTCCACATAGTCATCGAAGTGCTGGCTGCCTTCCTCGAAGTAAGCCAGGTCGCGATCCGGCAGGTTGGCGATGTGCTGACGCATGTCTTGTTGAGCCAACTGGATAAACAGGTTACCGATAGCGTTGCCGACGCCACGGGAGCCGCTGTGCAACATGAACCAGACCCGGTTGGCTTCATCCAGGCAGACTTCGACAAAGTGGTTACCCGATCCTAGCGTCCCCAAGTGTTGGCGGTTGTTAGTGTTCTTCAGTTTCGGGTACTTGTCGGTGATCGTTTTGAAGCGTGGCTGCAACGCCGCCCAAGCCTGGTCGGCCTGCTGCGGAACAGTGTCCCAGGCACCCTTGTCACGCCCGTTACGGCCACTGGTGCGACCATGGGGCACCGCCGCCTCGATCGCGCAGCGCAGGCCGTGGAGGTTATCCGGCAGGTCGGCGGCAGTCAGCGAGGTACGAGCGGCAATCATGCCGCAGCCGATATCCACGCCAACCGCGGCTGGGATAATCGCGCCCACGGTGGGGATCACGCTGCCAATGGTCGAGCCCTTGCCCAGATGCACATCCGGCATCACCGCAAGGTGTTTGAAAATGAACGGCATCTTCGCCGTGTTCATCAATTGCTGGCGCGCCTCTGGCTCAACCGGTACCCCTTGGGTCCAGAGTTTGATGGGCTTGCCGTTGGCAACTTCCAGCAGTTGGTAGGTCTTCTCTTGCATGATCTCGATTCTTTTTGTATGTGCCGCAGGCGCGGCGTTTCAAGTAAACAGACGGCGACAAAAGAGGGGGGAAACATGCGGCACGCTCTCCCGCTGAGCTACAGTCTTGCGACTGGCGGGACTCGAACCCGCGACCATTCCGTACTGTAGTTTCACCGGCATTCGCCGAGGCAATCGTAATAAGGCGGCACGACAAAAAGTGTGACTGAGCGCCGGAACATACCGGCTTACCATAGATGTACAGCCACAGGCATTCGTGCCTTCACCGGCGCTGACAAGGGTCTGACGAGACGTCTTGGATGTAGTCCCGTCGGCATTCAGCGCCGGTGAAATCAAACGTCTACTGCTTCAATCGCCTGCACCCAATGTTGCGCACCGTAGCGCCCTTCGGCGAACTGCGCGACCACATCAAATACCGCATCACTGAAGCCTCCCACATTCAAAATATCCTGGCGGTCTGCCGCCTGCGTGGTTGCACCGGGCTGCATATCGATACACACCAACCGCGCTTGCGGGTTGACCTGCTTGATCAACGCCCACTGACGCATGGTTTCGGTACCACGTTGGCGCCTTGCGTCAATCCACGACTCGTTGTCGGACACCAGGATCACCGTGTCCACTTTCATTTTGGCGCTGGCTATTTTCGCCAGCGGCGCCGAGCAGTTAGTCCCGCCTCCGCCGATGGCTGCCAGCTTCTGCGCATTGCTCATCACACTGTCACGCGGGTTGAGGCGGATATCCACCACATGGTTTTCAAACGGCATCAAGCGTGCGTCTGGCTGCTTGCGCAAGATCGCCGCGCCGATCAAGGCCGCCACATCTATGCAACGTACAGCGCTGGTGGCGCCCTCGCGATACCCGGTGACCGGGTTGTGCATCGAGCCCGACACATCAGGGCAAACCACCACCGAACCTTGCAACACCGGCACGTTGGCCAGGGACAACTCGAGGGCGTCCTGCAGGGCTTCACGCACACAGGCCGGTACGTCATCCCCCGCCATTCGATACGCCGCCAGCAACTGGTACGGGTAAACCCGCGCCTTGGCGATCGCCTCTGCATCAGCCAACCGCGCCGCTACTTGCCATGCGAACCCTGGCACCTCGAACGCGCCTTGGCGTGCAAAGGTATTAAGGTTCATGCGCAGGGCCTGCCAACCCATGTTATCGGCCTGGGCAGCCCATTGTTCTTTGCTGAGCTTCTCGTTCCCCAGCAACTGGAACGGTACTGCCGGCACTTCAGTGGTGGAACCACTACGGAAGGCGAGCAAAGCCCGCGTCAACTCCGGCAAGGCTTGTACGTCCACCGGCCGCCCGATCAACCAGGCGAAGAACGCTTCACGCCATGGTTCAGTGGGCTTGGGGTGAACCATTTTCACCACATCCGCCAACGACGGCTGATTACCGACTGACGCCTGCAGAAGCTGACGCTCCGTCGCCGTGTTCAACCAGTTCTGCACCAGGCGCTTGGGCTGCGAGCCCAGGGACTTGCGCCCCGTCACACCGCTGCGCAGGATTTGCACGAAGTTGCGCAACATCTTGCCGCTGTCCACCACCTGCTCGAACACCTGCGGCACCATCACCGAACGCTGCGCCACCAATGCGGCCAACAGCAGCGCGGGCATGTCTTTCATGTGGCCTTGGCGGCGGGCATAGCACGCAACCTTGGCGACATAGCGGCTGTCCAGCTCGCTGGCCAACTGCAACACGCTCTCCAGCTGGCTTTCTGCCGAGGCGTGGAAGGTCTGGTTCAGGCAACCGGTGACTGCCAACTGGGCCAGCTTGTGCTTGGCGCTGTAGGCATAAGCCGGTACCCGTGTGGCGTTCAAGGTGTCGCATGCAGGCAGTTTCGCCTGCTGGGTGTTAAAGATCTGGGAGTTGGCCATCGCGGCGTCTCGCTCTGTTGTGGGTTCCGTTGCGAGAGTTATTGCAGCTGCCATGCCAGTTTTTTATTTCCGCCGTTAAATATTTTTATCTATTTGTTTTATATGAATATTTTTAATTTAAATAACTAATCGACTCGACTGCGATGACATTCCCATCAGAAATTACTTATCCTTACATATCGCCATCTATATTTTGGTATCGCCATGATTCAAAAGCGCACGGTCGCCATAGGTTTTATCGGTTCAACCCTGGACCGGGTCGGCAAAGGCGCCAACCGCTGGAACCATTGGCGGCCCAGCGTGGGCCTCTGCCAGCAGCAGGAAGTACTGATTGATCGCCTGGAGCTGATTCACGGCGTCGACGCACGAGACGTCAGCCTGGCTCAGCGGGTACGCGACGACATCCTGCAGGTATCGCCGGAAACCGAGGTGCGGCTGCACCCCATGCACCTGAAGAACCCCTGGGATTTCGAGGAGGTGTACGGCGCTCTGCACGACTTCACCACCAGCTACCGCTTCGATACCGACCACGAGGACTACCTGGTCCACATCACGACCGGCACCCACGTTGCGCAAATCTGCTGGTTCCTGCTGACGGAAGCGCGCTACCTGCCAGCCCGCTTGATCCAGACGTCCCCGGCTCGCCGCCGCAACGAAGAGGAGCGTGCCACCGGCACCCATGCGCTGATCGACCTCGACCTGTCGCGCTACGACCGCATCGCATCGCGCTTCGCCCACAAGCGCCTGGAAAGCCTGGCCTTCCTCAAATCCGGAATCGCCACACGCAACCCGGCCTTCAACCGCTCCATCGAACAGATCGAACGCGTGGCCGTGCGCTCCAAGGCGCCGATGCTGCTGATCGGCCCTACCGGTGCCGGCAAGTCATTCCTCGCGCGGCGCATCTACGAACTCAAGCGCAGCCGGCATCAGGTCCAGGGGCGTTTTGTTGAAGTGAACTGCGCCACCTTGCGCGGCGATGGCGCGATGTCGGCTCTGTTCGGCCATATCAAAGGCGCCTTCACCGGCGCCCAGAACGCTCGCGATGGTTTGCTGCGCGCGGCAGATGGCGGCATGTTGTTCCTGGATGAGATCGGCGAGCTTGGGCTCGACGAACAGGCGATGCTGCTCAAGGCCGTCGAAGAGAAACGCTTCTTCCCCCTCGGTGGCGACCAGGAAGTCACCAGCGACTTCCTGATCATCGCAGGCACCCACCGCGACCTGCGCGGCCGCGTCGCCGAAGGGCTGTTCCGCGAAGACCTGTACGCCCGGATCAACCTCTGGACCTTCGACCTGCCGGGCCTGGCCGGGCGTCATGAAGACATCGAACCGAACATCGACTTCGAACTGGAACGCCATGCCCGCGAACAAGGCCAAGTGGTGCGCTTCAACCTCGAAGCCCGGCGGCGCTACCTCGCCTTTGCCTGCTCCAGCGAAGCGGCCTGGCTGGGTAACTTTCGCGAACTGTCTGCCTCCATCACGCGCATGGCCACCCTGGCGGACAGCGGGCGCATCGACGAAAACCAGACCCAGGAAGAGATCGACCGACTGCGTTACGCCTGGGGCCTGGCGTCGCCGCAAAACGATTGGCTGTCACGCCTGGGCGTCGATACCGAACTGGACCTGTTCGACCAGTTGCAACTCAACGCCGTGATCGAAACATGCCTCCAGTCCGACAGCATTTCCGATGCCGGACGACGCCTGTTCGGTGTTTCCCGACAAGCCAAGGCGCAACCAAACGATGCCGACCGACTACGCAAATACCTGGCGAGGTTTTCGATTGAGTGGAAACAGTTGGCGGAGTTGAAGGGCTGACGGATACCTAGAGCGCAGCAGCCTGGCCTTGTGCCGCCTGAAACAACGCATCGGCAGTCTCCTGAATTTCTTCACGCTGCCACACCCTGCCCAACCACTCGATTGGAATGCCCTGCACGCCGTAATACGCACCAGCCAACTGACCCACGATCGCCGCAGTAGTGTCGGCGTCATCCCCCAGGTTTGCCGCAGCCAGCACGGCCTCGGCAAAGCTGTTGGTGTGATAAAAACACCATAGCGCAGCTTCAAGCGAAGCCACCGCGTAACCAGAACCAACGATGTCGCTGCGCGCCTTATCGAGGTAGTGCCCATCAGCAATGTCCACAACTTTGGGTTCGCTCAAGTCCAGATAGTCAACCTTTAGTACCTGCGCTTTCGAATCCCCACGCAGCGCATTGGAAATACACTCCGCCAGCACCAGGCAGCACTCAATCGCCTCCAACGCGCCATGAGTAGTGCGGGAACTGTCGACGGTAAACTCCCGCAAGCGCTCGGCTTCAGGGAAACAGAACAGCACCACCGGGGCCAGGCGCATCATTGACCCGTTACCCGCCGAGTACGGGTCGGTGGAGCCCGCGAACGGATCGCCTGTGTGCTGATACTTCGTCAATGCATCACGAACGGTTGTGCCGATATCGAAACACTCCCCCGTAGCACTCAGGTAGCCCCACTTCCACCAGTTCAAATAACGCCCCATCTGATCGGCAGCGTCGAAACCATTCTTGCGCAGCAGGCTTTCGGCCAGACACAGCGCCATGGAAGTGTCATCCGTCCACTGACCAGGCAAAAGCTGGAACGGTCCACCCCCCACCATATCAGTGACCGGGGCAAACGACCCACGGCGCATGAACTCAACCGTAGTCCCTACTGCATCACCACAGGCCAGCCCAAGCAGGCTGCCGCGATAACGGTCTGAAAGCATCATCAACACCACTCCTTTGCACAAATAACACCCTAACCGCAGAACCATACCGGAGCGTTCTGTTCTGTGGGTCATTGCGCATTTCTACGGGAAATTTCCTACTCAAGCACTCCCCTCCCCCAGCCTCCCGATGGTAGTGTGTGAAATTGTTTCTGACCTTCTGATCAGACATTTCTCACTCACTCCCTGCAAAGGAATGCCCTCAGCAATGGATTTTTCCCTCAAGCAACTGGCCGTAGCCACCCTGATGGCCGCCAGCCTTTCGGTGTTCAACACCCAAGCGCAAGCCAACCTCACCCCGCAACAGAACGCGATCATCCTGAAGACCTTCAGCGATGCTTCGGTGAAGGATTTCAGGCAGTTTCTCGGTAGCCTGGCCAAGAGTGACGTGGCGAAGAGCGACAACCTCGGCCCGGCCATCAGCGCGTTCCTCGACAACAAGGACCTGACCGCCGACCAGCAGAATGAAATCCATCGCCTGCTGGGCCTGTATGCGCGAGTGAAGTACGGCGCTGCCGCCACTGAAACCCTGCGCGAACTGGTGGAGATCCCGACCTTCCAAGTGGCCGGCGTGGCCCAGCACGACAACCCCGAGTTCATCAAGATCGCCGCCAAGATCAAGAGCCTGGCCGAGTCGTTCAACCTGAACTTCCGCAATATCGATAACCGTGTCTATGAGATCTCCCTGGAAGGCAGCGGCGATGAAGTCGTCGGCATCCATGCTCACGCCGATGTGGTACCGGTAACCCCGGAAAACTGGGTGCTCAAGGACGGCACCAAGCTCGATCCGTTCAAGGTCACGCTGATTGGCGATCGCATGTATGGCCGCGGCACCGAGGACGACAAGAACGGCATCGTGGTAGCGATGTATGCGATGAAGGTGATCAAGGAAGAGAAGCTGCCACTGGCACGCAATTTCAAGCTGCTGGTGGACACCACCGAGGAAACCTCCGGCGACGCAATCCCGTACTACTTCGAACACAACCCAACGCCCAACTACAACCTGGCGCTGGATGGCGGCTACCCGGTGGTGATCGCCGAGAAAGGCTACGGCACGGTCATGGCCAAGTTCCCCAAGCGCAAGGCTGAAGGCAAAGGCGCAGAAATCATCTCGATGACCGGCGGCAAGGCCACCAACCAGATTCCGTCGGCGTCGGTGGTGACACTGTTGAGCGACAAGCCCGCTGAACTGGCCGCCAGCCTGCAAAAGGCCGGTAGCGAATACGCCAAACGCAATGGCGGTGACTTCGAAGTGGCAGCCAAGGTCGTCGGCAAGGACGTCCAACTGACCGTCACCGGCGTGTCCGCCCACTCCTCCGAGCCGGAATCCGGGGTGAACCCGGTGGCCCGGATACTCGATTTCCTCAACAGCCTCGACGGCAAAGTCACGCTCAAGCACAACCAGTTCACCGACGCCGCGCGTTATGCCGCCAACAACTGGGGCCTGGATTACCTGGGCGGCAAACTGGGTGTGGGCTTCTCCGATGCGTTCATGGGGCCGCTGACCACCTCGCTGACCTATGTGGGTGAGGATGACAAAGCCTTCAAGCTGGCAGTCAACCTGCGGGTGCCAAAAGGCAAGTCGCCGGAGGCGCTCAAGGCTGAAATTGCTGACAAGCTGGCCGCGTGGACCAAGAAGAGTCACGTAGCCGTGAGCTTCGACTACTCGATCGCCGAGCCGATGTACCGCAACCCTGAAGGCGAGTGGGTCAAGGCGCTGTTGGCGGTGGCCAGCGAGAACCTGGGCATGGAACACAAGTACGGCACTTCCGCCGGTGCGACCTCGGTGCATGAGCTGCCTAATGGCGTGCAATTCGGCCTGGCGCGGCCGGAGGTCAAGTACACCGGCCACACCGACAGCGAGTTCAAGACCGTCGACCAGTTCCTGCTGGACCTGCAGATTGTCACCGAAATGATGGGCCGCATCGGGCAACTGCCGAAGCTCTGACCCTGCGCTCGGACCCGCCGTCCTGGCGGGTCCACTAGGCGATACGCCACCCCTTCGACGCCCGCCGCTGTGCCAGGAACCGGGCATAGCGCCCCTGGCGGGCCGTCAGTTGTTCAGGCGTGCCGTGCTCTACGATCCGGCCCTCTTCAAGCACCACGATCTGGTCGGCCATCACCACCGTCGACAGCTGATGCGCGATCACGATCAACGTGCACGTGCCGCGCAAGCGTGCCAGGGTTTCGGCGATGACCGCCTGGTTCTCGGCGTCCAATGCAGCCGTAGCTTCGTCCACCAACAGGATCGGCGCGCCCTTGACCAGCGCCCGGGCGATCGCAACACGCTGGCGCTCGCCACCGGACAGGCGTGCCCCGCCCTCGCCCACGGTGGTCGACAGGCCCATGGGCAGGCGCTCGATGATTTCTTGCACGCCGGCCTGTCGCGCGGCCTTCAATACTTGCGCATCGCTGGCATCGGGCTTGCCGAGGCGAATGTTGTCGGCGACGCTGCCCTGGAACAGGTAGGTGTCCTGGAAAATCTGGCTGATCTGCGCGTTGAGTTGCTCGCCGGACATCTGTCGCACATCCACGCCACCGATACACACCTGGCCCTGGCTGACCTCGAAAAATCGCGCGACCAACCGCAAGAGCGTGGTCTTGCCGGAGCCGGATTCCCCTACGAGTGCGGTCATGCTGCCAGGCTCAATACGCAGGTTCACGCCACGCAACACGTCCCGAGGACTACCAGGGTGACGAAAGCTGACGTCGCACAATTCCACGGAGGCATCCCGCGGACACTGCGGCGCGCTGGGTTCCTTCATCGGCAAAGCTGCAAGGATCTCGCGCACCGCCTCAAGTTGTATCCCGGCGCCGCGCAACGTCTCGCCATAGCCGGCCACCTCCAGCAGCGGGTCAACGAAGCGGCTGACCAGCAACAGCGAGACCATCACCGCGATCACCGAACCCACGTACAAGGCATTCCCCAGGTAGGCGTCAAGCCACAACGCGGCGGCGATCAACAAGGCGGCGAACACCACCTGCACCAACCACATATTCAGCAGTACCGAGGTTGCAGACAGCAGGATCAGGCGTGCCCCTGTCGCGTGTTGCTGTTCAATCGCCCGCTGCAGGAACACCGAGCTACCGCCGCCACTGAACGCACGCAACACCGACTGCGATTGGGCGAACTCCAGCATGCGTTGGCTGGTGTCGGCCGAACTGCGCTGAAACGCCCGGTCGGCACGCCGGCCCAGCCGGGCGCTGAACCAGAACGCAGCACCGAGAATCGGCAATGCCAACAAGGCGATCAGGCCCATTTTCCAGTTCAACACAAACAACGCCAGCACCAGCACCAACGGCGTCACCACGCCGCTGAGCACCGGGGTAAATACATGGGCCGGCAGTTGGGCCACGGTCATCATGCCCTGGGTCACCACCTGGTTGAGCCGCGCGGTGTTATCCGGCGTAAACCAGCCGACGGGCAGCCCGGCCACATGATCGCCAATCCGCTGGCGACCGCCTTGCAGCACCGCCACGCCCACCGCGACGCCGGCCTTTTCAACTTCCCGTCGCGTAGCCCAACACGTCGCCACCGCCGCCAGAAACACCACCAGCCACAACGCGGCTTCGGCAAGATCACCGTTCAGCATATCGGTCAGTACCGGCACCAGCGCAGCGATGGTCAGCCCACAGAGCGCGCCGTAGAACACCACCTTTCCCACATAGCGACGCAAGACTGGCCCGTCGTCGCCCGACAGTTCGATAAAGGTTTTCAGCATGTCGGCAGCGCCTGTTCGCGAGTCTGTTTGTAGCCGCCCGACGCCCACAGGCGCGCGTAGCGGCCCTCCTGCGCGATCAGTCGGGGATGGTTGCCCTGTTCAACGATGCGGCCGTTTTCCAGCACGATGATGTGGTCGGCGTGCATCACGGTGTCGAGGCGGTGGGCGATCACCAGCAGCGTGCGCCCTTGGGCAACGCGTGACAGCGCGTCCTGGATCGCCACCTCGTTCCCGGCATCGGCGGCGGCCGTGGGCTCGTCCAGCACCAGCACCGGCGGCGCCAGCAATACCGCGCGGGCGATGCTGATGCGCTGCTGCTCACCGCCGGACAACTGCGCGTCCTCGCCGATCACCGAGGCGTAGCCCCGTGGCAAGCCGATGATGCATTCGTGGATATTCGCGGCCCGGGCGGCCGCCTCGATTTCCTTGCGGCTCGCGCTGGGCCGGCCGAGGGCGATGTTTTCCGCAATGCTGGCGTGGACCAGGCGCACCTCTTGCAACACGAATCCAATCAGGTTGTAGAGCTGCGAGGTCTCGATCTGCCGCAGGTCGACGCCGCCCAGGGTGATACGCCCCTCGGTCGGGTCAAAAAAGCGCAGCAGCAGGCGCGCCAGGGTCGACTTGCCCGAGCCCGAAGCGCCGACGATGGCGGTGACGGTGCCGGGCTTGAGGGTCAAGCTGATGTTCGACAGTACCGGGTTCTGCGGGTCGTAGGCGTACCCGAGGTTTTCCACGCGCACCTCGGCGTCCTTGGGCAGCCGCTCGGAACCCGGTTCCACCTGTGCCAGCACCGGTGTCGCCAGCAGTGCCTGTACACGCTCGGCGGCGCCAACGGCGTTGTTCAGGTCGTGAGTGATGTAACTCAGCAGCATCAGCGGCGCACAAATACCCGGCGCGACAATGGCGAACGGCAGCACCTCTACGGCGCTGATCCAGCCCAGGCTGATAAACACCAGGCCGAACGTCAGCACCGTTGCCAGCACCGTCACCGGGGCGATCATTGCATTGGCGTTGGCCATCGTCCCCACCAGCGGCCGGGTGAATTCAACGAAGGCTTTGCTGAAATCATCCACCGCTTTGCGGTAGCTTGCGTGGGCCTTGCCGATGGCACCGAAGGCCTTGACCACCGGAATGCCATTGACGAACTCGACGACTGCGTTATTGACCCGGGTCATGCGTTCGACAAAGGCCTGCCTGGTGCGGCCGCTGGCGTTCATCGCACGATTGAAGAACAGGAAGAACCCCGGAAACGGCAACAGCGATACCAGCGCCATGCGCCAGTCGACCGAGAACAGATACACCGCCGACAACAACACTGCCCCGGCGCAACGCCCGGCGGTGGTATAGAAATGCGCAGTCAGGCTGTGCAGGGTGCCGATGTCGTCCTGCATCGCCTGCTTGACCTCGCCCGACGCCCGCTCGGTGAACCAGCCCAGCGGCACCTGGCTCAGTCGCTGGGCGATTGCCAGGCGCAGGTGGCGAGTGATGTGGTTGTCGGCCAGGTGCGCGACCGTCTCCGCAACCGTCATCAACAGCAGGCCCGCGAACAGGCTCGCCAGGCTGACACAGAGGGTCAACCACACCTCGCCCGACGCCTGGGCCATGGACGGCCAGCCGAGGGCGACCCTGGCGATATGCACGATGCCGCCCAGCGGCACCAACGTCAGCATACTGCCCACACCGGCCAGCAGTGCCGCAGCGATCAGTCGCCCGCGCACCGGCCGCAACACTTGCGAGACCGCGCCCCGCCCCCTGGGTTTGGCCGCAGCCACATCCTTGTTACTCATGAAGTCTCCCTGACTGAATGAGCCTTTGCTCGCCCTTATCTTATCTTCCGAACGAGCCGCCAAAACCCTCAATCAAACCTCAAGTTTTTTTCAGGCAGGGGCACGTACTGTCACCCAATAGCGGGTGCGCCTCACCACTTGTATCGGCAACGCGGCGGCCAGGTTGTTCAGGGCCAGGTCGGTATTGTCCAGGTGCAACACGCCGCTGACCCGCAGCATCGCCACCTCCGGCGCACAGCGCAGCACTCCGGGGCGGTAGCGCGCCAGCTCGGCGATCAGCTCGTCGAGCCGGGTACCATCAGCCACCAACAGCCCCTTGACCCAGGCGATGCTGCGGTCAGTCACCGCCGCAGTCGGGTGCACCTTGTCCCTGGAAACCGTGGCACCTTGCCCCGCCTCCACTCGCACCGCTGGGCCATGGTCCGGCTGCACGTGTACGGCGCCCTCAAGCACTGCCAACTGACAGCTGTCGTCGCATTGGCGGACGCTGAAGCGCGTGCCCAGGGCCTGAAACACACCTTGGCGACTCTGCACCCGAAACGGTCGAGATGACGGCGCGGTAGTGATGAAGACCTCGCCGGCCCGCAACCGTACCAGGCGTTGGCGGTCGTCGAATTGCACGTCAATCGCCGAGGCCGAGCCCAACACCAGGCGGGTACCGTCGGGCAATACGACTTCGCGAATTTCGCCAGTGCGGGTGCTGTGGCCGGCACTTGCCAGTTGCCAGGCGTCGGTGCGGCGCACGCCGTAGGTGAGGCCACCGGCTGCTACCAACAGGCCCAGCAGGCGCAGGGTGCTCCGGCGATCGGGGGAGTCGGGAGCGTCGGGTTCGGCCAGGCTGTGCCTGGCTACTGCGGCGGGGACGCTGTTGAGTTTTTGCTCGAAGCCCAGCAGGCGTGTCCAGGCCAGTTCGTGATGGGGGTGTTCGGCACGCCAGCGCAGGCAGTTGGCGTGGTCTTGGGCGCTGGCGTCATCGGCCCACAGGCGGGCCATCCAGGCGGTGGCGCGCTCGATAATATCGGGGGCGATTGGCTGTTCGGTCGACATCGCCGTGGGTCAGCCGTGCAGGGTCTGGTAGCAGGCCAGCAGGCCGGCGGCGATGTACTTTTCTACCGAGGAGACGGAGACCTGCAGCTCGGCGGCGATCTCGCGGTAGCTCAGGCCATCGAGCTTGCACAGCAACAGGGCCTGGCGTGCCTTGGGTGGCAGGTTGTGCAGGGCGGCGTCGATTTCGATCAGGGCTTCGATGGCCAGGGCGCGGGTTTCTTCATCGGGGGCGCAGGGTTCGGGCAAGAGGGTCAGGGCTTGCAGGTAGGCGGATTCGATCTGGCGACGGCGGTAGAGGTCGATGACCAGGCCGTTGGCGATTTGGGTCAGGTGGCGGCGGGATTCGCCGGTGGGCGGGAGTTGGCCCTTGCGCATGAGTTGCAGGTAGACGTCGTGGGCCAGGTCGGCGGCGTCGAATGCATTGCCCAGCTTGCGCCTTAGTACGGTGCGCAGCCAGCTGTTGTGGTCGACGTATAGGGTTTCAACCTGGCGTTGAAAGGCGAACTGTCCGATGTTCACAAACCTCTCCTTTTACCCAATGGGCCCGGGGGCATTGGGGTTTTGGTAATGGTTGGCAAGACTATCGGCTCTGGGGCGTGGGTGCAATGTGGAGGGGCTGGGCGGGGTGGTGTGTGCATATCCGTTATTTAGGTAACGGCGGCTTATGGTTCCGCTCTTACAGCGGCTCACTTTTGAACAGCGCAAAAGTAAGCAAAACGCTCTTGCCCCACCACTCGGCACCTCGCTTAGGCTCGGTGTGCCCACTCCGGCTTTGGACCGTGGGCCGCCGCGATGGGCCATCCTTGGCCCTGCGCGGCTAACCCGGCGTCCTGCCGGGTTACCCACGCTCCAAAGCCTGCGTTCGGCCAGCGTGGTTTAACGGGGCGCCTAAGATCAAGATCAAAAGCAAGAGCACAGCGGCCTACCGGCCGGCTTGAGTGTGGTGAAGCAACAGCAAGAGCAACAGCAAAATCAGAAGCGGGCACGGTCAAATGTGAGAGCTGGCTTGCCTGCGATGGCATCAACTGGGTGTACCTGATGCACCGAGGTGTCTGCATCGCAGGCAAGCCAGCTCCCACAGAAAAGCAGAGCTTCATCAGCTTCAGATTTGGCTTTCGCTCTGGATCTTGCCTTTGCTTTCAACACTCAAGCCGGCCGGGAGGCCGCTGTGCTTTTGCTTTTGATTTTGATCTGACTGCCCCAATAAGCCCGAGGCCGAACGCAGGTATTGCGGAGCGGGTAAACCGGCAGGACGCCGGTTTAGCCGCGCCGGGCCATGGATGGCCCGTCGCGGCGGCCCGCGGAGCAATGCCGGAGTGAGCAACCGTGTCGAATCTCAAGCCATTTCAGCGAAATGTTTTTGATCTCGGACCATCGCATTCAGGATCGTCAGCAGCTTTCTCATGCATGCAACCAGCGCCACTTTCTTCGTCTTCCCTGCAGCAAGCAGACGGTTGTAGAACCTCTCGATCACCGGGTTATGGCTCTTCGAGGACAAGACAGCCATGTAAAGCACACTTCGCACCTCAGCTCGACCACCCCATATCCGTCTACGTCCTTTGTACAGGCCGCTATCGCAGTTAAAAGGGGCCACACCAACCAATGCAGCCACTTGTTTGCGATTCACTTTGCCTAGCTCAGGAACCATCGCCAGCAGCGAAAGTGCGAGCACATTGCCAACACCTGAGACCTCGCGCAGCAAATCATAATTGGCCTTCCAGGCCGGCGAAGCTTTGATCGCTTCGTGCAAGTCATCGTCTGTACTTTTAAGACGCTTTTGAAGCCAGACGATATGTGCCTTGATATCCCGTCGAAGCGCCTTGAATACCGCCTGTTTCAGTCGAGACTCCTCCGCCACGATCATATCGATAAGCTGACGGCGTCTAGTCAGTAGATCTGCCAGTTCACGAGCGTGTTCATCTGGCATCTCCCGAATTTCGGGTTTGACCGCCTGAGCAAACTCCGCAATCACCTGGGCATCCAGAGCGTCGGTTTTAGCCAGCCGTCCGGTAGCCTTAGCGAAATCACGGACCTGACGGGGATTGACAACAACGACTGGTAATCCAGCAGCGCAAAGCTCGGCAGCGGCAAGCCGCTCATATCCGCCAGTTGCTTCCAGCACCACTAAAGCGGGCATCTGAGCCTTGAGATGCTTAGCTAAACGCTGGATATCTTCTGGAGTATTGAAAAACTGCTCGACTTGGCCAGTAGTGCTGACGAATGAGTCGAGCTTGTTTTTGGAAACATCAATTCCGACGAACGCAGAGTCATGGTCCATGGCGTTTTCCTCACGTCCAACCTTGCAGAATCGGGCTTTACGCCCAGGCAACCGTTCGGACTAGTTTAGAAAAGAACCTGCTTCGACCCATGCTCACTCACGATCTTGAAATCTGAGGGCACCACGGTCTGAAGCAGGTGAAAATAATCTTACAAGGGAACGCCGAGCCACAGCGAGGCGCCGACAGGCGGGGCAGAGCGCTTTGGTTACTTTGCCGCTTTTGCAAAGTGACTCGCTGTAAGAGCGAAACCATAAGTCGCCGTTACCTAAATAACGGATATGCCCCCAATCAATGCGCAATACACACCGACTTCAGCTCGGTATAAGCCTCAATCACCGCCCGCCCAAACTCCCTCCCCATGCCCGATTGCTTCACCCCGCCAAACGGCATCGCCGGATCCAGCAACACATGCGCATTCACCCAAACCGTCCCCGCCTCGATTCGCGGCACCAGGTTCATCGCCTTACCCAGATCATTGGTCCAAAGACTGGCCGCCAACCCATACCGATTGTCATTGGCCAGCTCAATCACCGCATCCTCATCATCAAACGCCATCACCCCCAACACCGGCCCAAACACCTCCTCCCGGGCCACCGCCATCCCATGATCGATATCCGCCAAAATCGTCGGCCGCACATAAAACCCCTCACCCGCGACCTCATCCCCACCGATCACCACCCGCGCCCCTTCAGCCCGGGCCTGCTCGATATGGCGCAGTACGCCTTGCTGCTGCTTGCGCGACACCAACGGATTAATCGCCGCCTCACCATCCATCCCCGCCCCCAACGGCATCGCCGACACCGCCGCCGCCAACCCCTCGACAAACCGGTCATAAACCGAACGATGCACATAAAAGCGCGAAGCCGCCGCACACACCTGCCCGTTGTTCAGCAACCCACCCAGGATCGCCCCCTGGATCGCCTTATCAATATCCGCATCCGCCAACACGATCATCGGATTCTTGCCCCCCAACTCCAGGGCAAACCGCGTCATGTTTTCCATGCACGCCACCCCCACACTCTTGCCCACGGCAGTCGAACCGGTAAACGACACCTTGCTCACCAACGGATGAGCAGTCAGAACGCCCCCCACCGACGCCCCGCCGCCGGTCACCACGTTGAACACCCCCGCCGGAATCCCCGCCTCCAGCGCCAGCTCCGCCAGGCGCATCGCCGTCAGCGGCGTTTCCATCGCCGGCTTGATGATCACCGTGCACCCGGTCGCCAGCGCCGGCATCAACTTCCAGGCCGCAATCAGCAGCGGGAAATTCCACGGCACGATGCCCACCACCACGCCCACCGGCTCACGCTTGGTGAACGCAGTGAACCTGGCCCCCGGCGGCAAAGGGATCGACACGTCAAAGGTCTGCCCTTCAATCTTGGTCGCCCACCCCGACATGTAGCGCATGAACTCCACAGTGGCGTTCAGATCCAGCCCCCGCGCCAGGTTGATCGACTTGCCCTGGCTCAGGGTTTCCAGCTGCGCCAGTTCCTCGGCATGGGCCTCAACCAACGCGGTGAAGTTCAGCAAAATCCGCTCACGGTCGGCCGGGCGCAAGCCAGACCACACGCGGGACTTGAACGCCGCATGGGATGACTGCACCGCCTGTTCCACCACGTGCAGCGGCGCATCGAGGGTTTCGCACAGGGTTTGCCCGGTGGCCGGGTTGACCACCTTGATGTGTTCGCCCTCGGCAAATACCCACTGGCCATCGATAAAGCAGCCATGACGACGGTCCAGGAATGCAGCCACCTGCGGCAGGATTTCAACGTTGCTCATGATTCACCTGTATTCAATGTTGTTCTTTGAGAAAGCAGGCGACCGCTTGGCGATCGTCGGCCGAAGCCAGGCCCATGTAGGGCATGTAGGTGCCGGGCACAAACGCCTGGGGCTGGGTGATGAATTGCGCGATGGTCTCGGCTTGCCACTCGACGTTTTTGTCACGCATCGCCTGGGAGTAGCTGAAGCCCGCCAGGGAGCCGGATTTACGCCCGTAAATGCCCGCCAGGTTTGGCCCCATCATTGTCGTGCCGCCCTTCGCCACCGCATGGCACACGCCGCATTCGTTGGCGAAAACCTGGGCGCCACGGCTCTGGTCAGGGCCGCATTCAGCGGCGAATGCGCTGTGGGCCAGGACCAGCGACAGCACGCCGGCCAGGGACAATCTGTGTGCAGTGAACATAGAAAAACGACCTTGGAAATCATCGAAGTTGCCGACGATTGTCAGGGCTCAAGGTCGCTCGGGTTTTGCCCTGCGTGCCAGTCGTATTGGCCGGGCTGCCAAACCGTGGATTCTGGCAAGCACAGTCAAGTCTTTGGCAACCAGACAAAAGGCACGTCACTTCGCCAGCATTAGTATCGCGGCAGACCCCAACCCTGTGGTCATGAACAAGAATGGATGCCACACCATGCTCAAGTCCCCCTTGCTTCGTCTCTCGACCCTCGCGCTGATGATCGGTGCCAACCCGGCCGGCGCTTATGAGCTGTACGCCGATGACAGCAGTCATCTGAACGCCACGCTGGAAGCGGTATTCGGTGTCTTCCACAGCCAGCAGAACTACAGTCAATCCGGCCGCCTCGCCAAGGGCTCCTCGTCCTGGCGCGAGGGCTACGTGAAGTACGGCCTGAGCTTCGACAAGAGCTTCAGCGGCGCCGGCACCACCTACGGTGCGGCCAACCTGCTGAGTTCCGGTACCTGGGGCGACGGCGATGCCGCAGGTTTCAGCGACGGTTCGGAGCGCACCACAAAATTCGAAGACGCCTACCTTGGCTGGCGCTCGGGCACGTTGTTTGAGGCTCTGGGCGAGAATGGCGTGGACCTGTCCTTCGGCCGCCAGAACATCGTGGTCGGCGACGGTTTCCTGATTGACGGCGACGCGCTGAACTTCGGCAAGGGCGTGGCCGATGGCGACCTCAATCGCGGCGGCGGCTACTACATCGCCGCCCGCAAGGCCTTCGACGAAACCGCCGTGTTGCGCCTGGGCGGCAAGGACGGCTGGCGCAGCGACCTGATGTGGCTCAAGTCCGACAACCGTGCCCAGGCCAAGACCGAGATGTACGTCGCCACCCTCGAACACGTGGCCGCCGAAGGCACCGTGGGGCTGACGTACATCGACACCACCGATGTCGACAAGCAGTATGCCTCCCCCACGCAGCTGGAACGCGATGGCATGAAGACCTACAGCCTGCGGGCCACGGGCAATGCCGGGGTGACCAACCTGTTCCTGTCCGGCGAATACGCCTGGCAGGACAAGCCCCACACCGGCAACGAAGACGCCTGGTACCTGGAAGCCGGCTGGGCCTTCTCCGACGTGACCTGGACGCCGTATGTGAGCTACCGCTACAGCCGTTTCTCGGAAGGCTTCGACCCGCTGTTCTACGGTTTCAGCCGTGGCTACGGCACCTGGTTCCAGGGTGAAGTGGCGGGCAACTACGCCGGGCCGTTCAACAACAACTCACGCATCCAGAACGTCACGTTCAAGGTTTCGCCCCTGCAGAACCTCAACGTCGGCGCGGTGTTGTTCGACTTCAAGACCATCGACCGCAACCTCGGCAACAACGACGGCCACGAGCTGGACCTGTATGCCGAATGGCACGTCAACGACCACCTGACGGTGATGCCGCTGATCGGCCTGTACCAGCCGGACAAGAGCGCCGAGCAAGGCGGCACGCAGCTGGGCAACCACGATAAAAACCTCTACAGCCAAGTGGTGTTCGCCACTAACTTCTAACCAACGAAGCACGTCCCCTGTGGGAGCTGTCGAGTTTTAGCGAGGCTGCGATGACGTCGGCACAGTCAATAAACAGGGTGCCTGACCCTCCGCTATCGCAGCCTCGCTAAAGCTCGACAGCTCCCACATTTGATCCTCTGCATCTTCAGCAATGGGCGCCAGCATGTTCAATTCGGTGAAACAGCCGATTGAAGTACACCAGGCTGTCACCCTCCTCCCGAACGCCTATCCGCGACAACTCCACAAACATCACTGAATGGGAGCCCACTTCCTTGCACTCACTGATCCGCCCTTCCAGCTGCACCAACGCGTCCCGAAGCACCGGCACACCTGTCTCGCCGCCATCCCACAGATCCCAGGCAAACCGCTCCGCCATGGGCACCTGGGTCATCCCGGCAAAATGCCGCGCCAGTTCCTCCTGCTCCCCGCACAGTACGTTCACACACAGCTGACCATTGGTACGGAACACATCATGGGTCGCACTCCCACGGTTCACGCACACCAACACCGTGGGTGGCGAATCCGTCACCGAGCACACCGCACTCGCCGTGATCCCGCAACGCCCGCCCGGGCCGTTGGTGGTGATGATGTTCACCGCGGCCGGCAGTTGCGCCATGGCGTTGCGAAAGTCGATTTGCTGCTGGCTCAGGTCGGCCATGTCGGTGCCCCTTTACGGTCCGTGGGTGATGCCACAAGACTAAGACGCCCCATGCAGCGCGACCATTCAGACGATCCCCATGCCGACTAGGTGGTTTCTTTATCGTCAGGGCCGTTCACACTGGGTATTCTGCTGGCAAGGCTCCACAGATGAGCCAATGTCCGCCGCAGCGTGCCCGCGTGCGAAAACAATAATTAGAAATTCTCGTGGCAGTCCCTGATGGAAATTCGCACACCGATCGTTTACATCGTTGATGACGACAAAGACCTGCGTACCTCGCTGGCCTGGCTGCTGGAGTCGGTCAGCGTAAAGGCCCAATGCTTCGCCGGGGCCGAAGAGTTCCTTGAGCACTACGACCCGCGACAGCCCGCCTGCCTGGTGCTGGATGTGCGCATGCCGCAGACCAGCGGCTTCCAGTTGCAGGAGATCCTCAACCGGCGCGGCAGTACCTTGCCGACCATCTTCGTGTCGGCCCACGGCGACATACCGATGTCGGTCACCGCAATGAAAAACGGCGCGCTGGATTTCGTCGAGAAGCCCTACAACCCGCAACAGATGATCGACCGCATCCAGGCCGCGCTGAAGACCGCTGTACAGGCCCAGGCCGACCAGGAACAGCGCGAGCACCTGCAAGGCAAGCTGGCGCTGCTGACGAGCCGGGAGCGAGAAGTGTTGATGCTGGTGGTGGACGGCAAGGCGAGCAAAGTGATTGCCCGCGAGCTGAACATCAGCGTGAAGACCGTTGACGTGCACCGCACCAAGATCAAGGAAAAGATGGGCGTGACCAGCATCGCCATGCTGGTCCGCGAGGTGTTGTATCCGTAGCGCGCGATGATTGAATGTGGGAGCTGTCGAGCTTTGGCGAGGCTGCGATGGGATCGCTGCGGTGTACCTGTCAGACCGAGTGGTCTGCATCGCAGGCAAGCCCGGCTCCACAGGAAAATGCATTCCAGGTCCGGGGGCGGCACGCATCAATGATGGCTATAGCGCTTGCGGTACTCGCCCGGTGACACGCCGAAGCGCAACTTGAACGCCGATGAGAAGTAGCTGGAATCGGAGAAGCCCCAGGCATAACAGAGTGCCGACAGCTTCTGCTCCGCCGGCGAATGGCGCAGGGTTTCGGCGCAGAAATCCAGGCGTCGGTGCTTGATGTATTGCGCCACCACCAGCCCGCGCTTGGAAAACATCCGGTACAGCCCGCGCACCGACACCCCGACTTCCCGGGCAATCAGCTCGGGGCAGAGTTCTTCAGCGCCGATGTGCGCGTCGATGTAGGCGATAGTCTTGCGAAACTGCCGTTCCTGGGTATCCACGCCGTTGTCCCGGGCGCTGATCCCCGGCAGCAACAGGCTGACCAATGCATCCAGCACGGCTTCGCTTTCCTGCATGCCCAGGTCGTTTTGCTGGCGGGTGTCGAGCACCATCTGGCTGGCCATCAGCGCCAACGGCGTGCGCGCCGAGATACGGGTCGCGCAGTTGACCGCAGTGAAGTGCGAACCGCGCTCCACCACCTGGCGCGGCAGGATCAGCGACAATTGCCGGGAGTTGTCGTGGTAGGTCATGTCACTGGGACGGCAAGCGTCGATCAGGGCGATGTCACCGCAGCCCAGTTGCGCGCGGTTGTCGCCCTGTTCCAGCTGCGCGCTGCCCTGCAACTGGAACACCGCGTAATAGTGCCCCTCGTTGCCGGTACTGACTTCCTTGCTGCTGCGATACAGATGCACCTGGGCCATATCAACCACGCTGAGCTTGATCGCGCCGCTGCGAAACTCGCTCAACTCCCCATAAAACCCAGCGCCCAGGGCCCGGGCATCGAAGCGTCCACAGGCCTGGTTAACCTGCTGTAACCAACGCTCGAACGATTCATTACGTTGCACCGTTGAACTCATCATGACCGCAAGGCCTCACGTTTTTTATTTTTTTGGTCCAAGCAATCTTACGGGTAGCGCCGATCAAATATCCAATACCAGACGAGCGGAAACTGCCCGGGAAACACACGCACAAATCTGCCGGTTGGCGGCCTTCTCCTTGGTCGACAGGCAATTGTCACGGTGCTCGGGCACGCCTTCCAACACCTCGACAATGCAGGTGCCGCAGATGCCTTCGCGGCACTCGGTGTCGATGTCGCAACCATGGGCCTGCAGCACGTCCACCAGGCTGGAGTTCGCCGGTACTTGCAGCACCACGCCGGAGCTGGCCAGCTCCACCTCGAAACCACCACTGGGCCCGGCGTTCGCCGCCGGATCGGCCTGGAAGTGCTCCAGGTGGATCGCCTCCTCGGGACGGCTGCGGACTGCGACTTCCACCACCTTGTGCATGAACGGTGCGGGGCCGCAGGTGTAGACGTGGGCAGCCGCGCCCGCCTGCTCCAGGCAGGTGCTCAAGGCTGCATCCAGCGCACCCGGCTCGACACCGTAGTGAAACTGCACATGCTCACCGAACGTATCGGCCAACAGCTGGGTAAACGCCGCGTACTGCGCCGAACGTGCAAAATAGTGCAGGCGCCACGGCTGGCCGCTGTCGGCCAGTCGATAGGCCATGCTCAACAGCGGCGTCACCCCGATACCAGCGGCAAACAGCGCATGGGCCGGCGCCTCCGGGTCGAGGCGGAACAGGTTGCGCGGCGCACCCATCTCCAGCTCCATGCCCTCCTGCACCTGCTCATGCAGGGCCAGGGAGCCGCCACGGGATTGCGCCTCTTTCTTCACCGCCACCAGGTACGCGCGGCCATCGTGGGGCGGGCTGCACAGCGAATACTGGCGGGTGACGCCGGTCGGCCCGGTAAGGTCCACATGGGCCCCGGGTTCATAACTGTCGAGAGGCTGGCCGTCACTGCGCACGAGGCGAAAGGAACGGATATCCAGCGCTTCATCGACGATGCGTTCGATCTTCACCTTCATCATTGCAGCACCTGAATCCTGTTGTTTCGGTTGAACGCTATCCTGTGGCGAGGGAGCTTGCTCTCGCTGGACTGCGCAGCAGGCCCACTCTCTTCGGGGGTGACTAGCGCATGAACAGCCCGCCATTGATGTCCCAGCACGCGCCCGTGATCGAGGCGGCGTGGTCGGCGATCAACAGCAGCACGGTGTCGGCGATGGTGCGCGGGTCACCGAGGGTGCCCGTGGGGATGATCTTGAGGATCTGCTCCAGGCGCTCCGGGGCCACGGTTTCGTGCACCACCGGCAAATCAAGCGGGCCTGGCGAAATGCTGTTGACCGTCACGCCCCGGGGCGCCAGTTCACGGGCGAAGACCTTGGTCAGCGTGGCCACGCCGCCCTTGGCCGCCGCGTAATGCGCGCCAGTGGCAGTGCCGCCGTTTTGCCCGGCGAGGGAGGCGATATTGACGATGCGCCCGAACCCTCGTTCGGCGAAATGCGCACCAAACACCTGGCAGGCCACGAACGTGCCCCGCAGGTTGATCGCCATCGATTCATCGAATTCCTCGGGTGTGATGTCCATCAGCGCCGCAACTTTCGACACCCCGGCGTTGTTCACCAGGATATCGGTGCCACCCCAACGCTCGCCGAGCAGGTCCCGGGCACGGATAAAATCCGCCTTGTTGCGCACATCCAGCTCGAGGGCGATGGCGGTTTCGCCGTGGTTGTCGAGTTCAGAGGCCAGGCGCTGCACGCCGTCCAGGTGCACATCCGCCAGGCCCACGCGGTAGCCTGCGGCGTGCAGGCGCCGGGCGATGCATTCGCCAAGGCCGCGGGAGGCGCCGGTTACAAGGGCGATTCGGTTCATCAGGGTGTCCTCATTTCAAATGTGGGAGCTGGCTTGCCTGCGATAGCGGTGGGTCAGTACCTGAAGTGCTGGCTCACACACCGCTATCGCAGGCAAGCCAGCTCCCACATTGGTTCTGTGTGGTGGGTCAGATCGGGTTCACAGCAGGAAGCCGAGTGCACTCAGGCTGTCGGTGGAATTGATCAGCCGCACCACCTTGCGCTCCAGGGTCGCTACCCCGGCGCTGAAGCGGATGCGGTAATTCAGGTCAGCCACGAACGGCGTGTGCACCCCACGCTTGTAGGCATACAGCAACTGCGCGCAGTTAACTTCCACCACCTCTCCCGCTGCTTCCACCAGGGTGAATCGCGAAACGCTGCGCACGGTTTTCGCCGCATCCACCGCCGACGGTGAATACCCCGCCGTCAGCCGTTCGATGCGCAAGTCACGCATGCGCGCATCATCAAAGGCGTAGTTGAGGTTGGCTTCAAAATCGTCAGTGTCCGGGTCGATCGGCACGACGTAGCGCCCGCTCTCGCTCCACAACGCGGCCCATTGCACGTAGTCCTTGTGGTCCAGCAGTTCGGCTTCACGCCAGATGAATTCGATGGCCTGGGCCAGCGGTGCGGTAAAACCAGTCAGGGTGTTCATTGGCTCATCATCCTTTTCCACATGTCATAGGCCCCGCGCATGCCGCCTTCATCAGTGGCGTGGGATACCTTGTCGCCGTTGTCGGCCAGCACTTCGCGGTTCAGGCCACGGTTGACCAGGATCGGCGCATCCACGCCGGCATACGAGCCGCGTTGCACCCGGTCCCAGGCCTCGGCGTCGTCGGGGCTGCCAAAGCCGAACGGGCCCTGGAAGTGTTCGTGGATGCGCAGGCGCTCGCGGTTGGCAACCTGCGGGCCGCCCTCCATGCCCAGGGCGACGTGGCGGATTTCGGTCTCGGTGACCGACACCGGGCGCAGCACCCGGAAGAACGACATCGACATGGCGACGTTGGGAAACAGGTTGAGGTTGAACCCGGCGCCGTGCAGCGAGCGCACGATGCGTCGCACCTGGGCCGGCTCCATGGTTTTCGACAGTTCTTCGGTGACGTGGGCGAAACGCTCCTGCAACTGCTCGGTACCGTCGTCATGGTCCAGGTCGACATGCTCGGGCACCATCACCATCACGCTGTGGCCATTGCCCAGGGAGTGGGTGACGGCCTGCTCGTCGGTCATGAACGAGAGCATTTCCGAGGTCTCGGCGTCCACCGACGACATGAACGACTTGTGCACGATCGGGAAGTGGTAGCCGTCGGTGGTGTTTTCCAGCTGGATCTTCCAGTTGCCCTTGAAGCTGAACTTGTGTTCGCCTTGGGTCTTGATCGGGTAGCCGGCGCCCTGTTTCATGAACAGGTCCATCCAGTGTTTGGCCCCACCGAGGAAGTCGGCCAACGGTTCAATGTCGTCGTTGTAGCTGGCGAATACCATTCCCGCGTAGCTGTCGACCCGCAGGCTGGTCAGGGGTAATTCGGACTTTTCCAGAATGCCTTCGTAGCCGTCCGGGTAAGGCAGCGCCCGCAGCTTGCCGTCCAAACCATAGGACCAGCTGTGATACGGGCAGGTGAAACCGGTGGCGTTGCCCTTGTGCTTCTCGCAAACCGTGGCGCCACGGTGACGGCAGCGGTTTTCCAGCACGTTGATCGCGCCTTTCTTGTCGCGCACCACGATCACCGGGCGCCGGCCGATGGTCGCGGTCTTGAAGTCGCCGCTGTTGCGCACTTCGCTTTCATGGGCGACCCAGACCCAGGTGCGGTAGAAGATCTTTTCCAGTTCGGCCTCGAACAGCGCCGGGTCGTTGTACAGCGAGACGTCGACGCGATCGTGCTTGACCAACTCGTCGAGGCTTTTCGATTTGGCAATCAGCCGGTATTCATGGGTACTCATGGAGCCCTCCTCAAGGCGTTGTTCTTATTGGCGAGCCGTGATGCTCTGTTGCAGCTGTGCGCCAAGGGCACACACCCATTCGTCCTGGCCCTTGCGGCCGACAATCTGCAGCCCCACCTTCAGCCCGCTGTCGGCCAGGGTCACCGGCACCGTCAGCGCCGGGTGGCCGCTGAGGTTGAATGGCCGCACCAATGGCGTCATGCGGGCCACGGCCTGGCTGCCGTTGCGGGCTTCGGCCAGGGTCGGCGGCAGGTCAGGCATCGTCGGCAGCAGCAACACGGAGAATTCTTCGAGCGCGGCGTCCACCTGATGGCTGAAGCGGGTGCGCACGACTTCGGCTTCGGCCAAATCAGCGGCGCTGGTGCGGCTGGCAGCCAACAAGCGTTGTTCGACATCCGCACCGATCAGTCCCTTGCCGGTGAGGTGACCGAAGGCTGCCCAGTTTTCGACGTTAATCACCGTAAGGCCCGCACCGAACGCTGCATCGAAATCCTCCAGATGCAGACGCTGCTGACGCCAGCCGGCCGCGTCGACGGCAGCCATCAGGCTCGCCTTCAGCCATGGCTCACAGGCAACATCCAGAAAGCCCACCTGCACGCTGCCGGACGGCGCAGCCTGTGGCTGGAAACCCGGGCAAATCACCTGCATCGCGGCGATCAGGTCCTGCATGTTCGCGGCAAACGGACCGACGCAATCGAGGCTGGATACCGCCGGTTGCGCACCAGTGCGGCTGACTCGGCCATAGGTCGGCTTCAAACCGGCAACCCCGCAGCACGCGGCCGGGACTCGCACCGAGCCGCCGGTATCGGTGCCAATGGCGATATCCGCCAGGCCCGCCGCAACGGCCGCGGCCGAACCGCTGGAGGAGCCGCCCGGTACCCGGTCAGGCGCCTGGGGATTGATCGGCGTACCGCTCCAGTCGTTGATGCCGGTGACCCCAAATGCCAGTTCATGCAGGTTGGTCTTGCCTACGATCTGCCAGCCGGCGTCGAGGACCAACCGCACTACGTCTGCATGCCGGGTCGCGGGCGACGCATCATCAAAGGCACGGCTGCCCGAGCGGGTCGGATACCCGGCGATGTCGATGGAGTCCTTGATGGCTACGCGTTTTCCGCTGCCACCCAAGAGAAATTCGCTGACGAAGGTACTCATGGGTTCACCCCCAACATGCTATTGAACAGGCGCTGCGTACGGAAATGCGCGATCAGCCAGGTGCCGTCGACGCGACGAAAATCGATGGTCAGCCGCGTGCCGAACAACTCGCTGCGCTGGTCGGCGTAGGTGGAAATCTGCTGCATGATCCACTGCCCCGCAGCGGTGTTGCCGTCCACCTGAATCGACTCACTGGTGAGGTAATGCAGGTTCAACGCGAAGTGATCCGACGGTGGCAGGTAGCTGCCGACAAACGCCGCCAACGCGTCGCGCCCCTGATGCTGGCCGAAGGTCTGCGCGGCACTTGTGCCAATGCCTTCCCAGACCGCATCCACGGTGAACAACCCGGCCAACTCGCGGACGTTCATCGCCGCCCGGGGCACGTCGCACAGGTCCATGTAGCGCGCCATCAAGCGCCTTACCTGGCTCTCCCCTTCAAGGGTTTCAACACGCTGCAACAGGTCCATGGCTCACACCCTGGCCGCTTCGGGAATGGTCAGCGGACGGCCAATCCGCGCTTCAACCTTGGCGTAGCGCCACAGGCTGTATTCACCCACCGGCGTGGTACGGAACAGGTTGCAGGCGTCGATCACCGACTGGTGGCAGTCAACGTCGGCCATGATGTAGACGGTCCACGGCGAGGTGGTCGACGGGCCGACCATCAAGCGATCGTCATCCATCGCCCCCAGCACATTGATGCCCGGCATGGCGCCGAGGTCGCCCATCATCTGGCTGAAGCCTTTCCACACGCTCAGGCCTTCGCCGGTAGGCAGGTCGAAAAAGTTCTGGGTGATGCCGATGCAAAACACAACGCGCAGCGGTTCTTGAGTGGCTTGGGACATGGGTTGATCCTTGAAAGTCAGATGTAGCCAGGAAATGGAGGAACGCCGAGGAACACCGAGCCCGCGCCGTCGTACAGTCCTTCGCTGAGGAAGGCATGCTGGGTCACCACCATGGCGTCGCGCAGGTAGCGTTGCAGCGGGTGGCGCAGGTAGATCGCGGTGGTGCCCGCCAGGCTGTAGGCGCTCTGCACCACGGCGGCGCCGGCCTGGGACACGTGAATGGCGGTCAGGCGCAGCAGGCTGGTTTGCTCGGCCGTGACCGGGTTGCCGGCGAGGATCGAGTTCCACACTTGTTCGGTGGCGCCGTAGAAAAAGCCCCGAGCGGCGCTCAGCCGGGCTTCGGCCTTGGCGATTTCGATGCGCACGTAGGCGCGGTCCGCCAGTTTCGGTGCGCCGGTGATGCCGCTGCCGCTGGCCATGGCGCTGATTTCATCGAGGGCCGCACGGGCCAGGCCCAGGTTGACCACCGCCAGCACCTGGGCGGCATAGGCAATCGACGGGTAACGGAACAGCGGCTCATCAATGGTGGCAGCGCCGCCACGGATGAAGGTCCAGCGCTCGTCGATGAATTGGTCGGTAACGCGCAAGTCATGGCTGCCGGTGCCCTTGAGGCCGACCACGTCCCAGTTTTCGATGATTTCAACCTGGCTGGGGTTGAACACGGCAGTGCGTGGCTTGCCGCCCGCCGCGCCGATGCCCACGCCCAGCAAGTCGGCGCCTTTGCAGCCGCTGGCAAACTTCCAGGTGCCGGTGACCTGCCAGCCGCCCTCGACGGTTTCTGCCGGTTGCAACGGGAACAGGCCACCGGCAAACACCAGGTCGGGGCTGTCGGCATACAGTTCGGTGAGGGTTTCCTGGGGTAAGGCCGCGAGATACACCCCGGCGCTGCCGAAGCTGGCGACCCAACCGGCGGAGCCATCGGCTTCGGATATGCGCTCGATCATCTGCAAGAACTTGGCCGGGGCCAGGGCATCGCCGCCGAAACAACGCGGCGTGGCCGCCCGGTAGATGCCCACCTGCTTGAAGCGTTCGATCATGTCCCGTGGCACGTGGGAGCCTGCGTCAAACTCGTCGCGGCGCTGACGCACCTCATCGAGCACCTGCTGGAACAGCGCGGGCTGCACGTCGGGTAAAGCGTCTGGTTGCACGAGGGCCGAACGCAGCATGGGCTTTCTCCGTTGTAGTTGTTATGGACGCCGTGGCAGGCGTTGATGGGGCCAGTGTAAAAAGCCCGTCCACCGTCAACTATTGGGGCGTGCAGCCCACCGGCTAAAGAAATCCCCTACTGCGCCCCCGATTACTTCTGAGCGTGCCCCCGGCTGCAAACCGGTATAACTTGCCACCGTAGTCGTCCCCTCCACCGCCAAGGGCTACGCGATGTACCTACCCAATAACGATGATTTCCACACCCTGATCGAAGCCATGCCGATCTGCACCATCCTTCACGATGCGCAGAGCAAGGACATCCTCTGGGCCAACACCGCGGCGCTGTCGGCGCTGGGGTTTACCCTGGAAGAACTGATCCCGCTCAAGGCCCCGGACATGACCCGGGACGCACCGAAGTACAAGCGCTCCATCGGCCTGCGCTGGCTTGAGCGCGCGGCCCGCAGTGGCCAGCGCACCATCGAGTGGTGTTATCGCTCCAAGGCCGGGGTGGAGATTCTTTCGGAAGCGGTCGCGACGCTGGTGCACCTGGACGGGCGCGACGTGCTGATGGTGCAGTTCCGTGATATTTCCCGGGAAGACAAGGTGAAGCGGGACCTGATCCGCGCTGAGGAAGCCCGGCGTGTCAGTGAACAGCAGCTTGAATACCTGGCCCGATACAACGCCATGGGCGAGATGGCGGTGGCGATTGCCCATGAATTGAGTCAGCCGTTGGCGGCCACCCGCAATTTTATCGAGGGGGTTTTGATTCGTCTGGGCGATACCCACAGTGCCGACCAGGGAGTGAACTGGGGGCTGCAAAGTGCCGTGCGACAGGTCGAGCATGCGTCAACCATCATCAAGAGCGTGCGTGATTATGTGGTCAAGCTGGAGCGGAGCGCGGAGTGGGTGGACCTCAATGAGTTGCTGCAGGAAACCCAATATTTCATCAGCCTGCGGGCTGAGCCGAGTCAGGTGCGGCTGGAACTGTTCCCCAGTATTGAACCGCTGATGGTGCTTTGTGAAAAAGTGCTGATCGGGCAGGTGATTCTGAACCTGGCATTCAATGCTATTGAAGAGATGAGCGAGCTGCCCGTCGAACGTCGGGTGCTGCGGTTGCATGCCTGCCGTGATGGAAGCGTGGCGCGGTTGAGTGTCGAGGATTGTGGACGCGGGATTCAGGCCGTGGCGCGGGAGAAAATCTTTGACGGGTTCTTTTCGTCGAAGGTGGGTGGTAACGGGATTGGGCTGGCGTTGTGCAAGAACATCATTGGTCGGCATCAGGGGGATATCTGGGCGCAGAACCTGGAGCCGTGTGGGGCGGTGTTTAGTTTTTCGTTGCCTTTGGTGGGTTCTTGAGAGGGGGGGTATATCCGTTTCTTCGGTAACGGCCACCTATGGTTCCGCTCTTACAGCGGCTCACTTTGGAAAAGCCCCAAAGTAAGCAAAGGGCTCTGCCCCGCCTGTCGGCGCCTCGCTAGGGCTCGGCGTTCCCTCTCTCCGGCATTGCTCCGCGGGCCGCCGCGACGGGCCATCCATGGCCCGGCGCGGCTAAACCGGCGTCCTGCCGGTTTACCCGCTCCGCAATACCTGCGTTCGGCCTCGGGCTTATTGGGGCAGTCAGATCAAAATCAAAAGCAAAAGCACAGCGGCCTACCGGCCGGCTTGAGTGTTAAAAGCCAGATCAAAAGCCAGAGCGAAAGCCAAATCTGAAGCTGATGCAGCTCTGCTTTTCTGTGGGAGCTGGCTTGCCTGCGATGCAGACACCTCGGTACATCAGACACACCGAGGCGAGGCCATCGCAGGCAAGCCAGCTCCCACATTTGACCGTGCCCGCTTTAGCTTTTGATTTTGCTCTTAACACTCAAGCCGGCCGGTAGGCCGCTGTGCTGTTGATCTGCTTTTGATCTTGATCTTAGGCGCCCCGTTAAACCACGCTGGCCGAACGCAGGCTTTGGAGCGTGGGTAACCCGGCAGGACGCCGGGTTAGCCGCGCTGGGCCAAGGATGGCCCATCGCGGCGGCCCACGGTCCAAAGCCGGAGTGAGGGCACACCGAGCCTGAGCGAGGTGCCGAGTGGTGGGGCAAGAGCCTTTTGGTTACTTTTGGGCTCCTTTCAAAAGTGACCCGCTGTAAGAGCGGAACCAATACCAGCCATAACAAAAATAACGGATATACACCCCACCCCACCCCATTGGCACAGACACACAACCACTTGGCAGCCACAACAATTCTTGCAATCCCCCCACAAGGCAGAATCCAGTTGCAAGAATCTGCCAAAGCACCCGCGATTAGCAAAACACAAAAAATTCAGGGAGTGCCCCTAATGCGAAGCAACAGGATCAACGTACAGTCAGCGCTGGGTCTGGGCCTGCTTGTACTCGGCTTGAACAGCGCCCAGGCGGATTTACCGCCAGACACCATAGGCCAGACCACCCTGGCTTTCCCACCGGAAGCCCACCGCGCCTTCGTGGTAGACGTCGAATTCGAAAGCTTCGTAGTCGGCCGCGTCACCGTGGTAGATCCCGACAAAAAGCGCGTCCTCGGTATGGTCCCCACCGGCTTCGCCGCCCCCTCGGCCCTCAGCCACGACCAGAAGACCCTGTACAGCGCCGACATCTACTACTCCCGCGGCACCCGAGGCGACCGCACCGACGTGCTCACCGCCTGGGACAGCTCCAGCCTGTCACCTTCGTGGGAAGTCCTGATCCCGAACAAACGCGCCGAATCCCTGACCCAACGCTACGGCCTGAAGACCAGCGGCGATGACCGCTTCGTCTACATCTACAACTTCACCCCCTCCACCTCCGTGACCGTGGTCGACACCCAGTCCCGCTCCGTCACCGCCGAAATCGCGATCCCCGGCTGCGTACTCAACTACCCCGTAGGTACCCGCCGCTTCGCCTCCCTGTGCGGCGACGGCAGCCTGCAAGTGGTCACCCTGAATGACCAGGGCCAGGAAACCTCACGCAACCGCACGCACTTCTTCGACCCCAACGCCGAGAAGCTCAACGAACGCGCGGTGAACGTGGGCGACACCTACTACTTCACCACCACCACCGGCACCATCCGCCCGGTAGATTTCTCCGGCGATGAGCCGAAAATCCTGCCGTCCTGGTCACTCACCACCGACGCGGAAAAGAAAACCGGCTGGGCTCCGGGTGGCTGGCAGTTGATGGCTGTGGCACCAAAGCTCAACCGCATGTACGTGCTGATGCACGACAACCACGAGCCGATGAAGTGGGAAGACCCGAGCACCATCATCTGGGCCTATGACCTCAAGACCATGAAGAAGATAGCCACCCTGGAAGCCCCGACCCCGGTCTGGAGCATGCAGGCCACCGGCGACGACAAGCCCCTGTTGCTGGGCGCCGACGTCGAAGGCGGCTTGCAGATCTTCGACCTCAAGACCAATAAACTCACCGGTAGCATGGCCAAGGTAGCGAAGACCGCAACCCAGATCATGAGCTACTAAAGAGGTTCGGCCATGCATATCGACCCGATCTTCATCATTGCCAGCGCCCTCGCCATCGCGGTGTTGCTGGCCAGTGCCGCGACCCACAAGTTGCGCGCACCGGCACGCTTCGCCCGGCAACTGGCCGATTACCAGTTGCTGCCAGAGGCAGTGACTCGCCCCGCCGCCCGGGTAATCCCGGTGCTGGAACTGGTGATTGCCTTTGCCCTGCTGGTTCCGGCCAGCCGTTCCTGGGCCGCCCTCAGCGCCGCCGGCCTGATTGCGCTGTACGCCGCCGCCATTGGCATCAACCTGTGGCGCGGCCGCCGGGACATCGACTGCGGCTGCGCAGGCCCCGACCAGGCGCAGCCGTTGCGGCCGATCCTGCTGTTGCGCAACGGCGCACTGGTGGCCGTGGCCCTGCTGGCCAGCGTGCTGCCGATTGCCCGTGACCTGGGTTTTTTCGACGGCTTCGTCACCGTCGCCGCCAGCGCCGTCGCGCTGCTGATTTACGCCGCAGCCGATGGCCTGCTGGCGAACTCCCCTCTTCTGCTCAAACTGATTGGTAGGTGATCAATGGAAGGCCTTATTGTTTCCAACGTACTGCTGTGGGTACTGCTGCTGGCGCTGGCGTTTGCCGTGATGGGCCTGGTGCGCCAGATTGGCGTGCTGCACGGGCGCATCGCCCCGGCCGGCGCGCTGATGGTCGACAAGGGCGTGGCGGTGAATGAGCCGGCGCCGCAAGTCACCGCTTCCGACCGTAAAGGCCGCCCGGTGAACTTCGGCTATGCCGGTGAGAAGAACCAGTTGCTGTTCTTCCTCTCGCCCACCTGCCCGATCTGCAAATCCCTGTTGCCGGCGATCAAATCCATCGCCAGGGAACAGGCCGATCGCCTTGATGTGGTGTTTATCAGCGACGGCGACATGGAAGCCCAGCAAGCGCTGATCACCGAGCACAAGCTGGACGACGTCACCTACGTGGTCGGCCCGGAAGTCGGCATGACCTACCAGATCGGCAAGCTGCCGTATGCCGCGCTGATCGACAAGAGCGGCACCTTGCGCGCCAAGGGCCTGGTCAATTCCCGCGAGCACCTGGACAGCCTGTTCGAAGTCGAACACCTGAAAAGCGCGACGCTGCAGGAATACCTCAACAGCCAGCCGCATCCCCACGACCACAGCCACGGCCATAGCCATTGATTAAGGCAGGGAGACTCTCATGAAATTGCTGGATCTGTTATTCGAGCGCTCGACCCGTCGTCTGGCCGACACCACGTCGCGACGCAAACTGTTGGCCCGCATGGGCTCGCTGATGGTCGCAGGCGCCGCATTGCCCCTGCTGCTGCCCCTGGACCGCACCAGCAAGGCGCTGGCTGCCGATAACCCGAAAGCCGGTGATCCGGGCGACCCGAACAGTTGCGACTACTGGCGCTACTGCTCCATCGACGGTTTCCTGTGCAGTTGCTGTGGCGGTTCGGTGACCTCTTGCCCACCGGGCACCGAGGCGTCCCAGGTGACCTGGATCGGCACCTGCCGCAACCCGGCGGACGGCAAGGACTACATCATTTCCTATAACGACTGCTGCGGTAAGCAAAGCTGCGCGCAGTGCGCGTGCACGCGTAATGACAGTGAAGAACCGGCATACCGACCGTTCAACAACAACGATGTGAACTGGTGCCTGGCGGCCAAATCCCACATCTACCACTGCACGGTCTCGATCATTCGCGGCGTCGCGGTTTAGCCCGATTGGGGCGGCTGGTCCAGGCCATCCGCCCCGACACACTAAGGTGATCGTCATGCACAGGTTGTTATTGCTGGGGCTGGTATGTGCACTGGCTGCCCCGCTCGCCCAGGCTCGGGCCATTCCCAATCCAAACCAGAAGCACGCACCGGGGAATGAGTCGCCACAAACGCCGATTGCCCAGGCCGGGTACAGCGTGGCGACCAACTATCAGCTGCAGTGTGCCGGCTGCCATCTGGGCAGCGGCATGGGTTCGGCGGCGAACGACACGCCGAGGATGACCGGGTTTGTCGGCAACTTTCTGAAGGTGCCGGGTGGTCGGGAGTTTTTGGTACGAGTGCCGGGGATGTCGCAGTCGGCGCTGAACGATGGGCAACTGGCGGATTTGCTGAACTGGCTGATGCGCCCGGACGGGATGGCGGGCAAGAGTACGCCGGTGGATTACAAGCCTTACAGCGCTGAGGAAGTCACTGAGTTGCGGCACAAAGCGATGCTCAATCTGCCGGGCACAAGGGCGGGGTTGATCAACGAGATGCGGGCGCAAGGGATTGCCATTGAAGATGGAATGCCCAACTGAACGAAACGCGATCCAAATGTGGGAGCGGGCTTGCTCGCGAAGGCGGTGTGTCAGTCACCCAATGCATCAACTGAACCACCGCCTTCGCGAGCAAGCCCGCTCCCACATTTTTGATCAGGCGTGTTGTTTGCGGTACTCACCCGGCGCAATGCCGAACCGTGACTTGAACGCCGTCGAAAAATAACTCGAATCCGAAAACCCCCACGAGTACCCCAACACGGAAAGCTTTTCCTCCACCCTGGATTGGCGCAGGGATTCAGCACACAAATCCAGACGCCGGTTCTTGATGTACCGCGCCACCACCAGGCCCTTGCGGGCAAAGATCCGGTACAGCCCGCGCACCGACATTCCCACCTCCCGCGCCAGCCACTCGGGGCACAGCTCTTCGGAGCGAATATGCTGGTCAATGCACTCCAGCGTCTTGCGGAACACTCGCTCATGGGCGTCGCTGCCCTCACCCGCCTGGCTGATCGCCGGGCGCAGCAGGTTGATGATCGCCTCCAGCGTCGCCTCGCTTTCCTGCAAGGTCAGGTTGTCTTGCCGGGTGGCCTCCAGAATCAGCTGCCGGGACAGCATCGCCATCGGCGACGTCGCCTCGATGCGGTGCCCGCATTTGACCGGGTTGAAACGCAAGGTCTGCTCCACCAGGTACGACGGCAGGATCAACGACAACTGCCGCGAATTCTCGCTGTAGGTGAAGTCGCTGGGGTGCGCCGCATCGATCAGGGTAATGTCGCCGGCGCGCAACAGCGCCTTGCTGTCGCCCTGGGCCATGCCCGCCGTGCCGTCGAGCTGGAACACGGCAAAGTACTTGCCGCCCTCGCCCGCCGCGATTTGGCTGGGAGTACGAAACAGCCGCGCCTGGCAGGCGTCGACAAAGCTGAGTCTCAGCGCGCCGCTCTGGTACTCGCGGATCTGCCCGGAAAAACCATCCCCCAGGATCTGCCCATCGAATGCGCCACAGATCTGATTGATCTGATGGATCCATTGGTCGAATCCATCACGGCGCTGTGCAATTGAAGACATCATGTTCAGGCCTCACGCAGGCTTATTTTTATTCTCTACGCCACCTCACTCCACCCGTTCTCCTGAACAGCGTCGCTCCTTATTTCAGGCCCCCGAACCGCCGGTAAAAACTCTCGCCCACGTCCGGCAACGGGCCGTCGGCAGTTTCCAGCGCGCTGTTCAGCCATTCCTCGGCCTTGGCGTAGATCAACCGGTAAATATTGCGGCACAACTGGCGGGCGGCGCGGCCTTCCCAATCGCCGGGGAGCAATTCGTCGGGCAATTGCGGGTCGCGCAGCAGCAGTTTGCGGTACTCATGAATAAGCAGGACCCGTGCCAGGAAACAATCCGAAGGCTGTAGCTGTTCCTGCTCGCGAAGCGCTTGCCAGAGCGGTCGGAACAGTTGGATGAACTCGCTGTAATGGGCCGCCAGCTCCTCGATGTTCCAGCTCTCGCGCACCTGCACCCGCAGGGCCTTGGAGGCCAGTACATCCTGGGCGGTGGTCTCGAAGACGATGGTGTCTTCCTGCGCACCCAAGTCGAGCAAGGTGGCATTGACGTCGGCGCGGTCACTGCGCGGGCAGGCCAGCACGGTCGGGGCAATCGCACCAAAACCTTGCCACTCCAGCTCTTCACGCACTTGTTTGCGCTTGTCCTGGGTCAGCTGCGTGAGCATCACCAGGCACCACGAACCATCCCACGCCGGCACGCTGGAGCTATAGACCCGCTTGAAGGCCTTGTCGAAACGCCGACGCCCGGCACCGGTCAGGCTGTAGTAGCTGCGGCGCCCGACTTTTTCGGCGGTCAGCCAGCCTTCCTTGGTCAGGCGAAAGATCGAGGTGCGGATCAGCCGTTCATTGATGCCGATGGGTTCGAGCAACTGGATTAGGCTGCCCAGCCACACCGTCCCGCCGTGGGGTTCGATGGCGTCCCCGTACAAGGTGATGATCAAGGAACTGGCGCGAATCGGCGTCTGCTCCTGGAAGCGGGTAATCAGTTGGTTCAGGGGTGTCAGTGACGACATGGGCGTACCGAGGCAAAAAGAGAAAATATACCGTTTTTAGCGGCGTCGGGATGCAGGCGATTCATCTGCCCTTGGGCCGCAGGCCGCTGTCGCTGATGCGTGGGCGATCATCTTCCGGTGCGCTCAGGGGTGCGCATTCCTGCATCTGCTCCAGGCAACGCTGGGCCAGGCGCTGGTATTCGCGGGTGCCGGTTTGCTTCCAGTGCACCTCTTCATCACTGAGGCTGCGCTTGACGCTGGCCGGCGTGCCCATCACCAGGGACTGCTCGGGGCACTCAAAACCGGCTTTGACGAACGCCGCCGCCGAGACGAATGAGCGAGCGCCGATACGGGCGTTGTCCATCACCACCGCATTCATGCCCACCAGCGCATCGGTGCCGATCCGGCAACCGTGCAGCACGGCGCCGTGGCCGATATGGCCGTTGCGCTCGACCACCGTGTCGCTGTCCGGGAAGCCGTGCATCACACAGGTGTCCTGCAGGTTGGCGCCTTCTTCGAGGACGATGCGCCCAAAGTCGCCGCGCAAACTCGCCAGCGGCCCCACATAGCAATGGGGGCCGATGATCACATCGCCGATCAGTACCGCCGAGGGATGGACGTAGGCCGTGGGGTCGACCACCGGGGTCAGGCCGTCGAGGCTGTAGCAAGTCATGGGGATTCCTTTTATGGCGTATTCGCAAAGCGATGCCGATCTTGGTTTATTTTGTATCACATCATTTTTACAAGCACAAAGCTGAAAAAGCGTATCGCTTGGATCAAGTGTCGTCCTGACGTGATATGGCGCCGTCAATATTCGACTTAAATCCAATGAAATAGGGGATTTATCAAGTATTTATCGACCAACACAGTGAGCAATTCATTTTTATCAAACCCAAAACAAGACACACCAAATCAATTTTATCGTTGCATTTATGTATCGCGTTAAAGCTATACTCCGGCAAAACCGGCTGACCACGCCGATCCAATAATGAGCCGGCTGACCGCCGAGCGTGCACCGTGAGGGCCTCACGACCATGAACTTCGAACACATCCTGTTTTCCATCGAGGCCGGCGTCGCCCTGCTCAGCCTCAATCGCCCCGACCAGCTCAACAGCTTCAATACGCAGATGCACGGCGAAGTCCAGCAAGCGTTGAAGCGGGTCCAGGAAAACCCCGACGTGCGCGTGCTGCTGCTCACCGGTGAAGGCCGCGGCTTTTGCGCCGGGCAAGACCTCAGCGACCGCAACGTGGCACCCGGCAGCGCGGTGCCGGACTTGGGTGAATCCATCGAGAAGTTCTACAACCCGCTGATCCGCCAACTGCGCGACCTGCCCCTGCCGGTGATCTGCGCGGTCAACGGCGTGGCGGCCGGTGCCGGCGCGAACATCCCCCTGGCCTGCGACCTGGTGCTGGCAGCCCGCTCGGCGAACTTCATTCAAGCCTTCTGCAAGATCGGCCTGATCCCCGACTCCGGCGGCACCTGGACCCTGCCGCGCCTGGTGGGCATGGCCCGCGCCAAGGCCCTGGCCCTGCTGGGCAATCGCCTGAGCGCCGAGCAGGCCGAGCAATGGGGCCTGATCTACCGCTGCGTGGACGACGCCGAATTGCGCAACGAAGCCCTGACCCTGGCCCGCCACCTGGCCACGCAACCGACCTACGGCCTGGCGCTGATCAAGCGCAGCCTGAACGCCAGCCTGAGCAACAGCTTTGACCAACAGCTGGAGCTGGAGCGCGACCTGCAACGCCTGGCCGGGCGCAGCGAGGATTACCGCGAAGGCGTCGCCGCCTTCATGGAGAAACGCAGCCCAAGCTTCAAGGGCCACTGAAAGGAGCGCACCACATGACCAACCATGAAGCCATGAACCTGGCCAACCAGTGCGCCCAGGCCATGTTCAGCCGCGATGCCGCCAGCCAGGGCATGGGCATGCGCCTGCTCTCGGTGGCGCCGGGTTGCGCACGACTGGGCATGAGCGTGCGCGCCGACATGATCCAGGGCCACGGCACCTGCCACGGCGGCTATCTGTTTGCGCTGGCGGACTCGGCATTCGCCCTGGCCTGCAACAGCTATAACGATGCCACCGTGGCGCTGGGCTGCAGCATCGACTACATCGCCCCGGCCCACCTGGGCGACACCTTGAGTGCCGATTGCCGCGAGCAAAGCCGCTCGGGTCGCACCGGCAACTACGACGTCCGTATCGAAAACCAACTGGGCCAGCTGATTGCGCTGTTCCATGGCAAATCCTACAAAGTGCGCGGCACGGTGCTGGCGCAGGAGAATCCGAATGAATGACGCCTTGATCATCGACGCAGTCCGCACCCCGATCGGCCGCTACGCCGGTGCCTTGAGCAGTGTGCGCGCCGACGACCTCGGAGCGGTGCCGCTGCGCGAACTGCTGCGCCGCCACCCGCAAGTGGACTGGAGCAGCGTCGACGATGTGATCTACGGCTGCGCCAACCAGGCCGGCGAAGACAACCGCAACGTGGCGCGCATGTCGGCGCTGTTGGCCGGGCTGCCGGTGAGCGTGCCGGGCACCACCCTCAACCGTTTGTGCGGTTCGGGGCTGGACGCCATCGGCAGCGCGGCCCGGGCGATTCGTTGTGGCGAGGCTGGCTTGATGCTGGTGGGCGGCGTGGAATCCATGTCCCGGGCACCGCTGGTAATGGGCAAGGCCGAACAGGCGTTTTCCCGCGATGCGCAGCTGTACGACACCACCATCGGCTGGCGCTTCGTCAACCCGCTGATGAAAAAGGCCTACGGGATCGACTCGATGCCGGAGACCGCTGAAAACGTCGCCGAGCAGTTCAATATCTCCCGCGCCGACCAGGACGCGTTTGCCCTGCGCAGCCAGCAACGTGCAGCCGCCGCCCAGGCCAGCGGGCGCCTGGCCAGGGAAATCGTCGCGGTGGAGATCCCCCAGCGCAAAGGCCCGGCCAAGGTGGTGGAACACGACGAACACCCCCGCGGCGACACCACCCTTGAACAACTGCAGAAACTCGGCACGCCATTCCGCGAGGGTGGCAGCATCACCGCCGGCAATGCATCCGGGGTCAACGACGGCGCCTGCGCCCTGCTGCTGGCCAGCGCGGAAGTTGCCAAGCGTCACGGCCTGGTCGCCCGTGGCCGGGTGGTGGCGATGGCCACCGCCGGCGTGGAACCGCGCATCATGGGCATCGGCCCGGTGCCGGCGACCCGCAAGGTGCTGGAACTGGCCAACCTGAGCCTGGCGGACATGGACGTGATCGAGCTCAACGAAGCCTTCGCCGCCCAGGGCCTGGCGGTACTGCGCGAGCTGGGCCTGGGGGACAACGACCCACGGGTGAACCCCAACGGCGGCGCCATCGCCCTCGGCCATCCACTGGGGATGAGCGGCGCACGGCTGGTAACCACCGCCCTGCATGAACTGGAAGAACGTGGAGGCCGCTACGCCCTGTGCACCATGTGCATCGGTGTAGGCCAGGGCATCGCGCTGATCATCGAGCGCCTGTCCGACTAAAGATTCGCGATTCCCGGGGAGCCTAGCGGTATCCTTGGGGCATGCACTCAAAGCCCGCAGTGTGCGGTGGGCTGATACACAAAAATAATTCGAGTGAACTCATGAACATGCCTATTCCAAACGCCGTGCTTAACCCCGTACTGGACCCGCTGGAAACCGCCAGCGTCGACGAACTGCGCGCCCATCAACTGGAGCGCCTGCTCTGGAGCCTGCGCCACGCCTACCAGAATGTGCCGTTGTACCGTCAACGCTTCGACGCGCTGGGGGTGCACCCGGACGACATCAAGTCCCTGGAGGACCTGGCCAGATTCCCCTTCACCACCAAAAGCGACCTGCGGGACAGCTACCCCTACGGCATGTTTGCCGTGCCGATGAACGAGGTGGTGCGCCTGCATGCGTCCAGCGGCACCACCGGCAAGCCGACGGTGGTGGGTTACACCCAGAACGACATCGACACCTGGGCCAATGTGGTGGCCCGCTCAATCCGCGCGGCCGGCGGGCGACGTGGCGACAAGGTGCATATTTCCTATGGCTACGGGCTGTTCACCGGCGGCCTTGGTGCCCACTACGGCGCGGAACGCCTGGGTTGTACGGTGATTCCGATGTCCGGCGGGCAGACGGAAAAACAGGTGCAACTGATCAAGGATTTCCAGCCGGACATCATCATGGTCACGCCCTCGTACATGCTGAACATTGCCGATGAAATCGAACGCCAGGGCATTGATCCGCACAAGCTGGCGTTGCGGTTGGGGATCTTCGGGGCCGAGCCTTGGACTGCCGAGTTGCGCGGTGCGATTGAGGCGCGACTGGGGATCACGGCGCTGGATATTTACGGGCTTTCGGAAATCATGGGGCCTGGGGTGGCCATGGAGTGTGCGGAGACCAAGGATGGGCCGACCATTTGGGAGGATCACTTCTACCCGGAGATCATCGACCCGGTGACGGGTGAGGTGTTGCCGGATGGGCAGATGGGTGAATTGGTGTTTACCTCCTTGAGCAAGGAGGCGCTGCCGATGATTCGCTACCGCACCCGCGACCTGACGCGGTTGCTGCCAGGGACTGCGCGGCCGATGCGGCGGATCGACAAGATCACCGGGCGCAGTGATGACATGCTGATCATTCGCGGGGTTAATGTGTTTCCCACGCAGATCGAGGAGCAGGTACTTAAAATAAAACAGCTTTCAGAGTGTTATGAGATACATCTGTATCGTAATGGCAATCTGGACAGTGTGGATGTGCATGTGGAGCTCAAGGCTGAGCATCAGCATCTGGATGATCAACAGCAGAGAGCGGTGTCCAGTGAGTTGAGCAGGCACATCAAGACGTATATCGGGATCAGCTCGCGTATCGTTTTGCAGCCGCTGCATTCGATCAAGCGGTCTGAGGGGAAGGCTTGCCATGTGATGGATCGTCGCCCTAAGGCATGACTGCTGCACCTTTTTGGCCCTGCATTTGTGGGGCTTTTTTTTGATTGTTTTTTGGGGGGTACATATCCGTTGCTGCGGTAACGGCCGCTTATGGTTTCGCTCTTACAGCGGGTCACTTTTGAAAAGAGCCCAAAAGTAACCAAAAGGCTCTTGCCCCACCACTCGGCACCTCGCTAATGCTCGGTGTGCCCTCACTCCGGCTTTGGACCGTGGGCCGCCGCGATGGGCCATCCTTGGCCCAGCGCGGCTAACCCGGCGTCCTGCCGGGTTACCCACGCTCCAAAGCCTGCGTTCGGCCAGCGTGGTTTAACGGGGCGCCTAAGATCAAGATCAAAAGCAGATCAAGAGCACAGCGGCCTACCGGCCGGCTTGAGTGTTGAAGAGCAAAATCAAAAGCTAAAGCGGGCACGGTCAAATGTGGGAGCTGGCTTGCCTGCGATGGCATCACCTCGGTGTGCCTGAAAAACCGAGTTGTCTGCATCGCAGGCAAGCCAGCTCCCACAGAAAAGCAGCTTTGCTTTCGCTCTGGTCTTTGCCTTCGCTTTTAACACTCAAGCCGGCCGGTAGGCCGCTGTGCTCTTGCTTTTGATCTTGATCTGCGGGCCCCGTTAACCACGATGGCCGCAAGTAGGCACGGTGGAGCGGGTAAATCGGCAGGGATGCCGATTTAGCCGCGCCGGGCCATGGATGGCCCATCGCGGCGGCCCACGCTCCAAAGCCTTCGTTCGGGCACACCGAGCCCAAGCGAGGTGCCGAGTGGTGGGGCATGTACGGGACAACCACATGGGTTACAAAAAAGTGCCTTCACATAGGTGACACTTTGATTGAAACATAACCGTTTTTTGCATCCCTAGCGTTTACTCGGCCCAAGATCACCGGACCGAAGATCACATTCCATATGCCATCACTGATCATCTCCATTCCGATGGTTTGATGGCTCAGCAAATTACCAACATAAATCCTTAGACCTGCTCGATTGATGATCCCACTACTGTCTGCCAGGTAACACTCGACATGACTCGCATAGCCCATCTCCGGCAACCGCTCCGGATAGACTCGTGTTGAAGGCATGTAACACGAGGCTGGCGTTTTCTGCCCAAGAGCCTCGTGTCCACGCTCGTAATTATAGTGCTGCACGAAGCGATCAAAGTGACGCTGCTGAGCATCCCACGCAACCGCCGGTGGTTGGGGTAACGTACTTTTCAGCGTCCTGTGCATACGTTCGTGGCGCCCGTTCTGATCAGGGCGGCCCGGTTCAATTCGCTCAGGAATGATCCCAAGTCGTAGCCACCAGATCGATAGCTGCGACAGCCCGGCACGGCCCGTGCTGGCAAACGGCACACCGTTGTCGGTACGGATGCGCTCAGGCAGCCCATATTCGCGGAAAACCCGCTCGAAGGTTTGCTGGGTTTCCTTGAAATTGGTGCTGGCCATACTCTCGCAGGCCAGTAAAAAGCGACTCGCGTGATCCATTATCGTCAACGGATAACACCACACACCTGCCCCTGTCAGAAATTGCCCTTTGTAATCAGCGCTGAAAAGCTGGTTGGGGATTTCTGCCTTACGTAAAGGCTTGGGATAGACAGCTACACGCGGGCGCAATTGCCGAGGCGTGATCAAATCAGCGGCCTTGAGGATGTTGTAAATGGTGGTTTTTGAGGGTGGGTTCTGCCCAGGAAAACGCCGTATCAAGTCGTTCTGGATCTTCTTCGGGCCGGGAACCGTTTCTCCAGTCGAACGCAATTCAATAATTGCCTGCCGGACAGCAAAAGGGACCACATACGTCTGATTGTGGCGGCTGCGACTTCGCTCTTCGAGGCCTCTGGGCCCCTCCGCTTTGTAGCGCTCGACCCATTTATAGCCAGTCTTGCGACTGATTTGATGGTCCAGGCACAGCTGGCTAAAGCTGTGCTCGTCCTCCAAATAGTCGGCGATGAACTTCACTCTGAGGTCCATAGGTTTCAGCTCTTTCCAGGGCATGGTCAGATCCTCGCGAAATCGACCCTGCCAGTTAAAAAACTGTTACCTATGTGCGTGAACTAATTTGTAACCCATGTGGGTGAGTCATACCGGCAAGAGCGTTTTGCTTACTTTTGCGCTTTTTCAAAAGTGAGCCGCTGTAAGAGCGGAACCATAAGCCGCCGTTACCGAAATAACGGATATGTACCCCACCCAAAGCGATACAAAAACAATACCGACACGATATTTTGTGTTTGATATTAATTTCCGTATCGCTTATAAAGTTCTCCATGCCTACGACAAACCCCAAGGCGGGAGACCCCTCATGTACGCACAGCTTGTAGAAACCGGAGTAAAGCGCATCAAGGACCTCTCCGAGATGTCCGACCAGGAACGCGCCTTCCAGGAAAAAATCGACGCCGAAATCAAGATCGAAGCCAAGAACTGGATGCCTGACGCCTACCGTCAAACCCTGATCCGCCAGATCTCCCAGCACGCCCACTCGGAAATCGTCGGCATGCTGCCCGAAGGCAACTGGGTCACCCGCGCCCCCACCCTCAAACGCAAGCTGCAATTGATGGCCAAGATCCAGGACGAAGCCGGCCACGGCCTGTACCTCTACAGCGCCATGGAAACCCTGGGCGCCGACCGCGACGAAGAAATCGCCAAGCTCCACAGCGGCAAGGCCAAGTACTCCAGCATCTTCAACTACCCCACCCTGAACTGGGCCGACATGGGCGCCGTAGGCTGGCTGGTAGACGGCGCCGCCATCGTCAACCAGGTGGTACTGCAGCGCACTTCCTACGGCCCCTACTCCCGGGCCATGGTGCGCATCTGCAAGGAAGAAAGCTTTCACCAGCGCCAAGGCTATGAACTGCTGCTGACCATGATGCGCCAGGGCACCCAGGCGCAAAAAGACATGGTCCAGGACGCGATCAACCGCCTCTGGTGGCCATCGCTGATGATGTTTGGCCCCAGCGACGAACACTCCCCCAACAGCGCCCAGTCCATGGCCTGGAAAATCAAGCGCCAGAGCAACGACGAACTGCGCCAGCGCTTCATCGACCAGACCATCCCGCAGCTGGAGCTGCTGGGCTGCACCTGCCCCGACCCGGACCTGAAGTGGAACCCCGAACGCGGCCATTACGATTTCGGCGAGATCCGGTGGAGCGAGTTCTACGAAGTGCTCAAGGGCAACGGCCCGTGCAACCAGGAACGCGTCGCCACCCGCCGCAAGGCGATTGACGACGGTGCCTGGGTACGCGAAGCCGCCGTCGCCCACGCCCGTAAAAAACAGAACAAGAACGCCGCCTGATCGGCCACCTGATGTGGAGTCACCGTTATGTCTGAATGGACCCTGTTTGAAGTCTTCGTGCGCAGCAAGCACGGCCTGAATCACAAGCATGTGGGCAGCGTGCACGCCGCCGACACCACCATGGCCATCGAGAACGCCCGGGAGCTGTACACCCGCCGCAGTGAAGGTGTGAGCCTGTGGGTGGTGCCTTCCGCGCTGATCACCGCCTCGTCGCCGGACGAGAAAGACCCGCTGTTCGACCCCGCCGACGACAAGGTCTACCGCCACGCCAGCTTCTACGAGTTGCCGGCCGAAGTCGGGCACATGTGAGGTCGACCATGAATCCTGAAACCGATCTGATCGAATACCTGCTGCGCCTTGGTGACAGCGCCCTGATCCAGGGCCAGCGCCTGTGCCAGTGGTGCGGCCATGCGCCGGCGCTGGAAGAGGAACTGGCGCTGATGAACGTCGGCCTCGACCTGGTGGGCCAGGCGCGCAACTGGCTGGAATACGCCGCCGAGCTGCTGGACGACGGGCGCGACGCCGATCACCTGGCCTTCCGCCGGGATGAGCGGGCCTATCGCAACCTGCTGCTGGTGGAGCAACCCAACGGCGACTACGCGGTGACCATCCTCAAGCAATTCCTGTATGACGCCTGGCACTTGCCGGTGTTGAGCGGCCTGGCCCAATCCGGCGACGAACGCATCGCCGGCATCGCGGCCAAGGCGGTGAAGGAAGTCACCTATCACCTGCGCCGCTCCAGCGAGTGGGTGGAGCGCCTGGGGGACGGCACCGAGGAAAGCCATAAACGTATGCTCTCGGCGATCCCCGAGCTGTGGCGGTTCACCGTTGAACTGACCAGCGCCGACGACAGTGAACAACGCCTGCAAGCCGCCGGCATTACGCCGGACGCCGCCCAGGTCGCCGCTGCGTGGCAAACCCGGGTCAGCAAAATCTTCACCAGCGCCACCCTACCCGCGCCTCCCGCAGCGAGCTATTTCTACCTGGATGCACGCCGCGGTTTGCACAGCGAGCACCTGGGAATTTTGTTGGCGGAAATGCAGTTTTTGCCCCGAGCGTACCCCGATGCAACCTGGTGAGCTGATCGCCAGCGACCAGGGCGCACGCCCGGCGCAACCCACCGACCTGGCTGCCGCGTGGGCCACCCTGGCGCAGGTCATGGACCCGGAAGTGCCGGTGGTGAGCGTGGTCGACCTGGGCATAGTGCGCGATCTGGACTGGCAGGCCGGCCACTTGCATGTGGTGGTCACGCCGACCTACTCCGGCTGCCCCGCCACCGAAGTGATCGAGGGCGATATCCGCGACGCATTGGAGCTGGCGGGTTTCCGCGCGCCGCAACTGGAACGCAAGCTGACCCCGGCCTGGACCACCGACTGGATTACCAGCAGCGGCCGCGAACGCCTGCGGGCCTACGGCATCGCGCCGCCGCAAGGCAGTAGCAGCAAACGCAGCCTGCTGGGAGAAAGCCCGGTGATTGCATGCCCGCAATGCGGCAGCTCTCACACCGAAGTGCTCAGCGAATTCGGCTCCACCGCCTGCAAGGCGCTGCACCGCTGCCGCGACTGCCTCGAACCGTTCGACTATTTCAAGTGCATCTGAGGGGCCGGCGGCCCGCTTGGTTGGAGAACAACAATGAGCAAATTCCATAGCCTGACCATCAAGGATGTGCGCAACGAGACCCGTGATGCGGTGTCCATCGCCTTCGAGATTCCGCAGCATCTGCAAGACAGTTTCCACTTCACCCAGGGCCAGCACCTGGTGATGCGCACCCAGCTGGACGGCGAGGAAGTGCGTCGCTCCTATTCGATCTGCACCGGGGTCAATGACGGTGAACTGCGCATCGCCATCAAGCGCGTGGCCGGTGGGCGGTTCTCCGCGTTTGCCAATGAGCAGCTCAAGGCCGGGCACAGCCTGGAAGTGATGCCACCCGCCGGGCATTTCCATGTAGACCTTGATCCGGCTCGCCACGGCCATTACCTGGCAGTGGCGGCCGGCAGCGGTATCACACCGATCCTGTCGATCATCAAGACCACCCTGCAAACCGAGCCCCACAGCCGCGTGACGCTGCTGTACGGCAACCGCTCCAGCTCCGGTGCACTGTTTCGCGAACAGCTGGAAGACCTGAAGAACCGCTACCTGCAGCGCCTGAACCTGATCTTCGTGTTCAGCCGCGAGCAGCAGGATGTCGACCTCTACAACGGCCGCATCAATGCCGAGAAGTGCGAGCAACTGTTCTCCCGCTGGCTCGACGTGAAAGCCCTCGACGCGGCCTTCATCTGCGGCCCGCAGGAGATGACCGAGACCGTGCGCGACAGCCTCAAGGCCAAGGGCATGGCACCGGAGCGCATCCATTTCGAACTGTTCGCCGCCGCCGGCAGCCAGCACAAGCGCGAGGCCCGTGAGGCAGCGCGGCAAGTGGATGCGGCGGTCAGCCAGATCACCGTGATCAGCGACGGCCGCGCCCTCGCCTTCGACCTGCCCCGCAACACTCAGAGCATCCTCGACGCGGGCAATACCCAGGGCGCCGAGCTGCCGTATTCATGCAAGGCCGGCGTGTGTTCCACCTGCAAGTGCAAGGTGATCGAAGGCGAAGTGGAGATGGACAGCAACCACGCCCTCGAAGACTACGAAGTGGCCGCCGGCTATGTGTTGTCGTGCCAGGCGTTCCCGGTCAGCGACAAGGTGGTACTGGATTTCGATCAGCTGTAACGCGTGCCGCAACACCACAAACACAACAATAAGAAGGAGCACACCGCCATGACCCCCGACGATATCGAACGCATCCGTCGACATCCCGATTTCATCCAGTTGGTACGCCGCAAACAGAACCTGTACTGGTCGCTGTCACTGATCATGCTGGTGATCTATTTCGGGTTTGTGCTGTTGGTGGCGTTCTCCCCGGCTACCCTCGGGCAGTCGTTGAGCGGCGGCGTGACCACCGTGGGCATGCTGGTGGGTGTGGTGATTGTGCTGCTGGCGTTCGCGCTGACCGGCTTTTATGTGTACCGCGCCAACCATGTGATCGACCCGCTGAACGACAAGCTCAAGCAGGAGTGCACAGCATGAGCCGGCTGGTAGCGTGGTTTCTCCTGCCGCTGGCATTGGCCACGGACCTTGCAGTCGCCGCCGACGGCGCATCCCGGCCACTGAACTGGAACGCCATCGGCATGTTCCTGGTGTTCGTGCTGTTCACCCTCGGCGTCACGCGCTGGGCCGCCCTGCGCACCCGTTCCGCCAGTGACTTCTACACTGCCGGCGGCGGCATGAGCGGCTTCCAGAATGGCCTGGCGATTGCCGGCGACATGATCTCGGCAGCGTCATTCCTCGGCATCTCGGCGATGATGTTCCTCAACGGCTATGACGGCCTGCTCTACGCCCTGGGCGTGTTGGCCGGCTGGCCGATCATCCTGTTCCTGATCGCCGAGCGCCTGCGCAACCTGGGCAAATACACGTTTGCCGATGTGGTGTCCTACCGCCTGGAGCAGACCCCGGTGCGCCTGACTTCGGCCTTCGGCACCCTGACCGTGGCGCTGATGTATCTGGTGGCGCAGATGGTCGGCGCCGGCAAGCTGATCGAGCTGCTGTTCGGCATCGACTACCTGTACGCGGTGATGCTGGTGGGCGTGCTGATGGTGTTCTACGTGACCTTCGGCGGCATGCTCGCCACCACTTGGGTGCAGATCATCAAAGCGGTGATGTTGCTGTTCGGCACCACCTTCATGGCCTTCATGGTGCTCAAGCATTTCGGCTTCAGCACCGAGGCAATGTTCGCCGGTGCTACCGCCGTGCATGCCAAGGGCAGCGCGATCATGGCGCCGGGCGGCTTGCTGTCGAACCCGATCGATGCGATTTCCCTGGGGCTGGGCATGATGTTCGGCACCGCCGGGCTGCCGCATATCCTGATGCGCTTCTTTACCGTCAGTGACGCCAAGGAAGCGCGCAAGAGCGTGTTCTACGCCACCGGTTTCATTGGCTACTTCTACCTGCTGCTGATCATCGTCGGCTTCGGCGCTATCGTGATGGTGGGTACTGACCCAAGCTTCCGGGATGCCAACGGCGCGATCATCGGCGGCGGCAACATGATCGCCGTGCACCTGGCACAGGCTGTGGGCGGCAACCTGTTCCTCGGATTCATTTCGGCGGTGGCCTTCGCGACCATCCTGGCCGTGGTCGCCGGGCTGGCATTGTCCGGCGCGTCGGCGGTGTCCCACGACCTGTATGCCTGCGTGATCCGCAAGGGCCAGGCCAGCGAGCAGCAGGAAATCCGCGTGTCGCGCATCGCCACGCTGTGCATCGGCGTGCTGGCGATCATCCTCGGCCTGCTGTTTGAGTCGCAGAACATTGCATTCCTTTCCGGCCTGGTATTGGCGATCGCCGCCTCGGTGAATTTCCCGGTGCTGTTCCTCTCGATGTACTGGAGGGGCCTGACCACCCGTGGCGCGGTGACCGGCAGCCTGGCGGGACTGGTCTCGGCCATTGTGCTGCTGGTGTTGAGCCCGGCGGTGTGGGTCAACGTGCTGCATTACGACAAGGCGCTGTTTCCTTATTCCAACCCGGCCCTGTTTTCCATGAGCCTGGCGTTTTTCAGCGCCTGGGTCTTTTCCGTCACCGACCGCTCGCCCCGCGCCGCCGTTGAGCGCGGGCGTTACCTGGCGCAGTTCATTCGCTCCATGACCGGCATTGGTGCCGCAGGCGCCAGCAAACACTAACTCTCATTTTCCAACCCGGAGGAATCGTGATGCCTCACGCCCCTACCCTGCAAAGTTTTATCGCTGGCCGCTGGATCGGCCACCACGGCGCCCAGGTGCTGCGCAGCGCCATTGACGGCCACGAGCTGGCACGCACTCACGAAGAGCGCCCGGACTTCGCCGAAGCCATCGAGCACGGGCGCCGCCAGGGGGTCAGCGGGCTGATGGCCCTGGATTTCCAGCAACGGGCCCAGCGCCTCAAGGCCATTGCGCTGTACCTGAGCGAGCGCAAGGAACAGCTCTACGCCCTTTCCCACCACAGCGGCGCAACCCGTGCCGACAGCTGGATCGATATCGAAGGCGGCAACAGCACGCTGTTTACCTACGCCAGCCTGGGCTCGCGGGAATTGCCGTCGGGCAATATCGTCCACGAAGGCCCGGCGATGCAGTTGAGCAAGCTCGGCAGCTTCGCCGGCACGCATATCCTGGTACCCCGTGGCGGCCTGGTGGTGCACATCAACGCGTTCAACTTCCCGATCTGGGGCATGCTGGAAAAATTCGCCCCGAGTTTCCTGGCGGGCATGCCATGCATCGTCAAGCCGGCCAGCGCGACCAGCTACCTGACCGAAGCCGTGGTGCGCCTGATGGACGAATCCGGCCTGCTGCCACCCGGCAGCCTGCAACTGGTGATCGGCAGCACCGGCGACCTGCTCGACCGCCTGCAAGGCCAGGACGTGGTGACCTTCACCGGCTCCGCCGACACCGCCGCCAAGCTGCGGGTCAACCCGAACCTGATCCGCAACTCGGTGCCGTTCAACGCCGAGGCCGACTCGCTGAACTGCGCAATCCTCGCCCCGGACGTGAGCCCGGACGACGAAGAGTTCGAGCTGTTCATCAAGGAAGTCGCCCGGGAAATGACCACCAAAGCCGGGCAGAAATGCACCGCCATTCGCCGCGCCATCGTGCCGGCCAAACATATCGACGCCGTTGCCACCCGCCTGCGGGACCGCCTGAAAAAAGTCGTGGTGGGTGACCCGTCGGTGGAAGGCGTGCGCATGGGCGCGCTGGCCTCCCACGACCAGCAGAAAGACGTGGCCGAACGCCTGGAAAGCCTGCTGCAGAGCAGCGATATGCTGTTCGGCGCCCGCGACGGCTTTGAACCCCGCGGTGAAAACGTCAGCCAGGGCGCGTTCTTCGCCCCGACCCTGCTGCAAGCCCGCGACCCGCATGCGGAAGGCGGCGCCCACGACATCGAGGCCTTCGGCCCGGTCAGCACGCTGATGGCCTACGACGACCTCGACGAAGCCCTGGCCCTGGCCGCACGCGGTAAAGGCAGCCTCGTCGCGAGCCTGATCACCAAAGACCCGCAGATCGCTGCCAAAGCCGTCCCGGTGGCTGCCGCGTGGCACGGCCGCCTGCTGGTGCTCGACCGTGAATCCGCCGCCGAATCCACCGGCCACGGCTCGCCCCTGCCGCAACTCAAACACGGCGGCCCGGGCCGTGCCGGTGGCGGCGAAGAACTCGGCGGCTTGCGCGCCGTGAAACACTACCTGCAACGCGCAGCCGTACAGGGCTCACCGACCATGCTGGCGGCGGTCACCGGCGAGTACGTACGCGGCGCCAAGGTCATCGAGACCGAAGTGCACCCGTTCCGCCGCTTCTTCCAGGACCTGCAGATTGGCGAATCGCTGCTGACCCACCGGCGCACCGTCACCGAGGCCGACCTGGTGAACTTCGGCTGCCTGTCGGGCGATCACTTCTACATGCACTTCGACGACATCGCCGCCAAGGAGTCGCAATTCGGCAAGCGCATCGCCCATGGTTACTTTGTGCTGTCGGCGGCGGCCGGGCTGTTTGTGTCCCCGGCACCGGGGCCGGTGCTGGCGAACTACGGGCTGGACACCCTGCGGTTTATCAACCCGGTGGGCATTGGCGACACCATCCAGGCGCGGCTGACCTGCAAGCGCAAGATCGACCAGGGCAAGAAGAGCCCGCAGGGCATTCCGCAGGGCGTGGTGGCGTGGGATGTGGAGGTGACCAACCAGCTGGGTGAGCTGGTGGCCAGTTATGACATCTTGACGTTGGTGGTGAAGCGCGAGGAGTGACCGCTCAGACCAATGTGGGAGCTGTAGAGCCCCAGCGAGGCTGCGATGGGATCACCGCGCCGTACCTGCCAGACCGCGGCGCCTGCATCGCAGCCTCGCTGGGGCTCGACAGCTCCCACAGTTGATATCAGTTATCTCAGTTGATCAGGAGAGTGTGCTCGTATCCCGTGACGCCTTGCGTCACCACTGAACAGATTGATTTTTTATTCCGCACGACACACCTTAGCGAATCGTTTTTCTAAAAGGTGACGCCCGCAGTGTCCGATTTTCCGACTCTCAAAACCGAACGCCTGACCCTCAGAGAACTTACACAGGAGGATGCGGTGGGGTTGTTTGCGATTCATAGCGACGCTGAAGCAATGAAGTGGTTCGGTGCCGACCCAATCACCGAGCCTCATCAAGCGGAGCAACTGATCGAGCTGTTTGCCAGTTGGCGCACTTCACCCAATCCAGGGATTCGCTGGGGGATTGAGGACATAGCCACGGCAGCGCTGATCGGCACCTGTGGTTTCTTCAAATGGAATCGTACGTGGCGCAGTTGCGCCATCGGGTTTGAGATGGCGCAATCGGCGCAGGGACAGGGGCTCATGAAGGAGGCGGTTTACGCCGCCCTTCGATGGGCGTTCCAGCACATGGAACTCAACAGGATCGAAGCGCTGGTTCATCCTGACAACGCCCGGTCACTGAACCTGCTTGAGAAAGCCGGGTTCGTGCGTGAAGGAACGTTGAGGCAGGCGGGTTACTGGAACGGAGCTCATCAAGACCTGGTTCAGCTTTCGCTGCTGCGTGGGGAGTGTGAGTACCTTTAGGGTCAGCGTGCGGCCCGGCGGTAAACCAGGGTATCGCGTACGCCGAAGTACTCGCAGCGCCGCGCGCCTTGAAGGGTTTCCACCCATTCAAATCCCGCCGCCTCAGCCAGTCGTTGGCTGGATAGGTTCGCCGAAGAAGTGGTCAGACGCAGTGTGTGCCCGCTCAACTGCAAAACCAGAGCAGTCAATGCCTCCCTCATCAGCCCATGACCGGCGTGAGCCTGATTGCCCCAATAGCCAACTTCGAAGCTGTGAATCTCATCGGCCAGCGGCAGCAGACCGATACAGCCCACCAATGCCTGAGGATCGTCGCGAGATAACAGGAAATACCTTTTCTCCCCAACAGGTGCATCGAAGTCTTTTGCCGCGCGCTGCAGGCTTTCCTGCGTGTCCTCCAGCGTCCAGTGCGGCTTGCTCCATACGAGAAACCGGCGGTGCAGCGCGTAGCTGGCGTTCAAGGCATCGGCGAGTTTTTCAGCGAGCGCCACGTCGGGCGCAACCAAGCTCATCCGGGCAGTTTGCAGGGTTGTGGGTAGCGGCGCCTGTTGTTCAATGGTTTGCACCCAGACGAATCCTTCGTCTTCACTGGGTGGCTCGAGCATGCTGAACACGCTTTTCAGCGCGTCCTCCGGCACCTTTTTGTCAGCATTGCGTTGGGCATTTCGCGCCAGCGCCAGCTCCAGCGGTGCGCTCACCAGGATGCCGATCACCGGGACTGCATAGTCCCTCGCGATGGACAGCAGCTCCTCCCGATGACGCCGCGCAGGCAAAGCAGCATCGAAGACGATTGCCCCGTGCCCCAATCGCTCAAGGTTTTCCTCCACCCAGCGAGACTTGCCGGCGCCCTGCACGCCCATGACCACGTACACATGAGTGCCCTTTGCCGCCTGTGACAGCTCGTGCCTCAACCGCGCATACGCGAGCTGCCATGCCTGTCGATTTCGTTCAGGCGTGAATTCCCTGCCGAACTCGGTTTCCAGATAGTCGTCAGGGTTGATCACCAAGGGCAAGTCCATCGACCGATCCTCCATCAAAAAGGCACGTCACCCAACATCGTCGCGCGGTGCATCACCCGCCTTTGCGGTCGGTAATCATCAATCGCGTAATGCTGGGTAATGCGGTTATCCCAGAACGCTACATCATTCGCCTTCCATCGCCAACGCACGGTGAATTCCGGGCGGCTCACGTGGCTGAACAATAACCGCAGCAACGCATCACTTTCCGCCGCCTCAAGCTCATTGATCCGCGTGGTAAAACCTTCATTCACAAACAACGCCTTGCGCCCGGTGGCAGGATGCGTCCTGACCACCGGGTGCGACAGCGGCGGGTGATCCTTCCGGGCTTTTTCATAGCGCGCCAATGCTTCGGGCGTGCTGCCGAAGCGCTCGGTGGGAAATGATTTGGTCAATTCGTGGGTAGCGGTCAGGCCGTCTAGCAGTTGCCTGACGGGGGCCGATAACGCTTCAAACGCAGCCACGCCATTGGCCCACAATGTATCCCCGCCGAACGCAGGCACTTGCCTGGCCGCCAACACGGAGCCCATCGCCGGTGCGGCGAGGAAGGTTACATCGGTGTGCCAAATGGCGTTGTCGCGGACATCGGTCACGGCGGTGTCGATCAACAGTAGTTCCGGGTGCCGGTCAACATGCGGGTAAATCGGATGCCGGTGCAAATCACCAAACCGCGCGGCAAATGCCACGTGCTGCCCGGGGGTAATGGCCTGGTTACGGAAGAACAACACCTGGTGCTGCAGCAGTGCTTGCTCCACCCAGTCGTGTTTTTGATCCGTCAGAGGCAGGGACATATCCAGCCCCTCAACCTCGGCGCCGATGGTAGGGCCAAGGGGATGAAGCGTCAGGCCCATGATTATTCTCCGATGAACTTGTCGCTGACGAAGGCGGAATAGTCAGGCAGGACCTTTTCGATTTTTCCCTGCTCTTTCAGAAATTCGGCGGTCTTGCCGATTTCCCTAGCGGTGCCACCGGCGAGGTATTGCGCGCTTTTTTGTTCGACGGCCGTCGGGAACGATGAGCCTTCGAGCAGCTCGGGAATGTCCGCAGCGTTGGCGCCTGTGAGCCGGGCGATGCTCTTCACGGGGGCAGATTCAGCGGTCCAGTCTTTTTTATGCGCGGCGTAATCGGCAATCGCCGCCAGGCTGACCTTGGCAAAATCGGCAACGACCTTCGGATTCTTTTCAGCGAAATCCTTGCGCGCTACCCACACCTCAAAGGTCGGGGCGCCCCAGTTGGAAACTTCGGCAGCATCCGTGAGGATCTGGCCGGTCTTACGGATTTCACCCAGGGCAGGCGACCAGGTAAACGCCCCGTCGATATCGCCACGGGCCCAGGCGGCGGTGATTTGTGCCGGTGTCAGGTTGACGATGTTGACTTTGCGCGGGTCCAGGTTCCAGTGCTTCAGCGCGCCCAGCAGGCTGTAATGGGAGGTCGACACAAAGGGCACGGCAATGGTTTTGCCGATCAGGTCATCAGGGGTCTTGATCCCGCTGCCGTCGCGAACCACCAGGGCCTCGGAACTGCGAATCTGCGCGCTGACAATGAACGCCACCAGCGGCATGTTTCGCGAAGCCGCCGCAGCCAATGGGCTGGAACCCAGGTTGCCGATCTGCACATCACCGGAAGCCATGGCGGCCAGGACGGCCGGGCCCGCGTCGAATTTGCGCCAATCGATCTTCTGGCCGATACCTTTTTCATATTCACCATCGGCGATGGCGCGTTTGATCGGGTCGATGCCGTTGATGTAGCCGATGGTGAGGTCAGCGGATTGAGCGCTTAGGGAGAGGACAGCGAGGCCCATGGCCGAGAGGAGGTTGCGGGCCAGTTTCAGCGTGTTCATTTTTATAGATTCCTGAGCGGATAAGACTTGAGCAGCGCGGACTCCGGCTCTCCAAGGGTCAACTCAGTTAGATGATATTGTTCTATAAAAAATAAAATAAATAATTTTATGGAATTAGCTTAGAGCTTCTGCAGGAGCGAGCAAGCTCGCTCCTGCTGGGTCATGTCACTCTTGAACATCCATGAACTCTTTGGCCCAGCTCACGTAGGTGTCGGGGAACGTATAGGTGTGGGTCAGTTCGCTGGCGGTCAGGTTCGACGTGCTGCGCGTGAGATTGCGCTGTTCGCGAAGGCTGTCGTAGGTGGCCTTGATCGAAGCGAAGTAGGCGCCGTGGCCGGCCACCACAATCCGCACACCCAGCTTGGCCAGGCGCTCGTTGTCATTGAGGTTCGGGTTGGCGTAGGTCACCAGCATCAACGGGACCGTCAGGCCTTCGGCGATCTGTTCAAGGTGGTCGAAGTCACGGACACCCACCATGCAGATGCCGTCTGCACCGGCTTCTTGATACGCCTTGGTGCGATGGATGACGTCTTCCACCGGCAGCACGGCGGCGTTGGTCCGCGCGATGATCGAAAGCTGCGGATCGACCCGCGCCTCCAGGGCTGCCTTGACCTTGCCCACGCCCTCTTCCGTGCTGATGAGGTCGGTGGATTTGCGCCCGAACTGCGCGGGCAGCAAGGTATCTTCAATGGTCAGCGCTGAAACGCCCGCACGCTCCAGTTCCTGGACGGTGCGCATCACGTTGAGGGCGTTGCCGTAGCCGTGGTCGGCGTCGGCGATCACCGGAAGCTGCGCCACCCGGCCGATGCGGGTGGCCTGCTCGACGAACTCACTCAGGGTAATCAGCGCGAAGTCCGGCGCAGCCAGAACCTGCAGCGACGCCACCGAGCCACCCAGGATGCCGACTTCGAAGCCCAGGTCAGCCGCAATCCTGGCAGACATCGGGTCAAACACCGAGGCGGTGTGAAAGCAGTGTTGGGAGGCCAGCAGCTCGCGAAACGAGCGCCGTAGATCATGGTGGGAAATTTTCGACATGTTCACTCCTCACTGTCGCCGTATACGCGGGAACGACCAGTGCCAATTCAAAAGTAAGGCTAGCGTATCACGCCGTAAAAAGATGGTTGATGACGTTTGAGAAACTTATACATCACGTTTAGCAGCGACGTCTGATGCCGCGGTGTTCGAGGGCTGAGACCACCAGCCCCCACCGTTAAACCGCGCCTTCGGCCTCAAGTGCGTGCCCCCGCAGTCGATACACAGGGGGTACGCATGGCCACACCCGCCGTCAAAACAATACATGCGACGTTCGACCCAACTGTTTTCTCCTTGCCAAAACTATAAATACCCGCAGGTGAAGTCATGAATATCAAGCAGAAGCTGACCTGGGCCTTTGCGGCCATCGCGTGTCTGCCAGTCATCCTGGTGGCCATTCTGGTGGTGCTGAATGTGCGCGAGGGGGCCATGGCCAATTTCCTCGACAGCAGCGGCCGCGAGATCCGTCAGATCGACAACGGCATGAAGCAATTTTTCGACGGCATCAGCCAGAACGTCGAATACGTAGCCAAGGACCCGCGCGTTGTCGCGGCCAAGGACCTCAAGAGTTATGCCGGCGCCGACGCTGCGCAAATCCCGCTGACTGCGACCAACAAAGACCTGCTAGGGATTTTCGATCAGTTCGCCAAAAGCCATCCCAGCACCGCTTACCTGTCCCTGGGACTGAGCGACGGCGGTTACGCCAGTTGGCCTGACGACACCAAACTGAACAACTACGACCCGCGCGTGCGCCCCTGGTACCAGGCGGCCATCGCCGCGCCAGGCAAGACCGTGCGTACCGGCGCCTACTATTGGGCGCCAGACGATGTGTCGCTGATCGGCACCGTGCACACCGTCGCCGACGACACGGGCAAGATCCTCGGCGTCGTCGGCCTGGACGTGTCACTCAAGCAACTCACCGAACTGGTGCGCAACATTAAGCTCGGCGACAGCGGCTACCTGATGCTGGTGGAAGCCAACGGCAACGTGCTGGTAGACCCCAGCGACGCCAAGCACAACTTCAAACCGATGGCCGACTTGGGCCCTGATTATGCCGAGCTGGCCAAGCGCGGCGACGGCGTGACCCAGGTCGACATCGAGGGTGTGACCTACATGGCCAACGTGGTCAGTTCCAAAGACCTGGGCTGGCGTTTTATCGGCCTGATCAAGCGCGACGAAGTGATGGCCGGCGCCACTCGCCTGACTTGGCTGATCGCCGCCATCGCCGCCGCACTGGCCGTGGTGTTCGCGATTGTCGGCGCCAGCTTTGCCAGCGTGATCGTGCGCCCGATTCGCGGGGTGGCCGACGGCCTGCAAGAGATTGCCGAAGGTGAAGGCGACCTCACCCGCCAGCTCAAGGTGCAGGGCAAGGACGAAACCGCCAGCCTGGCGGGCTGGTTCAACCAGTTCCTGAGCATGATCGCCCAGTTGGTGCAACGCATCGGCAATGCCTCTTCCGACCTGCAAGCCGCCGCCGCCGACACCCGCGACGTCGCCCATAACATGAACCAGGCGGCAGGCCGCCAACGTGAAGCCGTGGAGCTGGTCAGCACCGCCTTCAACGAAATGGTGGCGACCGCCAACGAAGTCGCCCGCTCCTGCAGTGCCGCCGCATCGAGTGCCGACGAAGGCTACCGCGATGTACACGACGGCCAGCAGCATATCGGCGAAGCCACCGGCAGCGTGCTCAAGCTCAGCGAAGACCTGCAGCGCTCCACCCAGACGATGCAGCAACTGGAGCAGGACAGCAAAAACATCAACACCATCCTCGACACCATCCGCTCGATTGCCGAACAGACCAACCTGCTGGCGCTCAATGCCGCCATCGAAGCCGCACGTGCCGGTGACCAGGGCCGTGGGTTCGCCGTGGTCGCTGACGAGGTGCGGGCCCTGGCGCGACGCACCGCCGACTCCACCGGCGAAATCGACAGCCTGCTGGGCAACCTCGCCCGCCGCACCCAGGAAGTCACCCAGCAGATGCAGGGCAGCCTGCTGGTGTCCCACACCAGCGTGGAACGTATCCAGCAGGCCCGCGACAGCTTCGACAAGATCCGTGGCTCCGTCGACTCGATTCGCGACCAGAACACCCAGATCGCCACGGCCGCCGAGGAACAGCACCAGGTGGCTGAAGAGATCAACCGGCACATCGCGCAGATCCATGCCGACGCGCAGTTGGTGGAAGGCTTTGCGCATTCGGCACAGACCGGGTCCGGGCGGTTGACGGATATTTCCGGTCAGCTCAAGGGCCTGGTGGGGCGCTTCAAGTTCTAGGCATTTCGCTGAGGGTAATGCCTGAACCGCTTACAGCGCGGGCAAAAAAAGCGCCACTCAACGAGTGGCGCTTTTTCTATTCCCTAGGCGCAGCTTGAGGCTCTACCCCACCCAACTGATGGCGGTCTTTGGAATCACTTCGGATTCATCGAGCTTGGAAGCGAACATGCTCACCGCCTCGACCGCATCGCTGGTGCCATTGCGAATCTGCAAAATCACCGAACCGGCTTGATCGGCCAACGTGACGCCGCGCTGCGCCCCTTCCTGAGTGGCATTCATGCTGACGACCGCGTCCCGTGTCTCGGCGAGAATCTTGCTGATCATCTCGGCGATTTCCGCCGTAGAGCGGCTGGTGCGCCCCGCCAATTGCCTCACCTCGTCGGCGACGACGGCAAACCCCCGCCCTTGATCCCCGGCGCGGGCGGCCTCGATGGCGGCATTGAGCGCCAGCAGGTTGGTCTGGTCAGCAATCCCGCGAATGGTATTGACGATGGCGGTGATCTGCTCGGAGCGATCGCCCAGTTGCCCCACCAGTCGCGCAGACGCCCCGATGTTTTCGGCAATCCGACGCATCTCACTGGCGGTCTCTTGAATGACCTGAGTGCCCTGCTCGGCAAACTTCTCGGTCTCGGCAGAAATATGGTAAGCCCGGGAAGCGCCACGGGAGTCGGCCTCGAATTTCTCGACCCGCTCGGTGATGTCACTGGCGAACTTGACGATCTTGGTCAACTTGCCGTCGGCGTCATACACCGGGTTATAGCTTGCCTCCAGCCACACGACGCGGCCGTGCTTGCCCAGGCGTTTAAATTGCCCGCTGAAAAACTCGCCCGCATTCAGGCGACGCCAGAAGTCGGTGTACTCATCGCTGTTCACCAGGCCGGGTTCGCAAAACATCCGGTGATGCTTGCCCTTGAGTTCCGCCAACCCATAACCCATCACATTCAGAAAGTTTTCGTTGGCGACCAGCACATTGCCGCTCAGGTCGAACTCGATCACCGCCATGGCCCGGTCCAGCGCCGCAAGCTTGCTGCGGGTGGCGGCCTCCTGGGCCACTTTGTCGGTGACGACAAGCGCGTACTTGACGACCTTCAACACCTGGCCACGTTCGTCCAGCACCGGGTTATAACTGGCCTCCACCCAGACCGTCTGCCCGTCTTTATTGACCCTCTGAAAGGTGCCGGAAACGAATTTGCCGGCCCGAAGCGCGGCCCAGAATTCGCCGTACGCCGCGCTGTTCGTCAATGCAGGCAAGCAAAAGTCCCGATGTGACTTTGCACTCAATTCATCCGGGCGATATCCCAACGCCTGCAAGAAGTTATCGTTGGCGCGAAGCACCTTGCCGTTCAAGTCGAACTCGACCACGGCCATCGAGCGCTCAAGCGCAGCCATCAATCCTTTGTACCCTGCAACGTCGGCCGTCCTGGCCGCCAGTTCTGTTTTCAGCGTTTTATTGAACATGACGTACCCCTTCAGAGCAATGGACTCTAAAGGCGCTATCGGCTGTCAGTTACGGAACTAAACACGGCCCCGCCGGCTTTTTATTTGACGTCAATTTAGTGCTCTTTTCCTTGCACCACGAGGCCTGCGGGACGCTCACATCATCAATGTTAAAATATGTTATTTGAAAAAATAACTTCACATAATCCGATCACTGGTGGATTATCAGCCCAACATGTCTCACCCCCTGACCACAAAACAGGAACCCTCATGAATAATAAGAACGTCGGTGTTATTGGACTTGGCGCGATGGGCCTGGGCATTGCCCGCTCGTTGCTGCGCAATGGTTTCAATGTGCATGCCTGTGATGTGCGTGAAACCGTCACACAACAGTTCGCCAGCGAAGGCGGCGTAGCCTGCAGTTCACCGGCACAGATGGCGGGTGAATGCGATGTGATCATCACCGTGGTGGTGAATGCCGAACAGACCGAGACCGTCCTGTTTGGTGAACTCTCGGCGGCGGCCGCATTGCGCCCGGGAAGCCTGGTGATTGGCTGTGCCACGGTGGCGCCAACCTATGCCGTGGAGCTGGGCAAGCGCCTGGCAGACGCCGGGTTGCTGTACCTGGACGCACCGATCTCCGGCGGTGCCGCCAAGGCCGCGGCCGGCGAAATGACCATGATGACTTCCGGCCCGGCCGAAGCCTATGCCAAGGCGGATGCGGTGCTCGCGGGTATGGCAGGCAAGGTTTATCGACTGGGCGACGTGCATGGCCTGGGCTCCAAGGTCAAGATCATCAACCAGTTGCTGGCGGGCGTGCACATTGCCGCCTCCGCCGAAGCGATGGCGCTGGGGCTGCGCGAAGGGGTCGACGCCGATGCCTTGTACGAGGTGATCACCCACAGCGCCGGCAACTCCTGGATGTTCGAGAACCGCGTACCGCACATTCTCAAGGCTGATTACACCCCGTTGTCCGCCGTGGATATTTTCGTCAAGGACCTGGGCCTGGTGCTGGATACCGCACGGGCCAGCAAGTTTCCGCTGCCGCTGTCGGCCACCGCGCACCAAATGTTCATGCAAGCCTCCAGCGCCGGTTTCGGGCGTGAGGACGATTCGGCGGTGATCAAGATTTTCCCGGGCATAGAACTCCCGACCGCCAAGCCTGACTCCGTATAAGGACCGCTCCATGAACCGACCTGCCGCACGCCCATTGCTGGGCTGCATCGCCGACGATTTCACCGGGGCCACCGACCTCGCCAATATGCTGGTGCGCGGCGGAATGCGTACGGTGCAGAGCATTGGCATCCCGAGCGACGAAGTCGCCGCCGGGCTGGACGCCGATGCGATCGTTATTGCCCTGAAATCCCGCACCCTGCCGGTTGCCGACGCCATCGCCGACTCCCTGGCCGCCCTGGAATGGCTGCGCGCAGAGGGTTGCGAGCAGATTTTCTTCAAGTACTGCTCCACGTTCGACTCGACGTCCGCCGGCAATATCGGCCAGGTCAGCGAAGCGCTGCTCAAGGCGCTGGGCAGTGACTTCACCCTCGCCTGCCCGGCATTTCCGGAAAACGGCCGGACGATCTTCCGTGGCCATTTGTTCGTGCAAGACCAGTTACTCAACGAGTCGGGCATGCAGCACCATCCGCTGACCCCCATGACCGATGCCAATCTGGTCCGTGTGCTGCAGTCGCAAACCTCCTGCAAGGTTGGCCTGCTGCGCTACGACAGCATCGCCCAGGGCGTTGCGCAGGTTCGCGAGAAAATCGCCGAACTGCGCGCCCAAGGTGTGGGCATGGCGGTTGCCGATGCGCTGTCCGACCAGGACCTTTATACCCTCGGCGCTGCCTGCGCCGACTTGCCGCTGTTGACGGGGGGCTCGGGCCTGGCCCTGGGGCTTCCAGAAAACTTCCGTCGTGCCGGCAAGCTGCGCGACTTCGACCCGGCATCACTGCCAACGGTGGAAGGCGGCGAAGTGGTGTTGGCCGGCAGTGCGTCGATCGCCACCAACGGCCAGGTTGCCGCGTGGATCGAGGCCGGGCGGCCAGCGCTGCGCATCGACCCACTGGCCCTGGCGGCCGGTGAACCGGTGGTGGCAAACGCCGTGGCTTTTGCACGCAACCAGCCACACACCGTGTTGATCTACGCCACCAGTACTCCGGACGACGTCAAGGCGGTCCAGCAGCAACTGGGGGTCGAGCATGCGGGCGAGCTGGTGGAGAACGCCTTGGGCGCCATCGCCCAGGCCCTTCGCGAGAGCGGTGTGCGGCGCTTCGTTGTCGCCGGTGGTGAAACCTCCGGTGCGGTGGTCAAGGCTCTCGGCGTACAGCTGTTGCAGATTGGCGCGCAGATCGACCCCGGGGTGCCGGCCACCGTGAGCAACACCGCCGAGCCGCTGGCGCTGGCCCTCAAGTCCGGCAACTTCGGCGGCCGGGACTTTTTCGACAAGGCCCTGAAGCAATTGGCCGGAGGTGCGCAATGAGCCGCGAGAACGCACTGCGCGAGGAGATTTGCACGGTTGGGCACAGCCTTTATCAGCGCGGGTTTACCGTGGGCAGCGCCGGCAACATCAGCGCCCGGCTCGATGATGGCTGGCTGATCACCCCCACCGACGCCTGCCTTGGGCGCCTGGACCCTGCGGCCATTGCCAAGGTCGATCTGGCGGGCAAATGGGTGTCGGGCGACAAGCCGTCGAAAACCCTGGCCCTGCATCGCCAGGTTTACGATCGCAACCCTGGCGTGGGTGGCGTGGTGCATACCCATTCCACCCACCTGGTGGCCCTGACCCTGGCCGGGGTGTGGAGCCAGGACGACATTCTGCCGCCACTGACGCCGTATCAGGTGATGAAAGTGGGTCATATCCCATTGATCAACTATCAACGCCCTGGCGCCCCCAATGTCGCCGAGCAGGTGGCGCAACTGGCCAACCGCGTACGCGGTGTGATGCTCGAACGCCTGGGGCCGGTGGTCTGGGAAAGCTCCGTGTCCAAGGCCAGTTATGCCCTGGAAGAACTCGAAGAAACCGCACGGCTTTGGCTGATGAGCAACCCGCGACCGGCGCCACTGGACCAGGCCGCACTGGACGAACTGCGGGAGACGTTCGGCGCCCAGTGGTAGGTCACCGGTTTTACCCGCAACCCCCTTGATGCACGCCTTCGCGACCCGAGGCAGCCACGCTGTCGCGAGCACGTGCCTGAACAATAAAAACAACAGGACATTCCAGCATGATCAAGCCCTACTGCAGTGTTGACCCTTACAGTGGCACTCACCTTTCGCACGTTCAATGCGCAGGGTGGATGCTATGAGCCCGCTTATTCTGATGGCAACCGCCGGCCTTGGGATCGCACTCCTGCTGTTCCTGGTGCTCAAGTACAAATTCCAGCCGTTTGTGGCGCTGATGCTGGTGAGCATCCTGGTGGCGTTGGTCGCCGGGGTGAAACCGGCCGACCTGGTCGCCACCATCGAAGGTGGGATGGGCAAGACTCTCGGCCACATCGCAATCATCATCGCCCTGGGCGCCATGATCGGTCGCATCATCGAGTTGTCCGGCGGCGCCGAGGCGCTGGCGAAAACCCTGATCGAACGCTTCGGTAACCGACGCACGCCGCTGGCGTTGACGGTGGCCGGCTTCATCATCGGTGTGCCGGTGTTCTTCGAAGTGGGGGTGATCATCCTGATGCCGCTGGCCTATGGCGTTGCCCGCCGGGCGCGCAAACCGCTGCTGATGTTTGCCTTGCCGATGTGCGCGGCGCTGCTCACGGTGCACGCCTTCCTGCCTCCGCATCCCGGTGCCGTGGCGGCCGCCAGCCAACTGGGCGCCGACCTGGGCCGGGTACTGATGTTCGGGCTGCCGCTCACGGCCTTCCTGTGCTACGTCGGCTACCGCGTGGCCGGACGCATGACCCGGCGTTTTTACCCGATGTCTGATGATATCCGTGCAGAGGTCTACGGCCCCCACGTGACCAACGATGACCTGCGCGCCTGGCATAACGGCAACGCCCAGAACGTCGAACAGGGGGCTGGCGCCGTCGCGCACATGGGCCTCGAAGAGTCCACCAGCAGTCTCGTTGCCAAGCTGCCGCCCGCTCCGGCGCCGGGTTTCGGGCTGATCGTCAGCCTGATCCTGTTGCCCATCATCCTGATTCTGCTGGGCACCCTGGCGACGTCGCTGCTGCCCATCGAGTCGACGTTGCGGGCGGTCATGACCGTCCTCGGAGCCCCGTTGGTGGCACTGCTGCTCGACACCTTACTGTGTGCCTGGCTGCTGGGCTCCCGTCGCGGCTGGAGCCGTACCCAGGTGTCCGATGTGATCGGCTCGGCATTGCCCGGCGTGGCCATGGTGATCCTGATCGCCGGTGCCGGCGGCGTGTTCGGCAAGGTGCTGGTGGACACCGGGATCGGTGCGGTGGTCTCCGACTTGCTGCGCACCACCGGGCTGCCGGTGCTGGCACTGGGCTTTTTGCTGACCATGCTGTTGCGCGCGGTACAGGGTTCGACCACCGTGGCGCTGGTGACCACAGCGGGTATCATCAGCCCGTTGATTGCCACGCTCAACCTGACGCCCAACCATATGGCCCTGCTGTGCCTGGCCATGGGCGGTGGCGGGCTGGCGATGTCGCACATCAACGATGCCGGCTACTGGATTTTCACTAAACTGGCCGGCCTCAACGTGGCTGACGGCCTGCGCACCTGGACGGTGATCACCACCCTGCTGGGTACCCTGGGTTTCCTTGTCACCCTGTTGATCTGGCCTTTTGTCTGAAGGAGTTTCCATGCCTCGCTTTGCTGCCAACCTGAGCATGCTCTACCCCGAACACCCGTTCCTGGAGCGCTTCGCCGCGGCCGCCGCCGACGGATTCGAGGCGGTGGAGTATCTGTTTCCCTATGAGTACAGCCCGCAGGAACTGCGACAACGCCTGAACGACAACGGCCTGGTGCAAGCCCTGTTCAACGCGCCGCCGGGTGATTGGGCGGCGGGCGAGCGCGGCATCGCGACCTTGCCGGGTCGCGAGGACGAGTTTCGCGCCGGTTTCGACCGGGCGCTGGAGTACGCCGCCATGCTGGGCAATACCCGCATCCATGTAATGGCCGGCTTGCTGGCGTCGGAAAGCGACCGCGCGCGGCACCATGGCGTGTACCTGGAAAACCTCGCCTACGCTGCCGGCCAAGCGGCGCAGGCCGGCGTTACCGTGCTGCTGGAACCGATCAACACCCGAGACATGCCAGGGTTTTTCCTCAACCGCCAGGATCAGGCACAGGCCATCTGCAAGGAGGTCGGCGCCAGCAACCTGAAGGTCCAGTTCGACTGTTATCACTGCCAGATCGTCGAGGGCGACCTGGCCGTCAAGCTGCATCGTGACATGGGCGGCATCGGCCATATCCAGATTGCCGGCGTGCCTGATCGGCATGAACCGGATCTCGGGGAGCTGAATTACCCTTACCTGTTCGAGCTGATCGATGAACTGGGGTATGACGGCTGGATAGGCTGCGAATACCGACCACGGGGCGACACCTCGGCCGGCCTGCAATGGTTGCGGGACTGGAAGGCACGCTAAGCCAACGCTACCCTCCCCTGCGCGCCGCTCGCAGCAGACCGAAAAGGTGCGTCAGGCGGGCGTGAGGTCGGACGGCAACATCAGTTCGACCCCTTGCTTGCGTATGCCGTCCGCTGCGGCGGGCGCCAGCGCGGCGTCACTGATGACGATATCGAACTGCTCCAGCCCGGCGATCTTGTACATGCTGAAGGTGCCGTACTTGGAACTGCTGGCCACCAGCACCACTTGCGACGCCGACTGCATGGCAACCTGCTTGACCTCCACCTTCAACGCCGAAGGCGTGGTTATCCCGCGTCGCAGGTCCCAGGAACTGGTAGAGATAAAGGCGATGTCGGTGACCACTTGGCGCAGGGTGGCCACCGCAAGCCCGCCCACACACGAATGGTTGGAGTGATCCAACTGCCCGCCCGTGTGAATCACCGTCACTTGCGGGGCGTCCATCAGTGCCTGCACCACGCCGAAGTCGTTGGTCACCACCGTCATGCCGGCGAGTGCCTTGATGTAAGGCACGATCTCCAGCGTGCTGGTGCCTGCGTCCAGGTAGACCGTCATGTCCGCACGCAGCAAGCGCGCGGCAAGCTTGGCCATGGCCTGCTTCTGCGGCAACTCCACCACGGCCTTGAGCTGATGGCTCGGCTCGCTGTGAAGCTGGCTGGCAATGCGCACCCCACCGGTGACCGAATACGCCCGGCCTTCCTGCTCCAGCAATGCAATGTCGCGCCGCACGGTCATGTGGGAGCAGTCGAACATCTCCATCAACTGATGAACACTCAGCACTTGATGCTTGCGCAACTGACGCAGTATCAGCTCACGGCGCTGATCAGGAATCATCGGTGCGCCGCTCTCGGCGGTGATGTCCTTCTGGCTTGGCATTCAAGGCTCCAACGGGTACGGCGGGTGGGTTCGGGTGAACCCCATAGTAGCGAATCCACCGCGGCCCGCGCGAGCCTGGCAAAAAAATGCAGTAGGCACACGCACCTACTTCAACCGCCCGGCCTCACCCAGCCAAGCAGGTGCGCCTTTGTGCAGCCAGTCAGTGGCCGCAGGATTGTGTTTGACCCTGCTGTCCAGAAACGCCACGCCAATGGCCTGGATCGCCGCGACTTGCTTGGGATCCGGCGCCGGTTCGCCCGCCATCTGGCTACCGCCGCCAGGTTTGGCGCCGTGCTTGTGCCCTCGACCTTTGGGCGCATCGCCGGACGAATCACTGCCTTTATCGGCCTTTTTCGCCGGCCGGTTGAATAACTCACTGCCCGCCAACGTCTTGTGCGTCGCACTGTTCAGGTCCAAGCGGACACTCCCGGCTACCCTCACCGACTCACCCAATACTTCCCGCTGGCGATAGGAACTGACCCAGTTGAATGGGTCTTCATCCTGTTGACCGGTCATCGACAGCACGGGCGCCGATATCCGGGCATACCTGTCTGGCCGAGCATCGGCGTCCACATAAGGGCTGAGCAGCAGCACTGCCTTGGGCTGAACCGCAACGCCCGACGCAGCGCCAGGCTCCAGCGCCCCGGCGAGCGCCTCGGCGGTCTGCGCGCCAAAATCAAAGCCGGCCACCACCACCTGGTTCCAATCGATGGCTGCCAGTTGTGTATCGCCCTTGGCGGCCCGTGCCCGAACCTCAGTCAGGACTTTCTGCAAGGTGGACAGCCTGTCGCGCAGTGCGACGTCGGAATAATGACTGCTCGCCATCCCGCGAAAATCGCCATATTGCGCCTGCTGCGAGGCGAAGATCGACTGGTCATGGGCGTGCTCCTGAACCGACAGCACCGCATAACCGGCCTGCGCCCAAGCCTTGCGCCACGCCACGCCGCCCGAGGCCGACTCTCCCAACCCCGGCAAGTAGATAATCAGCGGCACACGCTCCTGGGTCACCGGCGCCAACCACGCCACATTCACCGATTGCTGATCGACTTGCCAGGTCGCGTCCCAGCCGGCCGTGTCGTAGTGGGACGGTTGATAAGCGGTACTCAATTCCTTATCGACCCGCTCGCTGAAAGCGGCTCGCGGGTTTGGCGGATCGCCCGCACACCCTGCGATCAATCCCAGGCTGCCCACCAGGGCGCCCACCGCCAGCCAGTACCGCGGTTGAAGGCTCATTCGATGCATACCGTCATTCAGTTCAAGATGAATGGCAGCGTAACCGACCCGCTGGCGAACGCAGCACACGCACAGGTAAAGAATGGGTAAAGCGTGACGGCACGATGGCCTTTCTTGCGGGTCTTTGTTTTATGAGAACCGGAAAAACTTCATGGAGACGCCTGTGAGCATCAGAGACAACCCCGAGGACTACCAGGATCTCAAGCGGGCCGTCGGCTTGCTCGAGTCACCCTCCCTGACTGCCAGGCTGTCCGGCATGATCGGCTCCCCCATTGAAAGTGCGGTGAAGGCTTTGCCGGGGGTGGTTTCAAAAAGGATCAATGGCGCCGTGGCGGCGGCGCTGCACTCCTCCGCCGGCGCGGCGCTGAAGAGCCTGGAGAACAGCCCGAAAAAGCCAGCCTCGACCCGGCTGCACAAGGCCTTCGCAGCGACCTCGGGCGCGATCGGCGGAGCCTTCGGTTTTGCGGCGCTGTTTGTCGAGCTGCCGATCTCCACCACCATCATGATGCGCGCGGTCGCCGATGTGGCGCGCAGCGAAGGTTTTGACCTGGGGGACTTTGCGACCAAGCAGGCGTGTATTGAGGTGTTTGCCATGGGCGGCAACAGCCAGGTCGACGATGCAACGGAGACGGGTTATTACATGACCCGCAGCTTCACCACCCAGGCCATGCAGCAACTGTCGAAAGAACTGGCGGGAATCGCCGCCAAGCAGGGTTCCAAGGCCATCAGCACCTTGTCCCCGGGGCAAGCCGGCAAATGGCTGGCGATCCTGATCGACAAGGTCGCGACCCAGTTTGGCTTTACCATTTCCAGCAAGTTCGCAGCGCAGGCCGTTCCTGTGATGGGCGCCTTTACCGGGGCGACCATCAATACGCTGTTCACCCATTTCTATCAGGACATGGCGCGGGGGCACTTCATCGTCAAACGGCTTGAAGATAAATATGGGTTTGAGGCGGTCAAGGATGAGTACATGGCCATCAAGGCAGCCCCCCTGGTGCACTAGACGCGGGGGAAATGCCTGGCACCACGATGCCCCGGGGGCAGGTTTTCCGGGAGAGGGCGCCCGGATGCATACGTTTGAGCTATCTGTTGAATAGAAAAAACAACATCATAATGATGGCACTGTCTGATACTTTGTTGTACGAACACAGCCACTCTGAGGATTGTCATGGGCGAAGGCGCTCCTATTCCGCCGAATGAAGTTGAACGGCTAAAAGAGGTCGCGAAATTTTGTCCACCCGACAGCGACTACGATGATGTCTTTGAAAAAATCGTCGAGATGGCGTCTGCCTACTTCAACGCCCCCATCGCACTGATTTCAATTGTCGATAAACACCGGCAATGGTTCAAGGCACGCGTGGGGCTTACAGAAACGCAGACACCACGAGAAGTCTCTTTTTGCGCCTACTCCACGCTGGACAATTCCCTGTTGGAGGTGCTGGACGCCACGCTGGATGCCCGTTTCAAACACAACCCCCTGGTAACAGGGCCACCGCATATTCGTTATTACGCGGGCGCGCCGTTGATTACGGAGGATGGTTTTACACTGGGAAGTCTCTGCATCATTGACACCGTCTCCCGCCCTCCCATGAACGAGCGTGACAGTGCCATGCTCAACGGCTTCGCGGAACTTGTGATGATGCGCATACAGGGCATGCGGTCTCGCAACTTTATAGACCAACCCACGGGGCTGTTTAATCGACTCAGGCTTGAGGAAGATATCCGTCAAGCGGTGAAGCTTAAAACCCGGTGCCAGGTGTATGCCGTTGACATTATCTCGCCAAAGTTCCTCAACGATATCGTAAAGGCCCTGGGGTATAGCTTTGCCGGAGACTTGGTCCTGGCGATCAAATCTCGCCTGCAAACACTCTTACCCGCGCGGTGCCTGCTTTACAAAATAAGCCCGACCCGGTTTGGCTTCCTCCTTGAGGAGGAACAAACCACCGAGCACATCTGCACAAGTATTCTGACGGACTTCAAAAAGCCGGTTGAATGCCACGGCATCCCCATACTCATGCAAGTGGGAATTGGCGTCCTGCCCATTCGTGGCGCAGGGCAGCAAGACTGGCTGCGCCTGCTGGTCAGCGCGGCAGATGAGGCGCGTGACCGCAAGCTGGGATGGTCTCTTTATGAACCTCAGTTTGATGCCGCTCAACAACGCGCGTTCATGTTGTTGAGTTCGTTGCCGGAGGCGGTCAGCTCCGACCAACAGTTCAGCCTGGTGTATCAGCCCAAAATCAAACTGCCCTCGGGAAAGTGTGATTCGGTAGAGGCTTTGTTGCGATGGACCCATCCGTTGCTTGGCCCCATCAGCCCTGCTGAATTCATCCCCTTGGCTGAAAAAACTGCCCTGATACCCTCCGTGGGACTATGGGTGCTCAACGCAATCATCCGGCAAACGCTTGTCTGGAAAGCGCAAGGTGTGCGCCTGCGGATAGCGATGAATATCACTGTCAGCGATCTCGAAAGTTCCGAGTTCGTAGACGCGATGATTCATGAAATTCAAACGCACGGCCTGGACCCGGCCAGCTTTGAACTTGAGTTTACCGAAAGCATGCTGATGACCAATCCTGAAGAAGTCATTCGGCAGTTGGAACGGGTTCGTAAGTTTGGCGTAGAGGTTGCCGTTGATGATTTCGGCACTGGCTACAGTAACTGGGCGTATTTGAAAGAGCTTCCGGCCACTACCGTCAAGCTTGATCAATCACTGATCAGCGGACTGGGCACCAATCAAAATGACAAGCAACTGGTTAAAACCCTGATAGGCCTGGCGAAGGGGCTCGGCTACCGCGTCGTTGCCGAAGGCGTAGAAAATGAAGAGATCCTGGATCTTTTAATACAGTGGGGGTGTTCCGAGGCGCAGGGCTATCTGATAGCAAAGCCTATGAGCGCAGCGGATCTGGAAGCCTGGATAAACCAAGGCCGCTAGCGAACAGGCCCACAGCGTGGGCCTGTACAAGTAAGGCGCTGGTGTCAGGCCAGTTCGAAGCGATCCAGATTCATCACCTTGGTCCAGGCCGACACGAAGTCTTCGACGAACTTCTCCTCGGCGTCGGCACTGCCATAGACTTCGGACAGCGCCCTCAACTGGGCATGCGAACCGAACACCAGGTCGACCCGGGTGCCAGTCCACTTGACGGCACCGGTCTTGCGGTCATGCGCCTCAAAGGTATCGTGGGTGCCGGTGACTGGCTTCCATTCTACGCCCATGTCCAGCAGGTTCCTGAAGAAGTCATTGCTCAGGGTTCCCGGGTGCTCGGTGAACACCCCGTGCTTGCTTTCCCCGACATTGATACCCAAGACCCGCAGCCCGCCCAACAGCACCGTCATTTCGGGTGCGGTCAATGTCAGCAGTTGTGCCTTGTCGACCAGCAGCGCTTCCGCCGACACCTTGTAGTGCCCCTTCTGGTAGTTGCGAAAGCCGTCGGCGACCGGTTCAAGGAAGCCGAACGACTCGACATCCGTCTGCTCCTGGGAAGCATCCGTGCGCCCTGCCGTGAAAGGCACCGTGGTCTGACGGCCGGCATTTTTTGCCGCCAACTCAACTCCCACGCTGCCCGCCAGCACGATCAGGTCGGCCAGGGATATCCTTTTGCCTCCCGCCTGCGCGGCGTTGAAGTCGCCCTGAATAGCCTCGAGATGCTTCAATACGCCTGACAGTTGCTCAGGCTGGTTGACCGCCCAGTCCTTCTGCGGAGCCAGGCGCAGGCGCCCGCCATTGGCTCCCCCGCGTTTATCGGAGCCGCGGAAGGTGGACGCCGCTGCCCATGCCGTCGAAACCAGCTGCGAGGCCGTCAGCCCCGCGGCGAGAATCTTTTGCTTGAGCGCCGCCACATCCTGCTCATCCACCAGTGGATGATCGAGCGCAGGAATCGGGTCCTGCCACAGCAACTCTTCCGCGGGGGTTTCCGGGCCGAGATAACGCGCAAGCGGGCCCATGTCTCGATGGGTAAGCTTGAACCAGGCACGGGCGAAGGCGTCGGCCAGTTGGTCGGGGTTGGCCAGAAAACGTCGGGAAATCTGTTCGTACGCCGGATCGAAACGCAGCGCCAGGTCCGAGGTCAGCATGCTCGGCGCATGCCGCTTGCCAGCGTCATGGGCATCCGGAACCTTGCCGGCGCCGGCACCGTTCTTCGGTGTCCACTGATGCGCTCCCGCCGGGCTTCTGGTCAGCTCCCATTCAAAGCCAAAGAGGTTTTCGAGGTACTCATTGCTCCATTTCGTCGGCGTCGAGGTCCAGGTCACTTCCAGCCCGCTGGTGATGGTGTCACCGCCCTTGCCGCTGCCGAAGCTGTTTTTCCAGCCCAGCCCCTGCTCTTCCAGGCCAGCCGCTTCCGGTTCCGGGCCGACGTTATCCGCCGGGCCTGCGCCGTGGGTCTTGCCGAAGGCGTGACCGCCGGCAATCAGTGCAACGGTCTCTTCATCATTCATCGCCATGCGGCCGAAGGTTTCACGGATATCCTTCGCCGAGGCAACCGGGTCCGGAACCCCTTCCGGCCCTTCCGGGTTCACGTAGATCAGGCCCATCTGTACAGCGGCGAGAGGGTTTTCCAGATTGCGCTCGCCGCTCCCGGTGCGGCTTTCTTCGTTGCCATGGTTCTGCGGCTCGGCCACCAACGTACCATCGCCCGGCTGCTGCATTTTCTTTTGCACGCCGTAACGCTCTTCTCCCCCCAGCCAAGTGGTCTCGGCCCCCCAGTAAACGTCTTCGTCCGGTTCCCAGACATCCGGGCGACCGCCAGAGAACCCGAAGGTCTTGAAGCCCATGGACTCCAGCGCAACGTTACCGGTGAGGACGATCAGATCGGCCCAGGAAATCTGGCGGCCGTACTTTTGCTTGACCGGCCAGATCAGGCGACGCGCCTTATCCAGGCTGACGTTGTCAGGCCAGCTGTTGAGCGGTGCAAAGCGCTGCTGACCGGTACCGGCACCGCCACGACCGTCAGCGGTACGGTAAGTCCCGGCGCTGTGCCAGGCCATGCGAATGAACAGCGGGCCGTAATGGCCAAAGTCCGCAGGCCACCAGTCCTGGGATTGCGTCATGACATCGCGCAAGTCCTGCTTGACCGCTTCGAAGTCAAGACTCTTGAACGCCTTGGCGTAATCGAACCCCTCACCCATGGGGTCGCTGAGGGAGGAATGCTGATGCAGGATCTTCAGATTCAGTTGCTGGGGCCACCAGTCTCGGTTCGTGGTGCCGCCACCCGCAGCGTGGTTGAAAGGGCATTTCGATTCAGTTGACATGCTTGATACACCTTTTCGTCATGTTCATCCGTACCATCCTGTCCGCTGGAGCACGCTGGACATTGATGGTGAAACTCAAAAGTGCAGGCCTCTCAATAATGATCGGGCGGCTCTGCAAGTGGCGCTGATCAGCTTGCCGCCAGGCGCTTGAACGAAATGCTGGCACTGACGTCTGCAAAGATTAGCCTCGTTCGCAGAAAACTCTAATAGCCGCAACCTTACCGCTTGATAGACCGACTCTTGGGATTGAACGCGCAACTGATGGTACTGCATCCCCCCATACATACCGTGGACGACCCTGACGGCTGGGAAAGACTTAATTCCAGACTTGTTTTTGCAACATTTAAACAGCCAAACGAGAAGTGGGTGTTTTGGGCGCCGCAGGTGAATTAGTGCTGCTGGCCTAAGGAAAGGCTGAAACCTCTTATGCAAAAAGGATTAACTACCAATGGTAACCAAGTCCCACGGTAAGCCCGAAATCACCCTGTGCAGTACCCGCCCCGGTTGCACTGTAGGTCCATTTCCCACCCCTGGAACGCGCCGTCAACCCAACGGCCAGAGCGGGCTGGCCCTCGTACAAAGCGGTTGCCACCGCCACCATCGACTTGCCCGGCGAGGAAGCCACCGGCAACCCGGAAGTGGCCATCACCGTCGCAATACCGGCATACACGTCCTGCCGCAGGCTGCCGATACGACGGTCGGCATAGGCATTGGCCTCACTTAGCGAGCGAACGGCGGCCTGGTTTGAAAGCCGCTTCGCCTGCCGGAAATTGACCGCATCCGTGCCTCGCGCAGCCTCGGCAACATGGCTGATTTGACGCTCGGTGCCGTGGGCGCCTACAGACACACTGTTGGCCCGACCGGTTCGGGAACCCTCCCCCAACGCCACACTGTTCGCCGCATTGGCACTTGCCCGCGAACCCAGCGCAGTGCCCTGTTCACCCTGCGCAGTGGCGCCCGCCCCAATGGCTACACTGCGCTCGCCTCCGGCTTGAGCCTGCGCCCCGAGCGCCACGGATTGACTACCCGAACGGGTGGATGAATTGTCGCCAGCTTCGCTCGCATCCACGGCGATGCCGGAAGACTGCTGGCCTAATTGCTCGGCCTGCCGGTTCACTGCCTCCAGTTGGCGCCCGTTGACGGAATCGAGACTGGTAGAACTGACCTCACCACCCTCAATGCCAGCAAGGCTGCGCGGGCCTTGGCTGCCAGTGACATCGACCCGGGCCCCATCAGCGGCACCGGCCAACTGTATGTCACGACTGAACGGATCCTGGCGGACCAGCCCTACCTCACCACTGTCCATTTGTTTGCGCAGGGTGTCGGTTTGCGCACTGACGGCGCTCGATTGATCGTCGGCAGCCACAACACGGTCTTCGAGTTGACCGAGTGCCTGTCCAATAGTGTCGACCTTGATCGACTGAGCCCCGGCGCCCTTCTTGCCAGGCTGCGTCAGTGTGTAAGGCGAAGGACTCGTTGAACCGTCGGCGTTCACAGTTGCGGCGCCGCCCAATGCGGTAGCCAGCGCCTGGTCATGGGCTCGAGCGGCGTCCTGGATGTGCCCGAGTACGGTTTCGCCTTGGGCAATACCGTACAGCCTTGCAGCTGACTGGTCCGCGACCTGACCGGCGAGCGTCGCGCTGGCGTGCGCTGCATCGGCGCGATCACGGACCATTGCAGCGGCAGTTTGTGTGGCCTCGGCAATGCCCATGGCCGCGTCTGCACCCGTCCTTGCAGTGACAGCGGCGTCTGTCGCACGCACGGCTGCGCCTTGCGTCTGGTCTGCCATGGTTTTCCCAGCCTCGGCGGCACTCCGGGCTGCCGCCGCGACGCGATCAACTTCATCCAGCTGGCCCTTGTTCACCGCATCGGCCGGTGTGCGACCGGAGGCAAGTTGGACGATGCGGGCCGGCTCACTGGCCGAGTGATCACGGCTGGCATTGTAGGCCCCGTCGATACCACTCCACTGCAACGTGTCATCGCGCAGGCCTTGTATGTCCTCGCCCACCGTACCAAGCGCCGTGGCGTGGGTACGTACGGCATCGTTGAGCGTGGAAAGACTGCCCGCCACCGCATTCAGCGCATCCCCTGCGTTGTCGTGTTTGATTGCAGGCTGAACACTACCATCGGTCGCGATCACGGGGATGCCATAGGCGGGCGCCGTGGGTTGGCTTTCGGCGTCCACGGTTGAGCCGCCACCCAGCAGCCGGGTGATGGCCTCACGGCCAAGGCCTGAAGCCGTCTTTAGCGCGGCATCAAGGCGCTCTACCACGGTCTGTCCGGAGTCGAGGCCGGCAAGCTGAACGGCCGCCACATCGGCGGCGGACCGGGCAGCGTTGGCGGTGCCCTGGGCATTATCGACCGCTCGCGCGGCTTCTGACGCAACGCCCGATGCCATGCCTGCCGTAACTTGTGCGGCAGCGGCACGCTGGCTTGCCTCAGTTGCGGTGCCTTGTGCCTGATCGGCGTCCGACTGCGCCGCGGCGGCGACACTCATTGCATCGATGCCGGCGCTGTTTGCTTGCTGCGCCGAGGCCTGAGCCGTGTCCGCCTTACGCCGCGCGGTGTTTGCCGTCTCCAGGGCCGCATTGGCGCTGCCTTGGGCGGCCAGGGCCTTCTCATTGACCGCCAAGGTGGTCAGCATCGCATGGTCCGCCGCACCCTGCGCCGTCTGCGCAGCCGCCTGAGCGGTGGATGCCGCGGCCAACGCAGCGTCAGCCTTGGCTTGGGTGTCCAGCACGGCTTGTTGTACGCCGGACGCCGCAGCGGAGGCGGTGCCGGCAGTGCCTTGGGCTGCCTGAGCGGAAGCTTGTGCGCCGGTGGCGAGGTTCAGCGCTTGATTGGCGGTAATGCTGGCAGCGCTGGCAGCCTTCCGTGCTGTCGATGCCGCACCGAGTGCTGTGTCGGCACTGTCGCGCGCTGCCATGGCGGTATTGTTCGCACTGATGGCAGAGCCCTGCGCAGCGCCGGCGGTGTGCTGCGCGGCATCCGCAGACCGCTGCGCCTGCAAGGCCGAGGACAACGCAACGTCAGCGATGCCTTGAGCTCCATCGCTGATAACCGCAGCGTTTTCCAGAGCGCCCAATGCGCTGTCTGCGAAGCGCTGGGCGACATCAGCCAGACCTTGGGCAGAAGCCGCGGTGCTGTGAGCTTTTGTTGCGGTGCCCTGGGCATTCTGCGCATTGGTTTGCGCAGTGGCGGCCGCAGCACCCGCCGAGTCAGCTGTTTGCCGGGCGGTGGCGGCCGTTGTCTGGGCGTCGGTTGCCGCGCCAAGCGCGGCATTGGCTGCAACCTGTGCCGAACCGGCGGCGCTGAGTGCACCAGCAGCCGCGTCCTGGGCTCTGTCAGCCATGCTTTTGGCGACCTCACCGGCGCCCTGGGCCGTCGACGCAGCCCCCGTGGCCTGATCGGCAATTCCACGAGCGGTAGCCGCCGCAACCTGTACGGCGTTCGCTGCGCTCATGGTCTGGCCGGCAGTGGCTTGCGCAGCATCCGCGGCAACTTCGGCGCCGTTGCCAGCAAGCAAGGCCGCATCCGCAGCACGCTGTGCAACATCGGCCACCCCCTGTGCACGTGAAGCTGCAGTGGCAGCCTGGTCCGTCCGGTCTTGTGCATCCGCAGCAGCGGCCTGCGCCGAAGTGACTGCACCCGAAGCAGCATCAGCCGAGCCCAGGGCAGCTGTTGCGGCAGTCGTGGCCTCGTCCACGATATCGACCACTTCCTTCACGCGGGTTTGTGCGGCGCTGGCCAGAGCCTGCGCCGTCGTTGCGCTGCTTTGTGCTTGCGTGGCGGCGCCCTGGGCGGTCTGGGCCGACTGCTGAGCACTGGTGGCAACAACGCCGGCACGCTCCGCTGCTACTTGCGCGTTGGCGGCAGTCGCGCCGGCCTTGCTGGCGGCGCTTGCCGCCGCACCGGCGCTGCCCTGGGCCAGATTGGCGGCGGCGAGTGCGCCAGCTGCCTCCTGGGAGGCATTGTTGGCCCGTGCCAACGATGAGTCGGCGGCATCCTTTACCGCCAACGACACCTGACGAGCCTTGTCCACGGCAGCACTGGCGGTGTCGACCGCTTGTTGAGCACGCATCGCGCTGCTTTCAACAGCGTCCAACTGACCTTTGTTGACGGCGTCGGTTGCCGCTACGCCGGCAGCCATATTGATTATCGACGCGGGCACACCGGCGTCCCTGTCGGCATCATACGCACCGGTCTGTGGGTTCCAGTAGAACCTCTTGGTCGCCCTCAACACTTGGGCTTTTTCCGAGATATCCATGACGGAATCGAACACTTCCCCCATGCGCCCATCAGTGACTTTGTGCGCCTCGTCCAAAGCCGCCAGCGCCCCCAACAGCGTGGTGGGCGGCGGTGCTCCCTGGTCGATGCTGGTAAGCACAAGCGGTGCCGGCACTACCCGGTTGCCCTGGGCCAACGGGCCGGACCCCAAGGCCTGAGCCACCGACTCAGCGGCCGTGGTCTCACGTGTGCCGAGACGGCGGATCGCCTCATATCCCGAGAACAACTGGGCACCATTAATGGCATTTGTACTCGTGGCGTTCACCGCCCCTGGAGCTACAAAAATCCATTGGCGCAATCGCGCCGCACTGCCGCCGCTGACCGTGCCGACCGCGCTGTTGCGGTCGAAAGAGTAGACGCGTCCATTGAGGGTCACGGGCGCAACTTCGCGCAGATCGTCAGTGGCCGAAAAGCTGCCGAGCGCGACACTCGCCCTCTGAGGGGCCTGGGCGCTGTAACCAAGTGCCAGGCTTTCCAAGTTGGATGCGCTCGCGTTCCTGCCGATCGCTACCGAGTTTTCCCCTCGTGATACTGCGAATCGCCCGCCGGCGAACGAACCCGCACCACCCGCCTGTGCGCTCGCGCCGAGTGTAGTGGCATACTCACCTGAAGCAGTGGATGCCGAACCGAATGCAGTACTGAACGTATTGGAGGCCGTAGCGGTATTCCCGAACGACAGCGCATAGGGGTTCCGGGCCCTGGCGGTAAGACCCAAGGCCATGGTCCAGGCGGCCGTGCTCTGGGCACCGCGGCCGAAGGCAAAGCCGTTATCAGTCACAAACGGGGCGCCAACCTCGATGCCGGAATGGCCAATCGCGATGCTGCCGTCGACACCTCCCAACATCAGCCGCCCACTGTTGATATACAGCTCCCCGCCCAAGGAAAGCGAGGTTGCCCCAACACCCGGCGTTCCTGACGGCCGATAGAACATCACGCTCTCGGTTTGGCCACCTTTGGCGTCCGAGTCGCACCGTCCCGACTGACCATCCTTGAAATTCAAGCTTTCGTTCAAATAGGCTCTGTCGGCCCCGGTGCCTGCAATATAAGTATTTTGGGGGTCATTGAGACTGACGCATTCGCCGCTGTCATTCGCATTGATGTGTACACCATTGCCTGCACGGGCATCAGACACGCCCAGCAGCGCCGAAACCCCGGTAAGGGTCAGCAGGCCGAGAATCGGCCAACCGCGTGATGTGACCGCAAACTCGGGGCAGTAGAAGCCGCGAATGAGGGAGCGAAGTGGGTTGAGAGGAACAGCATGCAGACAAGCGACCTGCGAATCGAAACGCAATGTGACTTTCACGATGACTTACCTGAGACATTGACGGATGCGTCGAACCGAAACAAGGCACCACGGCAATCCGATGGCTGAGACGGGTTCCACGAGTGGTAGCCGCTGCGACAGCGGGCAATGATTACTGAGGGTTATTGTGGACAGTGAGGCCGGAGAGGAATATCGGACTGCTCCTAAATCGGCAGGCCGAGGGCCAGCCCCTCGACCTGCCGATATCAGGCCCTACCATTCGTAACCCACGCCAACCGCCAGCCCGACACTTCCCTGGGCACTGCCCGAACCATTGGCCTTGTACGCCCAACGGCCATCTTCGGTGCGCCCCGAGAGGCCAACGGCCAAGGCTGATTGCCCCTCATAGACCGACGTCCCCATGGCCACCATGCTCCTGCCCGGTGTCGAAGCCACAGGCAAGGCTGCCATGGCCATGGCCGACGCGATGCCGGCATAGGCGTCCTGGCGCACCGCGCTGATCTGGCTGTCGGTATAGGCGTTGGCTTGCCGTAGCGTGCGGTCAGCGGCCTGGTTGGAGATCTGCGTGGCCTGGCCGAGATTGACGACATCCGTCGCCTCGCTGGCTGCCCCTACGTTAGTGATTTGCCGCTCGGCGCCCGGCGCGCCCACTGAGACGGTATTCGCCCGCGGGGCCTGGGAGCCGGCGCCAAGCGCGACGCTGCCTGGCGCATCGGCCTTGGCACCAGCCCCCAGTGCAGTGCTGCGAGGCGCCTGGGCCACTGCACCGGCCCCCGTGGCAACACTGCGTTCGCCACCGGCCTGGGCGCTGGCCCCTGCCGCCACGGACTTGCTGCCCGGCGCCACCGTCGCCTTGTCACCGCCTTGAGTGTCTACCGCGATGCCGGAGGCTTGCTGTGCCAACTGCTTGACCTGCCGGTTGACGGCATCGAGTTGTCGACCATTGACGGCATCGGTGCTGTCGGCACCCAAGGCGCCGTCCTTCACACCCGTCAGAATCCGAGGTCCCTGGGTACCACTGAGATCGACACGAACGCCGTCAGTGTCCCGCGCCACCTGGATGTCCCGGTTGAGGGCGTCCTGTCGAACCAGGCCGGCCTGACCGTTGTTCACCTGCTCGCGCAAACTGCCCATGCTCGCTGTGGCCTTGTCGGCCTTGGCGTTGACTGCATTCAGCGACACGTCGAGTGTTTTGATCGCTTGCCCGACGTTGCCAGCCCGGACCTGGCCAGCGGGGCCCCCCTCAGAGTCGATCCGGGTCACAGCGTAGGCCGGTGCTTTCACGGAACCATCCGCGTTGACAGCAGCGCCACCGCCCAGCGCATCAGCCAATGCCTGTCGACCTGCGTGGTTCGCTGACTGTATGCGATCAAGTACGGTTTCACCCTCCTCCAGCCCCTGCAATTGCGCTGCGGCGCGCTCCGCCACCTGGCCAACCTGACTGGCGAACGTGTGAGCAGCGTTTGCAGCCTCATGTGCGTCGGCAGCAGTGCTGCCAGCGGTATCGGCAGCATGTTGCGCGGCATCAGCAGCGGTCTGGGCGAAAGCAGCAGCAACCACCGCGCCATCCGCTGTCCCCTGGGCCTTCACCGCTGCCGCCCGGGCTGCGTCAGCGGCGCTGCCGGCCTGCGATGCGGTGGTCGCGACGGTATCGAGCTGCCCCTTGTTGACGGCATCGCTTGGTGCAACACCGGCCGCCAGGTTACCGATGCGTGCCGGCTCATTGCGATCCGCGCCACGACCCGCGGTATAAGCGCCGCTGGCCTCGTCCCACACAACGCTATCGTCACGCAGGGCCCGGACGCCCTCACCCAAGGCGCCGAGTGCTGCGCCCTGGCGGTTCACGGCGGCGTTGAGCGTGCCGACATTGTGGTCCAAAGCCGTCAGGGCAGCGCCCACGTTGTCATGGAGTTGAGGAGCGGGCTGGACGCTGCCATCGGCATTGATCTGACTGATGGCATAGGCCGGCGCCGTCGGCTGGCCATCGCTACCCACGGTGGAACCTCCTCCCAGAGCCTTGGCAACGAACTCACTGGCTACACCTGCGGCGCTTCGGATAGCCGCGTCAATGCGCTGGACGACCGTCTGGCCGTCGTCCAGGCCCTTGAGCTGGCCGGTGGCGATATCGGCGGTGGCCTTGGCCGCATCAGCGGTGTGTTGGGCGGCGACCGCCCCTTTCTGGGCATTGCTTGCGGCGTCCAAAGCGTTGTCGGCGCTGGCCTGTGACGTTGTCGCGGCCTGCAGCGCATCGTTTGCCGAGCGACCGGCGGCGTCCGCCGTGCTCTGGGCCTTGTCCGCCACATTGCGTGCGGACGCGGCCGAAGCCAGGGCGGTATCGGCGGAGCTCTGCGCGGTTTCAGCGGTTTTCTGCGCGCCGGAAGCCGAGCTCAATGCCGTGTCTGCCGTGCCTTGGGCAGCATCTGCGGCGTGCTGTGCCCGGGCCGCCGAAGCCAATGCGCCGTCAGCGGTACCCTGGGCGTTACCGGCCGCGCTTTGCGCGCTGGCTGCGGCGGTCAGCGCTGCATCGGCCGTGCCTTGGGCCGTCTCGACCGCCTGGTGCGCCGTGGAGACCGTGTTCAGTGCCTGGTCTGCGGTGGATTTGGCGGCGTCGGCCGTGCGCTGTGCCGTGGAGGCAGCACCAAGGGCGGTGTCCGCCGTGCCTTGCGCGGCATTTGCGGCCTGTTGTGCACCGGCCGCCGAACTGACGGCGGCATCCGCGCGATCCTGAGCCGATTGAGCGGCAGTCTGCGCCCCTGTCGCCGTTGCCAATGCCGAATCCGCCGCGCTTTGGGCCGCGTTGGCGGATTGCCCGGCACCCTCGGAGGCGCTGAGCGCCTGATTGGCTGTAAGCTGCGCGGCATCGGCGCTTTTCTGCACCACGGCGGCCTTGTCCAGCGCCGTGTTCGCAGTGCCTTGGGCCACGTCGGCAGTCTTGTGGGAGCTGGCGGCTGCAGCCAAGGCGGCATCGGCGGAGCCCTGGGCGGCCGTAGCGGTTTCGCCGGCCCGAACAGCCGTGCCCAACGCCGTATCGGCAGAGCCCTGCGCAGCATTCGCGGCTTGTTGGGCGCTGGAGGCCGTGGTCAGCGCGGTATCGGCAGTGCCTTGGGCCGTCGCGGCGCTTTTTTGCGCTTCAGACGCCGAACTCAGTGCTGTGGTGGCTGCCCCTTGTGCGGCTTCGGCCGTCTTCTGGGCAGTGGCTGCCGAGCCCAGGGCCGTGTTGGCGACACCCTGTGCGGTTTCGGCCGTCTGTTGTGCAGTCGCAACGGCCCCTTGCGCCCGTTCGGCGGTTCCCCGGGCGGATTCGGCAGTTTTCTGGGCGTCAGCCGCGGAGTCCAGCGCGGTACTGGCCGTCCCTTGCGCCACACCTGCGCTCTTTTCGGCGCTGTCGGCCTTGGCCAAAGCGGCATCGGCAGCAGCTCGCACACCGTCTGCCGCCTTACGGGCATCATCGGCACCGGCCAACGCCGAGCTCGCCTTGCCTTCTGCAGCCTCTGCAGTTCGCTGCGCCGTCGTTGCGGAATTCGCCGCCACGTCCGCAGCCTCCTGTGCAGCCTGTGCCAGTTGCTGCGCGCCGCTTGCCGACCCCAGTGCCGAGCTGGCGGTGCCTTGGGCGGCATCAGCTGTCGCCTGCGCGGTTGATGCCACCCCCATCGCGGCAGTGGCGGAACCTTGCGCGGCTTCTGCAGCTTTCTGTGCGGTTTCGGCCGAGCTGGAGGCGTCCTTGGCGGTGCTCTGCGCATTATCTGCCGTTGCCCGTGCTCCCGCCGCCGTTTGCAGGGCAGCGTCGGCACCCTCTTGCGCCGCGCTTGCCGTTTTGCGGGCATCGTCAGCGGTGGCCATCGCTGCGTTGGCACCGGACAGCGCGCTGGCAGCAAGGCTGTTCGCGTTATTGGCCGTACTTTCCACGGCGTCCAACTGGCCCTTGTTCACCGCGTCGGTAGCAGCCACACCTGCGGCTACATTGGCAATCCGGCTCTCAGGGTGGGCGCCTTCGCTGGCCGTGTAGGCCTGCTGGTCCTCGCTCCAACGCAGGTATTTCTCAGCCATCGCCAAACGAACTTGCCCTGCCGTTGCGTTGGCCAGTTGATCAACATCATTCAAGGCTTCCTGCGTACCTTTATGGGCCTGATCCAAGGCCTTGATCGCCCCCACCACCGATGTGGGCTGTGCCACGCCAGTACCCAGGCTGGTCAGGGAAAAGGCCGGCAGCACCACCTTGCCGTCCTTGACCGCAGTACCCTCACCGAGGGCATCCGCCACCGACTGAGTGGCCACCAACTCCCGATCCCCGAGCTTCTGGATCGCATCGTAGGCCACGAATAACTGGGCGCCATTGACGCCATCGGTGCTGTTGTTGCTTACCGCCCCGGGGGCCATGTTGATCAGTTGGCGAGTCTGGCTGGCATTACCCAGGCTGACTACGCCCATGGCCGACGTACTATCGACACTGTAGGCAGTGCCATTGATCGTCACCGGCGCAACCGCCTTCAGGTTTTGCGTCGTTGAGCCACTGCCCAGTGCAACGCCGTAGTTGTGTTGCGCGCTGGCCTTGTTGCCCAAGGCAACCCCTTCATTACTGCTGGCCGTCACGCTGGCCTCAGAGCCCACCGCAACGCTGTGGGTGCCGTCCGCCCTGGCGTCGCGACTCGCGGCAAAAGCCCCGCCGCCACTGGCCGATGCACCGGCGCCCACAGCCGTGGCCCGCTCTCCCGCCGCCGTCGTATTTGCGCCGATAGCCGTGGCGTACTGATTCGAGGCCTGGGCGTTATAGCCAAATGCGTGGGCATAGTCAGCCAGGGACTTGGCCTGGAACCCCGCCGCCATGCCCCAGCGGCCGAGGCCTTGGGCCCCATGACCAATGGCAGCCCCGTCGGCGCTGGCTTGAGTACTCTCGTTACCAATCGCCATATTGCCGCCGGGCTGCCCGAGGATCACCCGGCCGCTGTTGACGAACAGTTCGCCGCCCAGGGTCAGAGAGGTCGCCCCTACGCCAGAAACGCCCCCTGGACGGTAAAACAATACCGAATCGGTCTGCGAACCTTTAGTCGCGGAATTGCACTTGCCCGAGGCCTGATCCTTGAAGATCAGGTTTTGCGCAAGATACGTCGCGGCATTGCCATCGTTGTTCTGCGGGTCATTCAAACTTACGCACTGGCCGTCCGCATTCGCGTTGATGTGCACACCATTGCCGGCATGGGCAGTTGCACTCAGCAATGCCGTTATGCCGGTCAGGGTCATCACCCCCCATATCGCCCAATCCAGTTGACGGTGTCGGGACTGACAAGCATCAGGCGCATGGCAATAACGCATGCGAACCCCGTGGCGAATTGGATTAAGCGGGGCTGATCGCAGGAACGCAAACGGCAAGACTGAACGCGACGTGACTTTCACAATAACTCACCCTGTAGCACACACACATCGTCAGGTATGAGGCCTCACGAAGTGGCATTGAAGCGCAGAGCAACAGCTGTCGGCGACAGCGTGCGTGCACTCGTTCTGTAATGCCCGCACATGCTGCGAGCCGCCATGAATCGGGGTGAATTCTGTAGAGCGCTCGCCAAATCCGATATCGGACTGCTCTTAAATTTCGGATCAGCACAAGCCGGACCCCAGACAGGGTCCAGCCGCGATTTAGTCCCAGTCTTATATTTCTCTCACATCGCCTTTGCTCAAATGTGACCTCACCACAACCACCGAGCATCAGCTGATGGCAGCCCACGTCATCGTTCCCTCCGAGCACGCCCTGCAAAGCCTGGTCATCCTGGCCAGTGACGAGCAGTACGCCCACCGCGTAGCCACGCAGCTCAACGGGAGCCCCCTTTTTCATATCGAACACATCGATTCGTTGAGCGAGTTGATGACCCGCTTGCGCAAGCAACCTGTCGACATCATCGTCGCGCAGATTCATGCCGACCATGTCGACAGCTTGATGTTGCCGTGCTGTGTCAGCGACCTGAATGCTTCCGGGCTGCTACACAGCATTCCGCATATCGTCTGGACCGCACAGCCACAATCCGAGCATGCGCTGCCCCCCGGCGTACTGACCGCAGGCCTTGAGCAGGGCTGGACGCACACTCTCAATGGCGTCTCGACGGCAGCCCTGGCTTCCCATGCACGCCTGGCCAGGGCTTCAGGTATCCGGGTAGAGATCGCGGTGGAGCAACAACCCGAGCAACTCCTGGCAGTGATCAGTCAATTGGCGCATACCGCCCATCCGGCACCGCGCAGTCCACATGAGGAAAAACTGGAGCAACTGCTCAATGACGATGAGGTGGTGGCGGCCCTCGCCACCGGCGAAGGATTAAGAGTGGTCTACCAGCCCCAATATGACCTGGCGACACGAGAGATTGTCGGCGCGGAAGCCCTGATCCGCTGGCACCATCCACGGCATGGGGATGTGCCACCCTCGGTCCTGATCCCGATGATCAACCAGCTCGGGCTGGATCTGTTGTTGTTCAGCTTTATCGAGAAGACTGTGATCGACACCCTGGGCAAGTTGAAGCGTGCAGGCATTGATATTCCCATCGCTATCAACGCTTCGGCACGCACGCTCTGCGCCCATGGCCTGGCCACGAGACTTGCGCAAAAGATGCATCGGGCGGGGTTGCCTTGCAAACGCCTCAAGATCGAGCTGACCGAAGACTTGGCTCCCGACAGCGAGCTGGCCCTTTCAGCCTCGATCACTGCTTTGCGCGCCAAAGGCTTTCCGGTGTCCCTGGACGACTTCGGTGCCGGCGCCGCGACGTTGTCCCTGCTGTCACGCATGCCATTCGACGAGATGAAGATTGACGGAGCCCTGGTGCGTGCGGTGGGCCAGTTTGCCCACTCTTCAGAAATCATCTCGGGGATCGTCGGCCTGGCGCAGTTGTTCAATATCAACTTGATCACCGAAGGGATTGAAGATACCGAAAGCATCGAGTTGCTGAGCAGGCTGGGCTGCAACACCGGGCAGGGTTTCGCTCTGGCCCGGCCCATGGAGAGCGATGTATTCCTGAGCATGATCACTGCCTAGGGATGCGCTTACGTCCATTGTTCCTGCAAACATCGCCTCGCGTGTGCTGAAATAATCACGGCGTGGTTAAACGGTATCTTCACCCCTGCTGGAGCCGAATTGAGAGATGGTCTTTAATCAATTAGTTATCCGGCTACTTTCGAGTGTCCATTGGCATCCATGAAAACCATACGCATAGCGATCCTTGATGATCATGCAGTGGTACGCCACGGCCTTGTCAGCCACCTCGCCGAAGAGTCATCCATCGAGATTGTTGGCGTCTATGAAACCAGTCGCGAACTGATACGCGGCATGGCGACGATGCCCGCCAACGTCTTGCTGCTGGACTTTGCTCTGGGACGGGATGAACTCGACGGCGTCTCCCTGATTCGCGCCTTGCGAAGCCGCTTCCCTGACTGTCGTATTCTGGTGCTATCAAGCCATCATGAGTCGGCTACCGTTTCGCTTGCCTTGCGTGTAGGAGCGCGCGGTTTTGTAGGCAAAGATGAGGGACTGGGAAGCCTGGTGAAGGCGATTCGTACCGTTGCTTCGGGCGCCATTTACCTGAGTGCCGATATGTCTTACCAGGTGGCCGACGCAGCCAGGCCCGGCGAGTCGACGCAAACGCCTATCAGCGACAACGCCTTGCAGCGAGCGGCATTGTCGGCACGTGAGCAGGAAGTGATCCGCTGCTATCTGGAAGGCATGACCGTGACGGAGATCGCCGAGAAGTTCAATCGCAGTATCAAGACCATCAGTACGCAAAAGGCCACGGCTTTTCGCAAGCTTGGGGTCACCTCCAATAACGGTTTGTTCAAGATCATGAAAACCCTGGACTAGACATGATGACCAGGAACCGCGTTCGTTGGGGCACCAGCCTGTGCCTGTTAATGGCCGCAACATGGGCTAACGCCGGCGCGCGGCCTCCCGGACCTGATTTAAGCGTCGAGGAAAGAGTCTGGATCGAACATCATCCGGTATTGCGTGTCGCCGCAGTGGGCAGTCTTTCTCCAATCGAATACGTGGAGAACGGCCGCCTCAAGGGGCTGTCAGCTGAATACTTGCAGCTGATTGCCCACAAGACCGGCATGAAGATCGACTACGTTTCCGCTCACTCGATCCAGGATCGCATAGAGCTGCTGATGACCGGTAAGGCAGACCTTATCTCCACTGTCAGGCTTAATGGGCCCGGAGGTAAAAATCCTCGGCTGCTGCTGACTTCAGCCTATTTGAATACCACCACGGTCATCATCACCCGCACCGGGCGCCCGCCTCTTTTCGAGGCCGAACAGCTGGACCGGTTGACCGTGACCCTGCCCTACTTCGACCGCTACAGTGATTTTCTCGCGACGAAGGCACCTGGGGCGAAACTGATCATCGGCGGCAGCGCCATGGCGATGCTGCAGCAAGTTGCCGAAGGAACCGCTGACGCTGCGGTTGCCACCGAAGCCTATCTGCTGCCGTTCCTCTATCGACAGTTCCAGGGCCAGCTGCAGATATCCGGGGTGCTCACCGGTATGGCATCGCAAATTGGCATGGGTACTCGAAAAAACGAGCCTTTACTGCACTCAATCATCCAGAAGACGCTGGACTCGGTCACCCCTGACGAAGTTCGCGTCCTGCACGCTAACTGGCTGCGCGAACATGCCACCCAGGAACTGCCGCTCAGGGAAGTCGTATCCCACTACCCTCACGAGATCGCGTTAATTGTCCTGGTGGTAGTGCTATTGCTCATCACGATTTACCAAACCCAGCGCATGCGTCAGCGCGCCGAGCGCAACGAACGGGAAAAGGCGATGTTCCTGGCCGTAATGAGCCATGAAATCCGCTCGCCGATGAACGCGGTGGTGGCTGCCGTCGAACTGCTGCGCAACACGCCACTGGACAAGCAGCAACAGCACTTTGCCGACTTGGCCAACCACGGCGCTCAGTCGTTATTGAGGCTGCTCAATGACGTACTGGATATTTCCAAGCTTGATGCCGGACAGGTCAGACTCGACTACGAGCCGGTGAACATCTACACCCTGGTGCATAACGTCGTTGACCTGCATCGCTTGCGGGCCCAGGAGAAACATCTATCGATCAGCACCGATGGCGAATCCCACCTGCCGCTGTTGATGCTCGACAGCACCCGCATTGGGCAAGTGCTGCACAACCTGCTATCCAATGCGATCAAGTTCACCGAAATCGGTGGCGTGGAAGTTGCCTATGTGATCAGTGACCTGCCTTCATCGCGCAACAAGCAGCTGCGCTTGACCGTCACCGATACCGGTATCGGTCTGAGCCCGGAAAGCCAGGCTCGCCTGTTCCAGCCTTACAGCCAGGCAGCACAATCCTATAAGCGCTCCGGTGGCACAGGCCTGGGGCTGGTCATCTGTCGCGACTTACTCAAACTCATGGGCGGCACCCTCACGCTGGACAGTTCGCTGGGCAACGGAACGCGCGTTGAATTGTCGTTGACCGCGGAGTTGGCGCCGCCCGATTCGACGGAGGCTGAAACCGTACTCCCCGCTACAAGCTGGTCAGCGGCATCCTCACCAAAGGCCTTGCGCGTTCTGGTAGTGGAGGACACCGTCGCCAACCAGGCCGTATTGCGGGCACAGATCGAAGGCTTCGGCTGCACCGCGGTGATCGCCAGAGATGGTGCCCAGGCCGTGGACTGCTTTGAACAAGGCACCTACGACCTGATCTTGATGGACTGCGACTTGCCAGACCAGGACGGCTATTCGCTGACCCGTCTGTTCCGCATGATCGAACAGGATGCCGCACAAACGCGTTGCCCCATCATTGCGATATCCGCCTCTACAGGCAACGAGCACGTCGCACGCTGTTTTGATGCGGGCATGGATGGCATCCTCAGTAAGCCGATCGGCCTCGGAAAATTACAGGATGCCATCGAGTTATGGTGCGGCGTAACGCTGACGTTACTGCCACAACCCTTCGCCCACCGGTACACCGTGGACCACCAACAGATCCGTGAAGCGTTGGAGCGGGATCTACAGGCGCTGCTTGAAGGTATGGTGCTACAGAGACTGGAGCCTGCCCTGCACGCCACCCACCGTCTTCACGGTGCTGCACGCAGCATCGAGTGGACAGCGGTGGCCCGTGAATCGGGGCAGTTGGAGGTCCTGCTCAGAGCGGCCACGCCGTGGAGCGACCCAAGCTACCTCACGACCTTGCAGGCGCTGATTCACGAGTTCCGCACCACTACGTTCAGTCACCCTGTTTCCGAGTATACCGCTCCTCCTCCGCTGGATTGAGATTCGTGCCTGTGATTTCAGAGCAGTCTGATTGGATCCCCCGCTCTCGCGCCTGAAAATCGGCCGTGTCATCTGACGACAAACTCAACCGCACCCAAGGTTTGACTGATGGATCCTTTGCACGAGATTCAAAGACGGCAACTCAGGCTGATCGAGTCAGCGTCCATCAACGAAGCCTGCGCGATTGACTTGCTGAGCCTGTTGCGCAGATTGACAGCGGCCGAAGCCAATAATGTCCTGAATATGATCACGCTGCTGCAAAGCGAGGCGGAATTCCTGCGCAGGCTTTCGAAAGAAATGGCCATCCGGGATTACGGGATGCTCGCTGGTTAGCGTGATCACACGTGGCCTGAGTGTCGCCACCCCGTCAAACGCCAAACAACTCACTCCCCACGAGCGCTTTTAGCTCCTGGATCCTGATCACGTACGACGAGGGCAGTTGTGAGCTGTCATTCAAGCCGTCCTGCCGGCCTCAGTCACCATAAGTGACAAGTCCCTGGATTTCGGTAGTTTTCCGTAGAAAAGAAAAAGACGCCGAAGCGTCTATTGCATAAATCACAGGCAAAAAAAAGCCACTCGTTAGAGTGGCTTCTTCTTTGTGTTTGGAGCGGGAAACGAGACTCGAACTCGCGACCCCGACCTTGGCAAGGTCGTGCTCTACCAACTGAGCTATTCCCGCGTCTTGGTGATGCGCATTCTATAGAATCCTCATCACCCGTCAACCCCTTGATTCAAAAAAGTTTTATTTCTTTTCAACCTCAGTGCGCAGATGCGGCCAGGCGGCGCGCAAATATTGCAGCATGGACCACAAGGTCAGGCCCGCGGCGATCAGCAGCAAGGCGTAGCCCAGCAATACCCAGAAGGAGAAATCCGACGGGTTGGCCAGCAGGATCACCAGGGCAAGCATCTGCGCCGCGGTTTTCCATTTGCCCATGTTGGACACGGCCACGTGGGCACGGGCGCCGATTTCGGCCATCCATTCCCGCAGGGCCGAGACGACGATCTCGCGACCGATGATCACCGCCGCCGGCAAGGTCAGCCAGAGGTTGCCGTGTTCCTGCACCAGCAGCACCAGGGCGACGGCTACCATCAGTTTGTCAGCCACCGGGTCCAGGAACGCGCCAAACGGCGTGCTCTGCTCCAGGCGGCGGGCCAGGTAGCCGTCCAGCCAGTCGGTGGCAGCCGCGAAGGCGAAGACCGAACTGGATGCCATGTAACTCCATTCGTACGGCAGGTAAAACAGCAAAATGAAAATCGGAATGAGCAGGACGCGTAGTACGGTGATCAGATTAGGGATATTCATCGGCACAACTGGCTACGAGGTGAGAAGGCATTCTACTCGCTGTGCAGATTTGCATAAATCAACTCTGCGAGCTTTTTACTGATACCGGGAGCTTTGGCTATTTCTTCGATGCTGGCACGGGACAGCTCCTGCAAGCCACCAAAATGTTTTAACAAGTCCCGCCGCCGCGTTGGCCCGACCCCCGCCACCCCTTCCAGGGTTGAGGTACGCCGGGTCTTGCCACGTCGGGCACGGTGGCCGGTGATGGCGAAACGGTGGGCTTCGTCGCGGATCTGCTGGATAAGATGCAGCGCCGGGGAGTCGCCCTTCAAAGTGAACTCATGGGCGGCATCATTCAAGTACAAGGTTTCAAAACCGGCCTTGCGGGTGGCCCCCTTGGCCACGCCGAGCAGGATCAGGTCGGGCACCGCCAGTTCATTGAGCACGTCGCGGGCCATGGACAGCTGGCCCTTGCCACCGTCCACCAACAGGATGTCCGGCAGCTTGCCCTCGCCGTCCTTCAGTTTGCTGAAGCGGCGGGTCAGGGCCTGGTGCATGGCGGCGTAGTCATCGCCCGGGGTGACGCCTTCGATGTTGTAGCGCCGGTAGTCGGACTTGATCGGTCCTTCAGGCCCGAACACCACGCAGGAGGCCACGGTGGCTTCGCCGCTGGAATGGCTGATGTCGTAGCACTCGAGGCGCTGGGGCGGCTCGTCAAGGTTGAGGACTTCGGCCAAAGCGTCAAACCGTGCGGCGACGTGCTGGCGGTTGGCCAGACGTGCGCCCAGGGCCTGTTCGGCATTGGTCACGGCCAGTTGCTGCCAGCGGGCCCGGGTGCCGCGTACGCGGTGGCTGATGTCCAGCTCGCGGCCGCGCAATTCGTGAATCGCTTCGATCAGCGCCGGGAAGTCCTCGTGCACCACGTTGACGATCAGTTCACTCGGCAGGTCGCGCTCGGGGCTGCTGACGTAGTACTGGCCAAGGAACGCCGCCATGACTTCGGCGACCTCCTCTTCTATACCGGTCTGGGGGAAGAAGTTCTTGCTGCCCAGCACCCGGCCGCCGCGCACGCTGATCAGGTGCACACAAGCACCGCCCGGGTTGACGAAGGCGGCGATGACGTCGACGTCACCGGTGCCGCCTTCCATGCTCTGCTGGTCCTGCACGCGGCGCAGCAGGGAGATCTGGTCGCGCAGTTCGGCGGCGCGCTCGAAATCCAGGGTGCTCGCCGCTTGCTCCATGGCGCCGGACAGTTCATCGGCCAGGGCGTTGCTGCGGCCTTCGAGGAACATCACCGAATGGCGCACGTCCTCGGCGTATTCCGCCGGCTCAACCAGGCCTACGCATGGCGCCTTGCAGCGTTTGATCTGGTACTGCAGGCACGGACGGTTGCGGTTCTTGTAGAAACTGTCTTCGCACTGGCGAACGAAAAATGCCTTTTGCAGCAGACTCAGGCTTTCGCGAATGGCGCCGGCGCTGGGGTAAGGCCCGAAGTACTTGCCCTTCTGCTTCTTGGCACCGCGATGGATGCTCAGGCGTGGGAAGTCGCCGTCCGAGAGAAACACGTACGGGTAGGACTTATCGTCACGCAGCAGGATGTTGTAGGGCGGCCGCCATTCCTTGATCAGCGTCTGCTCAAGGAGCAGCGCCTCGGTTTCATTGGCGGTGATGGTGGTTTCCACCTGGGCGATACGCGCCACCAGTGCCGCCGTCTTCGTTGCCAGGCCGGTCTTGCGGAAGTAACTCGCCAGGCGGCTCTTCAGGTTCTTGGCTTTACCAACGTAGAGCAGGCGCGCTTCGCTGTCGAACATGCGATACACGCCGGGACGGCCACTGCAGGTTGCAAGGAACGCACTCGGATCGAATTGGACCTTTATTTCAGGAGCTGTCATTTCAGGCGCTGGCGTCTACCATGCCGTGGCGTACCGCCAGCAGGGTCAGTTCAACATCACTGCTGATGGAAAGCTTTTCGAAAATCCGATAACGGTAGGTGTTCACGGTTTTCGGCGACAGGCACAGCTTGTCGGAGATCGACTGGACTTTTTGACAGCCGACAATCATCAGGGCGATCTGGATTTCCCGCTCCGACAGCGCATCGAACGGCGAGTCGCTGGTGGGCTGGAACGACTTGATCGCCAGCTGCTGGGCAATCTGCGGGCTGATGTAGCGTTGGCCGGCAAATACCAGGCGAATGGCCTGGACCATTTCCGCCAATCCCGCGCCTTTTGTCAGATAGCCAGCCGCGCCCGCTTGTAGCAGCCGTGTAGGAAAAGGATCTTCCTCACACACGGTCACTACCACGACTTTGATATCCGGATGGCTGCGCAACAACTTTGTAGTGGCGCCAAGACCGCCGATCCCAGGCATCTTGACGTCCATCAAAACCACATCGGGCTTCAACTCCCGGGCCTTGATCAGGGATTCCTCCCCTGACTCGGCCTGGCCGACTACTTGCAGGCCATCGATGTCAGCCAGCATTCGTGTAATGCCTGTACGAACGAGATCATGGTCATCGACTACTAGCACCCTAATCAAGCAGACACCTCGCGATATGGTCTTATAGGTTGCTGAACACCTTAGCAAAAAACCACGGCGCAGACCTAGCTGCAAGCGTCATATATATAGAGTTTCAATGCACAACGGGCCGCCGCCGAGTGGCGGGCGGCTCAATTTCCTGGGTAAAAGGTCAGGAATCCGGGGCCGATGACCGGTTTTTTCCATTGGTGGAGAGTGAATGCTCGGCCAGGGTAGAAGTCAGGCGATGGATTGCATCCTGGTCTTCCTTGAACATCGCACGGTAGTTGCCCAGCACTTTTTCTTCGATTTGGCTCAGATTTTCCAGTTGGGTCGGCGTCGGCGTGCCGGTCAACACGTACAGGATATCGACACCTTTTTCTGCCACCCGGGACAAGTAATCGGCCTTGGGCGCACGGCCGCCATTTTCGTATTTCCCCTGTGCGTTAGCTTCTACACCTCCTATTTCACCAAAAGTTTTCTGCGACAGGCCAAGTCGCTCTCTTTCTTGCCTTAACCGGAAACCGATTCCACTCATTTGGATGTATGATCCTATTTGGCACACCCCAAGAGGTGACACACTCATCTCGTTTTACACAAACTTGAACGGTTTTGAACTATGCCCGGTATTCGCACTGCTGCACAAGCCAAGGCTTGGCTGGAACATCAAGGTAAGTCTGTTCAAGCGTTCGCCCGGGAACATGGCGTGGACCCGGCAACCACTTATCAAGTGCTCGCTGGGCGCAAAAAGGGACGGCGGGGAGAAGCCCACAAGGTCGCGGTCCTGTTAGGCATGAAGGACGGGATCATCCCGGTTGAGGACGAAACCGTAAGGCAAGATCAGGAAGTCATTTCTTGAAGTCAGTATGCGCTTATTAAAACCAAGTGCCTGTTTTCCCAAAATTGGCAGTACTCACACCTGATCACGGCCGGCAATTGCGCTCCATGCGCCAGAAGCAATCCTCCGCATCTACGATTTCCAGGCCCTTGCGTTGATACAGCCGTCGCGCCGGGTTGGTCTTGAAAACGGTCAACCGTAAAAGACCCAGCCCTTCCGCGCGCGCCTTGTACACCATCTGCTCGATAACCCAGCCGCCAGCCCCTTGATGACGAAACGCCTCAAGGATGTGCAATTCGCGGATATACAACGCCTTGGGGTCACGACTCAGACTGATGAAACCCAGCACCTGGGTATCGCGACAGATCAACCAGTTTTCCCGACCCGCCCAGGCGGTATCGAACCCGGCATCGGACCAGGACAAGTCGTATTGGCGATAATAGTTGCCCATGGCCTGATGGGTCAGGGTTCGGGCGAAGGCCAGGTGCTGGCTGGTTGCAGCCTGTAGTTGAAACGCCATGTGCCTGCGCCTCCTAAATCGCCACCTGTTCCCCGCGCCATTGGCCAGCGCTGCTGCGACGTGCAATCACCAACGAATCGCCCACACCAGGGGCGGCTGCGATCAAAGTGCCGTCAGCGCCCCAAATCGCACTGCGTCCGGCGCAGGTCCAGCCACCGGTCGGGCCACCGTGATTGGCCATCAGCACCAGCATTTGGTGCTCGGCGGCGTAGCCTTGTAGCAACGTCGTATCGGGAGCGTAGCCGCCTTCGCTGATCAGCACACCCGCAACGTAGATATTCGCCCCGGCTTCGGCTGCCTGCCGTGGGTGGCTGGGGTGGGAGAAGTCTGCACATACCGCCAGGGCAATCCGGTCGTTACCCCATTCAAGGGCGGCCCCGCCCTGCCCTGCAGCAAAGGCCGCTTCTTCACCGGGATGCAGATGCTGCTTGGTATAGACCGCCACCGAACCATCCGGCCCCAGCACCAGCGCGCCGATCAACACCTCACTGCCGGCCCCCAGGCGAATCGGCATGCCCACCACGGCGGTGATGCGCAACTCACGGGCCATCTCCCGCAGCGGCGTCAATACTTCATCGTCAGGCGCAATCGCCAATCCGGCGGCCAACGCTGGTTCGTACCCCGTCAGCGACAGTTCCGGAAACACCAGCAATTGCACACCATGCTCTGCCGCCGTGCGCATGAATGCCAAGTGACGCGCGATATTTCCGGGCACGTCGCCGGCAATGGAGATGGATTGGGCAGCAGCAATCGTGAAGGCAATCATGGTCGCATCCAGGCAATCATCGTGAAGTCCGTGCAGCATATCGACACTTGGGTCATAGCCGTAAGTACCCACACTCAATAGAAATTACTGATTGAATCCACCCGCTCGCCTCAGTTAAGCTCCCACCATCATTTGGAGACACACCATGTTGCAACTCACCCACATTCAGGTTTGCCCTGCTGCCAGCGCCCAGCGCTCGGTCGTGGCTGCCCGTGTGAGCGGTTTGAGCGCACTGGTCAGCTTTTATTTTGGGTATTGGTTTAGCCACTGGCGCGCCTGATACCTGAAATCGGCGCCCACTACTCAAGGGGTCGCCTACCAGAGAAATCTAACCCCCGGTCGGCTCCCCGACCGGGGGTTTTGTTTTTTCAGCCCTTATTATTTTTGCCACACACCGAACACTTAAAGGACTCACGACATGAACTACGCCACCTATTACCGCTACGACACCTCCACCGCCTGGCGATTTAGCAAGCTCCGTTCGGGACAGCCTGCCGCCTCCGATCGGTCACCTATTGGTGGCAAGCCAACACTCGTAGCCAATACGGCCAATTGTCGAACACCCCAGTAGGGCAGAGCGTGCGGGAACAGCCCGCTGCTTGCCCAGGAAGCCCGAATATGAACTCCTCGATCGCCGCTCTGCCTGTTTCTACCCTGTCCTGCGCCAATGAAGCGCTGACCCAGCGTTTGCCCAGTGCCCTTGAGCTCAAGCACCAACTGCCCCTGAGCCCATTCCTCAACGAACAGATCCACGCCCATCGCCAAGCCGTGCGCGCCATTCTCAAGGGCGAAGACTCTCGCCTGCTGGTGATTGTCGGTCCGTGCTCGATCCACGACCCGGAATCGGCCATGGAATACGCGCGCAACCTGAAAAAACTGGCCCATGAAGTCAGTGACCAGATGCTGCTGGTGATCCGCGCCTACGTCGAAAAACCCCGCACCACCATCGGTTGGAAAGGCCTGGCCTACGACCCGCACCTGGATGGCAGCGACGACATGGCCGCAGGCCTGACCCTGTCCCGGGAACTGATGCGTGAAATGCTGCGCCTGGGCCTGCCGGTCGCCACCGAGCTGCTGCAACCGATGGCTGCCGGCTACTTCGATGACCTGCTGAGCTGGGTCGCCATTGGCGCGCGCACCACCGAATCGCAGATCCACCGCGAAATGGCCAGCGGCCTCGGCATGCCCGTGGGCTTCAAGAACGGCACCGACGGCGGCGTCGCCATCGCCTGTGACGCTATGCGCTCCGCCGCGCACCCGCACCGCCACTTCGGCGTCGACAGCCAGGGCCATCCGGCGATCATCCAGACCCCGGGCAACCCCGATACCCATCTGGTATTGCGCGGCGGCCACCGTGGGCCGAACTACGATCGTCAGAGCGTGGCCCAGGTACACGCCGACCTGGCCAAGAGCAAAGTCGCGCCGCGGATCATGGTCGACTGCAGCCACGCCAACAGCGGCAAAGACCCGCTGCGCCAACCGGCAGTGTTCAACGACGTGCTGGAGCAGCGCTTGCAGGGCGACACGTCGCTGATCGGCATGATGATCGAAAGCCACCTGTTCGAAGGCTGTCAGCCGTTGAGCCCGTCGATGAAATACGGCGTGTCGATCACCGACGGCTGCCTGGGCTGGGATGGCACCGAACAGTTGCTGCGCAGCGCTGCCGAGCGGCTGCGGGCACACAATCCCGCCTGATAATGACGATCAAATGTGGGAGCGGGCTTGCTCGCGAATGCGGTGGTTCAGCCAGCATATGCATCAACTGGCACACCGCTTTCGCGAGCAAGCCCGCTCCCACACTGGATCTTCACTTACTTGACTAACGTGGATACAGCGCCTCATCAAACTGCTCGAGCTTGGGAAACACCAACGGCTGGTCATCCGCCAGCCCTTCCAATCGCTGCTGGTAGCGGTGCAGAAAATCCTGCCGAGCCTCGGCGCTGATATACGGCACATGCCACGCCACAAACGGCTCGAGCACTTCAAATCCGACATACGCCAGCGTGCCACGCAGAATCGGCCGCAGCATGTCCTCCAATGGCCCATGAATCGCCCCCTCGCCAAACATATGCTCGCGTCCGCCGAGGGTCACCGTGACCAGCGCTTTCTTGCCCGCGAGCCCGCCCTGATCGTAAAACCGCTTGCCGCCGTAACACACCCCCGACACCAGCACCCGGTCAATCCAGCCCTTGAGCATCGCGGGCGCCGAGAACCAGAAGATCGGGAAGTTGAGGATCAGCAGATCAGCCCACAGCAGCTTGTCCAACTCCTGCTGGATATCCGCCGCGATGGATTGGCTTTTCACCCCCAGGCGCTGCTCCAGGGCATACACCAGGTAGTCGGGGTTCTCCCGGGAGGTGAAGTCCGAGGCGCTGGCTACGGGATTCCAGTTCATCGCGTACAAATCACTGACCTGCACCTCATGCCCCTGCGCTTGCAGGGTGGCGATGGCCTGGTCACGCAAGGCCGCGGTAAACGACTGCGGCTCGGGATGGGCATGGACAATCAACACCTTCATAAAAACTCCTCAAGAAGTTAGGGCGGCCCGTTCGGCCAGCAAATGGTCGAGCCAGTCGGGGTCCATTTCCGGCTCCGATGAAAACAGCAGGCCGGTGTAGTCCTGATACGGCGGGGTGAAGATCGCGCTGCGGCTGCCCTGGTCCACCACCCTGCCCCGCTGCATCACCACCACTTCGTCGGCAATGGCGCGCACCGTGGCCACGTCATGGGTGATAAACAGGTAGGCCACGCCCAACTGCTGCTGAATTCGATTGAGCAGTTTCAGCACGCCCTCGGCGACCAACTGATCCAGGGCCGAGGTCACTTCGTCGCAGATGATCAGTTGTGGGTCGGCCGCCAGGGCGCGAGCGATGCAGATCCGTTGCTTCTGGCCGCCGGACAGTTCTCGGGGCTGACGCTCCATGAACGTGGCCGGGTCCAGCTCGATCATCTCCAGCAACTCGGCGACCCGGGCGCGCATGGCCTTGCCCTTGAGGCCGAGGTAGAAGGTCAGCGGCCGGCCGATGATGTCGACGATGCGCTGGCGCGGGTTCAACGCGGTATCGGGGATCTGGTAGATCATCTGGATCCGTCGCAACTGCTCCTTGCTGCGCCGACGAAAGTCCGCCGGCAACGCTTCACCGTCATACAGCACCTGCCCCGCCGTAGCCGGCAGCAACCCGGTAATCAAGCGTGCGGTGGAGCTTTTGCCGCTGCCGGACTCACCGATCACCGCCAACGTCTGGCCGCGATGCAAGCTCATCGACACGTCATGCAGCACCGGCTGATGCCCGTAGCTGGCGCACACCTGACGCACTTCCAGCAACGGCACCTGCTGCTGCGGACAGGCCTTGGGTTCGGTGCGAAAGCTGCGCACCGCCCACAGGGATTTGGTGTAGTCCTGCTGCGGGGCGCTGAGCATGGTGCGGGTCTCGGCCTCCTCCACCAGCTTGCCGTGGCGCAGCACCATGATGCGGTCGGCCATCTGTGCGACCACCGCCAGGTCATGGCTGATATACAGTGCGGCGCTGCCGAAGGTTTTTACTGCATCGCGAATCGCCGCCAGCACTTCGATCTGGGTGGTGACGTCGAGGGCGGTGGTAGGTTCGTCGAAGATGATCAGGTCGGGGTGGCAGGCCATCGCCATGGCGGTCATCACCCGTTGCAGTTGCCCGCCGGACACCTGATGCGGATACCGTTGACCGATGGTTTCCGGATTGGGCAGGCGCAGCACGCGGTACAACTCCACCGCATCCCGTTCAGCCTGGGCGCGACTGATACCGCCATTGATCACGGCGGTTTCCACATGCTGGTCAATCAGCCGGTGGGCCGGGTTGAACGACGCGGCGGCGCTCTGCGCAACGTAGGCAATCCGCAGTCCTCGAAGCTTGCGCAAGGCTTCGGGTTTGGCCTGCAGCAGCTGAATGCCGTCAAAGCACACCGAGCCACCGGTGATGCGGCAACCGTCGCGGGCAAAGCCCATGGCCGCCAGGCCCAGGGTTGATTTACCCGCGCCAGACTCACCAATCAACCCCAACACCTCGCCCCGCTGCAAGGTCAAATCGATGCCCTTGATCAACGGATGCCAGGCGTCTTCGTAATGCCCTTCAATCTGCAGGTTGCGGATTTCCAGCAATGGCTTGTCCATCCTCAACACTCCTTCAGGCCGCTGGATTTATGCAGCATCCAGTCGACGACAAAATTCACGCTGACGGTGATCAACGCCACTGCCAGCGCCGGCAGCAACGGGCTGATATCGCCGAAGGTAATCAGCACCGCATTGTCGCGGACCATGCTGCCCCAATCGGCGGTGGGCGGTTGAATGCCCAGGCCAAGGAACGACAGCGCGCTGATAAACAAAAACACGAAGCAAAAGCGCAGGCCGAATTCGGCAATCAACGGCGCGGCCGCGTTGGGCAGCACTTCGCGGGTGACCAGCCACCAGAGCCCTTCCCCGCGCAGCCGCGCGGCTTCGACAAAATCCTGCACCACCACGGTCATCGCCACGGCCCGGGACAGGCGAAACACCCGGGTCGAGTCCAGCAGTGCAATCACCAGCACCAGCGAGGTGGCATTGGTGCCCACCACGCTGAGAATCAGCAAAGCGAAGATCAGCTGCGGGATCGCCATCAGGATGTCCACCACCCGCGACAACCCCTGATCGACCCAGCCGCCCTTGATCGCCGCAATCAAGCCGCTCAAGCCACCCAGTAAAAACGCCAGCACTGTCGTCAAAAAAGCGATGCCCAGGGTGTTGCGCGCGCCATACACCAGGCGGCTGAACATATCCCGCCCGAGGTTATCGGTGCCCAGCAGGAACTGGCCGCTCCAGGGTGCAAACCCGTCGCCCACAACCTGGGTTTCCCCATAGGGCGCGAGCACCGGTGCAAACAGCGCCACCAGCACGTACAGCACGATAATCAGCAGGCCGAACTTCGCGCTCAATGGCGCCCGGGCCAGTTGTGTGAGAAGGCTCATGGTCTACCCCTTGGGATGCATCAGACGTGGGTTGGTGGCGATGGACAGCACATCGGCGCCGGTATTTAGCAGGATGTAGGTGGCGGCAAAGATCAGGCTGCACGCCTGCACCACCGGGATATCGCGCTTGGACACCGAGTCCACCAGCAACTGGCCGAGACCCGGGTAGACAAACACCACCTCCACCACCACTACGCCCACCACCAGATACGCGAGGTTGAGCGCGATCACGTTGACGATCGGCGCCAGGGCATTGGGCAACGCGTGGCGCCAGATAATCCGCGACTGGCTGATGCCCTTGAGCCGGGCCATTTCGATATACGGGCTGGCCAGCAGGTTGATCAGCGAGGCGCGGGTCATGCGCATCATCTGCGCAATCACCACCAGGCTCAGGGTGGCCACCGGCAGCACCGAACGCTCGAGGATGGTGCCGAATGAGGCGTCCGGCGCCAGGTTGGACAGGCTGGGAAACCAGCCCAGCTTGACCGAAAACACCAGGATCAGCAGGTAGGCGACGAAGAACTCCGGGAACGACACCGCGCTCAGGGCCGAGGTGTTGAGCAGGCGGTCGAACCAGCTATTGCGGTACAGCGCGGCAAGCATGCCCAGCACCAGCGCCAGGGGCACCGAAACCAGCGCGGCCAATGCCGCCAGGCGCAAGGTGTTGCCCAGGCGTGCGCCGATCAGTTCGGCAATGGGCCGCTGGTTGGCCAGGGACGCGCCGAGGTCGCCGTGCAGCAGGCGCAACAGCCATTGCACGAAGCGGCTCAGGGGCGGCAGGTCCAGTCCCAACTGCGCCCGAAACGCCGCCACGGTTTCCGGCGTAGCGGACTGGCCGAGCATGGCCTGGGCGATATCGCCGGGCAGCATGCCGACCGCCAGGAAGATGATCACCGAGACGGCGAACAACGACAGCAGGCCAAGGGCGAGGCGTTGGAGTACCAGTTTGAATAGGCTATTCATGTTCGGTTCTCATGAGTTGGGCATGTTCTCGAAGGCGACAAATGTCCTCTGTGGGAGCTGTCGAGCTTTAGCGAGGCTGCGATGCAGGCGCCGCGGTTTAACAGGACACCGAGGTGATGCCATCGCAGGCAAGCCAGCTCCCACACTTGATCTTCATTGCTTGAGGGATAGCGTTCGACACAAGAGTCACGCCTGCCACCACCGCTCGATCAGCCGCAACCCATCCAGTTCCCCATACGGCGCCGTCAGCGGTCCATGGCTGATGCGGTTCGAGCGGGCCGCCACGGAGCTGGCGAACAACGGCACAATCGCCCCGCCGTCGTCCCGGCACAGGCTCTGCATTTCGTTGTACATCTCCTGGCGCAGCGGCGCGTTCATCTCCCCCCGCGCCGCGTTGAGCAACTGATTGAAGCGCGGGTTATCCCAATGGGTTTCGTTCCACGCCGCGCCCTTGGCGTAGCCGATGCTGAACATGCGGTCTGCAGTCAGGCTGCTGTACCAGAACGAGGTGGTGAATGGCTGCTTCATCCAGATGTTGGAGAAGTACCCATCCGCCGGCTCGCGCACCACATCGATATCAATCCCGGCCTGACGCGCCTGTTCCTTGAACAGCACCGAGGCGTCCACTGCGCCGGTGTAGGCGGCATCAGAAGCTTGCAGGCGCACCTTCAGCGACTCGACACCGGCCTTGCGCAGGTAGAAGCGCGACTTGTCCGGATCGTAGGTACGCTGCTCGAGGGCAGCGTTGATAAAGCGGCTGCCGGGCTGGATCGGATGGTCGTTGCCCACCAGGCCATAGCCATGCAGCACCGAGGCCAGCAGGGTTTCGCGGTTGATCGCATGCTTCATCGCCATGCGGATGTCGTTGTTCTTGAACTCGTTGCTGTCGCAGAGCATCGGGAAGGTGTAGTGCTGGGCACCCTTGGTTTCTTCGATGACCAGCATGGGATTGCGCTTGAGCAGGGCCACGGTTTTCAGGTCGACCTTGTTGATCACGTCCACTTGCCCGGTGACCAGCGCATTGACCCGCGCTGCGCCGTCGGCAATCGCCAGCAGCTCGGCGCTGGCGAAGTGCGCCCGGCCCGGCTTCCAGTAATCCGGGTTGCGCTCCAGGTCCATGCGTACGCCGGGCTCGAAACTTTTCAAGCGATAGCCGCTGGTGCCGATCCCGGCCTGCCAGTCGGCGGCACCGTCCTTGGCGGGCATGATCACCAGGTGGTAATCGGCGACCACATAGGCGAAATCGGCATTGCCCGAATGCAGTTCGAACACCACCGCATCGCTGCCCTTGGCGCTGACACTGGCCACATCGCCGATTACCGTTTTGGCCGCCGACGTGGAGTTGGCTGCCAGGTGATGGTTAATCGAGGCCACCACATCGTCAGCGGTCAGGCTTTTGCCGTTATGGAAGGTCACGCCCTGGCGCAGCTTGAAGGTCCAGATGCGCGCGTCGGGCGTCGACTCAAAGCTCTCGGCCAATTCGGGGATGGCGCTGCCGTCCACCGCGATTTCGGTGAGGGTGTTGTACACCGCCGAAAAGCCGACGAAGGTGAAGGTGTCGACCCAGGAGCTTGGGTCGCGGGAGTCGGTGGTGCTGCCGCCGGCCAGCCCCATGCGCAGCACACCGCCCGCCTTGGGCGTGGCCTCTTCGGCGAAGGCCTGCAGCGGCAGGCCTATGGAAAACGCGGCGGCCACGGCACCGGCTACGGCGCTGTGTTTGAGGAAATCCCGTCGGTGCATCGCTTGAGTCATTTTGTTGTTGTTTTCGCTCATGGTGTTGCTCCTCTAAAGGTTCACACAGGCATGCTTCAACTCGATCAAGGTCACGCCGTTGCGCTTGAAGCCGTTACGCAAATCCGTCTGCAGCTCATCCAGGTTCTGCGGCTCACTGACCGTGCAGCCGAACGCCCGCGCCAGGGCGGCGAAGTCCGGGTTGCGCGGCAGTACGCCGATGGGTTCGATGTCCAGGTTCAGCATGTCGTCGCGAATCTGCCCCAGGGCGTCGTTGTTCCACAGCAACACCACCAGCGGGCTGTCCAGTTCTTCCACCGCTGTGGCCAGTTCCTGGGCGGTGTAGAGAAAGCCGCCGTCGCCCACCAGCACCAGGCCGGGCCGCTCCGGCGCGCCGAACTTGGCGCCGATACCGGCCGGCAGGCCGTAGCCCAAGGTGCCGTAGCCGGTGGGATGCAGCCAACTGCGGGTGGCATTGCTGGGGAAGGTGTAGTTACCGGTGTAGGCCAGTTGGGTCATGTCACTGCTGATGAAGGCATTGGTGGGCAACTCGGCGGCGACGCGGTCGAGAATCGCCTGGTGAATCCGTTGCAACGGACCATGGCCGCTACTGACTGCCTGGCGTAACGTCGCGACCGCAGCGGTGGCGGCATCCGCGTTGCGCGGCGTGGCTGGCAAGCGTTCCAGCAAAGCCAGCGTCGTTTGCCGGGCATCACCGTGCAACGCGACAGCGCAAGGATAGAAATCGTTGAACTTGCGCGGGTCGATATCCACGCGCAGCAGCTCGCCGTTAATGGGCAGGCGTTCACGCCAAAAATCCGTATTGGCCATTTCGGTGCCGATGGCCAACACCACATCCGCCTCGGCGATAAGCTGCCAGCCGGGCTCGACACACAAGGTCGAACCGGCATTCAACGGATGCGCCACCGGCAACAACCCCTTGCCGGCGACACTGCTGAAAAACGGCGCCGCCAACTGCGTGCTCAAGCGCTGCAAGGCCTCCGCCGCCAATAGCGCGCCGCCACCGGCAATGATCATCGGACGCTTGGCCGCCGCCAGTTTCGCCACGGCCTGATCGAGGCTTTCAGCCGATGGCAGACCTCGCCCGGGACGGCGCACCACGTCATTGCTCCAGTCGCGCTTGATCGGCGCCGACAGCACATCCAGCGGCACCGAAATATGCACCGGCCGCGGCCGCTCACTGTCGAACACCGCGTAGGCCCGCGCGATCAATTCCGGCAAATCCTCGGCACTCAACGCCACCGCCGAAAACGCGGTGATGGGCGCGGTCATCGCGCGCTGGTCCTGGGTTTCATGCAGGCAGCCCCAGCCCTTACCGAGGCTGGCGGTGTGGTTAACGCTGGAAATCACCAGCAGCGGAATCGAGTCGGCGTATGCCTGGCCGATTGCTGTGGCGGCGTTGGTCACCCCCGGCCCGGTGATGATGAAACACACGCCTGGCTTGCCGCTGACCCGCGCATAACCGTCGGCCATAAAGCCGGCGCCCTGCTCGTGGCGAGTCAGCACATGCCGAATGCCACTGCCGGGCAAACCGCGATACAGCTCCAGCGTGTGCACGCCGGGAATCCCGAACACCGTGTCGACGCCATAGTTGGCCAGCAATCGCACCAGGGCCTGGCCGCCCGTCAAGGTTTTGCTTTGCATCGTCATCTCCTTCACACCTGGGCGAGACGGATCAATGCATCGACCGCCGTGGCGCCCCGGGCATTGACCAGCAATGGGTTTACATCGAGTTCCAGCAACTGCCCGGCGTTGGCGCAGGCGTAGTCGGCCACCGCACGAATCGCCGCCACCAGCGCCTCCATGTCGGCCACTTCCCGCCCGCGAAAGCCTTGCAGCAATGCGGCGCTGCGCAGGCTGAGCAAGGCATTGCGGATCGCATCGTCGGTGGTCGGCAGCAACAGGCTGCGACTGTCCTTAAGCAATTCCACCAGGATTCCACCGGCACCGATCACCAGTGCCAGGCCGAAATCGTTTTCGCGTTTGATGCCCACAATCAGCTCGGCCAACGGCGGCGTGGCCATGGATTCCAACAGCAGGTGATCGAACGGTACATCTGGCGCATAGACAGCAATCCGCTCACGCATATGGGCCAGGGCGGCGGTCAAGGCTAAGCCGTCCTGCAAGTTGAGCGCCACCGCGCCCGCTTCGGTTTTATGCGGTAGATCGGCACTGACGGCCTTGAGTACCAGCGGGTAGCCCAGCACTTTGGCATCGGCAATGGCCCGTGCTGGCGTGCTCAAGACACCGGCCGGCGTGGTCAGGCCGAAAGCACGCAAAGCCTGCTTGGAATCCCACTCGTTAAGCGACTGTCCGAGTGCTTCCAGCGCTTGCGGGCACAGCGGCACCAGTACCGATTCGCCACGGGCCAGCAGCGCCCGGCGATTGTTTTGGTAGTCGGCAATCCGGCCCCAGGCCGCCAGCGCGTCTTCCACGCCCTGCAACGCCGCAACACCTTGTGCATGCAGGCGCTCGCGAGCGTGAGCCGGCAACAATTCGGGGAATGCCGAGGTGACAAAGCCGGTCTTGCCATGGCGAGTCAGCGCACTGCAAAACAGCTCCAGCAGCAGGTCGCATTCCTTGCGCTCACCGGTAAATTCCGCCGGGTAGTCGAGCACCAGCATCGCCGCATCCGCTTCGGTGCGCAGTGCCGTATCGAGCATGGTATTGAGGGCTTCGCTGTTGCCCCAGATGGCCGTGGTGAAATCCAGCGGGTTGACCAGGTTGGCGTAGCTCGGCAGTACCTGCGCCAGTTCCGAACGCTGGCCCTCATCGAGTTTGGGCAGGCTTAAATCGTTGCGCTCGGCGTAGTCGGCAATCAACCCGGCATCACCACCGGAACAGGCCAGGGCGATCAGGCTGTTGCCCGCCGGCAAGTTACCGCAGGCCGCAGCTTTCAGGGTTTCGACAAAACTCACCGGGCCACTGACCCGGATCACGCCCAGGCGCGCAAACAGGCTGTCGTACAACGCGTCTGAACCCGACAACGAACTGGTATGACTCAAGGCCAACTCGGCGCCGATCTGCGACACGCCGGTTTTCAGGGCGATGATCGGAATGCCTTTTTCCAGGGCCTTATGGGCCGCACGGGCGAATCCCGGCACATTCTTCAAGCCTTCCAGGTGCAAGCCGATGGCCGTGACGCACGGCTCGTCGAGCAGCACATCCATCAACTCGGCAACCCCCAATTGTGCCTGGTTGCCCACCGACGCCATATAGGCCACCGGCAGCGAACGGTCGCTCATGGACAGGTTGTAGGCAAAGTTGCCGCTCTGGGTCAGCACCGCAACGCCCTTCTCTACCGGCTTGCCGCCATGGGCCACCGGCCACAATGCCGAGCTGTGCAAGTAGTCCAGCAGGCCATAGCAATTCGGACCCAGCAGCGCCATCTCGCCAGCCGCCTCGAGCAGTTGTTGCTGCAAGGCCTGGCCCTCGGCGCCGGTTTCGGCAAACCCGGAGGCGTAGCAGATGGCGCCACCGGTACCTATGGCCGCCAGTTCGGCGACACAGGTCAGGGTCAGCTCGCGATTGGTAGCGATAAACACCGCGTCCGGACCGCACGGCAAATCGGCCACGCGACGCACGCAGGGAACGCCATCAAGGCTGTCATGTTGCGGGTTGACCAGCCACATCTGGCCGTCAAAACCACCTTCGGCGCAGCGCTTGAGGGCACGGGCCATGCTGCGCCCACCGACAAACGCCAGGTGACGGGGCGCCAGCAGGCGCTTGAGATTGTCGCGAATAGCCTGGGACATAAGCGTTCTCCCACCCGATCAGCGCAACAGCGGCCGCAAGAGCTCGCGGGCAATAATGTGGCGCTGGATTTCCGAAGTGCCTTCCCAGATCCGTTCGATCCGCGCGTTGCGCCAGATGCGCTCCACCGGCCCTTCGTCCATCAAGCCCATGCCGCCGTAAATCTGCACGGCCTCATCAGCGACCTTGCCCAGCACCTCGCTGGCAAACAGCTTGGCCATGCCGGCCTCGCCGTCGGTCATGGTGCCCTGGTCCATTTTCCAGGCAGTGTTCAGGGTCAGCAGTTCGGCCGCGCGGATTTGCGTGGCCATGTCGGCGAGCTTGAACGAGATGCCTTGATAGGTGCCGATGGGCTGGCCGAACTGCTTGCGATCCGCCGCCCATTGCAGGGACACGTCCAACGCACGCTGGGCCTGGCCGACGCAGTTGGCGGCCACCATCACCCGGCCAGCGGTCAGCCAGGCGTTGGCGACCTCCCAGCCTTTGCCGACTTCGCCGAGGACTTTTGAGGCCGGCACGCGGCAGTCGTCGAAGAACATTTCATAGGTGTGATAGCCGCGGTTGCTGACGCACTTGGGGCCTCGGCGAATGGTCATGCCCGGCGTGCCACGGTCCACCAGGAACGAGGTCACGGCGTTGCGCTGGCGGCCGTTGTGTTCATAGGTGTCGGTAACGGCAAACACGATCGCAAAATCCGCGTGGCCGGCGTGGCTGATGAAGTGCTTGCTGCCGTTGAGCACAAAGTCATCGCCGCTGCGCACGGCGCGGGTCTTGATCGCGTTGGCGTCGGAACCGGCACCCGGCTCGGTCAAGGCAAAACAGTCGATCTTCTTGCCCTGCACGCACGGCAACAGGTACTCGCCAATCTGCGCGCCGGTGCAGGCCATGAGGATTTTCGAGGGCCGGGCGACAAACACATGCAGCGCCCAGGACACCTTCGACAACTCCCGTTCGATCAACGCCTGGGACAGGTAATCCAGGCCGCCACCGCCGACCTCTTCCGGCATGTTGAAGGCATAAAACCCGGCGGCAATCGCCTTGTCCCGAATCTGTGCGGCGAGCTCCGGCGAGACTTCATCGGCGCGGTCTACCGCCTCCTCGTGGGGCAACAATTCCTTGGCAACAAAACTGCGTACCGCGTCCACCAACATGTCTTGTTCTTGGCTGGGCTGGAAATTCATGGCGCTACCTGTCGATCGTTCGAGGGGTGTTTTGAGGAGGAATCAGTTGCCGGAGAAATTCGGGGGACGCTTTTCCATCGAGGAGCGCAGGGCTTCAGCACCGTCGGCGCTGCGTCCGCACAGCAAGCCGGCGGCGAGTTCGGCCTGGAGCTGCTCGGGCAGGCTGCGCCCGGCGCCTTCGCGGATCAGGGTTTTGGTCTGGGCGAAGGCGAAGGTCGGGCCGTTGGCCAGGCGTGTGGCCAGGTCGGTGACGTGGGCGTGCAGTTGCTCATCGGCGACCACTTCGCCCACCAGGCCGGCGGCCAGGGCGCGGTCGGCACTCCACAATTCGTCGAGAAATAGCAGGCGCTTGGCCTGTTCGATGCCGATCAGGCGCGGCAGATGCCAGCTGGCACCGGCGTCCGGCGAGTAGGCCATGCTGGTGTAGCCGGCCTTGAAGCGTGCCGATTGCGCGGCTACACGCAGGTCGCAGCACAGGGTCAGGTCCATGCCGGCGCCGACCGCCGTGCCGTTGATGGCAGCGAGGGTAGGTTTGTCGAGGGTGTGCAGGCGGGTCATCAGGGCGTGGGCGGTTTCGGTCCAGCCGTAGGTTTCGAGGGCACCACGGGCTTCGGCGTCGGCCCATTCGGCGAGGTCCGCACCGGCGCAGAAGCTGCGACCAGTGCCGGTCAACACCACCACACGTAAGGCCGGGTCGCTGTTGAAACCGTCCAGCAATGCATGCAGGTGCTTGAGGGTCGGGATGTCCAGGGCGTTGCGCTGGGCGCCGCGATTAAGGGTGATCCAGGCAACGCCTGCTTGCACTTGAGTGAGCACGGACGGATCTGTAGTCATGGAATCCTCGAATTATTTTAATTGGCTTGAGGGGGGCGACATGGGGCGATACTAAACGAGTGTTCAGTAAGGAGGCAATCGGGTAACCGCAAATATTTTTCGAGGGGAAAATGCCGGCCCGGACATTGCGTCCAGGCGGCGCGGAATCGTCAGTTCAGGGTTTGATCTGGAAGCGTTTGCGGCCGCCAGACTGCAAGCCGTCGACCCAGGCTTCGCAGATCTGGATGCCCTGTTCCGGGGTGAAGGTGCCGGGGTTGAGCCCCGATTCCAGCCACAGGCCATCGAGCAAGGCGCTCAAGGCGATGGCCGCCAAATCGGCGTCGAACTGCTTCCAACCCTCCTCCTCGGCCATGTCCACCAAAGCCGAGCGCATGATAGTGCGGTACTCGCCATAGGAATGTTCGTGGGCCTGGTTGATCGCCGGGGCCGTCTTGACCGCGCCCCAGAACACCAGCCAGGCATCCAGCAGTTGCGGGTCCAGCAACTCGGGGGAAAACGAGCCGTGAAAGAACGCCGACAGCCGCTCCCGCGGGCTGGGCGGCGCCTTGGCCATGGCGTCACGCAGCAAGTCCATGACTTGCCGGGTGATAGACCGATAGGCCTCGGCCACCAGCTCATCCTTGCCCGAATAGTGATGACTGATCAGCCCCACCGACACCCCGGCCTCGGCGCTGATCTTGCGGATCGACGCGCCCTGGAAGCCGTCGCGCTTGAGGCACACCAGTGTGGCCTGGACCAGATTGGCCTTGCGCAACTCCGGTTCCATACGGGAGAAACGGGATTCCTGGGTCATGAGGCGGTGTCCTTGGGTAGAGTCGGCTGGACGACTCTACCTCACTCCCGGAAACCCGGCGACACCCGATCCAGCAACCGCAGTAATGCCGCCCACGCCAGTTGCATGGCGTCCAGGTCTGCCAGCTCGCCCTCTTCCAATGAGCGGCCAGGCTCATTGAACTGCCGCTCGGTGTATTCACACACGTCTGCAGGCGGCAGGATCAGCTTGCCGCACGCCTGGGCGGCGATCTGGATATCGCAGGCCTTCTCCAGGTAGTACATGCGCAGGAAGGCCTGGCTGACCGTCTCCCCCACCGTCAACAAACCATGGTTGCGCAGCATCAACACCGGTTTGTCGCCGAGGTCGCGCACCAGTCGTTGTTGCTCGTCCATGTCCAGCGCCACGCCTTCGTAGTCGTGGTAGGCAACCTTGCCGTAGAACTCCATGGAAATCTGGTTGACCGGCAACAGCCCGCATTCCAGCGCCGCCACCGCACACCCGGCGCGGGTGTGAGTGTGCAGCACGCACTGGGCGTCTTCGCGGGCGCCGTGAATCGCGCTGTGAATCACAAACCCCGCCGGGTTGACGCCATGGGTCGAAGCCTCGACCGCGCGCCCGTCCAGGCCGATCTTCACCAGGCTGGACGCGGTGATCTCCTCGAACATCAGCCCATAGGGGTTGATCAAAAAGTGGTGTTCAGGCCCGGGGATGCGCACTGAGATATGGGTGAAGATCAGGTCGCTCATGCGAAAGTGCGCGATCAGCCGGTAGCAGGCAGCAAGCTCTTCACGCAGCTGTCGTTCGGTGGCCCCAGTCATTTTTATTCTCCAGGCGGGTGGTTGATGTGGCTGACGCTAATCCAGTCGCCAGTAAAAAAACAAGTTGATTTTTTACTGAGGCTGACCTCCTATAGAAAAATAATAACAACAGCGCCTGGAGTATCCGCACCATGTCGCCCCATGCCTTTCCGCATCTTTTTGAACCGTTGACGCTGCGCGGCAAACGCCTGAAAAACCGCATCATGTCCAGCGGGCACGACACCTCGATGCCCACTGACAACCGGGTCAACGAGCAGTTGATCGCCTACCACCGGGCACGTGCCGAAGGCGGCGTCGGGCTGATTGTGTTGCAGGTGGCCGGCGTGCATGACAGCGCCCGCTACACCTCCCATGTACTGATGGCCACCGATGACAGCTGCATCGAGGGCTACCGCCGACTGGCCGAAACCTGCCATGCCTACGGCACCGTGGTGCTGTCGCAGATTTTCCACCCGGGACGGGAAATCATGGAGTCGGCGGATGGCTTGCTGGCGGTGGCTTACTCGGCGTCAGGGGTGCCCAACGAGCGGTTCCGGGTGATGCCGCGCGCCCTTGACCAGTTGATGATTGACGAGATTGTGGCCGGCTACGGTGCGGCGGCGAGGCGCCTGCATCAGGCGGGGATTGACGGCGTGGAAGTGGTCGCCAGCCATGGGTATCTGCCGGCGCAATTTCTCAACCCGCGAGTGAACCGCCGCACCGATGGCTACAACGGCGAGCTTGAACAACGCCTGCGTTTCCTGCGGGAAATCATCGCCGCAGTACGGGCCGAAACCGACGAACAGTTCATCATCGGCCTGCGCATCTCTGCGGATGAGCGCGACCCCGAAGGCCTGACGGAAGATGACTCCCTGGCAGCCGTGCAACAGCTGCAATCACAGCTGGATTATGTGCACATCGTCGCCGGCACCTCGGCCTCCCTCGGCGGCGCGATCCATATCGTGCCCCCAATGGCCATTGCTCCGGCTTACCTGGCCACAGAAGCCGCAATGTTCAAGGCCAGCCTGTCGATTCCGCTGTTCGTCACCGGGCGTATCAACCAGCCCCAGGAGGCCGAGCTGATGCTGCAGCGCGGCCAGGCCGATGTGTGCGGCATGACCCGCGCGCTGATCTGCGACCCGCGAATGCCGGCCAAAACCTCAAGCGGCCATGCCGAAGATGTACGGGCATGCATCGCCTGCAATCAGGCCTGCATCGGCCACTTCCACAAAGGCTTGCCGATCTCCTGCATCCAGCACCCCGAGACCGGCCGCGAATTGCAGTTTGGCCAGTTGCAACCGGCATTGCGACGCAAGCGGATTATGGTCGTCGGCGGCGGTCCGGCAGGGATGAAAGCCGCAGCGGTGGCAGCACAGCGCGGCCATGAAGTGACCTTGTATGAGGCCAATGCCCAACTGGGCGGCCAGGTGCTCCTCGCACAGTTACTGCCACGGCGCAGCGAGTTTGGCGGCGCCAGTACCAACCTGCAGCGCGAGATGGAACTGGCCGGGGTTCGCGTGGTGCGCAATACCCGAGTCGACCGTGCTTTGGTGGAGCGCGAACAACCCGAGCTGGTGATCGTCGCCACCGGCGCCGAACCCTACTGGCCGGCCTTCGAACGCGGCGGTGAGCTACAGGTGGTGGACGCCTGGCAAGTGCTGCGCGACGAGGTCCCGCTAGGCCGTTCGGTGGTCGTGGTGGATTGGCGTTGCGACTGGATCGGCCCGGGCATCGCCGAGCGCCTCACGCGCGCCGGCCATCAGGTGCAGCTGGCGGTGAACGGCACCCATTGCGGGGAAAACCTGCCGTTGTACGTGCGGGATCAACTGGCCGGTGAACTGCACCGGCTGGGCATTCCCATCATCCCTTACGCTCGTTTGTATGGCTGCGACGACACCACCGTCTACCTGCAACACACCGCCAGCGGCGAGCCGATGCTGCTGGAAAATATCGACACCCTGGTGTTGTGCCAGGGTCACCAGCCGGTGGACACTCTGGGGGCAGAACTGGAAGGCCTGGTGGCGTTCAGGCGCATCGGCGATTGCCTGGCGCCGCGTACCGCCGAAGAGGCGATTTATGAAGGATTGAAGGTAGCGTGGGACATTTGAACGACCAACCGCCACAGCTGTTTCTCGGCACCCGCATCCGTGGCTTGCGCAAGGCCCGGGGCATGACCCTCACGACCCTGGCCGAGCTGAGTGAACTGACCGCCGGCTACATCAGCCAGTTGGAAAGAAACCTCGCCTACCCGTCGATCCCGGCCCTGTTCAACATCGCCCGCAGCCTGGGGGTGACGATCCAGTGGTTTTTTGCCAGCGAGACCACGCCGGCCGCGGAGGATGAAGGTTTTGTGGTGCGCAGGAACAATCGCCAGAGCATTCACTATGAGGACGGGATCGTCGACCAGTTGCTGACACCCCTGCCCAATCATCAATTGGAGATGCTGCACTCGCGCTTTCCACCGGGCACCTATAGCCAGCAGAGCTATAGCCATGAGGGTGAAGAGGCGGGTTATGTGTTGAGCGGAACGTTTGAGTTATGGGTGGGCGAGCGGCATTTTCAGCTGGCTGAAGGCGACAGTTTCAGCTTCTCCAGCAGTGAGCCACATCGGTATGGCAACCCCGGGAAGGTGGATGCGGTGGTGATTTGGGTGATTACGCCGCCGACGTTTTAGACCGTTGGTGTGAATGGAGACGTTTCCTACGGGAACTGGCGACGCTGGCACGCCGGCCATCAATGGCGGGGGTCAAGGCCGCTTGCTATAAAAACGACTACATCTTTTCGAGGTCGTCGCCATGTTTGGATTGTATTCGTTGTTTGCCGGTAAGCCGACTCAGGATGACTTGGATACGGTGGAAGCCATCAAGTCGAAAAGAACCATGAGGATTGAGGGAGAATGGGGTATTTCAGTCTCCGCCGAAGAAGTCATGGAATCCGAGGCCTACAAAGAAGCAATTCGCCAAGTCCGCAAAATGGAGGCCAATGATTCATGGGCCTGCTGATCATTTTTCCGTTACTGGTCAGCGGTTATCTGGTGTGTATCAAGCATCCTTATTACTACTGCCGGCTGCATCGTTTTGAAGGGCAGTTACTCTATCTACAGGTTGCGCGACTGGGACTGGTTTGCCTGGTCGTCGCCAGCCTGACAAGTGCCTTGATTCTGGCATTGTCCCAACAGGCGGTTTACGTCGCAGGCCGTGGGGTTGCAACAGACTATGGCCGCTATCTCGGCGCCTTATTGGTACAACTCGATATTGCCAACGAAAAGAATGCCGCACTTTGGGTTTTCTGGCTGCAGACCGGCTTGACCACCCTGGTCATTCCTTCTCTCTGGGCAAGACTTTATGTCAACGCGAAGAAAAAAGAGCTGAAGTTGAAATCCGATGAACAACTGAACTGCCGGCTCGCCCTGAACATCCTTGAAGGCACACCTTTCAAATACCTGCTCAGAGAATCCATCCAGAAGTACACGCCTTGCATGTTCAGCTTGAACGATCGAAAGGTGTACGTAGGCATTGTCGTATTCGTTGGCATGCCCACCGAGTCAGAAGGAATGGACCATGCATTTACTCTTCTCCCCCTGCTTAGCGGCTACCGTGACAAGGACACACTGGAAGTCACCCTGAGCACACGTTATTCAGATAGCAGCCACCCAGCCCCCATCATGCTGATCCAGGAAAACGTAGTCTCTGTCACTCGCTTCGATTTCACCACCTGGAACACTTCACACGCTCGAAAGAACCGCCCACCTCAACAGGAGCCGTTCTTCAATCACCGCTCCATCCGTACGACAAAAGCCTCAAGCGCCTGCGCCTGAGGTTTTAAAATAAGCCAGAGGCTGCGCTTCGGGTTTCAGTGCACACAAAAACGCAACACTGAACTGCACCGATTGTGATGGCCGCGCCACATCGGGGTTTATATAGTCGTTCCTACTGCAACCCGCCATGAGCCAGCCGGCCCATCACAAGGAAGCGTTCGATGACTGACCTGCATACCCTTACGGCCGCCGAACTGTTGGCGCAATTTGCCAGCCGGCAACTCGCGCCCATCGACTACTACGACCAGCTCCTGGCCCATATCGACCGCTGGGAGCCGAAGATCAACGCGCTCTATGCCTTCGACCCGCAACAGGTACGCCAGCAAGCCCAGGCCTCAACCGAGCGCTGGAACAAGGGCCAGCCCAACGGTGCCCTCGACGGCGTACCGGTGACCCTCAAGGAATTGATCGCCACTGAAGGTGTGCCTATCCCCCTCGGCAGCGCCGCCACCCGACTGACCCCGGCCCTCAGGGACGCACCGCCCGCAGCCCGTATGCGTGAAGCAGGCGCGATTATCCTGGCCAAGACCACCAACCCGGATTTCGGCATGCTGTCTTCCGGCCTGTCGAGCTTCCACGGCATCACCCGCAACCCGTGGAATACCGCCAACAACACTGGCGGTTCCAGCTCCGGTGCCGCCGCTGCGGCTGCCGCCGGTTACGGCCCACTGCACGTGGGCACCGACATCGGCGGCTCGGTGCGCCTGCCCGCCGCCTGGTGCGGCCTGGTGGGATTCAAGCCGACCCTGGGGCGCATTCCCATTGACCCGTACTACACCGGCCGCGCCGCCGGGCCCATGACCCGCACCGTCGACGACTGCGTGCTGCTGATGCAACACCTGGCCCGCCCCGATGCCCGCGACCCCACCAGCCTGCCGCCACTCGCCACCCAGTGGAGCAACCAACCGCTGTCGGTCAAGGGCCTGCGGGTCGGCCTGATGCTCGAGCCTGGCGTGGGCATGCAGCCTGAAGGCTTCGTGTGTGAAGCGGTGGAACACGCCGCACGGCTGTTCGAAGCCCATGGCGCCAAGGTCACGCTGATCCCGCCGATCATGGACCGGGCACAACTCGACGGCCTCGATCATTTCTGGCGCGCCCGGCAGTGGGGCGACTTGTCCGCGTTGAGCAGCGAGCAGTTCGACAAGGTCTTGCCGTATATCCGCGACTGGGCCGCGCCAGGGGCCGAGATCAGTGGCGTACAGGCCGTTAAAGGCTTCAACCAGACCTTCGAAATGCGCCGCCGCGCCGCGCAGGTGTTCACCGAACTCGACCTCGTGCTCTCCCCCACCAACCAGGTCAACGCATTCCCCGCTGAGTGGCCTTCACCCAGCAACGACCCGCAACAGCCGTTCGAACACATCGTGTTCACGGTGCCCTGGAACATGGGCGAACAACCGGCGCTGTCGATCAACTGCGGTTTCGCCGCCGATGGCATGCCCATCGGCTTGCAGATGATCGCCCCGCGTTTCGCCGATCAATGGCTGCTGCAAATCGCTAAAACCTACGAGAGCTGGCGTGGCGCAATCCACCACTGGCCGAATCCTTCCTGACTTTGACGCTGTAAGAACTGCCCACCCACACGCCAGCTCCGGGCCTACACGGCCGGGAGCTTGGACGACCTATAACTAAAATCGAGGGGCTGGTATGCACACTGAGCAATTGACACGATCCGATCCTGATCACGCACCCGAAACACCGTCCCCGGACGCCGGCAAAAAGAGCATTTTTGCCGTGGTCCTGGGTAACGCCGTGGAGTTTTTCGACTTTGGTGTGTACGCAACCTTTGCGGTGATGATCGGCCACACGTTTTTTCCGTCCGACAGCGCCTTCGTCAGCTTGATGCTGTCGGTCACCGCGTTCGGTATCGGCTTTATCGTCAGACCACTGGGCGCGGTGCTGATCGGCGCCTACGCCGACCGCGTCGGGCGCAAACCGGCTATGCTGTTGACCCTGGTGATGATGGCCGTGGGCACCGGCAGCATCGCGATATTGCCCGGCTACGAGACCATCGGCATCGCGGCACCGATCCTGCTGGTGCTCACCCGCATGATCCAGGGCCTGGCCTGGGGCGGTGAAGCCGGCCCCGCCACCACCTACATCCTCGAAGCGGCGCCACCCCACAAACGCGGGACCTACGCCTGCTGGCAAGTAGTCGCCCAGGGCGTCGCAGCCATGGTGGCCGGGCTGGTAGGGTTCACCCTGACCAAGGTCATGTCCCCGGAAGACCTCAATAGCTGGGGCTGGCGCGTGCCGTTCGTGTTCGGCCTGCTGGTGTTGCCGATCGGCATCTACATCCGCCGCAACCTCGCCGAAACCTTCCACGGCCACGGCGAGCAAACCAGCACCGGCGACCTGGTACGGGAAGTCTGCGGCAAGCACCGGCGCGCACTGGTGCTGGGGTTGCTGATCCTTTCCGGCAGCACCATCACCCAGTACTTCCTCAACTACATGACCACCTTCGCCCTCACCGAACTGAAGCTGCCCACCAGCATTTCCATGCTCTCGACCCTGGTGGCCGGCGCCGCCATGGCCGTGTGCGCGGTGGCCGGCGGCATGCTCTGCGACCGCTTCGGGCGCCGGGTGATCCTGATGACACCGCGGGTGGTGTTGCTGCTGATCCTGTTCCCGGCCCTGCAACTGATGACCGAACACCCCAGCCCGGCGACCTTCCTGCTGACCCTCGCGGTACTCTCGGGCCTGCACGGCATGAGCGGCGCGGCGTTGATCGTGCTATTGGTGGAAAGCTTCCCGAAATCCGTGCGCTCCACCGGTTTCTCCATCGTCTACGCCTTCGGTGTGGCGGCGTTTGGCGGCACCGCGCAGATCATCATTACCTGGCTGATCGGCACCACCGGCGATCCAATGTCACCGGTCTGGTACCTGCTGATCGCCAACCTGGTGTGCCTCACCGCCGCCTGGTTCGCCAAGGAAACCCGCCCGTCGCTGCCCGGCAGCCCGGCCCGCGAAACCCGGCTCACAGAAGCTTCGGTTCGCTGAATACCTTTTCCCACTGTCCCGCGTCTTTTCGCCACCGACCGGCAGCACCTGAGGGTCTGCCGGGACGGTCGCCTTACGTCTGATTTGTATGGGGATTTACCATGTATTCACGTCTTTTACTGGCCGTCACCCTGGCGTCCAGCACCCAGGCTTTCGCCCAAGAGAACGCTCAAGCCAGTGCACCGGGCTTCCTCGAAGGCAGCACCCTAGACCTTAACCTGCGCCACTACTATTCCAACCAGCACACCAAGCGCACTACCCACCTGAGCATCAAGAAACCCGGCGGCATCGAGCCCACCCGTGTACGGGAAACCTGGGTGCAGACCAGCATGCTCAAGTACAGCTCCGGCTACACCCAGGGCCTGATTGGCGTGGGCGTGGATGCGGGAATCTTCAGTGCGGTCAACCTGGAGCGTGGCCACGGCAAGGTGGCCAATGGTGGCGACCGGGTGCTGGTAGACGGCGACGGCGATGCGATTCCCACCTGGAGCCGCCTGGGTGTGGGCGACGTGCGTTTGCGCCTGTCCAGCACCGAGATCAAGGCGGGCCGGCTGATGACCGACAACCCGATCCTGCGCTACAAGGACAACCGTGCCCTGCCCTCCAGCTTCCAGGGCGTGGGACTGTTCAGCAACGAATTCGACTGGTTGTCGGTGCAGGGCGGCAGCTTCGAGCGGGCGATTCCGCGCACCGGCACCGGCGCCGAAAAGCTCACCACCACCTTCGGCAACCGCGCCTACAGCGGTGCGCGCATCAGCTACCTGGGGGCCACGGTAAAGCCGGGTTACGGGCTGGAAGCCAGCGTCTACGCCTCGCGCTTCGAGGACATGTGGGACCAGACCTACGTCGGCCTGATCCACCGCATCGGCGATAAAAGCGACATCGCCCTGAAGGCCGCCTTCAACTACTACCACACCAGTGATTCGGGCGACAAAAACCTCGGCTACATCGACAACAACGCCGCCAGCCTGGCCTTCACCGCCACGCACCTGGCCCACAGCCTGACGCTGGCCTGGCAGCAGGTGTTTGGCAATGAATACTTCGACTACGTGTGGGAGTCCACCGGCAACTACATGGCCAACTCGCTGTACTCGGACTACAACGGCCCCAACGAAAAGTCCTGGCAACTGCGCTACGACCTGGACTTCGCCGCCTACGGCGTGCCCGGCCTCACTGCCAGCCTGTGGCACGCCAAGGGTTGGGACATCGACGGCACCCATTACGATGGCGACCGCAACGGCCACAACACCGGCTACAACGTGCGCAGCCTGGATGGCGCCAAGCACAACGAAAACGGCTTGATGGTGGCCTATGTGATTCAGTCCGGAACACTCAAGAACACCGTACTGCGCACCATCGTCTACAACCACCGCGCCAGCGGCGGGCAGATTGACGGCAGCTACGATGAGTTCCGCCTCGTTGCCAATGTGCCGATCAACATCTTCTGAGACTCAGTTCAGCGAACAACGCTGCATCGCCCCCGCCAGCATTTCCTGGCACTTGAGCACCGCCACCGAACGGGGGCGGTTGCGGTACACGCAGAGGTCGATGCGGATGCGGCCGAGGTCTTCATCGGCGATCGGCACGGCGACCAGGCCGTCGCCCAAGTCCCGTACGTCTGCCTCGACCTGGGGCAAAATCAGCACCGCTGCCCGTTGCCGGGCCAGGCTCTTCTGCACTTCCAGGGAGCTGGTGGTGAACACGGGGTCGAGGGTGACACCGCGTTTTTTCGCGGCCACTTCCAGGGCCTGGCGCACGCCGTAGGCCGAGTCGGGAATCGCCAGGGGCTGGCCTTGCAGTTCGCTCAATTCGATGCTTTCGCGTTGGGCGAAGGGGTGTTCGGCGCTGACCAGCACCCGGTGCCACAGCTGGCAATGGGCAGTGACTTCGACGTCGGCGCGTTCTTGCAGGTAGAACGCCAGGCCCAGGTCTGCCTCGCCGCTGCACAGGGCGTCGAGGGTGGCCGATGCACTGGCGATTACGATGTTGAAGGTGACCTTGGGATGGCCGCGGTAGAAGGTGGCGAGTACCGGGGCGAGTACGGTGGAAACGATACTTTCTGACACATGGATGCTGATGTTACCGGCTACCTGGCTTTGGCGGCTGGCGATGACTTCGCGTACCTGGTCGAGGCCGCGCAGGGTTGAGGTGACTTGTTCGGCCAGGCATTCGCCCTCGGCGGTGAGGCGGATGCCGCGGGGGCCGCGTTCAATCAGGGCGGCGCCGAAGAAGTGTTCCAGGTGTTCGATCTGGCGGCTGACGGCGGTTGGGGTGACGTATAGACGTTCGGCTGCCTTACGCAGGGAGGCGCAGCGGGCGACCTCGTGGAAATATCGCAAGGCGCGTAGTTGCATGGGGGGTGCTCCTTTTTTTGGGGTTGGGGTTTGGGGGGGTACGCAATTACTGCGCCATGCATGTGTACATATCCGTTTCTTCGGTCACGGCGGCTTATGGTTCCGCTCTTACAGCGGCTCACTTTGGAAAAGCCCCAAAGTAAGCAAAGGGCTCTGCCCCGCCTGTCGGCACCTCGCCTAGGCTCGGTGTTCCCTCACTCCGGCATTGCTCCGCGGGCCGCCGCGACGGGCCATCCATGGCCCGGCGCGGCTAAACCGGCGTCCTGCCGGTTTACCCGCTCCGCACTGCCTGCGTTCGGCCTCGGGCTTATTGGGGCAGTCAGATCAAAATCAAAATCAAAAGCAAGAGCACAGCGGCCTACCGGCCGGCTTGAGTGTTAAAAGCAAAGGCAAGATCCAGAGCGAAAGCCAAATCTGAAGCTGATGCAGCTCTGCTTTTCTGTGGGAGCTGGCTTGCCTGCGATGCAGACACCTCGGTACATCAGGTACACCCAGTTGATGCCATCGCAGGCAAGCCAGCTCCCACATTTGACCGTGCCCGCTTTAGCTTTTGATTTTGCTCTTCAACACTCAAGCCGGCCGGTAGGCCGCTGTGCTCTTGATCTGCTTTTGATCTTGATCTTAGGCGCCCCGTTAAACCACGCTGGCCGAACGCAGGCTTTGGAGCGTGGGTAACCTGGCAGGACGCCAGGTTAGCCGTCCTGGGCCAGGGATGGCCCATGACGGCGGCCCACGGTCCAAAGCCGGAGTGAGGGCACACCGAGCCTAAGCGAGGTGCCGAGTGGTGGGGCAAGAGCGTTTTGCTTACTTTTGCGCTGTTCAAAAGTGAGCCGCTGTAAGAGCGGAACCCTAAGCGGCCGTTACCTAAATAACGGATATACACACCCCCACCATTTACGACCCATCCAAACCAAAAACGACCCCCTCCGTTGACGCCCCACCCCAAACCCCTATTAAGTACTATTAATGCGCATTAATAGGATCAATCAACCACCATGCTAAGCCGCCCGTTGCGCCGCAAACGCCAGAAGCTCTCCGACGTGATCGTCGAGTCGGTCAAACGCTCAATCGTCACCGATGCACTCAAGCCCGGCGACCGTTTGCCCACCGAACGCGAACTGATGGAAAGCTTCCAGTGCTCCAAAGGCTCCGCCCGCGAAGCCCTAAAGGCGCTGGAAGTCGAAGGCCTGGTCAACACCCGCACCGGCCCCAGCGGCGGGGCCTACCTCAACCAGGCCGGCACCGAACCCGCCAGCCGCGCCTTGCGCAACTACCTGCACTTCCAGCACCTGGACGGCGAGCAGGTCTACCAACTGCGCAAAGTCATCGAAGTCGAACTCGCCGTCTCCGTGCTGGGCCGCCTGAGCGAAGACGACTACCGCGCCCTCCAGGACAACGTCGATTTTTGCAGCGCCCCCGAAGACAGCGAAGCCGGCCAACGCGAACAACGCATCGCCGAACTGGAATTCCACAACCTGCTGGCCAAGGCCTGCCCCAACCCGCTGCTGAGCTTCATGGCGCAATTCCTCAACGACCTGCTGCGCGACCTGGTCGTCCTGAAAAAAGCCTACAAACCCAAGCGCAAGCAATTCGACGCCGCCAACCTCGACTACCACAAGCAACTGCTGATCGCCTTCCGAGCCGAAGACGAAGCCACCGTACGCAGCCTGATGCACGAACACATGTGCGACGCCGAACACCACATGACCGCCCTTGAAGGTGAGGTCAGCCCGCACTTTCTACTGGAGTTCGATCACAACCACTGACACCCCCCAACCCCCAATAAAAGGCCTGCCCACAGGCCGTGCTCCACCGTATCGCCATTGCCACTCCTGCCAATAACTAATCCAGGGAGTCACCCCATGCAGCGTCGTACGTTGTTGAAAGCCAGTCTCACCGCAGCCGCCGCCCTCAGCCTCCCGCTGAGCGTGCGTTCTGCATTCGCCGCAGAGCCCTTTACCTTTTACGGCCTCAAGTCCATGTCTGGCGCCTTTGCCAGTTATGGCAAATTTGCCGACATGGGTTCGCGCCTCGCGGTAGAACAGCATCCCGAGTTGCTCGGTCGCCCGCTGAACTACAAGGTGATCGACACCGAAGGCAACGCCGGCAAGGCCGTGCGCAAGGTCCAGGAAGCGATCCAGCAGGACGGCGCACGCTTCTTCCAGGGCTGCACCCTTTCGTCTTCGGCACTCGCGGTGGCCAAGGAAGTGAGCAAGGCCGGTGGCGTGTTCATGACCCCGGTGGGCGCCGATGAAGTCACCGGCAAGGACTGCAACAGCGCAACCTTCCGCTGGTCAGTGCCGACCTACGGTGCGATCCGCGAGACCCTCGTGCCGCTGATCAAGCTGCTGCCCGACGCCAAGCGCTGGTACACCATCACCCCGCAATACGTATTCGGCGAAGCCCTGCTCGAAGGCGCCAAATCGGTGCTGGCCGAGCATGGCCTGGAACACGCCGGCAACAGCTACCACTCGCTGCAGGAGCAGGAATTCTCCGGCTACCTGACCAACGCAATCGCCGCCAAACCCGACGTGCTGGTGCTGCTGAACTTCGGCAGCCAGTCGTCCAACACTCTGCGCCAGGCGGTGAACTTCGGTATCAAGGAGCGCATGAAAGTGCTGCTGGTGTGGTCCGCCGGCCTCGACCAGTTCCAGGAACTGGGCAGTGACGTACTGGAAGGCGTGTACCTCGGCGCTCAGTACTGGCATCAGGTCGACACCCCGCTCAACCGCGACCTGGTGAAACTGACCAAGGCCAAATACGGCATCAACCCCACCTACCCGCTGGCCGCTGACTACATCAGCACCAAGGTCATGCTCGAAACCATCATCTCAACCGGCAGTTTCGACGGGCCGACCGTGGCCAAGGCCATGCAGGGTCTGAGCTACGAAGGCCCCACCGGCAAGGAGTCGATCCGCGCCGGCGACCATCAGGTGATCAAGGATTACTACCTGCTGGTGGGCAAGGCCGCCGGCGACATGGCCGACAAGGATGACCTGGCCAAGGTGCTCAGCTCCGGCCAGTCGTTCCCGCCGGTGGAAGCCACGGGCTGCGTGCTCGGCTGATCCGCTGAAAATCTACTGGTGACACAGCGCAGGGCCGCTCACGCGGCCGCCTGCCGAGGGTTCCTGCATGCTTAATCTTTACCTGTTCCAGATTCTCAACGGCCTGGGCCTTGGGATGATTTACTTCCTGATCGCGGTCGGCTTGACGATCATTTTCGGCCTGCTGAACTTCGTCAACTTCGCCCACGGTGCGTTCTTTTTGCTGGGCGCCTACATCTGCTACACCGCCGTCAGCCTTACCGGCAATTTCTGGCTGGCACTGCTGATTGCGCCGCTGGTGGTGGCCGCGCTGGCCTGGGTGATCGAGCGATTATTGATCCAGCGGATTTATCATTTGCCGCACATGTTCCAGATTCTGGTGACCCTGGGGATCGCCCTGATCATCCAGGAAGCCAGCGTGATGATCTGGGGCCCGGTGGGCAAAAGCGTCGCCGTACCGGAATTGCTGCGCGGGGTGCTGGTGGTCGGTGATTTCGTCTACCCCTACTACCGCCTGTTCCTGATCGTGTTTTCCGGCCTCGTCGGTCTGGGCCTGTGGCTGCTGCTGGAACGCACACGCTTCGGCGCCCTGGTGCGGGCCGGCAGTGAAAGTACGGAAACCGTATCCCTGCTGGGCACCAACATCTTTCGCCTGTTCTCCATGACCTTCGCCCTCGGCGTGGCCCTGGCCGGCGTTGCCGGTGTGCTGTTCGCCCCGTTGCGCGGCGCCCAGCCCTTTGTCGGCCCGGAAATCCTCGGCGTGGCGTTCGTGGTGGTGGTGATTGGCGGCATGGGTTCCTTCAGCGGCGCACTGGTGGGCGGCCTGTTGGTCGGCGTGGTGCAAAGCCTGATGACCACACTCTGGCCCCAGGGCGCAAGCTTGATGATCTACGGCGCAATGGCCGTGGTGATTCTGGTGCGTCCTTACGGCCTGTTCGGGAGAGCCTGACATGAGCGAGAAAAATCCCCTGCCGTTCGCCAAGACCCAGTCGCGCTACATGCTGCTGTTGGTGCTCGCGGTGTTGATCGGCCTGCCGTTGATTCTGCCCTCGGCAACCCTGGCCACCGAGATCCTGATCTTTGCCATGGCCGCCCTCGCCTGCAACCTGCTGCTGGGTTACACCGGGCTGCTGTCGTTCGGCCAAGGCATCTTCTTTGGGGCCGGCGCCTACTGCGCGGCGTTGCTGATGATTCACCTGCAACTGGGCCTGTTCAGCGCATTGCTGGGCGCTGCGGTCGCCGGAGGTTTCCTGGCGTTTCTGGTGGGTGCCCTGGCGATCCGTCGCACCGGCATTTACTTCGTGATGCTGACTCTGGCCTTCAGCCAGATGGCCTACTTCGTCGCCTACACCCTGAGCGACTGGACGGGCGGCGACAACGGCCTGCTCAGCGTGCCGCGCCCGGAAATCCGTCTCGGTGACACGGTGCTGTTGTCGCTGACCGATGCCCGCGCGTTTTACGGTTTTGTCGCGGTGCTGTTCCTGTTGATCTTCATCGGCGCCCGCCGAGTGATCGCCTCGCCATTCGGCAGCACGCTGATGGCGATCCGCGAAAATGAAACCCGAGCCTCGGCCATCGGCTACGACACCCGCCACTTCAAGATCCTGGTGTTCGTGTTGTCTGGCGCCGTGACCGGGATTGCCGGGGCGCTGTACGCGATGCTGCTGCACTTTGTGCCGCTGTCGAACATCGACCTGGCGATGTCCGAGAACATTCTGATCATGACCATCGTCGGCGGCACCGGCTCGCTGTTCGGCTCCTTGCTGGGCGCCGGTTCCATCGTGCTGCTGGGGGACTTCCTGTCCGACCTGTGGCCGCGCTGGCTGATGCTGCTGGGGGTAATTCTGATCCTGGTAGTGATCTTCATGCGCGGCGGTTTGTGGGGCGGCTTGTCGACCCTGTTCGAACGTGTGCGCGGCAGCCGCAAGGCCGACGTTGTGAGCAAGGAGAAGCTGTCATGAGCATCCTGTTGGAAACCAAGAACCTGGAACTGGCCTACGGCGCATTCCACGCCGTGAACGGCGTCAACCTCAAGGTGGAAGCCGGCACCATCCACACCATCATCGGCCCCAATGGCGCCGGCAAGACCAGTCTGTTCCACTGCCTGACCGGCGAACGCCAGGCCACCGCCGGGGCGATCCATTTCGACGGCAAGAACCTGATGCGCAAACCGGCCCACGGCCGCGTCGGCCTGGGCATGGCCCGCTCGTTCCAGCTCACCAGCCTGTTCCAGAACCTCAGCGTGCGCGAGAACCTGCGCCTGGCCGCCCAGGGCCGCGACGGTGCCCGCGCCCTGAACTTCTGGCGCCGGGTCGACAGCAAGCGCGAACACCTGGAGATGGCCGACCAGGTGCTGGAACGCCTGCAACTCACCGCCCGCGCCGACACCCTGGCCGGCGAGTTGTCCCACGGCCAGCAGCGGGTGCTGGAAGTCGGCATGTCGATCTGCTCCAGACCCAAGCTGCTGATGCTCGACGAACCCACCTCGGGCATGGGCATCGACGACATTCCGATCATGACCCAACTGATCAGCGACCTCGGTCGCGACCATACCGTGCTGTTGATCGAGCACAACATGAGCATCGTCATGTCCATCAGCCAACGCATCACCGTGATGAGCCACGGCCAGATCCTGGTGGAAGGCACACCGGAATTCGTGCGCGCCGACGAGCGCGTGCGCACCGCCTATTTGGGAGAAGCCGCCTGATGCTGACCGTCGACAATATCCATTCCTACTACGACAAGAGCCATGTCCTTGAAGGCGTGTCCCTGACCGTCAATCCCGGCGAACTGGTGACCCTGCTGGGGCGCAATGGTGCCGGCAAGACCACCACCCTGCGCAGCATCCTCGGGATTATCTGCCCGCGCCAGGGCCAGATTCACTTCAACGGCCAGCCACTGGTAGGGCAGAAAATCTTCGAAATCGCCCGTCAGGGCCTGGCGCTGGTGCCGGAGAACCGCGGGATCTTCCGCCTGCTGACCGTCGAGGAAAACCTGCGCATCGCGGTGCGCAAGACCAGCCGCTGGCAGATGGAAGACGTGTACGGCATGTTCCCGCGCCTCAAGGAGCGCCGCAAAAACGCCGGCCACGCACTGTCTGGCGGCGAGCAGCAGATGCTCGCCATCGCCCGCGCCCTGCTCAACGATCCGAAGCTGCTGATCCTCGATGAACCCACCGAAGGCCTCGCGCCGGTGATCGTCGACGAACTGGTAAAGATCCTGCTCAAGGTCAAGGAAGACGGCCTGCCGGTGCTGCTGGTGGAACAGAACCTGATGGTCTGCGACAAGCTCGCCGACCGCCATTACGTCCTCGAACAAGGCCGCGTGGTGTACGAAGGCAGTGCCGAAGCCTTCCGCGCCGACCCGACGATCAAGAACCGTTACCTGGCCCTGAGTGCCTGACCGGAGACTGCTGATGAATAGTTTTGCGCAACCGCTCCAGAGCAACGCCCCGCTGATCAACCGCGACCGCCTTTGGCAATCGTTGATGGACCTCGCCCGCCTGGGCGCCACGCCAAAAGGTGGCGTATGTCGCCTGGCCCTCACCGACCTTGACCGCCAGGCCCGCGACCTGTTTGTGCAATGGTGCGAGGCGGCCGGGTGCAGCGTCAGCGTCGACGCCATCGGCAATATCTTTGCCCGCCGCGCCGGGCGTAATCCGGCACTGGCGCCGGTGATGACCGGCAGCCATATCGACACCCAGCCTACCGGCGGCAAGTTCGACGGCTGCTATGGCGTGATGGCCGGCCTGGAAGTGATCCGCACCCTCAACGATTTGAACCTGGAGACCGAAGCGCCGATTGAAGTGGTGGTGTGGACCAACGAAGAGGGCTCGCGTTTTCCGCCGTGCATGATGGGTTCCGGGGTATTCGCCGGTAAATTCGACTTGCAGGAAACCCTCGACAAACAGGACGAGCACGGCCTGTCAGTGGGCGCCGAATTGCAGCGCATCGGCTATGCCGGTTCCCGTGCGGTACTGGGTCATCCGGTGGGTGCCTATTTCGAGGCGCATATCGAACAGGGCCCGGTGCTGGAAGACCAGGCCACCACCATCGGTGTGGTCATGGGCTGCCTGGGCCAGAAATGGTTTGACCTGACCCTCACCGGCGTCGAAGCCCATGCCGGCCCGACGCCGATGCACCTGCGCAAGGACGCCTTGGTAGGCGCGGCGCAAGTGGTCAGCGCGGTGAATCGCATCGCCCACGAACAACAACCCCATGCCTGCGGCACTGTCGGTTGCCTGAGCCTGCATCCCGGCTCACGCAACGTGATTCCCGGCCAGGTGCACATGACCATCGACCTGCGCCACCTGCACGCCGACAAGCTGCAAGCGATGGTCGACGAAGTGCGCCAGGTGATCGAAGCGACTGCCGAGCAACACGGGCTGAGCTTTGAACTGACGCCTACCGCCGACTTCCCGCCGCTGGACTTCAACCCCGCCTGCGTCAACGCCGTGCGCGAGGGTGCAAGCGCTCTGGGCCTGAGCCATATGGACATCGTCAGCGGCGCCGGGCATGACGCGATCTTCGTCGCCGAACTGGGCCCGGCCGGGATGATTTTTGTGCCATGCGAAGGCGGCATCAGCCACAACGAAATCGAAAACGCCGCGCCGGATGACCTGGCGGCGGGCTGCGCCGTGTTGCTGCGGGCCATGGTCAACGCGGCGCAAGGAGGGAAAGCGGCATGACGGATATCGCCAACCTGACCGCTGTTGAGCTGCTGGCTCTCTATCGGGATAAACGCCTGTCGCCGGTGGAAGTCACCGAAGACGCATTGCTGCGAATCGAACGCTACAACCCGGCGGTCAACGCCTACTGCCACGTCGACCCGGAAGGCGCCTTGAACGCGGCCCGAGCCTCGGAACAGCGCTGGCTCAAGGGCCAGCCGTGCGGGGCGCTGGACGGTGTGCCGGCGTCCATCAAGGACCTGACGCAGACCATCGGCATGCCGACGCGCAAGGGTTCGCGCACCACCTCCGCCGAGGGCCGGTGGGAGGTGGATGCGCCCTTCTCGGCCTTCATGCGCAAGGCCGGCGCGGTGCTGCTGGGCAAGACCACCACGCCGGAGTTCGGGTGGAAAGGCGTCACCGATAATCCGTTGTATGGGATTACTCGCAATCCGTGGGACACGCGCATGACGGCGGGCGGTTCGTCCGGCGGTGCCGGTGCGGCGGCGGCCTTGAACCTGGGCGTGCTGCACCAGGGCAGCGATGCCGGTGGCTCGATCCGGATTCCCTGCGCATTCACCGGCACCTTTGGCATCAAGCCGACTTTCGGTTATGTGCCGCAATGGCCGGCCAGTTCAATGACTATTTTGTCTCACCTGGGGCCGATGACCCGCACCGTGGAAGACTCGGTGCTGATGCTGCAAACCATCGCGCAACCAGACGCGCGGGACGGTTTGATCGGCGCGCCCCGGACCACGCCATGGTTGCAGGCTGGGGCTGACTTGAAGGGCCTGCGTATCGCCTATAGCCCGAACTTCGGTTATGTGGACGTGGACCCGCAAGTGGCCAGGGTCGTCGCCAAAGCGGTCGAAGGCCTGGTGCAGTTGGGTGCCCATGTTGAGCAGATTGATCCGGGGTTCAGTGATCCGCTGGAGGTGTTCAATACCCTGTGGTTTGCCGGTGCGGCGCGCCTGGCCGGGCCGTTAAGCGATGCGCAACGGCAACTGATGGACCCGGGGTTGCTGCGCATTGCCCGACTGGGCGAGCAGATCAGCCTCAGTGACTACAGTGCGGCGCTGGAAGCACGGGCTGCGCTGGTGGCGCGCATGGCGGCATACCATGAACATTACGATGTGCTGGTTTCGCCGATGATGCCGATCACCGCGTTCGAGGCCGGGCATAACGTGCCGCCGGGCTCGGGCCTTGGGGAGTGGATGGAATGGACGCCGTTTACCTATCCCTTCAACCTGACCCAGCAACCGGCGGCGTCGGTGCCGTGCGGGTTGGCAGCGAATGGGTTGCCGGTGGGGTTGCATGTGGTGGGGGCGCGGTTTGCGGATGAGCAGGTGCTGAGAGTTTGCCAGGCGTATGCCAAGGCTTTTCCAACCGAGCACCTGCAAGCCCCAAAAACCCCAACCTGAAATGCAATCAAACTGTGGGAGCGGGCTTGCTCGCGAAGGCGGTGTGTCAGTCACCGGATATCTTGACTGACACACCGCCTTCGCGAGCAAGCCCGCTCCCACATTTTTGTCCGTATTCCAATCATCAACCCCTACAATGCCTCCTATCATCCAAGGGGGTTTCATGGACATCGAACTGGCACGCACCTTCCTCGAAATCACCCGCTGCGGCAGCCTCGCCGCGGCGGCCGAGAAGCTGCACGTCACCCAGACGGCGATCACCGCCCGCGTCAAGAACCTCGAAAGCCAGCTCAACAGCACCCTGTTCGTGCGCAACCGCGCCGGTGCGCGCCTGACCCCGGACGGCGAGGCCTTTGTGGTCTACGCCAACCAGCTGGTACAAACCTGGGAAGCCGCCCGCCGCGACCTGCCGTTGCCCGATGGTTACCGCAACGTGCTGCACATCGGTGGCGAAGTCAGCCTGTGCAACCCGTTGATGCTCGGCTGGGCCCAAGCCCTGCGTGAACACATCCCCGGCTATGCGCTGCGCACCGAGATTCGCGAGGGCGAGTACCTGTTGCGCCAACTGGAGCTGGGGGTACTGGACGCTGCACTGGTGTTCCAGCCGCAATACTGGCCGGGGTTGCAGGTGGAGCAGGTGCTGGAAGAAAAACTGATCCTGGTGCAGCTGGCGGCCCGGCCCGAGCCCTACGTGTACATCGACTGGGGCCAGGGCTTCCGTCAGCAACACGACGCGGCCCTGCCGGACAAAGCCCGCGCCGCCCTGAGTTTCAATCTCGGGCCGTTGGCCTTGCAGTACATCCTGGAGAATGGCGGCGCCGGGTATTTCCGTACGCGGGTGGTGCAGAGCTACCTGGACAGCGGTGTGATGGAGCGGGTGCCCAAGGCGCCCGAGTTCAGCTTTCCAACGTACCTGGTGTATTCCCGCGAGCGCGACTCGGCGGTTTTGCAGCAGGCGCTGGGCTTGCTGCGGGCGGTGGTGGAGGCGGAAAAGGATTGGTCGCAGCGCTGGGATCCGGTGATTTGATCCCGTGCACATGGTAGCCTCAGGTTGTTTTCTCCTGGTTTCCCCCTGCCGATGAACAAGAAAAAATCCGTCACCATCAGCGACATCGCCAAACGGGTCAACATGACCACCATCACGGTGTCCCGTGCGCTGAGCAAACCCGACCTGGTCAAGCCCGCCACCCTGGCGCGGATTCTCGAGGTGGCGCGAGAGCTGGACTACGTGCCCAACGCCTTCGCCCGCGGGCTCAAGCGCAGCGAAAGCCTGATCATCGGCGTGATTACCGCCTCGGTGGACAACCCCTTCTACAGCGAGATGATCAAGGCGATTTCCCGCGAGGCGAAAAAGCACGGCTACACCATCATGCTGGTGGACACCGATGAGCTGGAAGAACTGGAAAGCAAGGCGGTCGACACCCTGCTGGGCTACCGCGTGGCGGGGATTATTTTATCGCCGGTCTCCGATGAGCCCAGCTACCAGCCGGACTACCTGGAGCGCCTGGGCAACGGCAAGACCCCGGTGGTGTTGCTTGACCGCACCATCCACGAGAGTCCGTTCAGCCGCGTGGTACTGGACAACTACCACAGCGGCATCGAGGCGGCGCAGTACCTGGTGCGGCAAACCCCGAATCTCAAGCGCCTGCTGGTGCTGACCGGGCCGGAGCATTCGCGCATCACCATGGAACGCCTCAAGGGCTTGAAAGAAGTCCTGGCCGATCACCCGCAGGTGCAGGTCGAAGTGTGTGCCGGCGACTACACGCTGATGCCCTCCTACCTGCACACCCTCGACTACCTGGCCGAGCATTCGGCGCCGGACGCGATCATGGGCTTCAACCAGTTGATCACCCTCGGCGCGTTGCGTGCGTTGCGCATGCACAACATCCCCCACGACAGCCTGACCATCTGCGGCATCGACCGCCTGCCCTTCGCCGATATCTTCGGCGTGCCGATTGCCTGCGTGGCCCATGACGCGTCACTGGCCGGCAGCAGCGCAGTGCGACTGCTGCTGGACCGCCTCGAAGACCCGCACAAACCGCGGGACAAAGTGGTAATCGCCGGCAAACTGGAGAACGGCTAGCGGCTGGTATAGCCGCCATCGATCGGCAGGCTGACGCCGCTGATCATGCTGGCGGCATCGCTCAGCAGGAACAGCACCGGCAGGGCCACCTCCGCCGTTTCGGCAAACCTCCCGAGGGGAATCGCCGCCAATGCCGGGTCGCGCTTGGCCGGTGCCGACCATGCCATCTGCGCCATGGGCGTCAGGGTCACGGTGGGGTTGACGCTGTTGACGCGAATTCCGAAGCGGCCCCATTCCGCGCATTGCACCCGGGTGATGGCGTCCAGTGCGGCCTTCGAGGCGCAGTAGCCGAGGTGATCGTCCAGGGCTACCAGTGAGGCCTGGCTTGAGACGTTGACGATGCTGCCGGGAATCTTGGCTTCAATCATTGCATCGGCGATACGGCTGGCGACCTGGGCGGCGGCGCGGGCGTTGACGTTCATCACCTGATCGAAGGCTTCGGCGCTGATGGCAGCCGCCGGCTCCAGGCGAGAGATGCCGGCGCAGTTGACCAGGCCGTGCATCGGCGGCAGGCCTTGCAGGGCCAGGTCCAGGGCGGTGCTGTTGGCGATGTCCAGGCACAGGGTTTCGCAGCCGAGTTGGGCCAGGGACTGGGCGTCGCGGCCCAGCGCGAAAACCTCGGCGCCGCTGGCGATCAATTGCAGGGCGATTTCCCGGCCGATGCCGCTGCTGGCGCCGGTGACGAGGATGCGCTGGTGGGTAAAATCAAAAGTGGCGTTCATGGCAGGTATCCCGGAAACAATGAAGATCCAATGTGGGAGCTGGCTTGCCTGCGATAGCGGTGGGTCATTTAACCCACTTGTTACTGATGCACCGCCATCGCAGGCAAGCCAGCTCCCACACTTTTGATCGGTGTTCGCTTAAGCGTTCTGCAAGCTGTGCATCACCGGTTTCAGCGCCGGATACAGTTTCAAATACTCGGCAAATGCCCGGTCATACACCCCGACATTCCCAACCTCCGGCTCCGCCCGCAGCTCCAACTGCACCCAGCCCTTCTCCATCTCCCGATCATCCACCAACCCCACTGCATGGGCCGCCAACAACGCCGCACCCAGCGCTGCCTCCACCTCTTGCACGATGGTGTAGACCGGGTAGTGGGTGATGTCCGCAATAATCTGCATCCACAAATCCGAATGGCTCGCCCCACCCACCACAATCAACCGTGGATCAAGGGAATGCGCCCCACGGGTGCCCGCTTCGATATTGTGCCGCAGGGCAAAACTCACCCCTTCAAGCACCGCGCGGTACAGGTGGATGCGGCTGTGATACAGGTTCAGCCCGACAAAGCTGCCGCTGGCGCGGTCATCCCACACCGGGCTGCGTTCGCCCATGAGGTACGGCAGGAACAACAGCCCCTCACTGCCCGCCGGGATCTTCGCAGCGCTCTGCTCCAGCAGCCACAAACTGTCCTGCCCGGTCTCCCTGGCCTGCTGCTCTTCGGCCTGGCAGAACTGCTCGCGAAACCAGCTCACCGACGCCCCGGCGGTAATCGCACCGCCGAAGATGTACAGGTCCTGATGGCCGTTATAGACGTGGGGCATGCTCACCAGGCCATGGCGCGCGTCCACCTGCTGATTGAGATAACCCCAACACATGCTGGTGCCAATCATCGCCACGTGATTGCCCGGTCGCGTCACTCCTGCCGCCAATGTGGCCATGGCCGCATCCACGCCTCCGGCAAGGATCGGCGTACCCGCCTGCAAGCCCAATCGCCGGGCCCATTCCTCGAGCAAACCGCCGACCACTTCACCGGAATACAGCAAGCGCTCCGGCATCATCGCCAACGGAATCCCAAGCGCCGCCAGCATTTCGGCCGACCAGCCACGCCGGGCCACATCGTAGACGCCACCGATATTGCCAGCGCTGCTGTGATCCACCGCCAACTCACCGGTCAGGCACCAGTTGATGTAGCTGTTGGGCGGCAGCAGGTAACGGGTGTTGGCCCACACCTGCGGCTGGTGTTGCTTGAGCCAGAGCATCTTGGTGAAGCCGTAGTAGCTGTCCACCGAGTTACCGGTAATCGCGAACAGCCGCTCCAGGTCCACATGCTCGCGCACCCACTCCACTTGCTCGCCCGCGCGCCGGTCCATCCAGATCAGGCACGGGTGCAGCGGCGTGATCTGCGCGTCCACGGCAATTCCGGAGCCGCCATACAGGCTGCTGATGCACAGCGCCTTGACCTGCTCTTTCCCTACGCCAGCCTTGGCCATGCACTGGGCGACGCAGGTCTCGACCGCATCCAGCCAGACCTGCGGCCACTGCTCGGCCCAGCGCACTTTCGGGGTATCCACACGATACCCTTGGCTGTGCTGGGCGATGATCAAGCCGTCCGCATCCACCAGCAGCGCCTTGGTGCTCTGCGTGCCGATGTCCACACCCATTACGTAGTTCATCTCAGACCACCGGCTTCAGCAGCACCTTGATCGACTTGGTCGAGTTGGCCAGCTCAAACGCCTCGGCCCAGTTATCCAGCCCGAAGTCATGGGTCACGATACCCTTGGAGGTCACCAGGCCGCGCTCGAACAGGTCGATCGCCACCGGGTAGCAGTAAGGCCCCAGGTGCGCGCCGCGTACGTCCAGTTCCTTGCGGTCGCCGATGATCGACCAGTCGGCGCTGGTCTCAGCGCCAAACACGCTGAACTCGACAAACCGTCCGAGTTTGCGGATCAAGTCCAGGCCTTGGGTAACGCCCGCCGGTACGCCAGTGGTTTCGATGTACACGTCGCAGCCGTAGTTATCGGTCAGGCCATTGATGATCTCCCGGGCATTGTCCCGGGACGGGTTGATCACCACGTCGGCACCGTATTTCTTCGCCAGTTCCAGGCGCTCGTCGACCATGTCGATCACCACCAGTTTCTTCGGCGTTTTAAGGGCGGCCACTTGCACCATGCACAGGCCCAAGGTGCCGGCACCGGCGATGACCAGCACGTCATCCAGCTGGATCTCGCCCCGGTTGACGGTGTGAATCGCACAGGACATCGGCTCGATCAGCGCCGAATCTTCCAGGGACACCGACTCCGGAATCTTGTGCACGATGGCGGTCTTCGGGATGCGCATGTACTGGGCCATGCCACCTTCGGCCACTTCACGCTGGAAGCCGAAGATGTTGTGCACCTCGCACATCCAGTACTTGCCGGACTTGCAGAAGCGGCACTTGCCACACGGTACGATCTGCTCGGCGATCACCTTGTCGCCGACCTTCACTTCAAAGTGCTCCTCGGCGCCCTCGCCCGCTTCCACCACGTAGCCAAAAAACTCATGCCCCGGCACCACCGGCGCCTTGACCCACGGGTTGTCGCCGCCCCAGAACATCGCGGCGCCGGAATGGCATTTGCAGTCACTGGCGCAGATGCCGCAGGCGGCGATGCGGATCACCAGTTCATTGACCCGCGCCTGGGGTTTGCTGATGCGTTCCAGGCGGTAGTCTTTCGGGCCGTGGCAGACGACGGCTTGCATTTCGTTGTGCTTTTCCATGATGTGCGGACCTTTCTTGAGCATGAGAGAACCCCTCGCGGCCACCATGGCCGCGTGGAGATAACCGGTTTACTTGTGGCGCTGACGGCTGATAAAGATCGCCAGCAAAATGATCCCGCCCTTGATCACACTCTGGACGTAGGGCGAGACCCCGAGCATGTTCAAGCCGTTGTTCAACACCCCCAGCAGCATGGCGCCGAGCAAGGTGCCGACAATTACCCCGCGCCCGCCGGCAATCGAGGCGCCGCCCAGAACCACGGCGGCAATCGCGTCGAGCTCAAACGACACCCCGGCATTCGGCTGGCCGCTCATCAAGCGCGAGGTCAGCACCAGCCCGGCAATCGCGGCGGTGAAACCGCTGATGCCATACACCAGCAACTTGAAGCGCGCCGCCCGCACACCGGACAGGCGCACCGCTTCCTCGTTGCCGCCAATCGCGTAGATATAACGACCGATGCGGGTGTGTTGCAGCAGTACATAGGCCGCCAGGTACGTCACCAGCATGATCAGGATCGGCACCGAGATGCCGAACAGGCTTTCGCGGCCAAAGAAGCCAAACCACTCCGGCAAACCGGAAATCGGGTAGCCGTCGGTGTACATCAGGCCGAACCCACGGGCGATGCCCATGGTCGCCAGGGTGACGATGATCGGCGGCATATGCAGGTAGGCGACAAACAAACCGTTGCCGATGCCGAAGGCCACGCCGACCAGCATTCCGGCGCCAATCGCCAGGCCCGGCGGCAACCCGGCGACCATCAAGCCGGCGGTCAGGGTGCCGGACAAGGCCATTACCGGCCCCACCGACAAATCGATGCCGCCGGTGAGAATCACGCAGGTCATGCCCACCGCGATAATCGCGTTGATCGACACCTGGCGCGCAATGTTCGACAGGTTGTTGGCGGTGAGGAAATTGTCGCTGGCGAAGATCATCACCAACGTCACCACCAGCAGCCCGACAAAGGGATAAAACGCCGGTGAGCGAATCAACCGCGCCAGGTTCAGGCGCAGCCGGCTCGGCCCCACGGCATTAATGGACGTATTCACTTGAGCCCCCTGTTGCATGGCGCATGACCTCTTGAGGATTGACGGCAGACGCTTCCAGTACCTTGACGATGGCGCCCTTGTGGAACACGGCGACGCGGTCGCACATGCCGATGACTTCCGGCAGTTCCGAGGAAATCATGATGATTGCGTAGCCTTGTTCCGTGAGGCTGCGCATCAGCGCATAGATCTGTGCCTTGGCCCCGACGTCGATGCCACGGGTGGGTTCGTCGAACACCAGCACGTCGCAGTGATGGTTGATCCAGCGGGCAATCACGACTTTCTGCTGGTTGCCGCCGCTGAGGTTGAACACCCGGCTCTCGCCGCTGGGGGCCTTGATCGACAGCTGGCGCATCAGGGCTTCGACACTGGCGCATTCCTTGTCCTTGTCGATCAGGCCGCTGGCGTTCTGGTATTTGGGCAGGTTGTTGAGGGAGATGTTTTCGCGAATGCTGAAGTCGGTGATCAGCCCCTCGGTCTTGCGGCTTTCCGGCAGCAGGCCGATGCCATGGGCCAAGGCCTGGGCCGGGTCGTCGAGGGTGATTTTTTCACCCCGCAGCCATACGTCTTTGCTCACCGACGGCAGCGCGCCCATCATGCCCAGCGCCAATTCCGTACGCCCGGAACCCACCAGGCCGGCAAAGCCGAGAATCTCGCCCTTGTGCAATTCAAAGTGGTTGTGGGGGCCGTTGCGCACCAGTTGGATGTCCTTGACCTCCAGCAACAGCGGCCCGCGTTCGCTGGTGGGTTTGGCTGGAAAACTGCACTCCAGGCGGCGGCCGACCATCATTTCCACCAAGCGGTCGATATCGCTGTCGGCCACATCGGTGACGCCCACATTGCCGCCGTCGCGCAGCACGCTGATGCGGTCGCACACCTGGAAAATCTCCTCCAGATGATGGGAGATAAAAATCACCGCCACACCCTGGCGCTTGAGCTCACGCATGATCTCGAACAGCAGCTCGGCTTCGCTCGGCGTAAGGGTGGCGGTGGGTTCGTCGAGTACCAGCAACCGCGCATCCAGGGCCAGGGCCTTGGCGATCTCGACGAACTGCTGCTCGGCCACACTCAGGTGCTTGACCGCGCATTGCAGGTCAATGCTGACGCCGAGGCGCCTGAACAACGCCTCGCTCGCCTCGACCATTTCGCGCTTGCGCAACAGGCCAAAACGGTTGCTCAGCTCATGGCCGAGGAAGATATTTTCCACTGCCGTGAGGTAGGGAATCAGGCTGAACTCCTGAAACACGATACCGATACCAGCAGCAATCGCATCACGGTAGGTCGCGAACTGTCGGGCCTCGCCGTCGATCAGGATCTGCCCTTCGTCCTGGTGCTCGACCCCGCCAAGGATCTTCATCAGGGTCGATTTGCCCGCGCCATTTTCCCCGAGCAAGGCATGAATCTCGCCCCGCTGCACTTCCAGGTTGATCGCCTTGAGAGCTTGCACTCCCGGGTAGCGCTTACAGATGTTTTCCAGCTTCAGAAGACTGCTCATACCGCCGACCTCGCATTCAGATGGATGACCTGTGCCCCACGCCTGGCGTGGGGCCTGGGTGTTTTACCAACTGAAATCCTTGGCTTTGGCCTGGTCGATCAGGGTGATATCCACCGGGATCGTGGCCGGCACTTGCGAGCCCCACTTCTTGGCCAGGGCGATGCCCAGGGCCAGGCGGATCTGGTCACGGGGGTATTGCGCGGAGGTGGCGATGAATTTACTGCCGGGTTTCTGGATGGCCTTGATCGCTTCCGGTGCGCCGTCGACGCTCACCAGTTTGACGTCCAGGCCACTGGCTTCGATGGCCGAGAGTGCGCCGAGGGAGCCGTTGTCGTTGACGCTGAAAATGCCCTTGAGGGTGGGCTGGGCCTGCAGCATGTTTTCGGTGACGGTCAGCGCCTGGTCACGTTCCTGCTTGCCGTTCTGGATGCTCACGATCTTGATGTCGGGGTGCTTGGCCACGGCCTCTTTGCAACCGCGGACGCGTTCCAGGATCGGCACCACGGCGATGCCGTCGAGGATGGCGATATTGCCTTTGTCACCGATGTTCTTGGCCAGGTATTCGCAGGCCTGGAAGCCGGCGTCGAAGTTTTTCGAACCGACGAAGGAGTCCAGTGGGCCTTCGGCTTGGGCGTCGACGGCGACCACGACTACACCGGCGGCGTGGGCGGATTTGACGGCTGATTGCACGCCGACCGAGTCGGTGGGGTTGATCAGCAGGATGTCGATGCCCTTTTGCAGCATGTCTTCGACGTCGCTGACCTGTTTGGACACGTCGTGGCGGGCGTCGGTGATGATCAACTGCGCACCGATGGTCGCCCCGGCTTCCTGCAGGGCGTCTTTCATGGTGACGAAGTAAGGGTTGTTGATTTCCTGGAAGGACGCCCCGATGCGGATGGGGGCGGGTTTGGTGTCGGCTAGTGCCAGGCCAGAAGTGCCAAGATTGATGCTCAGAGCCAACAAACACAGGGTTTTCGGAAGCATTTTCATGGTGGGGATCTCTGTTTTGTTTTTATTTTTAGAGCAAATGTTATCGTTAACATTTTGTAAGAAACTAGCAAAGAAATTCGGGGGTCGCAAGGGGTGTTTGATCGGGGTGGCGGGGGGGGTGGACATATCCGTTGCTGCGGTAACGGCCGCCTAGGGTTCCGCTCTTACAGCGGCTCACTTTTGAAAAGCGCAAAAGTAAGCAAAACGCTCTTGCCCCACCACTCGGCTCCTCGCCTAGGCTCGGAGTGCCCTCACTCCGGCTTTGGACCGTGGGCCGCCGTCATGGGCCATCCTTGGCCCAGGACGGCTAACCTGGCGTCCTGCCAGGTTACCCACGCTCCAAAGCATGCGTTCGGCCAGCGTGGTTTAACGGGGCGCCTAAGATCAAGATCAAGATCAAAAGCAAGAGCACAGCGGCCTACCGGCCGGCTTGAGTGTTGTAAAGCAAAGGCACAAGCCAAATCAAAAGCGGGCACGGTCAAATGTGGGAGCTGGCTTGCCTGCGATGGCATCAACTGGGTGTACCTGATGCACCGAGTTGTCTGCATCGCAGGCAAGCCAGCTCCCACAGAAAAGCAGCTCTGTTTTCGCTCTGGTCTTTGCCTTTGCTTTTAACACTCAAGCCGGCCGGGAGGCCGCTGTGCTCTGGCTTTTGATCTGCTTTTGATTTTGATCTGCGGGCCCCGTCAACCACGATGGCCGCAAGTAGGCACGGTGGAGCGGGTAAATCGGCAAGGATGCCGATTTAGCCGCGCCGGGCCATGGATGGCCCGTCGCGGCGGCCCGCGGAATCGGGCCGGAGTGCGGGCATGCCGAGCCTAGGCGAGGCACCGAGTGGTGGGGCAAAGACCTTTTGGTTACTTTTGGGGCGTTTGCCAAAAGTGACCCGCTGTAAGAGCGGAACCATAAGCCGCCGTTACCGCAGCAACGGATATGTACACCTTCAGGCCCGACTCCGCAGCCACTGCATAAACCCTTTCTTAACCGGCACCACAGGCGCCTCCTGCGTCAAACTCTGAGCCGCATGCAACCTGAAATCCAGCAGGCTTTTCATAGCCTCACTGATGTCATGCCGAGCATCCAGACAAGGCTTCAGATACTCCTTCTCAATCCGGTACAACGTACAAAACGTCTTCGCCGAAAAGTCCGCAGGCACACCCTGCTCCGACAAAATCCCGGCCTCACCAATCACCTCCCCTGGTCCCATCCGCCCGGCTTCAAACTTGTGCCCCGCCTTGGTCAACATCACCGAAATCACCCCGGACTCAATGATAAACAGGTGATCACTCACCTCCCCCGCCGGCAAAATCATCTCCCCGGCGCGAAAGGTCTGCAGCGTCATGTTCTGGCTGAACGTCTCCTTCTCCTCCTGCCTCAACGTCGAGAAAATAGACGAACTCTCCAACAACGCCCGAGCCCGGGAAACCGCCACCGGCGCATTACTCTCGGCCGCCGACAACAAACTCACCCCCGCCGCCTGCAAATGCCGAAACGCCAAATCATAAAGTTGGTTACGCACCTCACGCTTGAGCGCCATCGCCGGCACAAACCCGCTGATCTCATACTCCACCCCACCACTGGCCGACGTCTTGAACGCCACACTCGGCGCCGGCTTGGCCAACAACGGCCGACATCCCTGCATCGCCCGCTCCAGCGCATCCAGCACGGTTTGCGGCCGCGCATGGGGGCTGACCTGCAGGCTGACTGCCAGGCCAAACATATCCGCCGGGCGCGAGAAGTTGATGATCTTGGCCTTGGCCGCCAACGAATTGGGCACCACCGCCAGGCTGCCCTGGGAGGTTTGCAGTTGGGTGGCGCGCCAGTCGATGTCGATCACCCGGCCTTCGGTGCCGTCGATGGAGATCCAGTCATCCAGTTGGTAGGGCTTGGTGGTGTTGAGGACGATGCCGGAAAACACGTCGCTCAAGGTGCTTTGCAACGCCAGGCCGACGATGATCGCCACCGCGCCGGAAGTGGCCAGCACGCCCTTGACCGGCAGGTCGAGCACGTAGGCCATGGCCGCGATGATCGCGATCAGGAAGATCACCGCGCCCACCAGGTCCTGCAACAGCCGCCCGGTGTGGCCGACCCGCTGCATCATCACCGCGCCGAGTAATACCGTGAGGGTGCGCGCCGCAAACAACCACCAGCCGATCTGGAACGCCGTCGCCGCCAGGTGCAGCGCCACGTTGTCGCCGAACGGCGCGACCTGCATCGGGTTCATGCCTTCGTTGAACAGCACGGCGCTGAACACCGCAAAGATCACCAGCCGCGCCGCCAGCTTCCAATTGGCGAAATCGGCAGAGATCAGGCGCCATACGGCGATGTCGATCAGCACCAGCGCCAAGGCACAGAACATCGGGTGATCGGAGATAAATGAGGGCATTCAGGCGACTCCAGGGCGAATGCCATGAAGATCGCATGAAATGCCTTTGGAGGGTATAGCGCCCTAGCGCTGCATCTGCCCGAATTGCCCGGACTGATAGTCAGCAAACGCCTGGTGGATTTCCTGCTCGGTGTTCATCACGAACGGGCCGTGACCGACGATGGGTTCGTCGATCGGCTCGCCGCTGAGCAACAGCACCATGGCGTCGTCGCTGGACTCGAGGCGCAGTTGCGTGCCATCGCGCTCAAACAGCGCCAACTGCCCTTCACGCGCCACTTCAGTGCCGTTGATCCGCACCGTGCCGCGCAACACCACCAGCGCCGTGTTGCGCCCGGCGTGCAGGTCCAGCGTCACAGAGCGGCCGGCTTTGAGGCGCATATCCCACACGTCGATCGGTGTGAAGGTGCGAGCCGGGCCTTTGACCCCGTCGAACTCGCCCGCGATCAGGCGCAGGCTGCCGGCGTTGTCGGCCAGGGGCAGCGTCGGAATATCGCCATCGAGAATGGTCTGGTAACCGGCGTCGGTCATTTTGTCCTTGGCCGGCAGGTTGACCCACAACTGGACCATTTCCAGGGCGCCACCGCTGCGGGCGAACGCTTCGGAGTGAAACTCCTCGTGAATGATGCCCTTTGCCGCAGTCATCCATTGCACATCGCCCGGGCCGATGGTGCCGCCGGCGCCGGTGGAATCGCGGTGCTCGACTTCGCCCTTGTAGACGATGGTCACGGTTTCAAAGCCGCGATGGGGATGCTGGCCCACGCCGCGCCGTTGCTCGGTCGGGGTGAATGCCGCAGGACCGGCGTGATCCAGCAACAGGAACGGGCTGATCTGCTTGCCCATGGTGTCGTAGGAAAACAGCGTGCGAACCGGAAAGCCGTCGCCGACCCAATGGGCGCGCGGGCTGGTGTAGATGCCGATGATGTTTTTCATAGTGTCTCCAATAGTGGATACACCTTAAATCTGATACCAATCTGGCGCTAGACGGCAAAAACAGCTCTTTCTGTTCCATTAGCAAGACAATTAAACACTACGGGCCAAGCGCGTGGCCCGCAGTGAATCCAAGGCTTATTTAGCGCCGGTCAACGCGTTGTAGCTGGTAAACAGATTGCGGTAATCCGGGATGTGATTGGCGAACAGAGCACCCAGGCCCTCGACATCGTTGCGCCAGTCGCGATGCAGCTCACAGGCCAGGCCGAACCAGGTCATCAGTTGCGCGCCATTGGCTGACATACGGTCCCAGGCCGACTGGCGAGTGATCTCGTTGAACGTGCCGGAAGCGTCCGTGACCACGAACACCTCAAACCCTTCCGCCAGGGCCGATAAGGCCGGGAACGCGACGCACACCTCGGTCACCACACCCGCGATGATCAGTTGCTTCTTGCCGGTGGCCTTGATCGCCTTGACGAAATCCTCGTTGTCCCAGGCATTGATCTGGCCCGGACGGGCGATGTACGGGGCATCCGGGAACAGCGCCTTGAGTTCCGGCACCAGCGGGCCGTTGGGGCCGGTTTCAAAGCTGGTGGTAAGGATGGTCGGCAGCTTGAAGTACTTGGCCAGGTCGGCCAGGGCCAACACGTTGTTCTTGAACCTGTCCGGTTCGATGTCACGCACCAGGGACAGCAGGCCAGCCTGATGATCAACCAGCAGAACGGCGGCGTTGTCCTTGTCCAGGCGTTTGTATTGAGTCGTCATGAGTAGTCCTCTTTCGTCGATTAAAGGGTGAGTCTCAGTGGCACTCAGCGCTGGGAATCCAGCACTTCGTGTTCGGTCGCCACTTGCTGGGCCTTGAGGTAGCTTTCGATCAGCAACTGGTAATGCGGCATGGCCTGGGTGTAGACCTGGGCCCACTGCTCGGCATCCGGACGGTTCCATGAACCTTGCAGTTCGGAGAGGGTTGCCATGATGTCGATTGGCACCACGCCGGCCTGGGACAACCGGGCAATGGTGAGGTCCGTCGCCAATTTGGAGTGGTTGCCCGAGGCATCGACCACGGCAAACACTTTGTAGCCTTCATACACCGCGCTGATGGAGGGAAACGCCAGGCATACGCTGGTGAGGGTGCCGGCGATCACCAGGGTTTTCTTGCCAGTGGCTTTGACCGCCGCGTGAAACTCGGGGTTGTCCCAAGCGTTGATTTCACCTTTGCGCGCCACGTATTGGGCATGGGGCGCCGCCTGCTGGATCTCGGGGATCAGCGGGCCGTTGGGGCCCTGCGGCACCGAGGCGGTGGTGATCACCGGGATATTCAATAGCGTCGCGGCGCGGGCCAGGGCGATGGCATTGGCGCGCAACTGCGGCACGTCCATGTCCTTGACGATCTGGAACAGGCCACTTTGATGGTCGATCAACAACATTGCCGTGTCGCTGGCGTCGATGACGGGTTTGTGACCGTTAAAGTTGGCCGGAGCAGCAGTAGTCATGGGCTTTTCCTCTTTTCTATGGGCAACAGCCATCCTTGGCCGGTAAACCGGCCTGGCTGTCGGGGGTTGGTTTTGCGGGGTGTATCAGGTGTGCATCTGGCCGAATTGACCGGACTGGAAGTCGGCAAAGGCCTGGTGGATTTCCTGCTCGGTGTTCATCACGAACGGACCGTGGCCGACGATGGGCTCGTCGATAGGCTCGCCACTGAGCAGCAGGAACATGGCGTCATTGTTCGACTCCAGCGCGAGTTGATCACCGTCACGCTCGAACAACGCCAACTGCCCTTCGCGCACCAGTTCCAGGCCATTGACCTGCACGGTGCCCTTGAGCACCACCAGCGCCGTGTTGCGCCCGGCGTGCAGGTCAAGGGTCACCGCCTTGCCAGCGTTGAGTCGCACATCCCACACGTCGATCGGCGTGAAGGTACGGGCCGGGCCTTTGGCTCCGCCGAACTCACCCGCGATCAGTCGCAGGCTGCCGGAGTTATCGGCCAGGGGCAGCGCCGGAATATCACCGTCGAGGATGGTCTGGTAACCGGCGTCGGTCATTTTGTCCTTGGCCGGCAGATTCACCCACAACTGCACCATTTCCAGGGCGCCGCCACTGCGGGCAAAGGCCTCGGAGTGGGACTCTTCATGAAGGATGCCCTTGGCCGCAGTCATCCATTGCACATCGCCCGGGCCAATGGTGCCGCCGGCACCGGTGGAGTCCCGGTGTTCGACTTCGCCCTTGTAGACGATGGTCACGGTTTCGAAGCCGCGATGGGGGTGCTGGCCGACTCCGCGGCGTTTATCAGTCGGGGTGAAATCGGCAGGCCCGGCGTGGTCCAGCAGCAAGAAGGGGCTGATGTGTTTGCCCATGGTGTCGTAGGAAAACAGCGTGCGAACTGGAAAGCCGTCGCCCACCCAATGGCCTCGTGGGCTGGTGTAGATACCGATGATATTTTTCATGGTGCGTCTCCAAATGGGTGAAAGCAGTGCATGGATCAACCTTAAATCCGTTACCTTTGCAGGGCTAGATGGCAAAATTGACCCTTAGCGTTCTATTTGGAGAACGATAGTGGAAGACCTGAACACCCTCTATTACTTCACCCAAGTGGTCGAGCATCGAGGCTTTGCAGCGGCAGGCCGGGCGCTGGACATCCCCAAGTCCAAGCTAAGCCGGCGTATCAGCCAGTTGGAAGAGCGTCTGGGCGTACGCTTGATCAACCGCACCAGCCGGCACTGTTCCCTCACCGAAATCGGCCAGGCCTATTACCAGCGCTGCCTGGCCATGCGCGTGGAAGCGGAAGCCGCCGCCGAGGTGATCGAGCGCAACCGCTCCGAACCCCAGGGCATTGTGCGTTTGAGTTGCCCTACGGCCCTGCTCAACTCCTGGGTCGGGCCGATGCTGACCCGCTACATGATCAAGTACCCACTGGTGGAACTGCACCTTGAAAGCACCAACCGCCGAGTGGATGTGATTCACGAAGGCTTCGACATCGCCCTGCGCATTCGCTTTCCGCCACTGGAAGACACTGACTTGGTAATGAAGGTGCTGGGCAACAGCACCCAATGCCTGGTGGGCAGCCCGGCATTTGTGTCACGCCTGTCAACGCCGCCGTTGCCGGGGGACTTGAACGGGTTGCCGAGTGTGTACTGGGGATCGGCGCAACGGGAATATCAGTGGGAGTTGTTTGGAGAGAACGGCGCCAGTGCGGTCATCCGGCATTCTCCGCGGATGATCACCGATGATTTGCTGGCGCTGCGGCATGCGGTGTGTGCCGGGGTGGGTGTCGCCCATCTGCCCAGCGTGGTGGTGCGTGAGGAAATCGCCGCAGGACGGATGGTGAACCTGATCCCCGGCTGGGCGCCGAGGACCGGCATCGTGCACGCAGTGTTTCCGTCGCGCCGAGGGTTGCTGCCTTCGGTACGAAGCCTGATTGATTTTCTTGGGGAGGAGTTCGCGCGAAGCGATATGGCATGACGACGCCGCCGGCGCCGACCGGCGCATCCGACATGGGGTCTGTGCAGGGGCTGGATTATTTTATATTTCAGCCATAATATGGCGAAAAATATTACGCACGTAATTTTTAGCTCACCCCGCCCCACGGAGCCCGACATGAACCCTCTCCCCCTGCGTCTTCTCACGCCCCTGGCCCTGTTAGCGGTACTCAGCGGCTGCAACAACAAGGCCGACCCCGTCGCCGAAGCGCCCCTGCCCCGCCCGGTACTCGCTGCCAAGGTCGAAGCCGCCGGCAGCCAGCAAAGCGCCTACACCGGCGTAGTGGCCGCACGCACGGAAAGTGACCTGGGATTCCGCGTCAGCGGCAAGGTGATCGAGCGCAAGGTGGATCCCGGCCAGCACGTCAGCCGTGGCGACACCTTGCTGGTGCTGGATATCGGCGACTTCGAACTGGCCCTGCGCTCGGCGAAAAACCGCGTCAATGCGGCCCAGGCGCAACTGCGTCAACGGCGGGATGACGAATCCCGCTACCAGCGCCTGGCGAATACCGGTGCCGTGTCGCGGCAGATTTTCGACCAGTCCGCCACCAACCTGCGGGTGGCTGAAGCCGAGCTGGCCTCGGCGCAATCCGATGCCAGCCAGATCGAAAACCGCCGCACCTACTCGGTGCTCAGGGCCGACAGCGACGGCATCATCACCGACGTGCGGGTGGACCGCGGCCAAGTGGTCGCCGAGGGGCAAGTGGTTGCGCGCCTGGCCCACGACGGCGCCCGGGAAGCCATCGTCAACCTGCCGGAAAACCAGCGCGGCCAGGCTTCGCAAAAAGCCCTGGCCTTCCCCTTTGGCGCCCCTGAGCAGGCCGTGACCGCCACCTTGCGCGAGCTGTCCGCCAGCGCCGACCCGACCACCCGCACCTACCGTGCCCGCTATGTATTGCACGGCCCCGTCGACCGCTTCGCCCTCGGTTCGACCATCACCGTGCGCCTGCAAGGCGACGGCCAGGCCCAACAGACCCGCGTGCCCATCGGCGCACTGCAGGATGCCGGCAAAGGTACCGGTGTGTGGGTGATCGGCGCCGACGACAAAGTCAGCTTCGCCCCGGTCAACGTCGCCAGCCTCGGCCAGGAAGACGCGTTGCTGGACAGCGGCGTGAGCCCCGGCCAAGTGGTGGTCGCCCTTGGCGCGCACCTGCTGCACAGCGGCGACGCGGTACGTCTGTTGCCGGCCCAGGTATTGGCCCTCAACCGTCAGCAGGAACCCTGATAATGCGCGGGATCAACCTCTCCGAACTGGCGGTCAAGCATCGCGCGGTTACGCTGTTCCTGATCATCGCGATCCTCGCCGCCGGGGTCTTCGCCTTTGGCAAACTGGGGCGCGCCGAAGACCCTTCGTTCACCGTCAAAGTCATGACCATCACCGCCGCCTGGCCCGGCGCCACCGCCCAGGAAATGCAGGAACAAGTGGCCGACCGCCTGGAAAAACGCCTGCAGGAACTGGACTACTACGACCGCGTCGAAACCATCGCCCAGCCCGGTTTTGTCTCGATGCGCATGACGTACCTGGAGTCCACCCGCCCCAGCGAGATTCAGGACCTGTTCTACCAGACCCGCAAGAAACTCAGTGACGAAGCCGCGAAGTTGCCCAAGGGCGTGATCGGGCCGTTCTTCAACGATGAATACTCCGACGTGTACTTTTCCCTCTACGCGCTGGAGGCCGAACACCTGCCTCACCGGCAATTGGTACAGATGGCCGAAGACATGCGCCAGGGCCTGCTCAATCTGCCGGGGGTGAAGAAGGTCAATATTCTTGGCGAACAGGCGCAGCGGATCTTTGTCGAGTTTTCCTATGAGCGCCTGGCTACGTTGGGCATCAAGCCCGAACAGATCTTCGCCGCCCTCGCCGCCCAGAACGCCGTGGCGCCTTCAGGCTTTGTCGAGACGGCCGGGGCACGCGCCTATATCCGCATCGATGGCGCTTTCGACAGCCTGGCGCTGATCGAAAACGTCCCGCTGGAAGCCAACGGCAAGCTGCTGCGCATCGCCGATGTGGCCACCGTCAGCCGGGGCTATGAAGACCCGCCCAGCTACCGCATCCGCCATCAGGGCGACCCGTCGCTGATGCTCGGGGTGATCATGGAGAAGCACTGGAACGGCCTGGAGCTGGACAAGGCCCTCAAGGCCCAGGAAGCGAAAATCCAGGCCGACCTGCCCCTCGGTGTGAACTTTGCTAAGGTCTCCGACCAGGCGAAAAACATCAGCCTGGCGGTCAACGAATTCATGCTGAAGTTCTTCGTCGCCCTCGCAGTGGTAATGGTCATCAGCCTGCTGGCCCTGGGGTTCCGGGTTGGGCTGGTGGTGGCGGCCGCCGTGCCGCTGACCTTGTCGATCGTGTTTGTGATCATGCTGATGACCGGCCGCGAGTTCGACCGAGTGACCCTGGGGGCGTTGATCATTTCCCTCGGCCTGCTGGTGGACGACGCGATCATTGCGATCGAGATGATGGTGGTCAAACTCGAAGAAGGTTTTGACCGGATCCACGCGGCCACGTTTGCCTGGAGCTCCACCGCCGCACCGATGCTCACCGGCACGCTGGTAACGATTATCGGCTTCCTGCCGGTGGGTTTCGCCCGCTCGGGCGCCGGGGAATATGCCGGGAATATTTTCTGGATCGTCGGCTTTGCGCTGATTGCCTCGTGGCTGGTGGCGGTGGTGTTCACGCCTTACCTGGGGGTCAAGCTGTTGCCGCACATCCAGCCGGTTGCCGGCGGCCACGATGCAATTTACGCCGGGCGTTATTACCAGAAACTGCGCCGCCTGGTGGATGCTTGCGTGCGCAGACGCTGGCTGGTCACTGGGCTGGTGGTGGCCGCCTTTGTGCTGTGTGGCCTGGGCATGGGCGTGGTGAAGAAGCAGTTCTTCCCCAACTCGGACCGTTCCGAGCTGATTCTTGAGGTGTACATGCCACCGGGCAGCGCGTTCAAAAGCACCGAGGCAGTGGCGGCGCAGGTGGAAAAGGCACTGATGGAGGAGCCGCAAACCGTGATGGTCGACACTTATGTCGGCGGCGGTGCACCACGGTTTTTCCTGTCGCTGAACCCCGAGTTGCCGGACCCGGCCTTTGCCAAGCTGATCGTGCAGACCGCCGACGCCCATGCCCGGGATGCCCTGAAAAAACGCATGGCTGAACGCATCGCGGCAGGCGAATTTCCATCGGCGCGGGTGCGGGTCACCCAGTTGGTGTTCGGCCCGCCGGTACCGTTCCCGGTGGTGTTTCGCGTGTCCGGCCCCGACCTGAATGTACTGCGCAGCCTGTCTGAAGACGTGCGCCAAGTGGTCGCCGCCAACATCCTCACCCGCGACAGCTTCCTCGACTGGGGCGAGCGCGCCAGCAGCTATCGCCTGGTGCTGGACCAGGACCGCCTGCGCCTGCTGGGCTTTACCCCCGACGGGGTGAAATCCCAACTCAATGCGTTGCTCAGCGGCAACCCGATCACCGAGGTACGCGAAGGCAATCGCACCGTCTCAGTGGTCGCCCGCTCCCAGGGCAGCCAGCGCGAAGACCTCGGCAACCTGGACAACATGACCCTGACCAACAGCGCCGGCGTGTCGGTGCCATTGGCCCAGGTCGGGCATTTCCAGGCGGTGATGGAAGAGCCGATCCTCAAACGCCGCAACCGTGCGCTGACCGTGGAAGTGCGCGCCGACATCGTCGACGGCACCCAGCCGCCGGATGTGGAAATGGCGGTGTACAAGGATCTGCAACCCTTGATCGCCAAGCTGCCGGCCGGCTATCAAATCGTCATCGGCGGCCCGGTGGAAGAAAGCGCCAAGGCCAACGTCGCCCTGGCGGCGCTGTTCCCGATCATGATCCTGCTGACGTTGACCGTGATCATGTTTCAGGTGCGTTCGTTCGGGGTGATGTTCATGGTGTTCGCCACCGCGCCGCTGGGGCTGATCGGTGCAGTGCCGACGTTGCTGCTGTTCAACCAGCCGTTCGGGTTCAACGCGATATTGGGGCTGATCGGGATTGGCGGGATCCTGATGCGCAATACGCTGATCTTCACCGACCAGATCCGGCAGAACCAGGACCAAGGCATGGTGATTCGTGAGGCGATCATCGAGGCCACGGTGCGCCGGGCACGACCGGTGATCCTGACCGCGCTGGCGGCGGCGTTGGCGTTTATTCCGCTGACGTTGTCGGTGTTCTGGTCGTCGCTGGCGTATGTGCTGATTGGCGGGGTGCTGGTGGGAACGGTGTTGACGTTGCTGTTCCTGCCGGCGTTGTGCAGTTTGGTGTTGGGGCGGGAGAAGACCCGGGAAGTGCTGACTGCAACCTGATCCAACTAACACCACAGAACAGTGTGGGAGCTGGCTTGCCTGCGATAGCGGATTGTCAGTCATGAATTCTTTGACTGATACACCGCCATCGCAGGCAAGCCAGCTCCCACATGTTGATCTGCTTGCACAGAGGCTCAGTGGTGGTTTCAGATCAGCGCTTGGACAGCTCCATAATCATCCGGCTCAGCAGATAAATCCGCGGCGCCACACTCTCCACCTCGGCATATTCCTCCGGCGTGTGAATATTGCCCCCGACAATCCCGAACCCATCCAGAGTCGGCGTACCCACGCCAGCGGACAAGCTGGCATCCGCCGCCCCGCCGCTGCCTTCAATGGTCAACTTGCGTCCCAGCTCGCCATAAATCCCTTGGGCAATCGCCACCAGCTTGTCCGACTCCGGCGTCTGCGGCATTGGCGGCAGGCCACGGTGCAAGCTGGTGGTCACTTCAGTCTCAGGGATCAGCTTGTTGGCCGAAACCCGCGCCAGGTCCTTCTCGATCCGGTCAAACTCTTCCGGCAACGCCGCCCGCACGTCTGCCTTGGCGGTGGCCTGGTCCGGGATCACGTTGACCCGGTCGCCGGCGTTGATCACGGTGAAGTTGATGGTGGTCTTCTTCTCGGCATCCCCCAGCTTGCCCAGTTGCAAGATCTGGTGCGCCGCTTCCATCGCGGCATTGCGCCCCAGCTCCGGAGCCACGCCGGCGTGGGCGGCCTTGCCCTTGACCTCGACCACGGCGGTGGCGCTGCCTTTGCGCCACACCACCAAGCCATCCGCAGGGCGACCCGGTTCCAGATTGAGGGTCACGTCGTGGCCCTTGGCGGTGTTGCGGATCAGCTCGGACGCGCCGTCGGTGCCGGTTTCTTCGCTGGCGTCCAGCAGGAAGGTGATTTGCGCGTAGTCCTTGAAGCCCTGGTTTTTCAGGACTTTCAAGGCGTAGATGCCAGCGACGATGCCGCCCTTGTCATCCATCACGCCGGGGCCATAGGCGCGGCCGTCCTTGATGTGGAACGGTCGGGCAGCCGCCGAGCCTTCCTTGAACACGGTGTCCATGTGGGCCATCAGTAGGATCCTGGCCTTGCCGGTGCCTTTGAGGGTGGCGATGACATGGCTGTTATGGGCCGCGGCATCCGGCACCAGTTGGATGCTGAACCCCAGTTGCTTGAGCTCGTCGACGGCGATGTCACGCACTTGGGTCAGGCCCGGCTCGTAGCCGGAGCCCGAATCGATATTCACCAGGCGCTCCAGCAGTTTCAAGGCATCGTCCTTGTACTGCTCGGAATCGGCCCGGATCTGTTTGTGAGGTTCGGCACTGAAGGCCGGCATGGTGAACGACAGCGCCAGGGTGGCTGCCAGCAAGGTACGCGGGAAGTTGAAGAGCATGAACCGATCCTTGTTTTTGTTGGGAGGTAGCGCTCCACCCTACCTGACAAAAAACAATTTGTTGATCCTCAGATCGACCTCAGCCAACTTCCCTGCACCGAACTGACCCGGTTGCGTCCGCCGCTCTTGGCTTCGTACAGCGCCTGGTCGGCGTCGTTCAGCCAACTGGTGGCGTCGCCGTGGGCTGGTCGATACGGCGCCAGGCCGATACTCAGGCTGGCGCGCAAGGTCGGGTCTTGGGCGTAGGCCAGGGAGTTGAAGCGGTCACGCAGGGCATCCATCACTTCGGTCGCGCGGTTCAGGGGCATGTCCGGCAGGATCACGCAGAACTCATCGCCGCCATAACGCCCGGCCAGGTCAGTGACCCGCAGGTTCTGGCGCAGCACTTTGCTCAACTGGCGCAGCACGATATCGCCGGTGACATGGCCGTAGGTGTCGTTGATGGTCTTGAAGTGATCGATGTCGATCAGCGCGATAGCGGCGCCCTGCTGGTCGCGGCGGCAGCGCTGGAACTCGATTTCCAGGTGGTCTTTCCAGGCGCCGTGGTTGAGCAGGCCCGACAGGCTGTCGGTGCGGCTCAGCGCCAGCAACTCGCGCTTGTGCCGGGCCAGGGTGATCGCTTGCCGGTAGCAGATCCAGCCCAGGGCCAGGGGATAGAGCATCAGGATCGGCAGGCAGGCGTAGAGCTGAACTTCACTGGTCAGGACCGTCACTGCCGGGGTAAACACCAGCATCGAAGCACCGATCCCCAACGCCTGGGCCACCCAGCCGGCGAGCATGAAGCGCGGGCCGCCGATGGCGACGTTGTTCATGGTCATCATCGACAAGGTGGTCACGCTGGGCAGCGGGTTGAACTGCATGGCACCGACCCAGAACCCGCCGCAGAACGAGTCGAACAGCAGGTTGCGGTGTTCCGAACGCAGGGAGTTTTTCGAGTGCCGTGACCATTGATACGCCACATGTGGCCAGATAAAGGCATTGGCGATCATCACCACCCAGACCCAGGCGGGTTTATCCAGTGGGTAGATGGCGGCGGCCACGCAGATGAACCCGAGGGTTAATCCCAGGGCGCGCGACTTGTACAGGCGTGAAGCGAGCGAAAGTCCCTTTCCTCCTGCGGCTGGCATGATCTGGCTTGATCCTGGATGAATGCCCGAAGTCTATCAGGGCAACGGCAGATCGCCACTACCACTCATAAGCTGGCCTTCAGTTGGAAAAGCCCCGGGCTAGCATCAACGCGACTCCCAGCAACAGTACCGCCGTGGCCCGTTGCAACAGCACTCGGCGCTTGGGGTTCTCCAGGACGTGTTTGATTCGCTGGCCGAAGTAGCAATACAGGCAGCCGCTGGCGAATTGCAGCAACAGGAAAGTCAGGCCGAGGATGGCGATGTCAGCGGCAGCACTGCCCTGGCCGATGGCGGCGAACTGCGGGAATACCGCGCTGAACAGGATGATCGCCTTGGGATTCGACAGCCCGGTCAGTAGGCCTTTGCCGAACAGGCTACGGGCATTTTCCGGGGTTGCATCGGTGGTTTTGATCGTCACTCCGCTGCTGGTCCATTGCTTGTAGGCCAGGTAGAGAATGTAGGCCACGCCCACCACCTGGATGATCCGGGTGATCAGCGGGTAGTCCTTGATCAGTTCGGAAAAGCCCACGGCAAAGATCAGGATCGAGATCAGGTAGGACACACTCGCCCCGAACTGCGCCGGCAGGGAGCGGCGCAGGCCATCTTTCAAACCGAGGCTGAGCAACAACAAGGTCATGGGGCCGGGGCTGAACGCCAGGGTGGTGCACAACAGCAGGAAATACAAAAACGAAGACAGCGTCAGCGCGGTGGCCATGGCGTGGAATTTCACAGCAGGAAGTAAGGTTCGCAGTCTAGGGCGCACGTGGCGCCGGAGGCAGGTAAACTCTGCGGAAATAGGCGCAGACTTTACCGGTAAAGTTGGCGGCAAACTTAAGGACAGTGTGATGCCCATTCCTGCGATTCACTTTCATGACCGAGCACCGAAGGTGCAGCAGATTGTCGATGCCCTGGCCCATGCAATTGAGCAGGGCGAGTTGGCAGCCGGCAGCAAACTGCCGTCGGTGCGAGAGTTGGGGGCCTTGCTGGGCGTCGGAAAGTTCACCGTGAATGAAGCGCTGGATCGTCTGCGCGGGCGCCACCTGCTGACCTCCAGCCAGGGCCGCGGGCACTTTGTCGCCAGCAGCCTGGCGCAGCCGTCGTCCAGCACCTGGGTCGACTTGCTGCCCCAGGACCTGCTCAGCGTACTGCGCCGCCCCCTGGCCATGGCCCAGGGCGACCTGCGCCCCGGCGGCGGCCACCTGCCGGAAGACTGGCTGGATTCCGACGTGTTGCGCCAGGCCATGCGCAGCGCCGTGCGTGCCCCCACGTTGCGCATCGCCGGGCTGGGCACCCCGGCGGGCCTGCTGCCGTTGCGCCAGGCGTTGCAGCAGAAGCTCCATGGTGAAGGGTTGTCGGTGCCGGTAGAGCAGATCATTACCACACCCAACACCGTGCAAGGCCTGGACATGCTCATGCGCCTGCTGGCGCGTACTGGGGACACGGTGCTGCTGGATTCGCCGTGTTATTTCAACTTCCACGCGAACCTGGCGTTGCATGGGGTCAAGGTGGTGACGATTGCGCGCCGGCCTGACGGGTTTGATTTTGTCGCGCTGGAGCAGTTGCTGGCGGAGCATCGTCCCAGTCTGTATCTGACCACCAGTGTGTTGCATAACCCGACCGGGCATTCGTTTAGTCCGAGCCAGGCGTTTCGGTTGTTGCAGCTGGCCCGGGAGTATCGCTGCCATATCGTCGAGGATGATCTTTACGGGGATTTGCACCCCAACCCGCCGCCGCGTTTGGCGACGTTGGCGGGGTTGGAGCAGGTGACGTATCTGTCGGGGTTTTCGAAGGTGCTGACGGCGAATGCGCGGGTCAGTTATGTGGTGGCGGCGCCGCAGTTGGCGGCGAATTTGACCAATATGAAGTTGATGAGCGGCGGGATTACGTCGGAGTTGTTTGAGCAGATTGTGTATCGGCTGTTGAGTGAGGGCGGGTATGCCAGGCATCGCAAGCGCATGGTTCAGCGGCTGCTGGAGGCCGGGGGGCGGGTTGAACAGTGGCTGCGGCGTTGTGGGTGTGAGTTGCCGATGGGGTTTGAGGGGGGGATGTTTATCTGGGCGCGGTTGCCGGCGGGGGTTAATGGTGAGCGCTTGGCGGAAGCCGGGTTGAAACGCGGGATGGTATTGGCGCCGGGGGCGTTGTTTGGGTATGAGCCGGGGTTGCGGGATTTTATGCGGTTTAATGTGGCGCATTGTGATCAGGCGCGGGTTCAGGTTGAGTTTGAGGGGTTGCTGTTGTCGCAGGTGTAGGCTGGGTTTGGGGTGTATATCCGTTATTTGGGTAACGGCGGCTTATGGTTCCGCTCTTACAGCGGCCAGCGTGGTTTAACAGGGCGCCTAAGATCAAAATCAAGATCAAAAGCGGGCACGGTCAAATGTGGGAGCTGGCTTGCCTGCGATAGCATCAACTGGGTCTGCCTGATACACCGAGTTGTCTGCATCGCAGGCAAGCCAGCTCCCACAGAAAAGCAAAGCCACCCCGCCCGTAGCAGCTGTCGAGCGCCAGCGAGGCTGCGTGCCTTTGATCTTGATCTGCGGGCCCCATCAACCACGATGGCCAGAGTGCGGGCATGCCGAGCCTAGGCGAGGCACCGAGTGGTGGGGCAAAGACCTTTTGGTTACTTTTGGCTGGGCCGGCATTCCGGGCGTTTGCCAAAAGTGACCCGCTGTAAGAGCGGAACCATAAGCGGCCGTTACCGAAGAAATGGATATGTACACAGGAATCACAGGAATCCCCCCGCGAAGCCAAGCAATCCCCCCAATCCCAACTAAGCTCACCCCCCAACAAAAACAACACCGAGCGCCCCCCAATGACCCACCCCACCGAGGCCTTCCGCGCCGCCTACCGCACAAGCATCACCCCCCACTACAACCCATGGCTCCACGCCGGTTTCGTCCTCGGCTACGGCCTGCTCTGCATCACCCTGTTCTGGTCAACCACCCAACAAATCCAACCCCTGGAATGGCTGACCATCCCCTTCACCCTGATCTTCTTCAACCTGTGCATCTACCTCGTCCACCGCCACCTGGGCCACCACAAACACCCCTTCGCCCGCCTGTTCTACGCCCGCCACACCGGCGACCACCACAGCTTCTTCACCCCAGGCCACATGACCTACGACAGCCCGCAAGACTGGCGCGTCATCCTGTTCCCCGCCTGGCTCATCCTGCTCCACAGCCTGGCCGTTACCCTCCCCGCCTGGTGGCTGCTCAAACACCTCAACCCCAACGTCGCCGGCCTGTTCGCCGGCTGCATGATCCTCGGCTACCTGCTCTATGAATTCTTCCACGCCTGCGAACACCTGCCCCCCAACCACCCCGTGGCCCGCCTGCCGTGGATCCGCCAGATGCACCACCTGCACGCCCTGCATCACCGCCGCGAACTCATGCAGGGACGCAATTTCAATATCGTCCTGCCGCTGATGGACTACCTGTTCGGCACCCTGCATTGGGAACCACAAGCGCCCGAACCAAAAAAAGGCCAATAAAAAACGCCCCACCTAGGTGGGGCGTTTACATTTCAGAGGGCTCTTATGCGCCGGTTATCGGCCAATGATGTCCTGGCTGCAGATATGCCCCAGGCTCACATAGGGAACGTTATCGCCACCGACGCCGACATTCGGCAACTCCTTGAGGTCGATGCGCCAGCCGCCAACGTTGTACCAGGTGTCCCAGAGGTACTTCACGCCCGTGCTGCTGTCGTAGTACTGGGCACGGTAATCACCCACACAACCGCCCAACTCCGCGCTTCCGGATGTTTTGCCGGCACTGTCGGTGACGTCCGAGAATACCGTCCAGTTAAAGTCCGGACCCGGAACAAACCGCTTGTCGACCTTGAGCTGTGAAGTGACCCCCACCAACGGTGCACCCGTGCTGTCTTTCCATTCGGTTCTCCAGGTCATGAGACGACCGACCTGGGTCGCCAGAGGTGCGATGCCCACCGGGATTCGGGTCACCGTTCCGCCCCTCGCATCGGAGTCCGCCAGGCGCGGACTCGAACCGAACGTCAGCTTGTACTCGGACTTGGCATCCCACGCCTCAGCGGGGTTGGCCCGCACGCGCGCCTTGTAGACAAAGCCTGGCGCCCGGCTCGGGAAGGTCGCCGTCGAGCCACCCGGAATGTTGACCCAGGCGCTGCCGTTGAAGTACTCGAAGATCCACTGATTGCGCACGCCCTTATCGTCATCACCGAGGAACAGGCTGACACCCTGTCCGCGTACGGCGGCGAAGTCGAAGTAATCAACGTCATCCGGGCTGTCGAGGTTGCCCGTCAGGTAGTTCAAGCGGTCCGGCAAGGCGAACGCCGTTTCCGGTGTGTCGTTGGGCTCGTAGGCGTCAATCGCTGTGTTGACGATCGCGCCGAAGTCGAAGGCCGAACCGTCGGCAACCTTGGCCTCCAGGAACCAGTAGTAGTCCCCGGCTTCAAGCATGCCGCTGATGACTTCATCGCTGTTGCCCGGGTTATCAGAAGTGATCAGTGCCGTCAGGTTGTTCTGCCCGTCGTCCTGGAACAGCGTCAGGGCCATTTCGGTCCCCGGCTGCTGACCAGCGAGGTAGATCTGCACCTTGGCCTTGGCGGGCACATTAAAGTGGAAGCACTTTGATTCACCGCTCTGCAAGCCGTCATAGCTGTAACCAACGTTAATATCGAGGCTGTCACACAGCGGTACAAACGCGGCCTGGGCAGCAGGCGCCTTGGCCGGTTTTACCAGCCGGCTCACCGGCGAAATCTGCACACTTTCAGAAGGCTTCGCGACGCTGGCAGCCTTCTTTTGCACACCGAGGGTCTTGGTTTTTTGTGCAGCCTTGAGCTTGTCCAGCACCTGCGCCGAAGACGCGGAGGCCTGCACCTTGCCACCGGATTTCAGGGCACTCTTGACCGCTGCACTCAAGCTTTTTTCGCTCAGATGCACACTGCTCTGCGACGGATATTGCTCGGCCAGGGCAAAGGCCGAAACGAAGCTGGCAGCCATCATGGCCGCGCCCAATACAAAGGCTTTTTTAGATTTCATTTTTTATCCATCCATAGTTAAAAAATTGAAGCTCAGGTAACCGGTGACATCCGGTCACCTGGGATGGAATCTAATTAATTACTGTATACATGTCCAGTATTTTGTAAGCCGATTCTTACAATTAATACCCCGTCATCTCCAGGTACCCCACCCCACCCTGAAATTTCACCGGCCCTTCCCAGTAAGGAATGCTCAGGTTCATCCAGGCTTTCGGGTTGACCGCTTCCGTGGTGATATCCAGATGTTTGCCCGGGATCTTCAATGACCACTGGGTGGGAATGCTGCGCCCATCAATGGCAGTCGTGCCCAGCGGCGTCAGTTGAATATCCTGGTTGTGCAGGGTCTGTGTGTGGCCCTCTTTGTCGATCCAGGTGCCGGTCAGGTAGGACGGTCCGTCTGTCTGCCGCACCCGAAACAGCATCAGCTGCTCGCCGCTGTCCAGGTGCAGGGAGAACCAGTCCCAGCCAGTCTGGCTGGCGGTCAGGGGCTGGCTGCTCCATTCGCGGTCGAGCCAGGCGGTGCCGGTGACTTGATAAGGTTTGCCGTCGATGGTCACGCGGCCATCCGCCTGAAAAAACGGCTGGCTGTAGTAGTACGACGCCTGGCCCTGATCGGATTTTCGGCTGTAGCCGTTATCGCCCTGGAGCACCAATGGACGGCTGGAGGTCAGGTGCAGGTCGTAATTGAAATGCTCGCCGGCGGCCTTCAACTGCATGTCCGCCAAGGGGCTGGTTGCACCAGGGCGGGTGGCGAAGTTCCAGTCATCGATCCAGGCATTGAACGGCACCGCCTGGGCCCCCGCCTGCCCCACGCCGCCACGGGCATAGCGTTCGGCAGCGTAGTGGTGAGTGGCCGAAGTGACGGCGGCGTGGCCGAGCCAGACCGTCGAGTCGTGCCAGCCCGGTTGCGTCGGCCCGGCCTTGAGGGCGTTGCGAAACAGCGTCCATTGCACGCCGTAGGCATTGCCCTCGGCGTCCTTGAGGTTAGCGGTGAGGTACCACCATTCAATGCGATAGCCGTCATGGGGGCCGTGGTCCTCGGGAAAGCTGAAGACTTTGCCGGGCACCACCTGGGCAAAGTCCGCCGCCTGGCTGCCCAGCCCGGCGAAGCTTTCTTCAGACGCTGGCGGTTTGTCGCAGGCGCCGAGCAGCAGGAAGGTTGCCCATAGCAGGTACTTAATCTTCATTGGCAAAGGTCCTCAGCAAATCCGCCGGGCGACTGCGGTACAACTGCCACAGCGGCCACGCCGAAGCCAGCAAGGTGGCCAACATCGCCAGGCCCAGCAGTTGCGCCAGTTGCCACGGGAATACCTGCAACGGCAGGCGCCAGCCAAAGGCCTGGACGTTGATCACCACATCCAGGCACCACGCCAGCAACAACCCCAAGGGCAACGCCAGCACCAGGGTCAGCACCGCCAGCAGCCAGGTTTGGCCGAGGTTGAGCAGCATCAATTGGCGGCGTGTGACGCCCAGCGCCCACAACGGCGCCAACTGGCCAAGCCGGCTTTGGCTCTGGGTCAGCAGGCTGATGAACAGCGCCACGCCGGCCACCCCCAGGGTCAGGCTGTTGAGGGCGGCGGTGGCGGCAAAAGTCCGTTCGAAGACCTGGCTCGACCAGCCCTTGAGCTGCTGCTGGTCGACGATGCGGCTGTCTTCCAGGGCGAACCGGTTCTGCACTTCACGCACCAGTGGCGGTACATTGCCAGGCAGTACTCGCAGGTTGAAACGTGCCGGTGATAATCCTGGCCAGTGCTGCAACAGGTGCCGCGCGTTCACCAGCAGATGGCCCTTGGGGTTGCCGTAATCGGCGTAAATCCCCACCACCTTGGGCGACCATGGACCTTGAGGGGTGGGAATGTTGATGACATCACCCAGCCGCACCTTGAGCCTGCGTGCCATTTGCTCGCTGAGCATCAGGGCGTCGTCCTGCAGCAACTGGCCCCATGGGTCCGTTGCCGCCTCCAGCAACGGCCAATGCTGGCGATAAGTCGGGTCGTCGACCACGCCGAACAGGTCCGCCGGCCAACCTTGCAGTTGCACCGCAACCTGCCAGGTGGGCAGTACCGCCTGCACCAGTGGCTGCTGCACCAGCCAGGTTTGCAGCGCGTCAGCCTGGGCCGGGTTTTGCGGGTTGAGGTACAGCTCGGCGGTCAGGCGCTGTTCCAGCCAGTTGTTGAAGGTCTGGCGAAAGCCCGAGGTCATCGAGCCCGCGCCGATATTGGCGGCCAACGCCAGCAGCAAGGCCATCAGCGCCAGGCTCAGGGCTGGCAACTGCTGGCGGCAATCGGCGAGAAACCATTGCCCCAACACCGAACGGCTGCGCCCCAGCACCGCTTTGAGCACGCCATTGAGCACCACCGGCAAGCCCAGCGCAGCGCCCAGCAACAAGGCCGCCATCAAGACAAAACCGCTGGCCAGGCTATCGCCAAACACCAGGGCCAGGATTGCGATCAGCAAGGCAGCGCCTGCCACCCAGCCCTGACGCCGCAGCCAGCGCCCATGGGCCTGATGCCAGGCCTGGGCTTTGGCCAACGCCAACAATGGCAAACGCGCTGCTCGCCACAAACTGCTGGCCCCGGCGAGCAACGCGCCGAGTAAACCCAGGCCCAATCCACTCAGCCACCACAGCGGGCTAAGGCTCAGTTGGCCAGGCACTTCGGCGCCGTACAAGCCGCGCAAACTGGCGGCCACGTCCGGCAGCAACAAGCTGGCCAACAAGTACCCGCTGGCCACGCCCACCAGGCCGCCAAGCACGGCCATGCCACCCAGTTCGACCGCCAGGCTGAGGATCAGCATTCGCGCGCTCACCCCGCACGCACGCAAGGTTCGCAGCAGGCCGCGCCGTTGTTCCAGGGCCAGGCCGATGGCGGCGTGCACGATAAACAGACCCACCACGAAGGACAAAAAGCCCAGCGCATCGAGGTTCAGGTGGAAGCTTTCAGTGAGGCGCGCGAGGTTGTTTTCCTCGGCCTGCTTGAGTTGCAGTTGCGCGCCCAGTGCCGGCGGCAAGGCGGGATGCGCGGCGGCAAAGGCCTTGTCCAGCAGCAACCGCGACAGGCGCTGGGGCATGTCCAGCAGCGGTTGGGCGAAGCCGATATCGGTCAGCAATACGCCGGGGGCCATGTCCGGTTGTACATGCAGCGGCGGCAGGGCCAGCCCGGCGGCCGTCAGCGGCTGGTCGCCCTCTTTCAGGCCCAGCGCCTGCAAGGTCTGCGGCGCGATCCAGGTGCGTCCCGGCGGGTTGAAGAAGGCGACCATCTGCGCCCGGTCCAGGGTCTGGCCGGCCACCGCACCACCGCCGGGCAACGACACCGGGTCGATGCCCATCACTTGCAAGCGCTGGTCTTCATGCCCCTTGAGCGTCACGCGGCCCTGCACCATCGGCGACACCGGCCAACCCGCGCGACGCAGCTCGGCAAACAGCGCCTGGGGGAAACTGGCACCGTCCGGCGCACTGAGGCTGGCCTGGGGTTCACCGCCGATCAGTTGGCTGGCCCGGGCATAGCTGTCCCGCGCCTGGCTATTGAGAGCTTGCACACCGGTCAACAGCGCAGTGGCCAGCCACAGGCCGGTGAGTACGCTGAAGAACTGCACGGGGTGGCGACGCCAATGACTGAGCAGCGCGCGCAGTGTCCAATAGAAGACACGCATTTCAGCGGGCGTCCGCTGCGAGTACCTGGCCGCGGTGCAATACCACCTGCTGGTCCAGGCGCGTCGCGATGCGCGGACTGTGAGTCACCATCAACAAACTGGTGGGGCTGTCCCGCAGCAGGTCCAGCAGCAATTGCAGTACTTCATCGCTGGTGGCTTCATCGAGGTTTCCGGTGGGTTCGTCCGCCAGCAACAAGCCAGGCCGCGACGCCAGGGCTCGCCCCACCGCCACCCGTTGCTGCTGGCCGCCGGACAGTTGTTCGGGATAACGCTTGAGCAAATCCCCGAGGCCCAGGCGTTCCACCAGCTGTGCTTGCCAGGCCGGATCGAGGCGCCCGGCCAGGCGTGCCTGGAATGCCAGGTTGTCTTCCACCCGCAAGCTGCCGATCAGGTTGAACTGCTGGAACACCAGGCCGATCTCGGTACGCCGCCAGTGGGCTAACTGCGCTTCGCTCATCAGGTCCAGGCGCTGATCGCCGACCTGGATGCGGCCACGGTCGACCTGGTCGAGCCCGGCCACCAGGTGGAGCAAGGTACTTTTTCCGCTCCCGGACTCGCCCATCAGCGCAAGACTGCTACGCTCTCCGAGGTACAGGTCGACACCCGCCAGCACGGCCAACGGCCCCTGCGGCGTGCCATAGCTTTTAAACACCCCTTGTACCTGCAGCATCACCCTTCCCCACCTGCCTCTGGACTGAGGCCGAGAATAACGGTTGTCACATTTTTATGTCACAACCTTGGGCAAAAGGAGCGCCCCATGACCGCCGCAAATTTTTCACATTGATTTCACTCGGCTGCCACCTGCCGCACTTTAAATTGCCGCCCATGAGCAGATAACAGGCCGGTTATTTTCAAACGCCCGTTAGTGCAAGTGAACAAATTTTTATATCGGTATGTTCAGCAAAAAGACAGCGCCCCTGTGACACGCTTTTGCATATTCCTGCATCAGCGCTACTCACTTGGCGCTTGCCTAACTTGCCGCTGCCAGTTACCGGATTACGCCTGGAAGTTACCAATGGTGAATAGTGTGGTTGACCTGTCTCTGAGTAAGCCCCGCTCACGCTGGGCATCTGTAAAACAGTTGAACAAACTATGGTTGGGTCTGGCCTGCGCTGTAGTGGTCAGCCTGGCAGTGGTCGCATTTATCTGGTGGCCACGATCGCCCCTGGACCTGGCCGTGGGCCATCGCCTGCTCACCTCTGGAACCGTAGAAGCCTGGCGCAACGGTGACCTGGTGGTGCTGGTGCGTCATGAAGAACGCTGCGACCGCTCCAACAACCCCTGCCTGGGCCCCGCTGACGGCTTGACCATCAGCGGTACGGTCACTGCCGCCGCCACCGGCAAGGTCTTTCAGACCCTGGGCATGGAAAACACCGACGTACTGAGCAGCCCCACCACGCGTACGGCGCAGACCTCGCTGTTCATGTTCGGAAAATCCGAATTGTCACCCGGCCCATTGGCTATCTGCGGCCCCGCCATCGCCGAGGAACTGCGTCCTCACAAGCTCGCAAATCGCAACTTGTTGCTGATCACCCACAGCGCCTGTATCAGCGACTTTGAAGAAGCGCTGGGCTTCGAACACGCCGCGCATGCCGAATACGGCAGTGCGTTGTTCGTCAAGCTTCTGCCCAATGGCAAGTTTAAGGCGCTGGGTATTATGAACACCAAAGACTGGGCCGCCGCTCTAAAGCAACTTTGAACACTTATTTACATTGAGCATTCAAGTTTGTTCAGCGAAAAGACAGCCAAGGCATGAGATCTTTCATGGTTTTAATTCGTATTTACTTGGGTGCTATTCATAGCTAACTAATCATTTAGACGTTAACTGCATGATCATGACTTTCGATGACTCATTGGACGACACACGTTTAACGAGCTTGACTGGGGCAGACGGACATTCAATTCCGCGCTCACTAACAGACTGTTTAAGGAATAACGTTCTGTGCCGCATTTTTACCCGACCAAGACCATCCTCCACCCCTCGCGCATGGCTGATCCAGCGCTCGCGCTGATCCACCGTCAATACTGCTTGAGAGTGCAATAGCCATGACCCGCCTTAAACCATTGCCCGTATTGCTACTGGCATTCGTGATGTTCTATCTGCTGCCACTGGGCCTGCATGGCCTATGGATTCCTGACGAAACCCGCTACGCCCAGATCAGCCAGGAAATGATCATGAGCGGCAACTGGGTGGCCCCGCACTTCATGGGCGTGCGCTATTTCGAAAAACCTGCCGCCGGCTACTGGCTGATCGCGCTGGGCCAGGCGATATTGGGTGAAAACCTGTTCGGTGTGCGCATCGCCTCCGCGCTGACCACGGGCCTGAGCGTCATGCTCGCCTACCTGATCGCCCGCCGGCTGTGGAACGACCCGCGCAAGAGTTTTGCCTGCGCACTGCTTTATATGAGCTTCGGCCTGGTGGCCGGGCAAGCCGGTTACTCCAACCTGGACCCGCAATTCACCTTCTGGGTCAACCTGAGCCTGGCAGCCCTGTGGTTCGCCCTCGACAGCGCCAACCCACGTGCCCGCCTCGCGAGCTGGGCATTGCTGGGTGTGGCCTGCGGCATGGGCTTCATGACCAAGGGTTTCCTGGCGTGGTTGCTGCCGGTGCTGATCGCCTTGCCGTACATGCTCTGGCAGCGTCGCTTGGGCGAACTGCTGCGCTACGGCCCGCTGGCGATTCTGGTGGCGGCAGTGGTATGCCTGCCGTGGGTACTGACGGTCCACCTGCAGGAGCCGGACTTCTGGCGCTTCTTTTTCTGGCACGAACACATCCGCCGGTTTGCCTCCGACAACGCCCAACATGCCCGGCCGTGGTGGTTCTACCTGCCGCTGATGGTGGTGTCATGCCTGCCGTGGGCGGCGCTGCTGCCAGCAACGCTGTGCAAGACCTGGAAGGACAAGGGCCAACCGGCCATCGTCTTCCTCGCGCTGTGGATACTGCTGCCCCTGGGCTTTTTCAGCCTGAGCAACGGCAAGTTGCCGACCTACATCATGCCGTGCCTGCTGCCGATGGCGCTGCTGATGGGCCATGCGTTGATCGACCTGCTGGCCAACGCCCGCACCCGCACGCTGCGCGTCAATGGCCTGCTCAACCTGGGCATCGGCCTCGCGGCAATGGTGACGCTGATCTACCTGCAAATCGACAGGCCGTTGTACGGCAACAGCCACAGCGAGATGTTCAACCTGTCCCTGACGTTCATCGTGCTGATGGGCTGGATGCTCGCCAACCTGCTGCAAGCGTTCCGCCCGCTGGCGATGTGGGCGATGCCGGCCTTGGGCATTGGCCTGCTGGTGGCGCTGTTGCCCGCCGGCATGCCGGCGGTGGTCGAAGATAACCAGATGCCTGACCAGTTCGTGCTCCAGCACCTGGACGAGTTGCAACAGACCCATGCGCTGCTGAGCAACGAACTGGAGTCGGCGTCTGCCTTGGCATGGCGCCTGCGCCGGCCCGAAGTGACGCTCTACAACACCGAAGGCGAACTGCGCTACGGCCTGCAATACGCTGACTCGATGCACCGCAAGGTGGATCTGGACAGCGTTCAAGCCTGGCTCAAGCAGGCGCGCCAGCAAGGCCCGGTGGGCGTGATGATGCGGGTCAGGAGCACCAGCGAAATGCGCGAAGCCGGCCAGCTGCCGCTGGGGGGCAAGCGTTATTACAAGGGTGACCTGGAGATCATCATCTACCCGCCATTGCCGTAACACAGCCGCACTAATGTGGGGTGACCCATTAAACACTCATCCCACATCGGAACTGCTCCATGACCTTCTGGAAAACCGAACGCGGCGCCCTGTTGTTGCTCCTTGGCGTGTCCGCCGCGATCCTGCTGTTGGGCCTGGGCGCCCGCGACCTGTGGGGCCCGGAAACCCGCTGGGCGAACATCACCCTGCAGATGCTGCAAAGCGGCGACTACTTCGACCCGTACCTCAAAGGCACCCCCTACTACGACAAACCCCTGCCGTCGTACTGGCTGATCACCGGCTTTGCCAACCTGATGGGGGGGCTGGGGCCGTGGTCCTTGCGCCTGTCTTCGGTCATCTCAGCGTGGCTGAGCATCTGGCTGGTGTACCTGATCGGCGAGCGGCTATTTCGCAAAGGCACTGGCCTGATTGCCGGCTGGATGCTTGCGACCACCTTCTACTTCATCTTCTGGGCCCGGGTCGCCACGGCGGACGTGCTGACCGTGTGCGGCGTGCTGGCGGCGGTGTGGTGGTATTGGCGCGGGCCGGACGATACGCGTCTGGGGCGCTACACCGTGTTCTTCCTGTTGCTGGCCGCGACGTCGCTGTTCAAGGGGTTGATCGGCTTTGTACTGCCGGGCCTGGTGCTGTTGCCGCACTTGCTCAGCGAACAGCGCTACAAGCGTCATCTCAACCTACGGCTGGTGCTGGCCGTGGTTATCGCCGGGGCGTTCTATGGGATTCCGTTTGTGCTGTCCCACCTCTACGGTGCGCCCACCTACGGTGAAAGTGGCCTGGAACTGGTGTTCCGGGAAAACGTGGTGCGCTTCTTCGACCCGTTCGACCATATGGGGCCGATCTACACCTACCTGATCTATCTGCCGGTCTACACTTTGCCCTGGGCTCCGTGCTGGATCCTCGGCCTGTGGCTCGCCGTGCGGCATTGGCGCGACACCCCGCCCAACACCCGCTGGCTGGTGTGGGGCCTGGGCCTGCTGTTTGTGTTCTTCACCGCCAGTGGCAGCCGACGCAGTTACTACGTGCTGCCGCTGGTGCCGTTCGCGCAGTTGCTGGCGGCGTGGTGGGTCAGTGAGCGTATCGCCGGCAAAGGCACGGTCGGCCGGGGTTGGTACCGTGGGTTCGGCATCGCCGCCGGCGTGATGCTGCTGGTCCTCGGGGTGGTGTATCCATGGACCAATGGCAACGGCGGCGTGACCCGTTTCGCCGATGACGTTCAAGCGCAGGCGGTGAAAAGCGCGCCATGGAACGAGTGGCAGATGGTGATGGTGGAAGTCGACAACAAGGTGCCAATGTACCTGCAAAACCACGGGACGCCGTTCTACTACGTCGCCGAAACCCAGGATTTTCCACGCCAGGGCGACAGTGCGGCGTTCATGGCCTGGCTGGAAAAAACCAGCGGCCGCACCTTTGATCCCAAGCGCACGATTATTGTCGCGCAGTACACCAAGGATGACCCGACGCCGCTGGCCTATCTGGGCAACGATCATCAGGTCATCACGACCCAACCGGACAATGGCGAACGGTTGTTCCACAAGCGTGACGGTGGCAGCGTGGCGTTTGTGCCCAACGCCACGCCCTAGCACTGGCGGCATGGGCCGGGCATTGCTAGTGTGGCGCGCTTAAGCCACCGCCCGAGCCCGGCCGCCCATGCCCTACTCTTTCCCCGCAGTTGCCGCCCTTAGCCTCCTGGTGCTCGCCGCGCCGGCAGCGGCAGACACGCCAATGCCAGCCAACATGGTTTACCTGCGAAGCCTCGATCCGAGCATCGCGCAGGACATTCGCTACGCCAGCCCCCATAACTTCACCGGTGCGCCACTGGACGGCTACAACGCTGCCGAATGCGTGCTGTCTGCCGACGCGGCAAAGGCCCTGGTGCGGGTCCAGGCCGAGTTGGCCAGGCAGGGTTACGGCTTGAAGGTATTCGACTGCTATCGCCCCAGCCGTGCCGTGGCGAACATGGGCCGCTTCGCCAGCCTGCCGGGCGACCCGGCCAAGGCCGAGTTCTATCCCCGAGTGAACAAGCAGGATTTCTGGCGCCTGGGCTATGTGGCCAAGGTTTCCAACCACTCCCGAGGCGCGGCAGTCGACGTGACCCTGACCGGCCCCGATGCACTGCCAGCCCAGGCCTGGAGCGCCGACACTGCGGCGGTGGATTGCACCGCCGGTTACGGTCGACGCCTGCCCGATGGCGGCCTGGACATGGGCACCGGTTTTGATTGCTTCGACGAAATGGCCCATACCGACAGCCCCCACATCAGCCAGGCGGCACGCCAGAATCGCCAACGATTGAGCGCGGCAATGGCCAAGGAAGGCTTTACCGGTTACGCCGGCGAATGGTGGCACTTCACCTACAGCCGCAATCCGGTGCGGGCCGAGCCGATGGACTTCCCTATCGAGCCGTTGCGGTAACATCGCAACACAGCTTCAGCTTGATAAAGCCCGGGGCAAAAACTAGCGTTTGAGGTTTCCCTCTTTTCAAGGACTGAACGACGTTGAACACGCTCATCAAAACCTGCGCGGCGCTCCTGACGCTGCTTTCAAACGTGGCGCTCGCGCAAATCCCCGACGACAGCCGACAACTGATCGTGGTCACCACCCCGGACTGGAACGCCCTCCAGGGCACCGCACAACGCTATGAGCGGCATGGGCAAGGCTTTCAGAAAGTCGGCGAACCCTTTGCCATCGTGGTCGGTAAAAACGGCATGGCGTGGGGTACCGGCCTTACGACGCCCACCCCCGACCAGCAGCCCCTCAAGCATGAAGGCGATGGCAAGGCCCCGGCCGGTATCTTCAAACTCGGCAGCGCCTTTGGCTACGCCCCCACCGCCGATACCCGGTTGCCCTATACCGCCAGTACGGCCACTCGCGAATGCGTAGATGACAGCCTGTCCAGCCACTACAACACCCTGGTGGACAGCTCGACGGTGAACAAGGACTGGACCAGCTCCGAGCGGATGCTGCGCAAGGATCAGCTGTACCGCCAGGGGATTTTTATCGAACACAACACACCGGCTTCGGCCAACGGTGGTTCGTGTATTTTCCTGCATATCTGGCGCAGCGTCAGTGCGGGGACATTGGGCTGTACGGCGATGGAGCCGGTAAATATCCAAGCGTTGTTTGCCTGGCTGAACCCGCGAGAAAACCCGGTGCTGGTGCAACTGCCGGCGGCGCAGTACGACCTCTACCGGGAGCGCTGGAAACTACCCTTGCGTTGAGCCGGCGGCCCGGGCTTCTTCCAGCAAGGCCTGTATGACCTTCTCCTGATTGTCATAACGGCCTTCACCGAAATGGCTATAGCGGACTTTACCGGTGGCATCAAAGAAGTAATGGGCCGGCCAATACTGGTTATCGAAAGCACGCCAGATCCGGTAGTCGTTGTCGATGGCCACCGGGTAATGGATGTCCAGCTTCTTGACCTGGCTGCGTACGTTATCCAGGACTTTCTCGTAGGCGTTTTCCGGCGTGTGCACACCGATCACCACCAACCCGTCCCTGGCGTACTTCTTCGCCCACTGATTGACGTACGGCAGGCTGCGCTGGCAGTTGACGCAGTCGTAGGTCCAGAAATCCACCAGCACCACCTTGCCCTTCAGGCCCTCGACCGTCAGCGGTGGCGAGTTGAGCCAGGCCACCGCGCCGTCGAGGGACGGCATGCGCTCATCGGACTGGCTGAAACTTTCGGCATCGACGTTATTGATCAGGTAGTTCACCGCCTTGGGCACGCCGACCAAGGCAACCACCAGTGCCAACAGCAGCAGGGTTTTTGAGCGGCGCAGGTATCGGATGAAGTTCATGGGTGTCACCTCGTGGCCGGGGGTGTTTCGGCGCGTTTGCGACCCGCGCCGTTTTGCGCCACCGGCGTGTTCTGGAAGCAGGTTTCACTGCCGGTGAGTTTTTTCGCGGTGGCGGCATTCACATCCGCCGCCACACCCGCCATGGAAAACGCCAGGGCGCTGAGAAAGCTGTTGAGTGGGGTCATGGCCGGTCTCCTCAACTGCCTTCAAGGCAATTGCTGGAAAATTTGCGGTAGTCGAGGACGTGGCGCTGGCCCTCGGAATCCAGGTAGGTCAGGTGCGAGTTGACGATGCCGCACAGCACGCCACCGGACTCTTCGGAGATCGACACCACCTGGTGGATATCCGGCTGGCTGGCGGTGGTTTCGGCATGAGCGGCAACACTCAGGCCAGTGAGTAAGGCAAACAGGCAACTGGCATAGGTAGCTTTGATAGTCATGGGCGGTTCCTCGGGGTTTCAAGTGGGCCGAGGCGGATCACCTCGATGGGCTCATTTGAACCTTGCGAGGTATCCGGATTGTGTCGGCCAGGCCCGGATTTTTGCGTCGATGTGTATCTCGTCACCGCCAGATACACTGCAATACAAAGGGCACAAGGCAAGCCCGCCGGCAGTGGCTAGACTGCGCATCAATGACTAATCAACGAGGAACGCAGCATGGATCACGTCGATCACATTCTGATTGTCGATGACGATCGGGAGATCCGCGAACTGGTGGGCAACTACCTGAAAAAGAATGGCCTGCGCACCACCGTGGTGGCCGACGGCCGGCAGATGCGCAGCTTTCTCGACACCACCCCCGTGGACCTGATCGTGCTGGATATCATGATGCCGGGCGATGATGGTTTGCAGCTGTGCCGCGAACTGCGGGTGGGCAAACACAAGGCCACGCCGATCCTGATGCTCACCGCGCGCAACGATGAAACCGACCGCATCATCGGCCTGGAAATGGGCGCCGACGATTACCTGGTCAAGCCCTTCGCCGCCCGTGAACTGCTGGCCCGCATCAACGCCGTGCTGCGCCGCACCCGGATGCTGCCGCCGAACCTGGTGGTGACGGAAAGCGGCCGGCTGATCCGCTTTGGCCGCTGGCGCCTGGACACCACCGCCCGCCATCTGCTGGATGAAGACAACACCCTGGTGGCCCTGAGCGGCGCAGAATACCGCCTGTTACGCGTCTTCCTCGACCATCCGCAACGGGTACTCAACCGTGACCAGTTGCTGAACCTGACCCAAGGCCGGGACGCAGACCTGTTCGACCGCTCCATCGACCTGCTGGTCAGCCGCCTGCGCCAGCGCCTTTTGGACGACGCCCGCGAACCGGCCTACATCAAGACCGTGCGCAGCGAAGGCTATGTGTTCTCCCTGGCCGTGGAAATCCTTGGGGACTCGGCATGACCCTCACGTTCCGCTGGCCGCGCACCCTGGCGGCGCAACTGTCGGTTATTTTCATCGTCAGCCTGCTGTGCGCCAACGCCCTGTCGTTCAGTGCGCAGTTCTATGAGCGCTACATGAGCGCCCGGAGCGTGATGCTGGGCAACCTGGAAAACGACGTGTCGACATCGATCGCGATCCTCGACCGCCTGCCCGCCGCCGAGCGCGCCAGTTGGCTACCGCGCCTCGACCGCAACGCCTACCGCTACCTGCTGAATGCCGGCGAACCCGGCGAGCCGATGGCCAGCGACGACGTGCCCATGGCCGCCACCTCGATTGCCGATGCCCTGGGCGAGCACTACCCGCTGACGTTTCGCAACATCCCCGGCCTGCAAAAACACTTCCAGGCGCACCTGACACTGGCCGATGGCAGCCCGATCACCATTGATGTACACCCCAAGCCCATCCCGTTTGCGTTCTGGCTGCCGGTGGTGCTGGTACTGCAGTTGCTGGTGTTGCTGGTGTGCACCTGGATCGCCGTGCGCATCGCCATCCGCCCGCTGACACGGCTGGCACGGGCGGTGGAAACCCTCGACCCGAATGCGCGCCCGACACCGCTGGACGAAACCGGCCCCACCGAGGTGGCGCATGCGGCGGCGGCGTTCAACGAAATGCAGAAGCGGATTGCCGAGTACCTCAAGGAGCGCATGCAGATTCTGGCGGCGATTTCCCATGACTTGCAGACGCCGATTACCCGCATGAAATTGCGCGCCGAGTTTATGGAGGACTCGGTGGATCGGGAGAAGCTCTGGAGTGACCTGGGGGAAATGGAGCATCTGGTGCGCGAGGGTGTGGCGTATGCCCGCAGTGTGCATGGGTCCACCGAGGCCAGTTGCCGGATCGACCTGGATGCGTTTCTCGACAGCCTGGTGTTTGATTACCAGGACATGAACAAGCAAGTGAGTTTGACCGGTAAAAGCGCGGTGGTTTTGGATACACGGCCCCATGCGTTGCGTCGGGTGCTGGTGAACCTGGTGGATAACGCGCTGAAATTTGCCGGGGCGGCACAGTTGGAGGTGGGGTCGACGTCGGCGGGTGAGCTTTCGATCAAGGTGCTGGACCGGGGACCGGGGATTGCGGCGGATGAGCTGGTGCAGGTGATGCAGCCGTTTTATCGGGTGGAGAGTTCGCGTAATCGTGGCACTGGTGGTACAGGGCTGGGGTTGGCGATTGCCCAGCAACTGGCGGTGGCGATTGGTGGGGAGTTGACCTTGAGCAATCGGGATGGTGGTGGGTTGTGTGCCGAGGTTCGGCTGGTGCTGTAACTGGGCTGGGCTGGGCTGGGTTGTGTACATATCCGTTATTTAGGTAACGGCCGCTTATGGTTCCGCTCTTACAGCGGCTCACTTTTGAAAAGCGCAAAAGTAAGCAAAACGCTCTTGCCCCACCACTCGGCACCTCGCTTAGGCTCGGTGTGCCCTTGTAAGATTATTTTCACCTGCTTCAGACCGTGGTGCCCTCAGATTTCAAGATCGTGAGTGAGCATGGGTCGAAGCAGGTTCTTTTCTAAACTAGTCCGAACGGTTGCCTGGGCGTAAAGCCCGATTCTGCAAGGTTGGACGTGAGGAAAACGCCATGGACCATGACTCTGCGTTCGTCGGAATTGATGTTTCCAAAAACAAGCTCGACTCATTCGTCAGCACTACTGGCCAAGTCGAGCAGTTTTTCAATACTCCAGAAGATATCCAGCGTTTAGCTAAGCATCTCAAGGCTCAGATGCCCGCTTTAGTGGTGCTGGAAGCAACTGGCGGATATGAGCGGCTTGCCGCTGCCGAGCTTTGCGCTGCTGGATTACCAGTCGTTGTTGTCAATCCCCGTCAGGTCCGTGATTTCGCTAAGGCTACCGGACGGCTGGCTAAAACCGACGCTCTGGATGCCCAGGTGATTGCGGAGTTTGCTCAGGCGGTCAAACCCGAAATTCGGGAGATGCCAGATGAACACGCTCGTGAACTGGCAGATCTACTGACTAGACGCCGTCAGCTTATCGATATGATCGTGGCGGAGGAGTCTCGACTGAAACAGGCGGTATTCAAGGCGCTTCGACGGGATATCAAGGCACATATCGTCTGGCTTCAAAAGCGTCTTAAAAGTACAGACGATGACTTGCACGAAGCGATCAAAGCTTCGCCGGCCTGGAAGGCCAATTATGATTTGCTGCGCGAGGTCTCAGGTGTTGGCAATGTGCTCGCACTTTCGCTGCTGGCGATGGTTCCTGAGCTAGGCAAAGTGAATCGCAAACAAGTGGCTGCATTGGTTGGTGTGGCCCCTTTTAACTGCGATAGCGGCCTGTACAAAGGACGTAGACGGATATGGGGTGGTCGAGCTGAGGTGCGAAGTGTGCTTTACATGGCTGTCTTGTCCTCGAAGAGCCATAACCCGGTGATCGAGAGGTTCTACAACCGTCTGCTTGCTGCAGGGAAGACGAAGAAAGTGGCGCTGGTTGCATGCATGAGAAAGCTGCTGACGATCCTGAATGCGATGGTCCGAGATCAAAAACATTTCGCTGAAATGGCTTGAGATTCGACACGGTTGCTCACTCCGGCTTTGGACCGTGGGCCGCCGTCATGGGCCATCCCTGGCCCAGGACGGCTAACCCGGCGTCCTGCCGGGTTACCCACGCTCCAAAGCCTGCGTTCGGCCAGCGTGGTTTAACGGGGCGCCTAAGATCAAGATCAAAAGCAGATCAAGAGCACAGCGGCCTCCCGGCCGGCTTGAGTGTGGTGAAGCAACAGCAAAATCAAAAGCTAAAGCGGGCACGGTCAAAATGTGGGAGCTGGCTTGCCTGCGATGGCATCAACTGGGTCTGCCTGATACACCGAGGTGTCTGCATCGCAGGCAAGCCAGCTCCCACAGAAAAGCAGAGCTGCATCAGCTTCAGATTTGGCTTTCGCTCTGGATCTTGCCTTTGCTTTTAACACTCAAGCCGGCCGGGAGGCCGCTGTGCTCTTGATCTGCTTTTGATCTTGATCTGACTGCCCCAATAAGCCCGAGGCCGAACGCAGGTATTGCGGAGCGGGTAAACCGGCAGGACGCCGGTTTAGCCGCGCCGGGCCATGGATGGCCCGTCGCGGCGGCCCGCGGAGCAATGCCGGAGTGAGGGAACACCGAGCCTAGGCGAGGTGCCGACAGGCGGGGCAGAGCCCTTTGCTTACTTTGGGCTGGGCCGGCATTCCGGCTTTTCCAAAGTGAGTCGCTGTAAGAGCGAAACCATAAGCGGCCGTTACCTAAATAACGGATATGTACTCAACCAGGTCACACCGACAAATACCGACTAATAGTCGCCTCATCCACCCGATCCCGAGTCTCCTCAATCACAAACCTCCCCTTCTCAATCACCAAAAACCGATCAGCAATCTCCAGCGTGAACGACAACACCTGCTCAGAAACAACAATCGTCAAATCCCGCAAATTACGAATCTCCTTAAGCGTACGAGCAATGTCCTTGATGATCGAAGGCTGAATCCCCTCAGTCGGCTCATCCAGCAACAGCACCTTGGGATTCGTCGCCAACGCCCGGGCAATCGCCAACTGCTGTTGCTGCCCCCCAGACAAATTCCCACCCTTGCGCGAACGCATGTCATACAACACCGGAAACAACGCATACAAATCCTCAGGCACCTTGCCCCGAGCTGACGCCGGCAACCCCGTCTGGATATTCTCCAACACACTCATGCTGGGAAAAATCATCCGCCCCTGCGGCACATAGGCAATCCCCCGCTCCACCCGCTCATGGGTTTCAAGCGCAGACACATCATGCCCATCCACACTCACCTGCCCCTGCCACTGCGGCAGAATCCCCATCAGGCTCTTGAACAGCGTGGTCTTGCCCATCCCGTTGCGCCCCATCACCGCGACGATCTCACGCTTGGCCACGTTCAGCTCCAAGTCATGAAGAATCTGGCTCTGCCCGTACCCGCACGACAGTTTGTCGATCTTGAACATGCCCGACTCCTCAGTGGCCCAAATACACTTCAATGACTTTCGGATTGCTCTGCACCGACTCCATGCTGCCCTCGGCCAGCACCTTGCCCTGGTGCAGCACCGTGACCTTGTGGGCAATGCTCTTGACGAACTCCATGTCATGCTCGATCACCAACACCGAGCGCCCCTGGCTGATGCGCTTGAGCAACTCGGCCGTTTGCGCCCGCTCGTTGACGCTCATCCCGGCCACCGGCTCATCGAGCATCAACAATTCAGGGTCTTGCATCAGCAGCATGCCAATCTCCAGCCACTGCTTCTGCCCGTGGGACAGCAGGTCCGCCTGCTGCTGCAACAAATCACCGAGAAAGATTTCCCGCGCCACTTCCTCGACCCGCGCCACCACCTGAGCATTGCGCTTGAAAAACAGCGCACCCCAGACCTTGCGCCCGGCCGGATACGACATCTCAAGGTTTTCAAACACCGTGAGGTTTTCGTAGATCGACGGGTTCTGAAACTTGCGCCCTACCCCGGCCCGCACGATGTTGTATTCGCGCATTTTGGTCAGTTCCTGGCCGTCGAACTGGATACTGCCGCTGGTGGCGCGGGTCTTACCGCAGATCAAATCCAGCACCGTGGTTTTGCCGGCGCCGTTGGGGCCGATCACCACCCGCACTTCATTGCGGTCGATGTACAGGTTGAGGTTATCGACCGCCTTGAAACCGTCGAACGACACGGTCAGCCCTTCAATGGCCAACACGGGCTTTTTCATTTCAAAACCGACGGCGGTCATGGCTGTGTCTCCAGGATCTTGGCTTCAGCCTTGGGCTTGATCTTCGCGGGCTCGGCCTTGACCACCGGCTTGCGCCGCAACAGTCGGGCCAGGGCCTGGCGACCATGGCTGTCCCACAACCCCGCCAGGCCGTTGGGGAAGTACATGACCACGGCGATAAACAACCCGCCCATCAGGTACAGCCACAGCTCGGGGAAGGACTCGGAAAAGTAGGTCTTGCCGTAGTTCACCAGCAACGCGCCGTACACCGCGCCCAGCAACGACATGCGCCCGCCCACCGCGGCAAAGATCACCATCTCGATGGACGGCACGATGCCCACGAACGACGGCGACATAAAGCCTACCTGCAAGGCAAACATCGCCCCGCCAATCGCCGAGAACGCCGCTGCCACGCAGAACACGAAAATCTTGAAGCTGGCCACGTCATACCCGGAAAACCGTACCCGCTCTTCCTTGTCGCGCATGGCCATCAACAGCCGGCCCAGCTTCGAGGCGAGGATGAAACGGCCAATGAAGATGCAGCCGAACAACAGCCCGGCGTTGATGAAATACAGGATCATCTTCGCGCCGTCACCGCGCAGGTCCCAGCCCAGCAGGGTCTTGAGGTCAGTAATGCCATTGACACCACCGGTCAGGCCTTGCTGGCCGACGATCAGCACCGTGAGGATCAGCGCAATCGCCTGGGTGACGATGGAGAAATACACATCGCCCACCCGCCGCTTGAACAGCGCCATGCCGATGATGAACGCCAGCAACACCGGCACCGCAATCACCGCGAACAGGGTGAAGGTGAAGCTGTGGAACGGCTGCCACAGCCACGGCAGTTCGGTGATCTGGTTCCAGTCCATGAAGTCCGGAATGCCCGGCGTCGACTGGATCTTGGTGCTCTCGGGATCGGACGCTTCCAGCTTCAGGAACATCGCCATGCAGTAGCCGCCGACGCCAAAAAACACCCCCTGCCCGAGGCTGAGAATCCCGCCATAACCCCAGCACAGCACCAGGCCCACGGCGACGAACGCGTAGGTCAGGTACTTGCCGACCATGTTCAGGCGAAACGCATCCAGGGTCAGCGGAAACACCACGAGGATCAACACCGCCAGCAGCACGATGCCGATCAGGTTTTGCTGGCCGCCCAGCAGTTTGTCTAGAGCCTTCATCGGTTCGCCTCTACTTGCGCACTTTGATGGAGAACAACCCTTGCGGGCGCAGCATCAGGATCAGGATCACCGACGACAGCGTCAGCACCTTGGCCATCGAGCCACTGAGGAAAAACTCCGACAGCGATTGGGTCTGGGCAATCACGAACGCCGAGGCAATGGTGCCGAACAGGCTTTGCGCGCCGCCGAATACGACGACCAGGAAGGTGTCGACGATGTACTGCGAACCGGCGGTTGGCCCGGTCGAGCCGATGGTGGTGAAGGCCGCACCGGCCACGCCCGCCACGCCGCAACCGAGGGCGAAGGTCATGCGGTCGACCTTGCGTGTATTGATGCCCACGGCGCGGCTCATCAAGCGGTTTTGCACGGTAGCCCGCACCTGCAGGCCCCAACGCGAACGGTAGAGCATGACAAAAATCGCCCCGGTCAGCAGCAGGGTCAGGCCCATCATGAACAGGCCGTTGCGCGGGATTTCGATGGCGTCGGTGAGGTTCACCGACCCCATCAGCCAGGCAGGCGGTTCGGCACTCACTTCACGGGCGCCGAACACCGAGCGGAAGGTTTGCTGCATCACCAGGGACAGCCCCCAGGTGGCGAGCAAGGTGTCCAGGGGCCGCTTGTACAAACGGCTGATCATTGCCCACTCCACCAGCCAGCCGACGGCGCCAGCGACGAGGAAAGACAGGGCAATGGCAATGAAAAAGTAATACGGCTGAAAGCTCGGCGCGAAGTGCGCGGTGAGGCTGGAACAGACGTAAGTGGTGTAGGCGCCAATGGTCAGGAACTCACCGTGGGCCATGTTGATCACGCCCATCTGGCCGAAGATGATTGCCAGTCCCAATGCCATCAGCAACAGCACGCAGAACACGGACAAGCCGTTGAACCCCTGCATCGCCGCGATGGCTCCAAATTCCGATAGCCATTCCATGATGATGGTCTCCTGAGCGGGAGGTTGAAATGCAATCTGCTTCTGCTTTATGTAGGAGCGGGCTTGCCTGCGATGGAATCACCTCGGTGTCACTGAAAGACCGAGTCGCCTGCATCGCGGGCAAGCCCGGCTCCCACAGAAGCCGGGTTTACACGGCAAAGGTTATTGATAGCCTTTCGGAAACGGATTCGGCTCGATCAGATCCGACTCATAGATCACCTTGAACTGCCCGTTTGGCTGCACTTCACCGATGCGCGACTTGCTCCACAGGTGATGGTTTTCGTGGATCTTCACATAGCCTTCCGGCGCGTTTTTCAGCTCGATGCCCGGGGAGGCGGCGACGACTTTATCCACGTCGAAACTGCCGGCTTTCTCCACTGCCGCTTTCCACAACCATGGGCCGAGGTAGGCCGCCTGGGTCACGTCGCCGATCACCGCGTCCTTGCCGTACTTGGCCTTGAACGCTTCCACGAAGGCTTTGTTGTTCGGGTTGTCGAGGCTCTGGAAGTACTTCATCGAGGCATAGAAGCCGGCCATGTTTTCGCCGCCGATGCCCAGCAGTTCGTCTTCGGTCACCGACAGGGTCAGCAGGGTTTGCTTGGATGAATTCACGCCCGCCGCGTTGAGTTGTTTGTAGAAGGCCACGTTGGAGCCGCCCACTACGGCGGCGAACACCACGTCAGGCTTTTTCAGCTTGACCTTGTTGATCAGCGAACCGAACTGGGTGTTGCCCAGCGGGTAGTAGTCTTCGCCGACCACGGTGCCGTGCAGGACGTTTTCAATGTGCTTGCGCGCGATCTTCATCGAGGTGCGCGGCCAGATGTAGTCCGAGCCCACCAGGTAGAAGGTTTTGGCGCCCTTGGTCTTGGCGATCCAGTCGAGGCTGGCGAGGATTTGCTGGGTCGCTTCCTGCCCGGTGTAGATCACGTTTTTCGACTGTTCCAGGCCTTCGTAGAAGGTCGGGTAGTAGAGCAGGCCGTTTTCTTTTTCGAAGATCGGCAATACGGCTTTGCGTGAGGCCGAGGTCCAGCAGCCGAACACCGCCGCCACCTTGTCGTTCACCAGCAGTTTCTTGGCCTTTTCGGCGAAGGTCGGCCAGTCGGACGCGCCGTCTTCCTGGATCACCTTGATCTGCCGCCCGAGGATCCCGCCCGAGGCATTGATCTGCTCGATGGCCAGGCGTTCGGCCTGGATCGAACCGGTTTCGGAAATCGCCATGGTGCCGGTGGCCGAGTGCAGCTGGCCGACGGTGACTTCCGTCGGCGTCACCGCCAGGCCTTCGTTGTCGGCCATGACGCCATGGCTGAACAGACTCGCCGCCAGCAGTGATAAGGCCAACAACGGTTTGGAGCGGATCAATCGTGATTCCATGGGGCGACTCCTCTGCAATGAGGGGTTCAGCATGGCGGCAGGTGGCCACGGCGGGTATACGCAGCCTGACGTAACGGCGTACGTCATTTGACGTATGCCGTTGCGCACCATTTTCGAGCAGGATCCCGCCCGCCCAAACACCACCGATCAATGTGGGAGCTGGCTTGCCTGCGATAGCGGTGTGTCAGTCGAAGCCCCTGTGCCTGACCCAGCGCTATCGCAGGCAAGCCAGCTCCCACATTTTGAATCAGGGCATGGAACTTGCTCATCCTCCTAGCCCACTTCCCGGAGCCACCCACCGTGCAACCCCTCCCCGGCACCCAGCGCATCGTCAAGATTCGCCGCGACTACAACTCCTGGGTCGCCGACGAGACCATGGAAGACTACGCCCTGCGCTACACCCCAAAGTCCTTCCGCAAATGGTCGGAACTGCGCATCGCCAACACCGCCCTCGGCGCGGTGTCGTTCCTGGCGCTGGAAGCCATCGGCGGCGTATTGGCCTTGAGCTACGGGTTCACCAACACCTTCTGGGCGATCCTTGCCATCAGCCTGGTGATCTTCCTCACCGGCCTGCCCATCAGCTACTACGCCGCCCGCTACGGCGTGGACATGGACCTGCTGACCCGCGGCGCAGGCTTCGGTTACATCGGCTCCACCATCACCTCGCTGATCTACGCCAGCTTCACCTTCCTGTTCTTCGCCCTGGAAGCGGCGATCATGGCCCTGGCCCTGGAGTTGTATTTCCATATCCCGCTGGCCATCGCCTATGTCATTTGTTCAGTGTTGGTGATCCCACTGGTGGCCTACGGCGTAACGCTGATCAGCCGCCTGCAACTGTGGACGCAACCCCTGTGGCTGGTGCTGCTGGTGCTGCCCTATGGCTTCGTGTTGTGGAAAAACCCCGAGGCCTTCAGCGACTGGACCAGCTTCGTCGGCCGCAGCAGCGACGGTGGTGACTTCAACCTGCTGTCGTTCTGCGCCGCCTGCACCGTGGCGCTGTCGTTGGTCACGCAAATCGGCGAACAGGTGGACTACCTGCGCTTCCTTCCGGAAAAAACCAGCGCCAACCGCAAGCGCTGGTGGGCCGCGCTGTTGTGCGCCGGCCCGGGCTGGATCGTGCCGGGGGCGTTGAAGATGTTCGCCGGGGCGTTCCTGGCCTTCCTTGCCCTGCAACATGAAATCCCCATGGAGCGCGCCGCCGAGCCGACCCAGATGTACCTGGTCGCGTTCGGCTATGTGTTCTCCTCTCCCGAATGGGCGCTGGGGGCGATGGTGCTGTTCGTGTTCATCTCGCAGATGAAGATCAACCTGACCAACGCCTACGCCGGCTCCCTGGCCTGGTCGAACTTCTTCGCCCGCGTGACCCACAGCCACCCCGGCCGCGTGGTGTGGCTGGTGTTCAACGTGGCAATCGCCTTGATGCTGATGGAGCTGGGGGTGTTCGATGTGATCGAGCAGGTGCTGGGGCTCTACGCGAATATCGCGATTGCCTGGATCGGCACGCTGGTAGCGGACCTGGTGATCAACAAGCCCCTGGGCCTGTCGCCCAAACACATCGAATTCAAGCGTGCGCACCTCTACGACATCAACCCGGTGGGCGTCGGCTCGATGCTGATTGCCTCGCTGCTGTCGATCCTCGCCCACTTCGGCCTGTTCGGCGCCCTGGCCCAGGCCGCGCCGCCCTTCGTCGCGCTGGGCACCGCACTGGTCATGGCGCCGCTGCTGGCATGGCTGACCAAGGGCCGCTACTACATTGCCCGCAGCAGCGAAGCGCAGTTGATTCATCCGCAACCCGGCACCGGGCTGGTGATCTGCGGGCTGTGCAGCAACCCGTTCGAAACCGCCGACATGGCGTTCTGTCCGGCCTACAGCACGCCGATCTGCTCGCTTTGCTGCTCACTGGATGCACGCTGTGGCGACCGCTGCAAACCCCATGCGCGACTGGCCAGCCAGTTCGAAGGCGTGTTGCGCTGGTTGTTGCCGACGACGTTGGTGCCGCGCCTGCATACCCGACTGGCGCACTACCTCGGATTGTTAATGGCGCTGGTGCTGATGCTCGCCGGGGCGCTGGCGCTGATCTACATGCAGGCCGCCCAGGGTTTGCCCCACTCGCAGACCTTGTACCAGGCGTTCTTCAAGGCGTTCCTGACCCTCTCGGTGTTGGCCGCCGTGCTCGCCTGGTGGGTGGTACTCACCCGCGAAAGCCGGCGGGTCGCCCAGGAAGAATCCGACCGGCAAACCTCGCTGCTGATGCAGGAGATCGCCGCCCACAGCCTCACTGACCAGGCCCTGCAACAAGCCAAGGAAGCCTCGGAAGCGGCGAACGCAGCCAAGAGTCGCTACGTTACCGGGCTGTCCCATGAGCTGCGCACACCTCTAAACAGCATCCTCGGTTTCACCCAGATTCTGCAGCGTGACAGCGCCATGCCCGAACAGCATCAGGACGCCCTGGCGACCATCCTGCGCAGCGGCTCGCACCTGCTGTCGCTGATCGACGGCCTGCTGGACGTGGCCAAGATCGAGGCCGGCAAGCTGCGCCTGGAACTCACCGAAATCCCCTTCCCGGAACTGATCCACGACCTGGAACAGATGTTCACCCCCCAGGCCGAAGACAAGGGCCTGCGCTTTCGCCTGGATTGCGTGGGCAAGATTCCCGCCGTAGTGCGCGGCGATGAAAAACGCGTGCGGCAGATCCTGATCAACCTGCTGGGCAACGCGATCAACTTTACCGACAGCGGCGAGGTGCGCCTGCGGGTCAGCTACATGCGCGAGACCGCCAACTTCGAGATCATCGACACCGGCATCGGCATTGACCCGGAGCAGATCGAACGGATTTTCCAGCCATTCGAACGCGGCGACCTGATGCGCCAGGACAAGGGCGTGGGTCTGGGCCTGACCATCACACGCATGCTGACCTCACTGATGGGGGGCGAATTGCGTGTGGTCAGCGAACTGGACAAGGGCACCTGCTTCCAGGTGCGGCTGTTCCTGTCCCAGGTCCGGGTGCCGCAGGCGGTGGTGCATGTTGAACACGACATCATCGGCTACCACGGCGAGCGGCGGCGGATCCTGGTGGTGGACGACCACGTGGACCATCGCAAGGTGCTCAGCGGCATGCTCACGCCCTTGGGCTTCGAGGTGTCCCAGGCCAGCAACGGCCAGGAGGCGATTCGCCAGGTGGCCCTGCTGTCGCCGGACCTGATCCTGATGGACCTGTCGATGCCGACCATGGACGGCTGGGCCACCAGCCGGATGATCCGGCGTAATGCGCTGTCTGCCGCGCCGATTATCATCATCTCCGCCAACGCCTTCACCGACGACCGCGAACGCAGCATCGCCGGTGCCTGCAACGACTACCTGGCCAAGCCGGTGCGCACTCCGGAATTGCTTGGGCGCGTGCAACTGCACCTGGATTTGCAGTGGCTGCGCCGCCGGACGCCGATCGTCGCACCGGTCATCACACCGGGCGTGCTGCCCAGTGCTGAAGAACTCGCGGTGCTCGCCGAACTGAGCGCCATTGGCTATGTGCGTGGTTTGCATGAAAAGCTCGACGCCATCGTGCTGGAAAGCCCAGGCACCGCACCGTTCATCAACAAGCTCCGGGCGCTGCTGAAAAGCTTTCGCCTGGAAGAACTCAACCGAATCCTGAAGGAGGCCGAAGATGAATGCCTTGACCCACAGCGCTGAGCCCGGCGTGGTGCTGATTGTCGACGACACCCCGGACAACCTGGCCATGCTCTCCGACGCCCTGGACGACGCCGGCTACATGGTGCTGGTGGCGCTGGACGGCCTCAGCGCGCTGAACCGCGTGCAACGCCGGCGCCCGGACTTGATCCTGCTGGACGCGGTGATGCCCGGCCTGGACGGCTTTGAAACCTGCCGCCGGCTCAAGGCACAACCGGCCAGCGCGGACATTCCGGTGGTGTTCATGACCGGGCTGACCGACAGCAAGCATGTGGTGCAGGGGTTTGAGGTGGGCGGCAGTGACTACGTGACCAAGCCGATCCAGACGGATGAAGTGCTGGCGCGGGTGGCAGCGCATTTGCGGACGTCGCGGATATTGTTGTCGGCGCGGGCGGCGACGCAGCCGAGCGTGATTACTCTGGAGGATGAGCCGGCGCATAAGTTGTTGTCGGCGCGGTTTCAGCTGACGGAGCGGGAAGTCGAGGTGTTGCGCTGGGTGGCGTGTGGCAAGACCAATCGGGACATTGGCGACATTCTTGGGCTGAGCCCGAGGACGGTGAACAAGCATCTGGAGCATGTGTATGTGAAGTTGGGGGTGGAGACCAGGACGGCGGCGACTTCGGTGGCGATGGCGGCGATGAGTCCGGTGCGCGCTCAAACGATGGCGACTATCTAATGTGGGAGCTGGCTTGCCTGCGATGGCGGTCTATCAGTGACAACAATGCTGGCTGACCCACCGCTATCGCAGGCAAGCCAGCTCCCACATTTGATCTCTGTTGTGGCTGACAACTGCTAACCACCGAAGATCTGCGAAGGCCGGCGCAACGTCGGATCAAACGGATTGATCTTCGGCCCGATCGCCGCCGCTTCCCGTTTGAGCAACTCCACCACCGTCGGCAGTCGCCCCGGCCCCAGGCGGTCACTGATGGTTGCCACACTCAACGCTGCCACCGCATGCCCATTGCGATCCAGGATCGGCACCGCCAACCCGGCCATGCCTTCCAGCACTCCGGTATTGCGCGCCGCATACCCCAACCGCCGCACACTCTCCACCTCCGAGCGCAAAAACACCTCGTCGTACAGGTGAAAATCCTTGAGCCGTGGCAAGTTGTAGCGGATCACCGTCTCGCGCTCTTCCTCCGGCAAAAACGCCAGGATCGCCAAACTGCCCTGCCCTACGCCCAGCGCTACGCGCCCGCCGATGTCACCGGTGAAGGTACGGATCGGGTACGGCCCTTCACTGCGGTCCAGGCAGATCGCATCAAACCCGCTGCGCGCCAGCAGGAACAATGAATCCCCCAGCGAAGCACTCAGGCGCAACATGCTCGGCCGCACCAGGTCCCGCAGGTTGCCGGTATTGCCTGCATTTGCCGCCAGGGCGAAGAACTCCAGGCTCAGCCGATAGCGCTTGGTGCGCGCATCCTGCTCCACCATGCCCTCGTCCATCAGGCTGCGCAGCAGTCGGTGGGTGGTGGGTTGCGACAGCCCGACCTGCTGCGCCAGTTGCGTCACCCGTTCACCACCGTCCGGCGCCGCGCCGAGGATGCGCAGTAATGCAAACAACCGGGAGACGCCACCGGCGCCGACTTCCTTGACACTTTCATTCCGCTCAGTGGAATCCATAAGCCGATATCTCACACTAAATTCTGATCAGTGAATGAAACTGAAAAAAGTACTCTATCCAGTGAAATTCCATCTTCCGCCATCCTAGTCTTTCGCCCTAATCTGCGTCCACAGGGGCGAAATGAACAACTAACGGCAGCCGACTCAAGATCGAGCGCCAACGCACCCGCAACACCCTTTTCGCATCTGCCCAAAACAAAAAAGCGCGTTTCGACGCGACTCAAAAAGGTGGAACGCAGACATGGCTTTTCTCCAACTCAACGCCTTGAGCAAACGCTACGGCGCCGTCGACGCGGTGGTCGCCACTGATCTTGCGGTGGAAAAAGGCGAATTCGTGTCCCTGCTCGGCCCCTCGGGCTGCGGCAAGACCACCACCTTGCAAATGATCGCCGGCTTCGTCGACGTCACCGGTGGGCAGATCGTCCTCGATGGTCGCGACATCACCCACGCCAAACCCGCCAGCCGTGGCCTGGGCGTGGTGTTCCAGAGCTACGCGCTGTTCCCCCACATGAGCGTGCGCGACAACGTTGCCTTCGGCCTGAAGATGCGCAAGGTGCCCGCCGGCGAGATCGCAAGCAGAGTCAAGACCGTGCTGGAACTGGTGCGCCTGGCCCCTCACGCCGAGCGCTACCCGCGGGAACTGTCCGGCGGCCAGCGCCAGCGCGTGGCCCTGGCCCGCGCCCTGGTGATCGAGCCGCCGGTGTTGCTGCTGGACGAGCCCCTCTCCAACCTCGACGCCAACCTGCGGGAAGAGATGCAGTTCGAAATCCGCCGCATCCAGTGCGAAGTCGGGATCACCACCCTGATGGTCACCCACGATCAGGCCGAAGCGCTGTCCATCAGCGACCGCGTGGTGGTGATGCAGGCCGGGCGCGTCACCCAGATCGACGCGCCGTACAAACTTTATGAACACCCGCGCACGCGCTTCATCTCGGACTTTGTCGGCAAGGCCAACCTGCTGGCGGGCGACTTCGATCAACTCGGCGCGCCGCAAGTGCGCTTCGAGCCCGGCAACGGCGAACTGACCCTGAGCCTGCGCCCGGAAAAGATCGACCTGGTGGCCGCCGGCTCGGGGCGCCTGCAAGGCACGATCCTCGACAGCTATTTCTTCGGCAGCCAATGGCTGTACCGCATCAAGACCCGGATCGGCGAGCTGACCGTCGTCCGCCGCAACGACGGCAGTGCGCCCTTGGGTTGCGGCGCGGCGGTAGGCCTGGACTGGGAGTCGAGCCTGCTGCGGGTGCTGGCGGCCGATGAGGTGCGCGCATGAGCCGTGGTTACCTGCTGTCGTTGCCGGCACTGGTGTTGTTTTTCGGGCTGCTGATCCTGCCCCTGGGTCTGACGCTGGTGCTGTCATTCAACGTGTTCGACTACCAGGTGGGGGTGAAGGCCGATGAGTGGACCTTCGCCCACTACCTGTCGCTGTTCAGCGATTCGTACTTCTACGAGATCTTCTGGCGCACCTTCTGGATCAGTGCCCTGGTGACCTTGCTCTGCGTGGTGATCGGGGTGCCCGAGGCTTACATCCTCAGCCGCATGGGCACGCCGTGGCGCTCGATCTTCCTGATCCTGATCCTCACCCCGCTGCTGATTTCAGTGGTGGTGCGGGCCTTTGGCTGGAGCCTGCTGCTGGGTGCCGATGGTCTGGTGAACCAGGTGATCCAGGCCCTCGGTGGCAAACCGGTGAAGCTGCTCTACACCTCGTTCGCGGTGATCATCGCACTGGTGCACGTGATGCTGCCGTTCATGATCATTCCGGTGTGGACCTCCCTGCAGAAGCTCGACCCGTCGGCGGAACAGGCGGCGCTGTCCCTGGGTGCCAGCCAGGCCACGGTGATGCGCAAGATCGTGTTGCCGCAGGTAATGCCCGGCGTGCTCTCCGGCACCCTGATCGTGTTTGGCCTGGCCGCCAGCTCCTTCGCGATCCCCGGCCTGCTGGGCGGACGTCGACTGAAGATGGTCGCCACGGTGGTCTACGACCAATACCTCTCGGAACTCAACTGGCCCATGGGCGCGACCATCGCGGTGGTGCTGCTGTTGGTCAACTTGCTGATCATGCTGAGCTGGAACCGCATGGTCGAAGGCCGCTACAAAAAGTCCCTGGGAGTATAAGACGATGTCCAGAAACGGTCCTTTGGCCCTGGGCTTTCACGGCCTGGTGGTGCTGTTCATGATGGCGCCGCTGGTGGTGGTGTGCCTGGTGGCCTTCACTCCGGAAAACACCTTGAGCCTGCCGACGTCGGGCTTCTCCCTGCGTTGGTTTCATGCAGTGTTCGAACGTGCCGACTTTATCCAGGCGTTCTATAACAGCCTGGTCCTGGCCTTCGTGGCCGCTACCTTGGCGACCTTGATCGCGGTGCCGGCAGCCCTGGCGATCAGTCGCTACCAGTTCCCCGGCCGTAACTTCTTCAGTGCGCTGTTCCTCTCGCCGATCATCATTCCGCACCTGGTGCTGGGGGTGGCGATGCTGCGGCTGTTCGCAATGATGGGCGTCAACGGCAGCTTCACCTGGCTGATGCTGGCACACGTGGTGATCATCACGCCTTACGTGTTGCGCCTGGTATTGGCCGCCGCCATCGGCATCGATCGCAGCGCCGAACAGGCTGCCGAATCCCTGGGTGCCAGCCGCTTCACCCTGTTTCGCCAGATCACCTTGCCGATGATTTTGCCCGGCGTGGCCGGCGGCTGGTTGCTGGCGTTCATCAACAGTTTCGATGAAGTCACTTTGTCGATTTTTGTCAGCTCGCCGGCCACCCAGACCTTGCCGGTGCGCATGTACGTGTACGCCACCGAATCCATCGACCCGATGATGGCGGCCGTGTCCGCGCTGGTGATCGGGTTGACCGCGGCGGCCATGATTCTGCTGGACCGGGTCTACGGCCTGGACCGCGTGTTGGTAGGGAAACATTGATGGCACTGTTCAAACGACTGGTCGAGACCCAGCGGCCCACCCTCGCCTTCACCCTCGACGGGCAGCCTGCCACAGGCTTGCTCGGGGACACCTTGCTGACCGCCGTACTGACCTGCGCCGAGCACCTGCGGGGCAGTGATTTCAGCGCCGAACGCCGCGCCGGTTTCTGCCTGATGGGCGCCTGCCAGGATTGCTGGGTGCGGCTTGAGGACGGTCGCCGAGTGCGCGCCTGTTCGACCTTGCTGGAAGACGGCCAGGCGATTCGCCGTGATCCGGGGCGCCAGGCATGAAGACAGTGGTGATAGTCGGCGCAGGCCCGGCGGGCATTACCGCCGCCCGGACCTTGCTCGAGCATGGCGTAACCCCGGTGTTGGTGGACGAGAGCCTGCGCGGCGGCGGCCAGATTTATCGGCGCCAACCGGCGAACTTCCGGCGCTCGGCCAAGCAGTTGTATGGCTTTGAAGCGGGCAAGGCGGCGGCGCTGCATCGCACCATGGATGAGCTGGCAACCCGGATCGACTACCGGCCGGAAACCCTGGTGTGGAATGCCGAGAACGGTCGCCTGGACATGCTCAACAACGGCCACGCCGAAAGCATCGAATACGCGCAGATCATCGTCGCTACGGGCGCCACTGACCGCATCCTGCCGGTGCCCGGCTGGACGCTGCCCGGTGTGTACAGTTTGGGCGCGGCGCAAATCGCGCTGAAGTATCAAGGCTGCGCCATCGGCGAGCGCGTGGCGTTTTGCGGCAGCGGGCCGTTGCTGTACCTGGTGGCGTATCAGTACGCCAAGGCCGGGGCCAAGGTGGTGGCGGTGCTCGACAGCGCGCCGTTCAGCGCCCAGTGCCGCGCCTTGCCGGCATTGCTCGGCCAGCCGGCGACCCTGGCAAAAGGTTTGTACTACCGCGCCTGGCTCACGGCCCACGGCATCCCGGTGTATCAAGGTGCAACGCTGTCGCACATCGACGGCGAACAACGAGTGACGGGCATCCACTGGGATCAACAGGAAATCGCCTGTGATGCCGTGGCCTTCGCCCATGCCCTGCGCAGCGAGACCCAACTGGCGGACTTGCTCGGCTGTGAATTTTCCTGGAATGCATTGAACCGCGCCTGGTTGCCACAGCGAGATGCGGCCGGGCGTAGCAGTGTCGCAGGCGTGTATTTGGCTGGCGACGGTGCCGGAATCATGGGCGCCGATGCGGCGCAAATGGCCGGCGAGAGAGCGGCATTGGCCTTGCTCGAAGACAGCGGTGTTGCCATCGACCACCGTCGCGGGCCCGTGCTGGAACAGCAACTGGCAGGTATCCAGCGCTTTCGCCACGGTCTGGAAACCGCGTTTCCCTTCCCGGAAAACTGGGCCGCCGAAGCCCCGGATGAACTGATCTTGTGCCGCTGTGAAGAAGTCAGCGTCGGCGAAGTACGCGCGGTGGTGGACGAAGGCCACTGGGAAGTGAACCGGGTCAAGGCCCATTGCCGGGTTGGCATGGGCCGTTGCCAGGGCCGGATGTGTGGGCTCGCAGCGGCAGAAATCATTGCCGAACGCAGTGGGCGCGAGATTCAAAACGTTGGCCGCCTGCGGGGCCAGGCACCGATCAAACCCTTGCCGTTTGGCGTGGAGGTGCAGCCATGATCGACAGCGAAGTGATCGTGTTGGGCGGCGGGATTGTCGGCGCGTCAGCCGCCTTGATGCTGGCGCAGAAAGGTCGGCGCGTGGTGCTGCTGGAGCGGGACTTTTGTGGTTCGCATTCAAGCGGCGTGAATTATGGCGGCGTGCGGCGCCAGGGTCGTCCATTGCATCAGTTGCCGTTATCGCAACGTGCCCATGAGCTGTGGTCCGACTTGCCGGGGCTGATTGGGATCGATGGCGAATACGTGCGCTCCGGGCATTTGAAACTGGCCCGCAGTCACGAAGACCTGGCCGCCTTGCAGGCTTACGCCGACGCCACTCGGGGCTTTGGCCTGGGCCTGCAAATGCTGGATCACGCTCAACTGCGTGCGCGGTTTCCGTGGGTGGGTGATGTGGCGGTCGGCGCCTCGTTATGCCCCGAAGACGGCCACGCCAATCCGCGCCTGGTCTCTCCCGCCTTTGCCCGCGCCGCCCAACACCACGGTGCGAGGGTGATGGAGCAAACCGAAGTCACCCAGGTTGAACATGACGGCCAGCTGTTTCAGGTGCGCTGTGCCAATGGTGTGCAGCTGCAAGCCCGCTGGCTGTTGAACTGCGCCGGCGCCTGGGCCAGTACCGTGGCCGCGCAATTTGGCGAACCGGTGCCGATGACCTCGGCGCACCCGGCGATGCTGGTGACCGAGCCGTTGCCGGTGGTGATGGACGTGAGTACCGGCGTCGAAGGCGGCGGAATCTATGCGCGGCAGGTTGCCCGGGGCAATTGCATCCTCGGTGGTGGTCGCGGCTTTGCCCTGAGCCCGCAACAGGCCCGCCCGGGGCAAGCGGCGGTGCTGGAAATTCTGCGCAACGCCGGCGAGTTGTACCCGTTCCTCAAAGGTGCCCAGGCGATCCGTACCTGGAGTGGCACCGAAGGTTATCTACCCGACCACGAACCGGTGATCGGCGACAGCAGCACCCAACCCGGCCTGCTTCACGGTTTCGGCTTTGCCGGCGCCGGGTTCCAGCTCGGCCCTGCGGTCGGTGAAGCCCTGGCAGAAATCGTCTGCACGGGGGCCAGCCGGCAGCCCATCGAAGCATTTTCCATCCGTCGTTTCCAAGCCTGAGAGGAAGATTCATGCACATGATCAAACGTACTGCGCTGTCTTGCCTGTCCCTCGCCCTGTTGAGCACGGCGGCCCATGCTGCACCGACGCTGTACCTGGGCATGAACGGCGGCACCATGGAGCGGGTCTACGCCGACAAGGTGCTGCCTGCGTTCGAGAAGGCCAACAACGTCAAGGTGGTGATCGTGCCGGGCACCTCGTCGGACATCCTGGCCAAGGTGCAGGCCAACAAGGACAACCCGCAGATGCACGTGATGTTCCTCGACGACGGCATCATGTACCGCGCTATCTCCATGGGGTTGTGCGAGAAGCTCACGCCTAACCCGACCCTGGATCAGATTCCGGCCAAGGCCAAAATCAAGGAAGAGGCAGTTGCGGTGACGCTCGGGGTGACCGGGTTGGGTTACAACGCCAAGATGTTCAAGGAAAAGGGCTGGGCGCCGCCGACATCGTGGATGGACCTGGCGGATCCACGGTTCAAGGACAAGGTGGTGTTTCAGTCCCTGGCCTCGTCCACGTTTGGGTTGCATGGGTTCTTGATGTTCAACCGGATTCAGGGGGGTAGCGAGACCAACGTGGAGCCGGGGTTCAAGGCGTGGCCGAAGACGGTTGGGCCGAATGTGCTGGAGTACATCGCCAGCTCGGCGAAGATTTCCGAGATGGTGCAGACGGATGAGGCGGCGATCTTTCCGCTGACGCCGACGCAGGTGACCACGCAGCAGTTGTTGGGTGTGCCGATGGAGTATGCGCAGCCGAAGGAAGGCGCGGTGGTGTTGAACGTGGCGGAGTGTGTGATTGCGCGGAATGACCAGCCGGAGTTGGCGCAGAAACTGGCGCAATTTTTGTTGACCGCTGAGGCGCAGGCGCCGGCTTTAGAGTTGGGGGATCAGATTCCTTCGAATCCTACTACGCCGACCACGGATAAGACTCGGGCTCGGGTGGAGGCAATGAACAGTTATTTGCAGACGGCGATTTCGATTGACTGGGATCAGGTGAACCAGGCGCGGCCGGAGTGGAATGCGCGGTGGAGTCGGTCGATTGAGCGGTAGGCTTTGGGGGTGAATATCCGTTATTTGGGTGATGGCTTAAATTGGTTCCGCTCTTACAGCGGGTCACTTTTGAAAGGAGCCCAAAAGTAACCAAAAGGCTCTTGCCCCACCACTCGGCACCTCGCTTAGGCTCGGTGTGCCCTCACTCCGGCTTTGGACCGTGGGCCGCCGTCATGGGCCATCCTTGGCCCAGGACGGCTAACCCGGCGTCCTGCCGGGTTACCCACGCTCCAAAGCCTGCGTTCGGCCAGCGTGGTTTAACGGGGCGCCTAAGATCAAGATCAAGATCAAAAGCAAGAGCACAGCGGCCTACCGGCCGGCTTGAGTGTTGAAGAGCAAAAATAAAAGCCAAATCAAAAGCGGGCACGGTCAAATGTGGGAGCTGGCTTGCCTGCGATGGCATCAACTGGGTGCATCTGGAAGACCGAGGTGTCTGCATCGCAGGCAAGCCAGCTCCCACAGAAAAGCAGAGCTGCATCAGCTTCAGATTTGGCTTTCGCTCTGTCTTTTGATCTGGTTTTTAACACTCAAGCCGGCCGGTAGGCCGCTGTGCTCTTGCTTTTGATCTTGATCTGACTGCCCCAATAAGCCCGAGGCCGAACGCAGGCAGTGCGGAGCGGGTAAACCGGCAGGACGCCGGTTTAGCCGCGCCGGGCCATGGATGGCCCGTCGCGGCGGCCCGCGGAGCAATGCCGGAGTGAGGGAACGCCGAGCCCCAGCGAGGCGCCGACAGGCGGGGCAGAGCCCTTTGCTTACTTTGGGGCTTTTCCAAAGTGAGCCGCTGTAAGAGCCATCCCTTTCAAGGTCTTGGTTTAAAATCCCCTAACCAATCCAGTCAGGACGACGAAACTATGTGGGAAAAGGTTTTAGAACGGTTTGAAAAACAGGCTCCGGCCAGCGTCATGACCAAGTTGATATTAGAGCAGGCAGTAGATGCCGCTTGGGTTGACAAGGTGTTCGATGATCACCGCCAACGGCAGTACTCACGTGAGCTTTTGTTTTCAACCGTTGTTGAGCTGATGTCCCTTGTTTCATTGGGCTTGAGGCCGTCGTTGCACGCGGCGGCGCGCAAGATGGAGGGCCTTTCGGTCAGTGTTTCGGCACTCTATGACAAGATCAAGCGAACCGAACCCGAGCTGCTTCGCGCCCTCATTTCGGGCAGTGCCGAGCGTTTGATACCAACCGTCGAAACGCTCGGCCATTCATCGATCCTGCCCGGCTGGCAGTTGCGTATTGTGGATGGCAACCACTTGCCGGCCACTGAAAAACGTCTAGGCGCTCTGCGCAATGAGCGCGGCGCAGCGCGCCCAGGATTTTCAGTAGTTGCCTACGATCCGGATCTGGATTTAGTCGTTGATCTTCAGCCGTGGGAAGATGCCTACGCCAGTGAGCGAGTCAGTGTTTTACCGCTGCTGGCCCGCGCATGCGCGGGCCAGTTGTGGATGGCTGACCGGCTCTATTGCACGCTGCCCATCCTGCAAGCCTGCGAGGACACGGGGGCTTCGTTCATCGTTCGCCAACCCAGTAAGCATCCACGCCTGGTCCAGGAAAGTGAGTGGCAAGACTCAGGGACGGTCGATAGCGGAACCGTTCGCGAACAAATCATCGAAGTGAAGGGTGGCCGCCGCTGGCGACGTGTTGAGTTGAGCCTGCAAACGGCGAATGACTCAGGTGATTTGGTGATGTGGTTCTGGAGCAATTTGCCCGACACCATCGGTGCCCGGCAGATAGCCGATTTATACCGTCATCGCTGGAGTATCGAGGGAATGTTTCAGCGCCTTGAGTCGGTACTGGACAGTGAAATTACAGGCCTTGGCAGCCCGAAAGCCGCGCTATTGGGCTTTGCCTCGGCGGTCCTGGCTTACAACGTTTTGTCGGTTCTCAAGCGTAGCGTTGAGCAGGCGCACCGCGAAACGCAGCCAGAGGGTTGGCAGGTTTCGATTTTCCATTTGGCGGTGCATGTTCGCAGTGATTATCAAGGCTTGCAGATCGCATTGCCTGCGGAAAATTTCCCTCTTGAAAAGACTCCGCAAGGGCTGGCAGAGCGATTGCTGGCCCTGGCAAGGATGATCAAACCTAAGTCCGTAGCAAAAAGCCCTCGTGGCCCCAAAGTAGCCAAGCCCAAGGAGTGGCTGGAAGGTAAGGCAGCACGGGCGCATGTCTCAACAGCTAGGGTGCTTAAGGCGGCCAAGTCGGATAAACGTACTTAAACATGGCCTTAAACGGACTTTTAAACGCAGACCTTGAAAGGGATGGCTGTAAGAGCGGAACCATAGGCGGCCGTTACCGAAGAAACGGATATGTACTCAACCAATCACCCCACCATCTCCCGCACCCGGTACCACAACATCCCCAACGCCAGCAGCGGCGAACGCAACACCTTCCCCCCAGGAAAAGTCATATGCGGCACCTGGCTGAAAATATCCAACCCTTTACTCTGCCCTGCATGAATTCCTTCCGCCAATAACCGCGCGCACCAATGCGTCACGTTAAGGCCATGCCCCGAATACCCTTGGGCATAAAACACATTCGGGTGCTGCTTCAACCGCCCCACCTGCGGAAACCGGTTAGCCGTAATCCCAATCTTCCCCCCCCACTGAAACTCAATTGCCGTATCCACCAACTGCGGAAAAACCTTGAGCATCTTCGGCCGCATATACCCCGCGATATCCACCGGATCACGCCCCGAATAATGACAAGCCCCCCCAAACAACAACCGCCGATCCGCCGAAAGCCGGTAATAATCCAACCCCACTTTCTGATCGCACAACGCCAGATTCTGCGGAATCAACTGATCAGCCACCCCAACCGACAGCGGCTCGGTCGCAATGATATAGCTCCCCGCCGGCAGCACCTTGCCACTCAACTTCGGCTCCAATTCCTCCAGATGCGCATTGCACGCCAGCACCAGGTTACCGGCGCGTACGGTGCCGGACGCGCAACGTACCTGCACCGTATCGCCATGAACCAACTCCAGCACCGGACTAGTTTCAAAGATCCGCACCCCAAGTGATTCGGCCAAAGCCGCCTCCCCCAACACCAGGTTCAGCGGATGCAAATGCCCGGACCCCATGTCCACCAAACCACCCGCATACAAGCCTGAGCCCACGACTTGCGCCATATCCTGCGGCGCCACCAACCGCGTTTCAGGCGCATACCCCAAGGCAGCCAGGCTCTCCAGCTCCCCCTGAAACGCCGCAAACTGCGCCGGCGTATTCGCTAACTCGCAAAACCCCCAGCGCAAATCACAGTCAATCCCGTACTCGCGAATCCGCTCGCCCACCAACGCCACCGAATCAATCCCGGCCTGCTGCAGGTAACGCACGCCCTCCTCGCCCACGTACTTGGCAAAGCCCGATACGTCATGCCCTATCCCGCGAATCAACTGCCCGCCATTGCGCCCACTGGCGCCCCAGCCAATCCGCCGGGCCTCCAGCAGGATCACCGAAAGCCCGCGCTGGGCCAGTTCGATGGCAGTGTTGACCCCGGTGAACCCACCGCCGATCACACACACATCGGCGGTCAGGTCAGCCCCCAGCGCTGGGCGCCGGGGCATGGCGTTGGCCGAAGCCAGGTAATAGGAACGAGCGTGGTCGGACGAGGAACGGTTCATTTGTTGGTCTTCACTTTGCTCCAGGACCGCGTCATCAAGCGCATGACGGCAGGCGTCGGGGTGGTGGAAATGTAGAGTTTGTCGAGCACTTCCTGGGACGGGTAGATCTCAGGATTGTTCACCAGTTCCGGCGCCATGAAGGCCTTGGCCGCCGGGTTCGGGTTGGCGTAGCCGACGCTCGCGCTGACCTTCGCGATCACTTCTGGGTCCAGCAAGTAGTTGATAAAAGCGTGGGCCGCTTTCGGGTTGGCGGCGTCTGCCGGGATGGCCAGCAGGTCGAACCACAGATTACTGCCTTCCTTGGGAATCGAGTAGGCAATGTTCACGCCGTTCTTGGCTTCCTTGGCGCGGTTGGCGGCCTGGAACACGTCGCCGGAGTAACCGAACGCCACGCAGATATCACCGTTGGCCAGGTCCGAGATGTACTTGGAGGAATGGAAATAGGTGATGTATGGCCGCAGGGTCAGCAGCTTGGCTTCGGCTTCTTTGTAGTCTTCGGGATTCTCGCTGCGTGGGTCCTTGCCCATGTAGTTGAGGATCGCCGGGAACAGTTCATCCGCCGAGTCGAGGAACGCTACGCCGCATTCATGCAGCTTCTTGATGTTCTCCGGTTCGAACAGCACAGCCCAGGAGTCGATATGGTCGATGCCGAGCACCTGCTTGACCTTGTCCACGTTGTAGCCGATGCCGTTGGTGCCCCACAGGTACGGCACCGAGTGCTCGTTGCCCGGGTCGTTTTTCTCCAGCAGCTTGAGCAGCTTGGGGTCGAGGTTCTTGAAGTTGGGCAACTGCGAGCGGTCCAGCTTGAGGAACGCGCCGGCCTTTACCTGGCGGGCCAGGAAGTGGTTGGACGGCACCACCACGTCATAGCCGGTGCGACCGGCGAGCAACTTGCCTTCCAGGGTTTCGTTGGAGTCGAACACGTCGTAGATCACCTTGATCCCGGTCTTGGCCTGGAAGTCAGCCAAGGTGGTCTCACCGATGTAGTCGGTCCAGTTGTACACACTGACCGTCTGCGCGGCGTGGCCCGCGCTGCTGAACAACGCCGCCAAGGCCAGCGGTAGAAGCTTTTTCACCAGACGCATATCGACACCCCTTTGGTTTTTTTAGTGTGGTTTCTCAGACGCTCAGCAGCAGGAATTCACGTTCCCAGGAGCTGATCACCCGCTTGAAGTTCTCGTGTTCGGCGCGCTTGACCGCGACGTAGCCGCGCACAAACTTGCCCCCCAGGTACTGCTTGACGGTGTCGCACTCTTCCATGCGCGCCAGGGCGTCTTCGATGGTGATCGGCAGGCGCAGGTTGCGGCGTTCGTAGGCACGGCCTTCCACCGGGGCGCTGGGCTCGACCTTTTCGATCATGCCGAGGTAGCCGCAAAGCAGGCTGGCGGCGATGGCCAGGTACGGGTTGGCGTCGGCACCCGGCAGGCGGTTTTCCACGCGCATGGCGTCGGGGCTGGAGCTCGGTACGCGCAGGCCGACGGTGCGGTTTTCTTCGCCCCACTCCACGTTGACCGGTGCCGAGGTGTCCGGCAGGAAACGGCGGAACGAGTTCACGTTGGGCGCAAACATCGGCAGCAGCTTGGGGATGTACTTCTGCAAGCCGCCAATGTGGTTCAGGAACAGTTGGCTCTTGTTGCCATGCTCATCGACAAACACCTGCTTGCCGGTGGCGATCTCCACCACGCTCTGGTGCAGGTGCATGGCGCTGCCGGGCTCGTCGGCCACGGGTTTGGCCATGAAGGTGGCGGCAACGTTGTGCTTGAGCGCCGCCTCCCGCAGGGTGCGTTTGAACACGGTAATCTGGTCGGCCAGGTCGAGGGCATCGCCGTGGCGGAAGTTGATTTCCATCTGCGCCGGGCCGTCTTCGTGGATCAGCGTGTCGAGGTCCAGGCCCTGGGCTTCGCACCAGTCGTAGACGTCTTCGAACAGCGGATCGAACTCGTTGGCGGCGTCGATGGAGAACGATTGGCGGCCACTTTCGGCGCGGCCGGAACGGCCCAGCGGGGTCTTCAGCGGCAGGTCCGGGTCTTCGCAGCGCTGGGTCAGGTAGAACTCCATTTCCGGCGCGACAATCGGCTGCCAGCCTTGATCGGTATACAGCTGCAGGACCTTTTTCAGCACGTTGCGCGGCGACAATTCGATGGGGTTGCCCTGCTTGTCGAAGGTGTCGTGGATCACGATGGCAGTGGGCTCGATGGCCCACGGCACCACGTAGGTGGCGTTGGACACCGGGCGGCAGATCATGTCGATGTCGGCCGGGTCCAGCAGGTCGTAGTAGATGTCGTCGTCGACAAAGTCCCCGGTTACCGTTTGCAGCAACACACTTTCCGGCAGGCGCATGCCTCGCTCATGCAGGAACTTGTTGGTGGGCGAAATCTTGCCGCGTGCGATACCAGTCAAATCACTGATCACGCATTCGACTTCGGTAATCTTGTGTTCTTTCAGCCAGGCGGACAGCTGATCGAAGGGGGCGTTCATAAGGACCTCGTCATGGGTTGGATGATGCGCCGCGGGCTTCCCTCGCCGCGCATTGAGGTCTATCTTGGGCCAGCCGTCCGACGGCATCTATCCACTTTGCACCAACCACAACGCACCAATAGAGTGCGCCCAGGTTACCCATGACACAGGCAACAGCTTTGCGCGTACAGGCCTTCACCACCGGTGATGTGGCCGCTCAATGCAGTGCGACACCCGGTTGGGTGCAGCAGTACCAGCAGATGTCCCCGGGGCATTTTGCCGGACAGATTCGCTACCTCGACCTGCAAGGTGTCGAGGTGTACGAAGAGCGGATGAATACCCGGGTGGAGCAGAACTTCAACGCGCCACCGGGCTCCCTGGCGTTCTGTTTCGATGGCAGCGACAACGCGCTGTATGTGCTCAATGGCGAAAGCCGCAACACCTGGATCACCCCGGAAAACTACCGCGAAGTAGCGGTGGTGTTCGGGCCGCAGTTCGTCCAGCGCCACGGTTTGGAGGTGGCGAAGCTGGAGGGGTTGTTCATGGCCCCGCTCAATTCCCTGCAAAACGCCTTGTTCAGCCGCTGGCTCAGCGGCACGCTGACGCGGCTGTCGGCGACGTTTGACCCGCCGAGTCGTGATGCCCTCACGCAACAGTTGCTGGACGACTGCCTGTTCATCCTCGACAACGCCTGCGTGTGCCTGGACAAGGGTTCATTGCAGCGGCGCACCGAGGAGCGAATCATCATGGCGCGCGTCGGCGAATGGGCGGCGGATGTGCCGGATGAAACCGTCAACCTGCTGGAGCTGGCGCGCATTGCCGGCGTGCCGTTGCGCCAGTTGCAGCAGGGGTTCAAGACGTACACCGGGATGAGCCCGGCGCAATGGTTGAGGTTGCGCCGGTTGAACAGTGCACGGCGGGAGTTGTTGAACCCGCCGTCAGTGGACACCACCGTGGCGGAAGTGGCGATGAATTGGTCGTTCTGGCATTTGGGGCGGTTTTCAAACAGCTATCGGGCGTTGTTTCAGGAGTTGCCCAGCGAGACTCTGAAACGCCAGAGGTAAGTGTTGAAGATCGTTCCCACGCTCTGCGTGGGAATGCATCCTGTGACGCTCCGCGTCACCCTCGGGACGCGGAGCGTCCAGCGCGGCATTCCCACGCGGAGCGTGGGAACGATCAGGTCCGAAGAAACGCCAGCATCAACTGATTCACTCGCTCCGCCGCCTCCAGCTGCACCATATGCCCCTGCCCCGGCAGTATCTCCACCTGAGCCTCCAACCCCTGGGCATGGCTCGCCGGGATGATTGCGTCCTCACTGCCCCAGATCACCAGGCTCGGCTGCTGCCCGACAACGTTGCGCAAATCCACCAATTGCCGACCACCGCTGAACAACGCCCCGGTGATCTGCCGCAACGCCTGATCCACCCCCTCCAGGCGCTTGAACTTGAGCATGTCTTCCAGCATCTGCCGGGTCACCAGCGCCGGGTCACTGAACAGTTGCACCAGGTGCGGCTTGAGTGCATTGCGATTGCTCGCGTCGATAAAACCTTGCAGGTAATCACCGTTGATCTGCGTACCCAATCCAGCACTGGCGATCAGCGTCAATGACGCCACACGCGCCGGCGCCAGTCGCGCAATATTCAGCGAAACCAGCCCGCCCATGGAATGCCCGGCGAGGTGTACCCGGTCAATCTTCAGATGATCCAACAGTGCCAATACCGCCTGACTCAACGCCTCAAGATCGCCGTCTTTCAGGTACTTGCCCGACTCGCCATGCCCCGGCAAATCCAGGGCGATCACCCGCCGCTCAGCCGCGAGCACCGGGTGATTGAACAGCCAGTTATTCAGGTCGCCGCCAAAGCCATGGATCAGCACCAGCGGTGTGCCGCCCTCCCCGAGGTCCAGATAGCGCAACAAGCGCCCGCCCACTTCAACCTTCTGTGCCGATGGCCCGCTGGCTTCAGCCTCGGCAGCATTGGAAACGAACCCCGCCTGGAACGCCTCGATTACCCCATCAATCTCGGCCTCGCTGGCCTCGCCTTCCACTACGATTGCCAGCAATGCCCCCACCGGCAAGGTCTCATCGCTCTGGGCCAACACCCGCCGCAGCACTCCGCTGAACGGCGCCTCGACGCTGCTGGAGATCTTGTCGGTCTCGACATCCAGCACTTCTTCGCCCTTCTCCACCCGGTCGCCCGGCTGCTTGAGCCAGACATCGACCCGGCCCTCGGTCATCGACAGCCCCCACTTGGGCATGGTCAGTGTATGGATCATGCGGCATTCCTCTTGTCGGCGATCTTCAGCACCGCAGCTTCGATCTTCGCCGCGTTGGGGATGTACAGGTCTTCCAGGGCATCGGAGAACGGCACCGGGGTATGGGGCGCGGTGACCATTTCGATCGGCGCGCGCAGGAAGCTGAACGCGCGTTGCGCCACCAATGCACTGATGTCCGTGGCAATCGAACAACGTGGGTTGGACTCGTCGATCACCACCAGGCGCCCGGTTTTCTCGACGCTTTCAAGGATGCTGTCTTCGTCCAGCGGGCTGGTGGTGCGCAGGTCCAGCACTTCGCAATCGATGCCTTGGCGCGCCAGGTTGGCTGCGGCTTCCAGGGCGATGTGCACCATGCGCCCGTAGGTCACCAGGGTTACGTCATTGCCTTCACGCACGAAGTTGGCTTCGCCGAACGGCACGGTGTACAGCTCTTCCGGCACTTCGCCCTGGAGGCTGTAGAGCATTTTGTGTTCGAGGAAAATCACCGGATCGTTGTCGCGGATCGCCTGGATCAGCATGCCCTTGGCGTCATAGGGCGTGGCCGGGCACACCACCTTGAGCCCGGGAATATGGGTCCACATCGAGGTGAGCATCTGCGAGTGCTGGGCCGCCGCACGCAGGCCGGCGCCGTACATGGCGCGCACCACCAGCGGCGTAGTGGTCTTGCCGCCGAACATGTAGCGAAACTTCGCCGCCTGGTTGAGCAGCTGGTCGAGGCAGCAGCCGATAAAGTCGACGAACATCAATTCGCACACCGGGCGCATGCCTCGGGTGGCGGCGCCGACGGCCATGCCTACATAGCCGACCTCGGAGAGCGGCGCGTCGAGCACGCGGTCGGGGAATTCCGGGTACAGGCCCTTGGTGACGCCGAGTACCCCGCCCCAGGCGTCCTGTTCACCGGGCGAACCGGTACCGCCGGACACGTCCTGGCCGATGATGAACACGCTCTGGTCCCGGCGCATTTCCTGGGCCAGGGCTTCGTTGATTGCCTGCTGATAGCTGATTTTTCTAGCCATGATGACTTCTCCACGGATTGTTTTTGTAGTGGGTGGCGGTTAGCGGTAGGCGACGTAGACATCACTGAGCAGGTCGGCGGCCTGGGGTTTGGGGTCGGACTTGGCCAGGCGCACCGCGTCTTCGATCAGTTGCGCGACTTCGGTGTCGATGCGTTCGAACTGAGCCGCGTCGAGCCAGCCTTCGGCGGTGCAACGCTGGCGAAACAGGCTCAGGCAGTCGCCGGTTTCCCGCAGGTTTTTCACCTCGTCCGGGCCGCGATAGGTTTGCGCATCGCCTTCGAAGTGCCCGTAGAAACGGCTCAGTTTGACCTCCACCAGCGTCGGCCCCTTACCGCTGCGGGCACGTTCTACCGCAACGCCAAGGGCGGCGTGTACAGCGAAAAAGTCGTTGCCGTCGACAATCACCCCTGGCATGCCAAAGCCCACGGCGCGCTCGGCAATGTCCTTGCAGGCCACCGACCAGCCGGACCCCGTGGCTTCGGCGTAACCGTTGTTCTCGGCCACGAACAGGCACGGCAGGTTCATGATCGAGGCCAGGTTCATGGCTTCAAACACCGCGCCCTCGTTGGAGCCGCCGTCACCGAAAAACGCGACCGCCACACCCGCGCTGCCCTTGAGCTTGGCCGCCAGGGCAGCACCGGCTGCCAGCGGCGCACCGGCCCCCACAATGCCGTTGGCGCCGAGCATGCCCTTCTCCTGGTCGGCAATGTGCATCGAGCCGCCCTTGCCGCCGCACACCCCGGTTTTCTTGCCGTAGATCTCGGCCATCATGCCGAACACATCCACGCCCTTGGCGATGCAATGGCCGTGGCCACGGTGGTTGGAGGCGATGCAATCTTCATCGTTGAGGTGGGCCATGACCCCGGCGGCACTGGCTTCCTGGCCGGCATACAAATGCACGAAACCGGGAATCTCGCCGGTGGCGAATTCCACATGCAGGCGTTCTTCGAAATCACGGATGGTGCGCATCACGGTGTAGGCATGGAGCAATTGATCGGTGGACAGGTGAGTGGACATCTTGTTGTTCTCCAGGTTGTCTCGACACACAAAAGGCTGGATCAGGCCAGCTGCAAGGCACTCAGCACGGCCTGTGCCAATCCGCTGGAAAACCTGGGAAAGCCTTGATCCAGAGCAGCTGCCGGAAGTCCCGGGCATGCCACTGTGGCCCGTTCAATGAGACGCGCCGTTGCAACCTGCCCGCAGCGTCTCAGCCGGGATGAGACGTTGCGTCTCACCTCGGGCAGTTGGTCAGGCCGCCCTTGTCCCGCCCGGCCCATGGGCGCTTAATGGCGGGCATAACAACAAGGATCGAGAACCGGAGGCTTCAATGCTCGCCGTGAACTCCAAGGACCATGTCGACTGCGTCAGCCGTGTGGTTCGCAACGCCGACCGCCTGCCCCAGGCGCCGGTGCCGTCGCTGATTTTTGACTCCTGGCGCCGCTCCATGGAGCAGCACCACCTCGACCCCGGTTCCCTGCAAGGGCCGCGCATTCTCACCAGCACCCTGCTCAAGGAGTGCCGCGAACGCGCCGAACTGTTCATGCGCATCGCCAGCGAGGAAGTCGGGCAGATTCACAACCGGGTGCGCCACGCCGATTACTGCGTGATGCTCACCGACGCCCAGGGCCAGACCATCGACCATCGTGTGGACGCCGGCATTCGTAACGACTGCCGCAAGGCCGGCCTGTACCTCGGTACCTGCTGGTCGGAAGCCGAGGAAGGCACTTGCGGCGTGGCCACGGTGCTGACCAGCAAGGCCGCGGTCACCGTGCACAAACGCGACCACTTTCGGGCGGCATTTATTGGCCTGACCTGCTCTGCCGCACCGATCTTCGATCCCCAGGGCAACCTGCTGGGCGTGATGGATGCCTCTGCCCTCAAGTCACCGGATGATCGGCGCAGCCAGCACCTGGTGCGGCAGATGGTGGCGCAAAGTGCACGGGCCATCGAGAACGCGTTTTTCATGCACAGCGCCCGGCAGCACTGGGTGTTGCAGGCCCACAGCACGCCGGGTTACGTCGACAGCCAGCCGGACATGCTGCTGGCGTGGGATCAGGACGGGCGGCTGCAAGCCTTGAACAGCAAGGCGCGGCAGGCCCTGAGGGTGCGCTTCGGGCAGTTGCCGGAGCATATCGGCGAAGTGTTTGACCTGGACGCGTTGCGCGCCGTGACCGATCAATCGACGCAGCAGTTGCACTGGCTCGGCGAACCTGGAGCCTTGCAGGTACGGGTCAGCGCGCCACGGCGTAAAGCGGCGCGGGCGGTAACGTCCTTGGCCAGTCAGATAGACCCGCGTGTGGAAGAGCATTTGCGCCTGGCCGTGCGGGTCAAGGACCGCAACCTGCCGGTGCTGGTCCAGGGCGAAACCGGCGCCGGCAAGGAAGTGTTTGCCCGCCAGTTGCATGAACGCAGCGCCCGCCGCGACGGCCCCTTTGTGGCGGTGAACTGCGCGGCGATCCCGGAAAACCTGATTGAGAGCGAACTGTTCGGCTACGTGGCCGGGGCGTTTACCGGTGCCTCCAGCAAGGGCATGACCGGGCTGCTGTTGCAGGCCGATGGCGGCACGTTGTTTCTCGACGAGATCGGCGACATGCCACTGGCGTTGCAGACGCGACTGCTGCGGGTGATGGCTGAAGGTGAAGTGGCGCCGCTGGGCGGAGCGAAAACCCGGGCGGTGGATATCCAGGTGATCTGCGCCAGCCATCGGGACTTGGCGGCACTGGTGAGTGCTGGAAGCTTTCGCGAGGATTTGTATTTCCGGTTGGGCTGTGCGCGGTTCTGTGTGCCGCCATTGCGCGAGCGCACGGACAAACTGGCGTTGATCAATCGGCTTCTGGAGCAAGAGGCGCGGCACAGCGGTGTTGCGGTCGGGATCGCGGCAGCGGCGCTGGAGTTGCTGCTGGGTTATGCCTGGCCGGGGAATGTGCGGCAACTGCGGCATGTGTTGGCGTATGCGTGTGCGGTGTGCGATGGCGGGACGATTCAATTGGCGGATTTGCCGGTGGAAGTTCGCGGTGACGCGGTTGCGGTGGAAACATCGGAAAGCGTCAGCCCAGAGCGGCAGTTGGTGCTGGACGCACTGATCCGGCATCGGTGGAAGCCGCTGGCGGCGGCGCAGGCGCTGGGGATTTCCAGGGCAACCTTGTATCGGCGGGTTAACCAGCTGGGTATCGATATGCCCGGAAAACACTGACAAGCCCATCGAATGGCAGCTTATAGCTGCCTACCCCAGACAGGCGTTATCAAAAACCACTTCTACTCTTATCTAATTAAGACTCCTCGACCCGCAAAGTACCTTCCGAAGGACTCAGCATTCATGACGACGTTTTCCTGCGAATGTGAGTTATGACCCGATGGGTTATGAAACTTCAGGAAGTCGTCAGTTGCGTCTGTTACCAATACAAGATGACCTCCTTTCTTTGGCGGCTCTTGCTCAGGCCATCGAATAGAAGGGTGCACAGACGCAATAAAGAAATGACCGTCAGTAAACATCGGCTTGATCTCCTCCGCAGAGATACCGGTGACAATCTGTGCCTTCAGACCAAATTCTTTATTTAACATCTCAATCGCCGGCGCATAAATCATCCCATGGATACTTTCGCCATCGACTACGTAGGCTCCGTAGGCCAACGCCTTTTCCAGAAGGCTGAACGTTGAGTGAACGAGACCCGTCTTGGCGGCAAGAAGCATCTTAAGGCAGGCCATGCCACATACGTGATTAGCCCACAATGCATACTCATCCACGCATCGGGCTCCAGAGTTTATCCAAAGCGGATCCTCAGAAACCGTCTTCTCGCCAGAAATTATATCGGCAGCCAAAAGTCGGGATTCCCATTGGCAGAAATAAGGAACGCATGCGACCATAAACACACCTCATTTAATAAAAAGTGGAACGGTTCCTAAAAAAGCGATAGCCCCAAAGAAAATTTGGGATTTTGCACGCCCTTCTTTATATAAGAAATAGGCGACGATCATAAGCAATGGAACTCTCATTGAAATTGCTAAATATCCATAGCTAACTGGTAGAGTCCCCGCCAGCGCAAAATTAAAAATTAACTCAGGAATGGTCCATCCTAACGCGATCATCACCCACAAACCAAATCTCATTCCAGACTTCTCATATATAAAAAATCGCGCGGACACCCAATTGCCAATTCCGACATATAGTAAATATACGTACCAACCAGACGCTGGTATTCCAACCTTGTCACATCCAGCAAATCCTATTACGGCGAGAATCATAAAATAGAATCTTAATGTATCAATCCGAGGCATAAAACTCAGATGACCAAAAATCACAAAACAAATCCCCCCTATAAAAAGAACGAGTACTGAAAGTATGCCCTGCCCTGATATCTGACTACCAAAAAGCCAATACTCCAAAAAAACTATCGCACCGATGGCAATCGGAAAAACATATGCCGTGGCAGAAACGCTACGGCCAATTATCTGTTGCTGGACAACAAGGAGCATCGTAAGCAACACCCCCTTAGTTAGCCCCGCTATCGCTCCCGACGCATTCAGGAGCATATCCGTATTCGCCAGTCCAGTTACCCAAGCAATAGGAAACAACAACAAACAAATACAGGTAGTTCCAGACCCAATCGCCCAAGCAGTAGTTTTTGGAAGAGCTTTACTCGCTACACTTCGAAAGAACAGAGTTCTCAAAGTAACACATAATAGTATCGACAGAAATGCTAACCCTTGAACGAAGCTCAATTAACTAGCCCCTAAGCCTCTTGAAACTCTCTGGCGACCTAAAGCCGCCGCAATATGCACATCAATTGAGTCAATCAAATCAACCCCGCCATATTCTGATCGTTCATCGACAATCAAAGGCAACTCAGTACACCCCAATATTAGACTTTCTACACCCTGATCAATCAGATTATCCATCGCTCGATAGACCGCGCTCTTGGCTTTCTTGGAAAAATTATGTAGACACAAGTCATCATAAATCGCGGCATGGACAGCATAACGGAGATGCGCCTCCGGCAAAGAAACCTCAATATCTTCCACTCCAAATCTATCGACATAAAAACCACGTTCCATCACGTACTTGGTCCCCAGCAATCCCACTTTTTTGAATCCAGAGGCCTTAACCGCGGAAATCGTTGCATCTATGACATTTATAACCGGAATGGAAATCTTATTTTTGAGCAAGTCGCAAGTCTTACTAGTGGTATTGGAACATATTAATATCTTGGTTACCCCCGCACACTCCAACTTAATCGCCGCACTTAACAGAATCTCAAACTCACCTTTAAAATCATCTTCTTTTTGACACTTTAGGATTTTACTAAAATCTAGACTAAACACCATAAGATCCGCCGATTTGTGCCCACCTGCTTCCTGCGCGATCAGATTGAACCTACGATAATACTCCATTGTAGAAACCCAACTTACACCTCCAATCAAACCAATGCGTTCCATGCCATTGCTCCTTAATCTATCGTGTAGTCAACTTTAGAAAGCCTCATAACCTTCATATCATCCTGAGAGACAAAGTTAAGTATCATATCTGCCAAGGAAAGCCCATATCCATTCAACATTTTTGGAAGAATACTATTACGCATCAGCCCAGGGATTGGATTGGCCTCTAAAAAATACACATCACCACTTGGAGTTAAAATGTAATCAAAACGGCACATGTGTGAAAAACCTAACTCATCAAATAGATCCCGAGAAACACGCTTCATATGCAGGATCTCCACAGTATCCTCCTCCATCAGGACCTCATCAGCGCTACCAATCCGGTGCTTCTCCTCGTGTCCAAAAAAGCCTCTCTTTGTATCAATTCTAATCGCTGGTAAGACAACGACTTTATGATCAAGCCTTATGCACCCTATAGAATACTCTTGACCCTCAACAAACTCTTGAATCAAAGCTCTTTCGTCATATTTGAATATAGCGCGCAGATTATCTTCTATTATAGATATTTCAATATCGGAAACCGTATATCGCTCAGTAAACAAAGACGCCCCCAATGAGTTAGGCTTAACGACTACTTCAAGCCCATCAAAGAGATTTTTTATCTCCGCGACTGCCGAGCAAGACTTAGCGTCTGTTAACGTTAACGTCGCAGGTACTTTTATAGTACTTTGCGACCCTGATACGTAGCACTGCATGTGAATTTTGCTCATTGCCAAACTTGACGGCAAAACTGGCCCAAAAGTACCACGAAGACCAACAATATTAGCCAAACCTTGAATATGCCCATCCTCCCCATAATTACCATGCAAAAGATTAACGATATAACCATTGGCACCTAATACATGCTTTGCGAAAGTCGCATAATCCACTGCATCCTTTGAGACCATATAGTCACGAGAGTGCCAACTTCTGTCAAAATCATAAAAACTAACGTCATTATCAGAATCAACATAATAAACATGACTTATACACACACCACAATTTTCAGTACACAACTGATCATATACATAGCTGAAGGACTCCCTAGATGCGGCGTGCTCCGGCGACATCCCTCCAAAAATCAATGACACTTCAACCATATTATTCGACACACTAAGAGCACCCATTTTATTTCCTCCATGGAAGCCGACAATAAATCCTCAATAGCCAAGGCTCCCGCGCAACCCAATCAGAACGAAATTTGATCACGTAGCAACTCAAGCTTAAAAACCGGCGAAGCATTTCAGCCTATCAAAATCATTCAATCAATATCGCGAAGTACAATTCAAAAGAAGCACCACGATGCATTCAAAAAAACCCTCAATACTGATAAAAATAAACTGGCGAAGAACCTTCAGAAGAACCAGTACCAGATAAATCTTGGAACCCATATAAAGCAGAAGGCACAAATATAAAACAATGAAACAACACTTAATGCAACCCCTTCAGATGTGAAGTTTTTTTGAAAAAAACCAAGCCTACCCACACCACAACAGAAAATTACTCTTATAAATCAGCCGTATACGTAAAAAAACAAAGTAGAAGCAATTGATAAATCACATAAAAATTCAACTTTCAGACCAACTTACTCACCAACAGATAACATTACCCCTACAGGCACAGTAGTAGTGTCCTACGGAACTTTCGCAGAATCAGAGATGATACATCCACCAAAGAGCTTCGATTGATCCTTATATATTTTTTGTGCGAGCGTACTTACACGCGCCGCCTATGTCTGCGCGATTTGTGAGAGGTGATTCAATCGGTAGATGTCCCGATGAAGCGGTTGCGGTTGAAGAGCAGGAAAGCGTGAGCCCGGAGCAGCAACGGGTGCTGGATGCGTTGATTCGGCATCGGTGGAAACCGCTGGCGGCGGCGCAGGCGCTGGGGATTTCCAGGGCGACCTTGTATCGGCGGGTTAACCAGCTGGGTATCGACATGCCCGGCAAGCACTGATGATCGTTCCCACGCTCCGCGTGGGAATGCATCCTGTGACGCTCCGCGTCACGACTGCAGAAGCGGACGCGGAGCGTCCAGGCGGCATTCCCACGCAGAGCGTGGGAACGATCAAACGCGGTAAAAAATGTGGGAGCGGGCTTGCTCGCGAATGCGGTGTATCAGTCACATAGTAGGTGCCTTACACTCTGCATTCGCGAGCAAGCCCGCTCCCACATTTTGACCGCGTGATTCAGCCGTTTCAGCGGTAGAGAATCCCCCCATCAATCAACGGCGATTGCCCGGTCATGTAATCCGAATCCGGCCCCGCCAGGTACGACACCAGCCCCGCCACATCCTCCGGCGTTTCCGCCCGGCCCAACGCAATCCCGTCCACATACTTCTTGTACGTCGCCCCTACCTCGGCGCCGGTAATCTCGGCCATGCGTTTGTCGATCTCGACCCACATATCCGTGCCCACCACACCCGGGCAGTAGGCGTTGACGGTAATCCCGTCACTGGCCAACTCCCTCGCGGCGGCCTGGGTCAGCGCGCGCACGGCAAACTTGGTGGCCGAATACACCCCCAGCAGCGCAAAGCCTTCATGACCGGCAATCGAGCAGGCATTGATGATCTTGCCCTTCTGCTTCAGCGCCTTGAATTTCTTGCCCGCGGCCTGGATGCCCCAGAGTGTGCCCTGCACGTTTATACGCAGCGTGCGGTCGACCTGTTCCGGGGTTACGTCCAGCAGTGCGTCGATCTGTGCGACGCCGGCGTTGTTGATGATGATGTGGAAGCCGCCCAGGGTCTGGTGGGCATGGTCCACCGCCGCGACCACTTGCTCCAGCTTCGAGACGTCGGCAACAAACACCGAGGCCTTGCGCCCCTGTGCAGCGATCTCGGCCGCCACCGCTTCAATCTTCGCGCTGTTGATGTCCACCAACGCAATGTCGGCGCCATCCCGGGCCAGGCGCAAGGCGATGGCCCGGCCGATGCCTTGCCCGGCGCCGGTCACCAGTGCAACTTTTCCAGCGATACTCATGACGATCCCCTTCAACGGTGAGAGAAGCCTTGTCTATCGCAGTTGCCAGGGGCCGCTGTCGAGCAGCAGCAGGATTGGTCTGCGGGCTGAGACGGGGCGTCTCAACGCGAATCCTTCTCGCAAACTTGTAAAACGCCGCCGTTATGCCTAGCTTATGCGCCCTCCGCTCTGTACTCTCAGGCCTTCCCCCATGGTTTTGCGTCTTCGCCCCGCTGTTCCTTCACATTTCGCCCTCGGCCTGTTGCTCAGCACAGGCATCGGTAGCAGCCAGGCGGCTGATATCGAGCTGTCGGAGGTGAAGGTCCAGGGCCAGGATGAATCCGGCTATAACAGCGACACTGCGTCGGTGGGCGGTTTCAATGAGGCGCCGCTGCTCGACACGCCGGCCTCGATCGCGGTGTTCAACGAGTCGCTGATCAAGGATCAACAGGCGCGCTTGCTCAGCGAAGTGCTGCGCAATGACGCCTCGGTGGGCGACAGCTATGCACCCATCGGCTACTACGAAAACTTCGTGGTGCGCGGCTTCTCGCTGAATGCCGCCAGCAGCTACAAGATCAATGGCCGCACCATCACCGGCGAGCAGAACGTTGCCCTGGAGAACAAGCAGCGCGTGGAGTTGCTCAAGGGATTGTCGGGCCTGCAAAGCGGGATCTCCGAGCCCAGCGGCGTGATCAATTACGTGACCAAGCGTCCGGAAGATGTGCGCTCGGTGACGGTGTCCACCGATGATCGCGGCAGCGGCTACCTGGCCACCGACGTGGGCGGCTGGTTTGGCAGCGAGCAGCAGTTCGGCCTGCGCGCGAACGTGGCCCATGAAGACCTCAACGCTTATGTCGAACATGCCAATGGCCACCGGGATTTCCTGTCCCTGGCCTTCGACTGGAACATCAGCCCCGACGCGGTATTGCAGCTGGATGCCGAGTATCAGAACAAGCAGCAGCGCTCGGTGCCGGGTTATCAATTGCTGGGCGGGACCGAGGTGCCGCACGACGCGTCACCGAAAAAACTGCTGGGGCATCAGAGCGGTGCGAATCAGGTAGGGATCGATTCGCTGAACCTCAATGGCAAGTTTGAGTACCGCTTCAATGACCAATGGAAAGGCAGCGTGAGCGCGGCGCGCAGCAAGGTGGTGATTGATGATTACAGTTCGTTTGCGTGGGGTGGCGACACTGCGGGCAACGGCAATTACTTCAGCCCGGAAGGCGACTATGGCATTTACGACTTCCGCAGCCCGGATGACACCCGCCGCGATGATGAAATTCAGGCGGCGATGACCGGGTTGTTTGATACCGGTGGGCTGGGGCATGAGCTGACGTTTGGTACGAGCGCGTTTCGCCGAGTCGTGGACAATCGTGTACCGATCAATCAATGGATCGGCACGGGCAATATCAATCAGGAGCCGGAAAACTTCCCGCGCTACGACGGCGAACTCAACCCCAGCCACCGTCGCCTGGACAGCCGCCAGTACGGCCTGTTCCTGACTGACACCATACGTTTCAATGAACAATGGCAGACCGTGCTGGGTGGCCGTGAGGTACGTCTCGACGAGCGCGCCTACGATACCAACGGTGATGAATCGCGCCATACCCAGCAATACATGTTCCTGCCCCAGGCAGCGCTGATCTACAAGCCGATTGAAAACCTGTCGCTCTATACCAGCTACAGCAAGGGTTTGTCTCTGGGCGGCACGGCGCCGTGGTACGCCCTCAACAACCTCGACACCCTTGCCCCAACCGTCTCCCGCCAAATCGAAGCCGGTGTGAAATACGACTGGCGCCGCATCAGCTTCGCAGCCGCGATCTTCCAGACTCGCCAGGCCTATCAATACGCCAAACCCGACGACGCGGGTGCGTTCACCTACGTGCAACAAGGCCAACAGAAAAACACCGGCCTGGAGTTATCCGCCAACGGCTGGGCCACCGAGCGCTTGCAGATCGCCGCCAGCGTCGCGGCCATCCGTGCACGAGTGTCGGGCAGCGGCACACCGGAATACGAAGGCCATCAGGCGATCAACGTGCCGAAACTGCGCGCCAGCCTGTATGCCGACTACGCCCTGCCCTGGGTCGACGGCCTGGCGTTGCTCGGCGGTGTGCAATACAGCGCCAACAAGTACGCCAATCGCACCGGTGATGTGGAAGTGGGCGACTACGCCATCGTCAACGTGGGCAGCCGCTACACCACAAAGCTCGATGGCTATGAAACGGTGTTTCGCCTGAGCGTCGACAACCTGTTCGACAAGCGTTACTGGCGTGATGCCGGTGAATACATGGGCGATGACTATCTGTTCCAGGGCGCGCCGTTGACCGCACGCTTGAGTGCAACGGTCAACTTCTGACGGTACGCGGGATCGCCAGGCATAGCGCCGCCAAGGCGCACACCAACAGGGTCCAGCCCAACTGCTGGGCCCAGGCCGCCACGGTCAACCCCGCACCGATCACCAGGTAATACAGCAAACCGAACAAGGCACCGGCGGTGCCGAGGCGGTCGCGATAAGCCGTCAGCGCTGCCCCCAGCACATTGGGAATCGCCATCCCGAAGGCCATGACCACCAACAGCATCGGCAACACGAACAGCCAACGCTCCTGCAACAGCACCACCATCACGCTGCCCACTAACATCACGCCACCGGCTGCCAGCACCAGCTGTTCGCTGCCGGCCCCGCGCTTGAGCAACCCCTTGTTGAGCCAGGCCCCAAGCCCCGATCCCAACGCCAGCAGTACGCCGCTATAGCCGAACTGCTCGGCAGACAATCCCAGGCGCTGGAAAACAAACGGCCCCAGGCTGTAATAACTGAACAGCGCGATATTGAAGACCGCGACCAGCCCCACCGAACGCCACAGGGCCGCATCCTTGAGCATCAGGCCCAGGGTGCCACGCAACGAGGCCGTGGGCAGCGAGGCCGGGCGGGTTTCCGGCAATGCCCACAGGCACCAGGCCAATAACGTTAGCGCCAGCAGCAACAAGCCTGTGAGCACCCCGCGATAGCCAAAGTGCTGCACGAGGCCCGCGCCGGTGAACAGGCCAATCGCGGGGCTGGCCGCCAGGGCAATGCCCACGACTGAAAACACCTGCGCCAGTTCGGCGCCGCTGAAGCGGTCGCGCAGCACGGTTTGCGTCACCACCGACCCTACCGCCGCACCAAACGCCGCCAGCGCCTGGGCCAGCAACAAGCCGTTGAACGAGCGCACGCCCAAGGCCAGCGCCATGGCTACGCCGTAAAGGGCCAACCCGGCCAGCATCACCGGGCGCCGACCAAAGCGGTCGCACAACCGGCCCCACACCACCACCCCAAACGCGAAGGCGAGAAAGTACACCGACAAGGTCTGCCCCGCAGCCTCAGGCCCTACCGCAAACGCCTGGCCAATATCCGCCAGCGCGGGGCTGTACAGGGTTTGTCCGATCTGCGGGAACATCAACAATGCCACCGCCAGCACCAGCAATTTTTTCAACATCATCGAAAGGCTCTTCCCGGTAAACAGGCCAGGGAGTCTAAACAGCGCTGGCTGGCGTATTATCCAGACTCTGACACGTTATCAATGAAATCGGACATTCCATGGCATGGCTTGCGGCGCAGACACCGTTCAATCCCGACCGCTTCGACGCACCCGTGGTGGGCATCGCCGCCCTGCTGGGTGATCACGACTCCGGTGTACATCAGCATCAGCGCGGGCAATTGCTGTTCACCCAACAGGGCTGCACGCGCATTACCCTGGCCAACCAGCTGTGCTTGTTGCCGCCCACTCGGGCAGCGTGGATTCCCGGCGGTGTGCCGCACCGGGCAGTGATGCAACAGACCGTGGATTATCGTTCGGTGTACTTCAGCCCGAAATTGGCCGGACAGTTGCCGGCACAGGTGCGGGTGATTGAGGTGAGTGCACTGCTGCGGGCGGTGCTGGAGCCAATGGCAATGGCGGCGTTCGACACCGATTGGCAACAGGGCAAATATGCGCATTTGCTGGCGCTGTGCTTGAGTGAAATCCGCGAGGCGGTCGAGCAACCGCTGCTGCTGCCCCTGCCCACGGACAAACGCCTGGCGCCGTTATTGGAGAACCTCGACGCGCTGCCGCCGGAGCTGCAAGCCTTGCAACACCAGGTGGCCGCCAGCGGCAAAACCATCGGCCGGATCTTCCTGCGGGAAACCGGCATGGGCTATCAGCAATGGCGTCAACAGTGGCGCTTGATGCGCGCCATCGAGTTGCTCGCCACCGGGCGCAGTCTCGGGTACTGCGCCTTTGAGTTGGGCTTTGCCAGTGACAGTGCGCTGATTGCCTTCTTCAAGGCCATGACTGGCACCACGCCCCGGGGTTACTTCAAGTGAATGCCGATTGGCTATAACCCGGTGGGAGCGGTCGAGCTTTAGCGAGGCCGCGATGGCGGTGGATCGGCTTCGTTGATCGTTCCCGCGCTCTGCGTGGGAATGCATCCCGTGACGCTCCGCGTCACCAATGCGCAAGACTTGAGCCTTGCATCGCCCGCTGGACGCAGAGCGTCCGGGGCGGCATTCCCACGCAGAGCGCGGGAACGATCAGTCATCCCGGCGTCTTTTGAGGTTATTTAGGCATCTTGCGAAAGCCCACCGCCAGACGGTTCCAGCTGTTGATGGTGGCGATCGCCACGCTCAGGTCGACTTGCTCTTGCGGGCTGAAGTGGGCAGCCAGTTCGGTGAAGTCTGCATCCGGTGCGTGGGTCTGGCTGAGCAGGGTCAGGCTTTCGGCCCAGGCCAGCGCGGCACGTTCACGGGGCGTGAAGAACGGCGTTTCACGCCAGGCCGACACGGTGTACAGGCGGCGCTCGGTCTCGCCACCCTTGCGGGCGTCGGCGGTGTGCATGTCGAGGCAGAAGGCGCAGCCGTTGATCTGCGATACGCGCAGGCGAATCAACTCCAGCAGCGGCAGTTCGATGGACAGTTTGCCGACGGCGGCCTCCAGGGCGAGCATGGCTTTCATGGCGTCCGGGGAGGCGGTGTAGAAGTCGGTACGAGTTTGCATGGTGATACTCCAGAACAGTGGGGATTGGTGTCTAGAGTAGTGAGGCGGGTGCGTTGGACAAATAGCCAATCCGGGGAAAGATCAGGTAGCCAATGGGACCAATCCTGACGATCACCCCGGCCCTGTGCCTTCGCCACGGAATGCACTGGGGCTCAGCCCGGTCCAGCGCTTGAACGCCCGCCGAAAACTGCGCACATCGCTGTAGCCGACTTCCTCGGTGATCCGTTCGATGGACAACCCCGGGTTGCTCAACAACCCCATGGTCCGTGCCCTGCGCACCTGTTCCAGCAAGCCTTCGAACGTCAGCCCGTGCTCGGTCAGGCGCCGGCGCAAGGTACGCCCGCTCATGTTCAAGTCACTGGCGACCTTTTCTAGCTGGCTGCCCTGCAAATCCCGGGAAATCGCGCGCTCCACCGCCTGGATCAAATCCATTTTCTGATGCAGTTGCGCACTTTCCAGCTCCAGCAATTCCAGGGCCTGGCGCAGGGCCAGGGCGTGGTGATTGGGCAGGCGCACGTCCAGCCACTGGCTGGCCAGGACCATGCGGTTATGCAGGCAGCCGAAGCGCACATCGGCGCCAAACAGCTGGTGATAGTCGGCGACGTAGGTGGGCGCAGCGTGGATAAATTCGACCCGCAGCGGCATGAAACCCTCGCCCACCAGCGCCCGGCCATACACCATCAGGCTCGCAAAGAACTCCTCCGCGGCGAACACCTGGACCTCGGCATACGGCAGCAGGCATTCGATATCGACGAACACTTCCTGGGGGCCCTCATGGGTGCGCGAAGTGGCGATACCGCCGGAGGTGTGCTGATGACGCTCCCCTATGGCAAACGCATCGCGCAACGTCTTGCACAGTGAAATCACATGGCCGAGCAGGCCCAAGGTGCCGAGTACATTCTGATGGCCTACCCACAGGCCCAGCCCCTGGTCAGGCAATACCTTGAGTGCACGCTGGATCATCGCTACCGCCTGGCGATAGGAAATCCGTTGGGCCGGGTCGTCCAGATCGGCCAGGGTAAATCCCAGGCCACGGCACAGGTGCTCGGCACTCGCGCCCTTGTGCGCGACCACTTGTCCGAGGGTTTGCAGCAGAAATGGCGAGACCAGGGCCAGGTCATAGTGCGGATCAACGGCTTTCCTTTGCATGGGTGTTCGATTCCCGACTGAGTGCTTCAGTTCTTGTTTTGGAAACATCCTGACAATCATAGGCGCTTGCAAGAACTGCTGCACTCTGGATGAAAGCTGTCCGCCAAAGTCCCCCTATGTGGCCGCCAATACCCTGCCCCGCTGGCCGTTGAGGGCTTATTTGTATAGGTAGCGTCGCCCTAACAATAATAATGAGCCCAGACATGAACACGACCCGTGCGTTTTACCCCGTGCAACTCGCCCTGTTGGCCCTCATCAGCCTGCCGGCCCTGGCCACCGAAGGCGGCGTCGACAACATCGGCCCCGGCACCGATGGCTTCTACATCCTGCCGCTGGACGTGAACAACCTGCCCGACCACATGTTCGCCTTCAATATTTACTACAACCATTACGAAGCCAAGAAGCTCGATATCAGCTCGTTGGGTGGCAAGGTGTCGGACGTGAAGATCAAGTCCGACGCGATCATCCCGCGCCTGGATTACCTCAGCCCACTGCGGGTATTCGGCGGGCGCCTGGGCGGCTACATCGCCCAGCCGTACCTGAAGCAACAGGTGTCGCTGTTCGGCATGTCCGACACCCGGGAAAGCATGGGCGACACCACCGTGGCGCCGATCATCCTCTGGGACCTGGGCAAAAACCTGACGGTGGGCACCGCCCTGGAAATCACCCTGCCCACCGGTGAGTACGACGCCACGCGCCTGGCCAATACCAGCAACAATTTCTACACCTACAAGCCGTTGGTGTCGGCGACCTGGTTGCCCAACGACCGTACCGAGCTGTCGATCAAGACCACCTACAGCTTCAACAAGGAAAACCCCGACACTCATTACCGTTCGGGGCAGATTTTTCACTTCGACTACTCGGCCAGCTACAAGGTGACGGATAACCTCAGCCTTGGGCTCAACGGTTATTACCTCAAGCAGACCACCGACGATAAGCAGTACGGGCATACCGTGGTGAACATCTATGGCGAAGATGTGGATGACGGGGTCAAGGGCCAGGTGTTTGCGATCGGTCCGGCGGTGTATTTCACCTTCCTCAAGTACGCGAGTGCCGAGGTGCGCTGGGCCAAGGAGTTTGATGTGCAGAACCGGCCGGAAGGCGACATGTTGTGGGCGAAGTTGACGATTCCGTTTGCCTTGTAAACCCGGTTGAACATGTGGGAGCTGGCTTGCCTGCGATAGCATCACCTCGGTATCACTGAAAAACCGAGTTGCCTGCATCGCAGGCAAGCCAGCTCCCACATGTTGATCGGGGTTTCTTCAGGTGTAGACCGGCCAGGTATCGACGATTTTCCCGCCCCGCACCGCCAGCAAATCCCCGAATTGCAACAACACAAACTCGCTCTGGGTCGGGCGCAGGAACACCTGATCTTCCACGTTCAGCCCCACCTTGGGCGAGCCGTTGACCATTTCCTGATTGGAGCTGCGCCCGTACAGGTCATTACTCTGCAAGCCTTTGGGCGATTCAAACTCGGCCATCCAGTTACCCCCATAAATAAAAAACGTGGCGCGCTGATTCGCATCCCACCACGAGAACAACCGCGATTTGCCATCCAGCGCCGGGATATCCACCGGCCCGGTGCTTTTCAACACGGGCGTGGCGATAAAGGCCGCCGGCACATGCTCGCTCAGCGACGGCAAGTCATAGTGCGTCGGCTTGAGCAACGCGGTGCCCACCGACACCTCGCTGCTGAGCTTTTCCTGCTCGTGAATGCGATAACTCGGGCTGCCCGCCGTGTTCAACGTCAGGCCGTCCCGCCACAGCGGCGCAAAGTGCTGGCGGGTGTAATCCACATAGCCGTTGTAGCGCTGCATGACCTTGTCGAACAGGTCCTGGGGCGAGCCGAGAATCCCCGGCACGCCCATGCCCACGAACGGGTCGTAGCCCATAAACCCGGCGAACTCCAGCTGCTGCGGATGCGCGCTGATCATCGTCAGCATCTGCCCCAGCACCGCGTTGTCGCTGATGCCGCCGCGATGCAGGCCCACATCCAGCTCGATATTGACCCGCAGTTTCGTGCCCAACCCCTGGGCCAGCGCCAGGTATTGCTGCAGCCGCTCGGGCGTGTCCAGCAGCCATTGCAACTGGCGGGACGGGTCGAACGGCCCCTTGTGGGTTTGGTAAAACAGCTCGGCCGAGCGCACCGGCAACGGCTTGCCCAGCAGGATGTCAGCGTCGGGAAAGACCTGGGCGTCGTGGTTCAGAAATGGCTGGTGAAACGACATCAGGCGCTGGGTGCCGGCACGCTTGGCGATGTAGGCCAGCAGCCCCGGCGACGGCAGGGATTTCTCCACCAGCCGCAGGTGTTTGCCGCCGCGCTGCACCGACTGCATGACCACGTCGATGTTGTGGTCCAGCTTGTCCAGGTCGATCAGCATCACCGGGCGCATCGGCCCATGGGCCTTGAGTTCCTGGTTGAGGCTGCGGAAATACTCGGTGTACGGGCTGCCCCGGTCGCCGGGCCTGAGCAAAATCGCACCACCCACCAGCAACACGCCGGTGCCGAGCATGAAATGTCTGCGGTTCATCAGGCCACTCCCAAAATTGATGACAGGTGCGCATTGAGAAATTTGCCGCTGGGGTCCAGCTCGCGGCGCACCCGGGTGAATTCCTCCCAGCGCGAATACAGCGGCTGCAAGGTGCGCGCGTTAAGGGTGTGCAATTTGCCCCAGTGCGGACGGCCGGCGTATTTCCAGAAGATCGGCTCCACGGCGGCGAAGAAGTTGTGGTGGTCCATGGTGTAGTGCTGGTGCACGGAAATCGAACAGCTGTCGCGGCCCTCGAACATGCTCAGCGGAATGTCATCGGCCTTGACGTAGCGGTACTCGATGGGAAACCAGGTACGCAGGTCCTTGTCGTTGATCAGCTTGAGGATTTCCCGCAGGCAGGCCGGGCCGTGTTCGGCGGGCACCGAGTATTCCATCTCGTTGAAACGCACGTTGCGCACGTTGGCGTACACCTGAAACGACTCGGCCACGCGGTCATCGAAGCTGGCGAAAAAGCGCAGGCTGTTAAGCAAGGTACGGCGGGCGTCGGGGAAATCGCTGCCGTATTTGTCGAGTTTCTCGATGATCGACACAAACTCGTTGCCGCCCGCCTCGGCCGGGTCGATGGGCGGGGTTTCGGGGTCGGTGGTTTCATTCAGGGCGATGGACAAGGCGTAGTCGGAATGGGTCACCACGAGCATTTCCCAGTGCTGGTTTTCCCGGGTGTTTTTCCCCACGTCTTCCAGCAGTTCTTCGGTCTTGGCGATCCACTGGCGCTCTCGCAGGCGGTAAGGCGCGCGGTTTTGCAGGCGGATTTGAGTGGCCACGCCCAGGGCGCCGAGGGACACCCGGGCGGCGCTGAACACCTCGGGGTGGCGCTTGGCGTCGCACTCCAGCACCTCACCCTGGGCGGTCACCAGTTGCAGGCCGGTGACGCAACCGGAGTAAGAGGTGAAGCCCACGCCCGTGCCGTGGGTCGAGGTGGAGATCGCCCCGGCCAGGGTCTGGTAGTCGATATCCGCCATGTTCGGCAGCGCCTGGCCAACGTCCTTCAACGCCTGGCCCATGCGCGACATCGGCGTGCCGGCGGCGAAGGTGGCCTGCAAGGTGTGCGGGTCGTGATCCAGCAAACCATTGAAGTAACTCAGGGACAGCAACGTGCCGTCGGTGGGCACCAGCGCACTGAACGAATGGCCCGAGCCCACCGGCCGCACCTTACCCGGCGCCTGGCCGATGACCTGCACCAGTTCATCAAGATTCTTCGGCGCCAGCCGCGCCAGGGGCAGACAGGTTTGTGCCCCTGACCAATTGCGCCAGGGAATCAGCCGCGGTGCCCGGGCCAACTGTGCCAGCACCGGGTTACTGGTCAATGCCATGAACGCGCCGGCTACCGCGCCGCGCTGCAATAATTCTCGCCGTGAAAGCGCCATCGCCTACCCCGTTATTCTTATTGGATGTGTTGACCCGACATAAAACTGATCAGCCCCAGGAATTGCTCTTCGGAGCACTGCACGCACAGGCCCATCGGGGGCATGCCGTTATAGCCGTTGATGGTGTGGTCCAGCAGGGTGTCCGGGCCCTGGGCGATGCGCGGGCTCCAGGCCGGGCCGTCACCGGTGAGCGGCGCACCGGAGGCCGGGTTGGCGTGGCACAGCTTGCAACTGGTGTCGTAGACCTGGGCCAGGGCTGCGTCGCCGGGCATGGCATTGGCCGCCGTGGCACGTTCGGGGGGATGTTTCGGTTTGTCGTCACAGGCTGTCAGCAGGCAGGTCACGGCCAGCAGCAGACTGATGCGACGGGGGTTGATTGCCCGCATAGCCACCTTCTCTCTTATTGTGTGAAAGCGTGATCCACACTAAGGCAGCCAGGGCGCGGCGTTGAGGGTATTGGGGGACAGAAAGGGGGGCTTGGGCGGACAGTTGATTGAGCCGCAACGCCGATCAAATGTGGGAGCGGGCTTGCTCGCGAATGCGGTGTGTCAGCCACCAAATTTTTAACTGATACACCGCATTCGCGAGCAAGCCCGCTCCCACCGTTAGAATCGAGGTGGGCTTAGAAGGCTATACCGACCTTGAACCCATACTCGTCACGCTTGAGCTTGGTGTTGTCGGCCACGTACGAGTCGCCATCGAGCTTGTACTCGGTGCGGGTGTAGTACAGGCCCGCCATCACCGGCAGGTCGCCTTTCTGGTTCATCAGCAGGCTGACTTCGGCGTACGGGTTGGTGCGGTCCTTGAGGTCCACGGTGTCGCTGCCGATGCCGTCGACCTTGAGCTTGGCGCGGCCGTCGATGGTGCGGCGGGCACCCAGTTCAACGCGCATGGTCATGTCATCGAACTGGTGGTTGTAGCCCAGGGCCGCCTTGGCGAACGGCGATTTGTTGGTGAGTTTCATGTCGTAGTCGCCCGAGTCCGGCTCGTAGCGGGTCCAGCTGTAGCCGCCGCCCACCAGCACGTCGACGAAGTTGCGCGCATCCAGCGCGGCACGCCAGCCGAGGTCGAGGTCGGCCTGGCCTTCCTTGAGCTTGTTGTCGCTTTTTTCACCGTACTTGGCTTCGATACCGGCCTGGTAGATAAAGCCGGATTCAGCCGTCAGCTTGTTGCCGAAGTTGTAGAACAGGCCGGCTTCGGGCATGTGGTCCTTGTCGCTCTGGCTACCGCCTTCGAGTTTGAAGTCGTTGTAGCTGCCGAGGATACCGAAGGTGGAAATCGGGTCGGTCGGCGCTGCGGCGAACACCACACCCGGTGCAGCAATCAGGGCCAGGACCGAGGAATTCTTGAGGATTTTTCCGAATAGTTTGGACATCGTTTTACGTCTCCATTGTAGGTGGCAAATTATTCAGGAAACGCTTCGAACCCTCGTTTTGGCGAAAGGTTCGAATTATTTTGCACCTTTTTTCGAAGTAAAACGGTTCAGCGATGGCTCTATATCAGCCCTCTTGGACAGGGACCAGCAAACGACCGAGCATTGGCCGCAACTGTGGATGCTCCGGCAGGCGAATGCCAAAGCTGGCTTGCAGCAGCGTCAGCAGCTCGTCCACATCCTCGATGACACGCTTCTCGCTGGCACGGCCCAGGTGGTGAATCGCGTACTGGCCGTTGTTCAGTGTGCGGCGAAATCCCGGGCCGATGAGTGCGACTTTCAACTGGCTGAGGAACGACGAGTCCGGGTGGGTAGAGACGTACCAGTTGCCGATTTCGTAGTCGATGCGTGACTGCAACTGCAGGTCGAATACATACAGCCCGCGCCACTCCCCCGCCACCTGCGCCCACAAGGTGTAGCTGCCCTCGTTCAGGCTCAGGCGATAGGGTTCATGGGCCGTGGCCTGGGTGGCGTCGGTGTCCAGTTGCAACGGGCTGGTGGGCACCATGCCACCAAAGCCCACATCGCTGATGTAACGCACGCCATCCAGGGTCACCAGGCTCAGGCGGTGGGTGCGCCCAGTCAGCGCATCGGGCGGCCCGCCCATCACCACGCGACCGGTGATGCCCCGCGCGTCGAAGCCCAACTCCTGCAACAAGGCCAGGAACATCTGGTTCAGCTCATAGCAATAACCCCCCCGCCCGTCGAACAGGACTTTGTGCTCAACGCTCGGCAAATCGATGGGTACAGGCACGCGCAGCAAGGTCGACAGGTTTTCAAACGCGAAGGTACTGACGTGGCGCAACTGCAAATCCTGCAGGGTTTGCAAGGTGGGCGGTGGCGGCGTGTCGTAGCCCAAACGTTGCAGGTAGAGGCGGCTGTGGGTCAGCTCAGGCATGACGCAATCCTTGAGTCGGTGGCGAAGGCTCCACTAATACCCTGACGGCCGTTGTTTGCCAATTGTGATTTGAATCAAATGCAAGCCCTCGGATGCATAAACTTTCTGAACCTTTCTGAACCGATTTATATCCATTCAAAACAAGACAGGGAGGCATCATGAGTACCGCAATGATCTACACCATCCACTACTTGCTACACGGCGAACCAAAAACCTTTGTGGTGCGTGCCGAGGTCATGAACAACGCCGAAGCGTGGCATTGGGCGGCCGTTGACGCCGACATTGCCCACGTGGGGCGGATAGGCCGGCCGGGCCATGAGCGGGTGAAAAAGACCACTCGGCCCTGGGCGGAGAAGTTCGGCATCACTGAGGTGACCTGGGTAGCTCCGAAACGGCTTGGCTGAGGAAAGAAAGCCCCGCTCGACGGCGTAATGCTGTTCACTTAAGCATTTGAGCCCACGCCGGGCTTCCTAGAAAATCCGATACCAGACCTCTGGCATCGGATTTTTTATGTCTGTTCAACAGGACCTGCTTGACCTCGGCGACCTTTTCAACTTCTGCGACCTGAGCACCTTTACCCAAAATATTCCCATTGAGTGGGTAGCGTCTGCGCTGGATCTTTCCAGTCAGGCCACCATTCGCCGGCGTCGCCTGCCCGCTGATCAAGTGCTTTGGTTGGTACTGGGGATGGCGCTATTTCGAGATGAGCCGGTTCACGAAGTGGCCAGACGTTTGAACATCTGCGCCCAAGGCCTGGCTTCTGACCACTTGTTGGCCCGCAGCGGTGTGACCGAGGCGCGAAAGCGGCTCGGTGCCGATCCTGTTGAGTGGCTGTTTCGCAAGACCGGTACTCAATGGGGGGCGGAGCGCTACGACGATGATGCCTGGCACGACCTGCAGGTATTCGCGGTGGACGGTGCACTTTTACGCACTCCGGATACGCCCGAGCTGCGAGATCACTTTGGATCGGGAAACACCCCGAGTGAGCGCCAGACACCGTTTCCCATGCTGCGCCTGGTGGCGCTGATGAATGTGCGTTCGCATGTGATCCTGGATGCTCAATTGAGCCCTTACCGACGCAGTGAAATGCGCTTGGCCGACGAGTTTTTGCAGCAGATTCCCGACCACTCAGTGACGCTGTTCGACAAAGGGTTCTGGGGCGCCGAGCTACTGTCGAGTTTGAGCCGTTCGGGCACCCACCGTCATTGGTTGATCCCGGCAAAAAAAGGACTGGTCTGTGAGGAAGTGGCCCGTTACAGCGTGCATGACCGTTTGGTGCGCATGAAAGTCTCACCGCAGGCCAGAAAGCGAAATCCGGTCCTTCCATCGCACTGGGAGGTACGTGAAGTCAGCTATGAAATACAAGGCAAAGTGAAGACCGTCATGACGTCCTTGCCGGCCGAGACCTACAACACCAAGGCCGTTGCCAAGCTTTATCAGGAACGCTGGGAGATCGAGCTGGGCTTCAGGGACATCAAGAGTTCGATGCAACAGAACGCTATGACCTTGCGCAGCAAAAAAGTCGAGCTGATTTATCAGGAGGTGTGGGGACTTTTGCTGGCTTACAACGTAATTCGTCGGGAAGCCAGTCAGGCAGCGGTGGCGTTTGGCCGAGCGCCCTCGGACATCCGTTTCAAACCGGCTTGTCAGTACATCGCGGTGCAATTGATTGTGATGGCTGCGGCCAACCCGATTTCAGCGACAGGGAGACGATTGGCAGAGTTAAGGGCAGGTATCGGAGGATTGTTTCTGGATCACCGTCCAAGGCCTTCGAGGCCAAGGACGGTGAAGATCTCAAAAACCCGATTTCCAGTAGACCGTAAGGCTGCTCCGCTTAAGTGAACAGCATTACGCTCGACGGCGGGGCTTGTTTCACTTCTTCAGATCACCGAGGGGATCATAGGCCGGCTTCTTGCCGGTTTTTTCTGGCTTGTCCAACGGGGCAATGGCAGGGCCTACCGGGTCGACCTGCGGGTCGGCGACGTCCGGGGAATCGGGATCGAAGCCCAATTCGTCCTTGCCGCTGGAGTGCTCCGATGAATGCGGGCCGCTTGTACTGTTAGTCATAGCTGTCTCCTTGACGCGCCTGGTTTACAACGGGCGGGCCTTATCGTGCAGGTTTTCCAGGTCTTCTTCGACCTGCTCTTCGTCGTCTTGCCGTTCGGCGGGATCGTTGGGGCGCAGGGCGTCGTTGTCACGTTCCTCTTCGCCTGGGGTGCGGTCGGGGTTGGGTGTGCCGGGCGGCTGTTGCTGGTACCGGGTCATGGTTCACCTCGCTTGGGGGTCGGTTGCCTACAGGGGTTAGAGAAATTGCGCTGATCCATCGTTCAACCTGATTACCGTCACTCCGACGGGCGAAGCATGAGAAGATGCCGGCCGACGCTATACCCTTACTCAGCCCATGGAGACTGCACCCGGATGTTTGAGCTCAAACCCTGCGACCCGATTACCTTTCGCCAGCAGACCCGCCGTAGCACGCTGATTGTCGCGGGGCTGTTTGTGGTGTTGGCGATGGTGCTTTCCAGCTTGGCGGTGATGGTGTTTGGTGAGCCTGGGGGGGATAACTTTCGCTTTAATGTGGGCGGGGTGTTTGCCGGGGTGTTGATTACCGTGGGGTTGGTGCGGGGGCCGTTCTGGAGCCAGGCGTGGCTGGCGCCGGCGGTGTATGGGTGGCAGCTCAAGCGCAGTTTGATGAGTGTGACGAATGTGATGCACAAGGTGACTGACGGGGTGAAGGTGAATGATCCGGTGGCGATCAAGTTGCTGCGGTTTTATCACCTTGGGTTGATGCAGATGCACGAACTGGACGCTAATTCGAGTTCTCAGGCGCAGTTGGTGCGGGAGGTTGATGAGCATCTGGAGAAGATGCGGGGGTTGGGGATTGAGCCTGACCAGACGCGGTTGGATCCGGGGTGGGTTGAGGCTGTTAAGGCTCGCTGATTGGGGTGTGCATATCCGTTGCTGCGGTAACGGCCGCTTATGGTTCCGCTCTTACAGCGGCTCACTTTTGAACAGCGCAAAAGTAAGCAAAACGCTCTTGCCCCACCACTCGGCACCTCGCCCAGGCTCGGTGTGCCCTCACTCCGGCTTTGGACCGTGGGCCGCCGCGATGGGCCATCCTTGGCCCAGCGCGGCTAACCCGGCGTCCTGCCGGGTTACCCACGCTCCAAAGCCTGCGTTCGGCCAGCGTGGTTTAACGGGGCGCCTAAGATCAAGATCAAAAGCAGATCAAGGGCACAGCGGCCTACCGGCCGGCTTGAGTGTGGTGAAGCAAAATCAAAAGCTAAAGCGGGCACGGTCAAATGTGGGAGCTGGCTTGCCTGCGATGGCATCACCTCGGTGTGTCTGATGTACCGAGTTGTCTGCATCGCAGGCAAGCCAGCTCCCACAGAAAAACAGAGCCATCCCGCCCGTAGCAGCTGTCGAGCGCCAGCGAGGCTGCGTGCTTTTGATCTGCTTTTGATTTTGAAGTGACCCGCTGTAAGAGCGGAACCATAAGTGGCCGTTACCGCAGCAACGGATATGTACACAGTCAATCACTCCGGCAACGGAATCACCCGCAACGGCCGCACCGACTTATAAGAAAAACTCGAATAAATCTCCTTAACACACGGCAAGCTCTGCAACACCTCCCGGGCAAACTCCCCAAACGACTCCAGATCCTTCGCCACCACTTCCAACAAAAAATCATACCGCCCCGAAACGTTATGACACGCCACAATCTCGGGAATCTCCAGCAACCGTTGCTCAAACGCCCGGGCAACTTCGCGGGAGTGCGTGTCCATCATGATGCTGACAAACGCCGTCACCCCATACCCCAGCGCCTTGGGTGACAGGATCGCCTGATAACCCCCAATCACCCCGCTGTCCTCGAGGTTCTTCACCCGCCGCCAACACGGCGAAGTGGTCAGCGACACCCGCTCCGCCAACTCCGCCACCGTCAACCGCGCATTGCCCTGCAAGGCGTTTAAAAGTGCCTTGTCAGTCCGATCCAGATGAATGGGCATATCTTGCCTCAAAACGTCATTTTTATTGTTTTTCATCCCAATCTACCGGGTTTTCTCAGCAAACTATGGAACGTTCGGCCGCCGTTATAAGCATAGCATTGTAGGAAATAAGGAGCGTCCGACCATGAAAAATAAACACAATACGTTCGGCTTTTCCACCCGTGCCATCCATCACGGCTACGACCCACAGGACCACCACGGCGCCCTCGTGCCACCCATCTATCTATCGGCCACCTTCGCCTTCCCCACCGCCGAATACGGTGCCGCCTGCTTTGCCGGTGAAGAGAACGGACACTTCTACACCCGCATCTCCAACCCCACCCTGGCCCTGCTGGAATCGCGCATGGCCACCCTGGAAAACGGCGAAGCCGCCGTGGCCTTCAGCTCCGGCATGGGCGCGATTGCCGCGACGTTCTGGACCCTGCTGCGCCCCGGTGACGAAATCATCGTCAGCCAGACTCTTTACGGCTGCACCTTCGCCCTGTTGCATCACGGCATCGGCGAGTTCGGCATCAAGGTGCGCCACGTCGACCTCACCGACCTGGCCGCCCTGCGCGAGGCCATCAACCCGGCCACACGCATGATCTATTTCGAGACCCCGGCCAACCCCAACCTGCAACTGGTGGATATCACCGCCGTCGCCGAAATCGCCCACCAACAACCCGGCATCACCGTGGTGGTGGACAACACCTACTGCACGCCCTACCTGCAACGCCCGCTGGAAATGGGCGCCGACGTGGTGGTGCACTCGGCCACCAAATACCTCAGCGGCCACGGCGATATCACCGCCGGCATCGCCGTCAGCAGCCAGGCCCTGGCCCAGCGCATTCGTCTGCAAGGGCTCAAGGACCTGACCGGCGCGGTGATGTCGCCCCAGGACGCGGCCCTGTTGATGCGCGGCCTCAAGACCCTGGCCCTGCGCATGGACCGTCATTGCAGCAACGCCCTGGCCATCGCCGAAGCCTTGCAGGCCCATCCCTTGGTGGAATGGGTGACCTACCCCGGCCTGAGCTCCTTCCCCCAATACGAATTGGCCGCCCGGCAGATGAAACAATCCGGCGGCATGATCGCGTTTGAACTCAAGGGCGGCATCGAGATGGGCCGACGGTTCATGAACGCCCTCAAGCTGTTCACCCGGGCGGTGAGCCTGGGGGACGCCGAGTCACTGGCCCAGCACCCGGCCAGCATGACCCACTCCACCTACACCCCGGAACAACGCGTCCACCACGGGATTTCCGAAGGGTTGGTGCGGCTCTCGGCGGGTCTTGAGGATGTCGCCGATCTGTTGGTGGACGTTGAGCAGGCACTGCACGCCTGTGCCCTGAAACCGAAATCCAGGGTTGTGCAGCAAAACGTTCATCACGCTTGAGGTAAATTCACACGCAGGCGCGACGTTTACCAATAGCCCGGCCTGAAAAGGTCGGGCTTTTCCCGTTGCGCCCCGCACTGCAAAAAATTTGATCCATTCATTGGCCCGTTTGCGAAAGCCTGTACTAGCATACGAGGCGGCAGTCATGGAGATCACTGCCCTGTACGCCGCCCTCCTTGAAACTCATGGATGAAATGATGAACTCACACCTGTTCCCCCACATTGGCAAAGTCATCGCCAGCACCGGCAGCCGACATTTCCCGCGCATGCTGCATGACCTGATCCTCACCCAACTGGCAGTCGACGCCACGCACATCACCCAAATGCCCGTGAGTCCAAGGGAACGCGCCCCGCGCAAGGCCGGCAGTTCGCGAATGCTGGGGATCAGCCCGGTGTACACCGACACGGTGCCGGGACTCGACGAAGCCCAGGCCGCCGCACAGTTGCACCTGACCCGGCGCAAGGATGACGTCAGCTACGTGCTGTCGGTGTATCGCTCGAACCCCTCGGAAAGCTTTTCCCAGCAGGAACGGATCATCCTGCAAGACTTCTCCTCGTTGCTGCTGCCGATGGTTGAAAAGCACATCAGCGCCCTGCAACCCTGCGGCCCCGACAGTGAAGCGCCGCAGCAACCAGGCATCGACACCTTGCGCCGGCGCTTTGAAGAACGCCTCGCGCAATCGGGGCTGGCCCTGTCCAGCCGTGAGCTGGAGGTATGCGTGGGGTTGCTGGCCGGGCGTACCGCCCCGGAACTGGCGGAGCAGTTGGCGCTGAAGTTCAACACCATCGAGAGCTACCTCAAGCGGGCGGCGATCAAGATGGGCATCAGTGGCCGGCATTCGTTGATGCGGTGGATGTACGCCACAGAAGAAAACGCAACGTTCTAGAACACCGCAGGACAAATGTGGGAGCGGGCTTGCCCGCGATGGCGGTGTGTCAGCCAGCATATCTATAAGCTGACATACCGCCATCGCAGGCAAGCCCGCTCCCACATTTTGATCATCTATCCAGATTAATCCCGGGCCAGGGCTTCGATCGGATCCAAACGCGCCGCATTCCGCGCCGGCACAAACCCGAACACAATCCCGATCAGCGTCGAACACGCAAACGCCGTCACCACAGACCCCAGGGAAAACACCATTTCCCACTCTTTCACAAACAACGAAAACAGATAGCCAATGGCGAATGACAGCGAGATGCCAATCATCCCGCCAATCAGGCAGACCATCACCGCTTCCACCAGGAACTGCTGGCGAATATCCGATTGCCGTGCGCCCACTGCCATGCGAATCCCGATCTCACGGGTGCGCTCAGTCACCGACACCAGCATGATATTCATCACCCCGATGCCCCCCACCAACAACGAAATCACCGCGATCAACGACAGCAGCAACGCCAGGGAACGGCTGGTTTTCTGCACCGTCTGCATGATGCTGTCGAGGTTGTTGGTAAAGAAATCCTTGGTGCCGTGGCGCTGCAACATCAGCTTGGTGACGTTCTCTTCCACCACCTTGCTCGGCTGGCCGTCCTTGATGCGCACGGTGATGCTGTCCAGATGACGCTGGCCCAACAGCCGCCCCGCTGCCGTCTCATACGGCACCCACACGTTCAACGCCTTGCTGGCGGCGAACATGTTTTTGTTGTCCGCCGTCACCCCGATCACCGTGCACGGCAGGCTGCCCACCAGGATCACCTGGCCCAACGGATCCACCCCGGGCCCGAACAACCGATGGCGCGTGTTGTGGTCGATCACCACCACCTGGGCCTGGCGCCGGGCGTCGCTTTCGCTGAAGGTAATCCCGGCTTCGAGCTTCAGGCCCTTGACCTGGAAGTAGCGGTCGCTGACGCCATTGACCTGGGCATCCAGGTCGATGTTGCCGTAGCGCAATAACAGGTTGCGCCCCACCACCGGCGTGGCGCTGTCGACGTAATACAGCTGGTTCAGCGCCTCCACATCCGACGGCAACAATGTCTCGATGGCCGAGGCGCGGCTGTCACCAAAACTCTTGCCGGGAAAGATGTCGATGGTGTTGCTGCCAATGGCCTGGATGTCCTTGAGCACATAGCGCTTGGCGCCTTCGCCGATGGCCGAGATCGACACCACCGAGGTGATGCCGATGACGATGCCAAGCATAGTCAGCAAGGTGCGCATGCGATGGGAAATCAGCGCCACCCAGGCCATGTTGAAGGCCTCTTTGAACAGCCCGAGGCTCGCCACCAACTTGCGCGCACCGCTGCGCTTGGGCTCGATGGGGGCTTCGGTGGGCAGGTCGAGGCCGACGCTCTCATTGGCGCGGTCACTGACGATCTCGCCATCGCGCACCTCAATGATCCGCTGGGCATTGGCCGCGACTTTCGGGTCATGGGTGACGATGATCACCGTGTGCCCGGCGGCATGCAGCTCGGCCAGGATGCGCATCACCTCCTTGCCGCTATGGGTGTCGAGGGCGCCGGTGGGTTCGTCGGCGAGGATCACTTCCCCGCCGTTCATCAAGGCCCTGGCGATACTCACCCGCTGTTGCTGGCCGCCGGAAAGCTGGCTCGGCCGATGGGTCAAATGCCCCGACAAACCCAGTCGCGCCAGCAATTCCCCTGCCCGACTATGCCTGGCGGTTTCCGGCGTACCGGCATAAATCGCCGGCATTTCCACGTTGTGCAACGCGCTCAAGTGCGCCAGCAAGTGGTAACGCTGAAAGATAAAACCGAAGTAGTCGCGGCGCAGTTCGGCCAGTTGCTCATCCCCCAGGGTGCGGGTTTCGATGCCATTGATCTTGTAGCTGCCGGCGGTGGCGTAGTCGAGGCCGCCGAGGATGTTCATCAGGGTCGATTTACCCGAGCCCGAGGCCCCGGTGATCGCCACCATTTCCCCGGCATGGATGGTCAGGTCGATGCCCTTGAGGGCAATGAATTCGCGGTCACCGGCCATGAAACTGCGCACGATGCCTTTAAGCTCCAGCAGTGGCTGAGTCATCAATCAGCCCCCCGCCACGGCGGGCGATGGATCGCCGATCACCACCTTGTCGCCTTCGGCCAGGCCATCGAGGATCTGCACCTTGACGTTGTTGTTGATGCCGGTCTGCACCTGCCGCGTGTTGGCCTTGCCCTTGGCGTCCAGCACCCGTACCGGGAAGCTGCCGTCGGCATTACGCGGGCCGAGTGCGGCCACCGGCACGGTCAGTGCGGCCTTGGCGGTGTCGAGCACGATGCGCACCTGGGCGGTCATGGCGATGCGCAGGCGGTGGTCGGGGTTGGGTACGTCGAACAGCGCGTTATAGAACACCGCGGTGTTTTGTTTGGGGGTGCCGGCGGTCTGAGTTTCAAGGAAGTTTTGCGGGGCGGGTTCAGTGCCGCGCAGTTTGGCGTAGTAGCGTTTGTCGGCCTCGCCGAGGATGGTGAAGTACACCTGCTGGCCGGGGCTGATGTGGATCACGTCGGCCTCGGAGACCTGGGCCTTGACGGTCATAGTGTCGAGGTCGGCGAGCTTGAGCAGGACCGGTGCCAGTTGGCTGGCGATCACGGTCTGGCCTTCCTGGGTGACGATGCCCACCACGTCGCCGTCGATTGGCGCGACGATGCGGGTGTAGGCCAGGTTGATCTTGGCGGTGTCGATCTGGATGTGGGCGCTTTTGATCTGGGCGTCGAGGGACATCAGGTTGGCACGTTGCACTTCGTAGTTGGATTCGGCGGTTTCGAAGTCCTGGCGGGACACGGATTCGTCCTCTTGCAGGCCCTGGTAGCGCTCGTAGACGGATTTGGTTTCCTTGAGTTGAGCCGCGGTGGCGCGGCGTTGGGCCTGGAGGTTTTCTTCGTCGACCTCGGCTTTGCGCAGGGTGTTTTGCAGGATCAACGGGTCGATTTCGGCGAGCCATTGGCCTTTCTTGACCTTGTCGCCGACCTTTACCTTCAAGGACTTGAGCTGGCCGGAGACCTGGGCGCCGACGTCGACCTGTTTGACGCCTTCGAGCAAGCCGGTGGCCAGGACGGCGTTTTCGATGTCACTGCGTTCGGCGGTGGCGGTCAGGTATTGCGGTGCGTCTGCCGGGGCCTGCACGGTGTAGATAATCAGGCCCGCTGCGACGGTCAACACCAGGGCCAATCCTGCTTTTCGATACTTTGACTTTTCCATAAATGACCATAAGAGGTGTTGAAATGGGTCCGGCTTTTGGCTCGGAGTACATATCCGTTTTTTTGATAACGGCTGATATTGGTTCCGCTCTTACAGCGGCTCACTTTTGAAAAGCGCAAAAGTAAGCAAAACGCTCTTGCCCCACCACTCGGCACCTCGCCTAGGCTCGGTGTGCCCTCACTCCGGCTTTGGAGCGTGGGCCGCCGTCATGGGCCATCCTTGGCCCAGGACGGCTAACCCGGCGTCCTGCCGGGTTACCCACGCTCCAAAGCCTGCGTTCGGCCAGCGTGGTTTAACGGGGCGCCTAAGATCAAAATCAAGATCAACAGCAAGAGCACAGCGGCCTACCGGCCGGCTTGAGTGTTTAAAAGCCAAATCAAAAGCCAAAGCGGGCACGGTCAAATGTGGGAGCTGGCTTGCCTGCGATGGCATCACCTCGGTCTGCCTGATACACCGAGGTGTCTGCATCGCAGGCAAGCCAGCTCCTACAAAAAAGCAGCTTTTGCCTTTGCTTCTAACACTCAGGTCGGCTTTCAGGCCGCCGTGCTCTTGCTGTTGATCTGGCTTTTGATCTTGATCTGCGGGCCCCGTTAACCACGATGGCCGCAAGCAGGCACGGTGGAGCGGGTAAATCGGCAAGGATGCCGATTTAGCCGCGCCGGGCCATGGATGGCCCGTCGCGGCGGCCCGCGGAACCGGGCCGGAGTGCGGGCATGCCGAGCCTGGGCGAGGCACCGAGTGGTGGGGCAAAGACCTTTTGGTTACTTTTGGGGCGTTTGCCAAAAGTGACCCGCTGTAAGAGCGGAACCATAAGCCGCCGTTACCGCAGCAACGGATATGTACACTCACGAAACCCGCTCCCCAACCACAACCCCATCCCGCCACCAAGCCGCCAAACTAAAAACATTCGGCGCCTTGAGCAGCGAAAAATGATTCCCCGGCCCATACCAAACCTCCAACGACCCGGTGCACTGGCGCCACCCTTCAACCATCAACCCCTGCTCCCGCTGATTCCCCGCCGCATCCAGGGTCGGATCCTCCGCCAACACCAACCGCACCACCCCCTCATACCGCCGACCAGGCCGATAAACCGTACGCAACGCCGACGCATACGTGCGCGCCGGCCCATCCATGGCATCCACTGAAGACCGCACCGGCAACAACCCGACCCCCACCATCCCCGCATGCAACAACCGTCGCTGCTCCACTTCATCGCGCCCGGCAAAATCCACCGCATCAATCCCCAGCGACTTACCCGAAGCCACCTGCATCGACTCAATCAGCCGTAACAACGCCGCCGTCGTGGTATAGGGCCGACCCACCACCCCATTCCCCCCGGGCGCCTCGCTGTCGATCAACGTCAACGACGCCACCTCACGCCCCTGGTCTTGCAACCGCGCGGCCATTTCAAACACCACCCAGCCGCCAAACGAATGCCCAACCAGATGCACCGGCCCCGAAGGACACTCCTGCTCCAAGGCCTGCAAACAACAGCGCGCCGCCGCCTCAACCTGGCTGTGCGGCACCCCCTCCCCATCCAGCCCACGCGGCTGCAAGCCAAAGATCGGCCAGTCCCGGCCCAGCGCCTCGGTCAACCCCACAAACCCGGTCACGCTATCCCCCGCCCCCGGCACACAGAAAATCGGCGCATGCCCGGCGCGGCCACTCTGGATCCGCAACAACGGCTGATGCACCGCAACACTCGGAGCCTCACTCAATGCCAGAGCCTCACCCAACGCCTGCCCCAACGCCTGGATATGCGGTGCCTGCATCATGCTCTGGTGATCCCCCGGCACTTCAACCTGGCGCAGTTGCCCAGGGGCCAACGCTTCATTCCAACCCAAATCCAGGCTGCGCCGCGACAGCTCCGTCGGCCGCTCTGCGGCGCTGAACAGGTGCACCGCCAACGGCATCGGGAACAGGCTGTAATGCGCGAGCGCGTGCCCATGTCCGACTTCCCGCTCGATAAAATTCAACAGGTCCGCGTCCGAAGCCGCCGCCATCTGCGCGTACAACAAATGCCGATCGCGGCAGCGTTGCAACAGCCCAGCAAAATCCAGCTGTCCAATCTGCGCTTCCAGTTGCTCAAGGCTTGCCAGCTCATCCACACCTCCCTGTGCCTTCCAATACGCCATGCACTGCAACAGCAAATGCCGCTTGAGGGCATCCGGCCCGGCCCAGCGCGCCTTGCCCTGGTCGGTCATGCGCGGCACGTAGCTGTCGATCAACCCGAGGAACGCCACCGGCTCGTCCAGGCCCTGCAGTTGCATCGCCACTTCATAAGCCAACACCCCACCAAACGACCAACCCGCCAGCCGATACGGCCCATGGGGCTGCACCGACCGAATGATCCCCACCAGCCGCGCCGCCAGGCCTTCCATGGTCTGCAACTGCGGTTCACCGAGGGGCGCACCGGGCAAGCCGTAGATCGGGTAATCCCCCAGCAAATGCCGGCCCAGCGCCGGGAAATACACGTCCATGCCGCTGAATTCGTGCACCAGGAACAATGGCGGCTGGCTGCCGCTGGCGCGCACGGTGATCAGCGCGCTGTCGTCCTCCCGCGTCGTACGCTGGCCAAGCATCGAGGCGACCGAAGCGACGCTGGCATGCTGGAACAGCTCGGCCAACGACACCTCAAGCCCCGCCTCTTCCATCAGGTTGACCAGCCGGATCGCCAGCAGCGAATGCCCGCCCAGTTCAAAGAAACTGTCGTGCCGACCGACCTGCTCCAACCTCAACACTTCGCCCCAGAGGCGGGCCAGGGTCTGTTCCAGCTCATTGGCCGGGGCTTCAAACACACGGCTTACCAGCGCTTCCATCGCAGGCACCGGCAGGGCCTTGCGGTCGACTTTGCCGTTGGCCGTCAGGGGCATTTTTTCCAGCGGCACATAGGCCGAGGGCACCATGTAGTCCGGCAAATGCTGCAGCAGATGGCTGCGCAACACGTCGGTGGCGAGCGGCTCGCCGGTGTAGTACGCCACCAGGCGCTTATCGCCAGGCGCATCTTCCCGCGCAAGCACCACCACATCCTTGATGCCGTTGCAGGTCGCCAGGCGCGCTTCGATTTCACCCAACTCGATGCGGAAGCCACGGATCTTCACCTGGTCGTCATTACGACCGACGCACTCCAGCAGCCCGTCCGCCGACCAGCGCCCAAGGTCGCCGGTGCGGTACAGCAAACCATCGCCAAATGGATCATCGACAAATTTTTCAGCCGTCAGCTCCGGCCGGTTCAGATACCCCTTGGCCACACCGTGCCCGCCAATACAGATTTCCCCGACTACACCCAGCGGCACCGGCTGCAAGTGCGCATCCAGCACATGGATTTGCGTGTTGGAAATCGGCCTGCCGATCGGCACGCTTTCAGCATCGGCGGCGATCGCCTGCACCTCATAGGTGGTGGCGTAGGTGGTGGTTTCCGTCGGGCCATAGCAGTGCACCAGGCGCAACGCCGGCGCCCGGGCCAGCAGGCTGCGGAATGCCGCCGGGTCCGCCCGTTCGCCGCCGCACAACAGGATGCGCAGCCCGGCCAACGCGTCAGGAATCAGCTGCACGTACTGGTTGAACAGCGCGGTGGTGACGAACAGGACCGTAGCCTCGCCCGCCTTCAATGCACGACCAAACGCACCCGGGTCGAGCAAGGTGGCATGGTCGATCACCAGCACCTGGCCGCCGTTGAGCAACGGCCCCCACACGTCCATGGTGCTCGCGTCGAACGCCGGGTTGGAGGCGAACGCCACGCGGTCGTGGGCGTTGAAATCGGCGTAGCCGTTATTGATCACCAGCCGCGTAATGCCCCGGTGCGGTACCAGCACGCCTTTGGGGGTGCCGGTGGAGCCGGAGGTATACATGATGTACGCCACCCGCTCCGAGGTCTGCGACAGGTCCGGGTTGTGGCTCGGTTGCGGGTCCAGCGCCAGGGTATCGAGGTCGATGCGCCGGGCCGGGTACTCGACGGACTCGCTGCTGTGGGTCAGCAGCCAGACCGCGCCGCTGTCCTGCACCATAAAGGCCTGGCGCTCGGCCGGGGCGTTGACGTCCAGCGGCACGTAGGCCGCCGCGCATTTCAGGATTGCCAGTTGACTGAGCAGCAGGTCAATCGAGCGCGGCAGCAGGATCGCCACATGGTCGCCGGGCTGCACGCCCAGGGTGCGCAGGTGATGGGCCAGTTGGTTGGCGCGGGTGTTCAGCGCGCCGTAACTCAGGGTGTCCTCGCCATGCGCCACAGCGATGGCGTTCGGGCGCGCCTGGGCCTGGGCTTCGAACAGGCGCTGCACGGTATGTTCACGAGGGAACTCCCGTTGGGTGGCGTTGAACGCCACCCGTAGCTTTTCACGCTCCGCCGGCGGCAGAATCGACAGTTGGCTGATTGGGCCCGCTGCATTTTGCTCCAGGGCCTGCACCAGGTGTTCCAGGGCGACATGCAGGTACTCACAGAGGCGTGCCGCGCCCTGCCCCATGACATCAAAGCCAAACCCGTCACCCAGGTCATCGACACTCAGGGACAGTGCAAAGTTGGTGCGTTCCTCGGCCTTGAGCACTTGCATGCCCTGCCAGGCTTCAGCCACCCCACCAGCGTGCGGCGCACTGTGGCGATAGTTGAACAGCACGCTGAACAGCGGTGTATTGGCCGGCAACCCGCTGCAACGTTGGGCCAGGGCCAGTGGCGCATGCTCGTGACTGAGCAGTTGGGTCAGGCTGGCATGGGTCCCCATCAGCGCCGCGTGCACCGTGCGCTCACCCAGGTCGATCCGCAGCGGCAAGGTATTGATGAACACCCCCAATGCGCGCTCGGCGCCTTCACCGCCTTGCAACCGGCCCAGCAACACGGTGCCGAACACCACCTGCTCACGGCCGGAAACCTTGCCCAATACCTGCGCCCAAGCCAGGTGCATCAGGCTCGCCGCACTGACCCCAAGGTGACGCGCCAGGGTGCGCAGGCGCCCGCTCAGCAGCGGGTCAACGCTCAGGCGTGCCTGTTGCGCTTCATCGGGTGAATTCAGTGCCAGCGTCGGCTCATCGATCTCCCCGAGCATCTCGCGGAAGAAGGCTTCGTGCTCGTCCTGACGCATGCCCAAGCGCGTCTGCGCCACATAGTTGCGATACGGCACCGCCGCCCCCAACTGCTCGCGACGGCCCAACAGACAGGCTTGCATCTCGTGCTGCAATACTTCCAGCGCCACGTGATCCATCACCAAATGATGGAACAGCAACAACGCAACCACCCGTTGGTTGGCCGGATCTTCGGCGTACACCAGGCGCATCAACGGTGCCTGCCCCAGGTCCAGGCGGTGCTGATGGAAGCGCGCCTGCAAGTGCTCCAGCACATCGCCCGTCGCCTGAATCGCCTCGACCTGCAACGACGCCCGGCGCCACACCACTTGCACCGGCTCTTCCAGCCCGTCCCAGTGCATCGACGAGCGCAGGATATCCTGCCGCTCGATCACCGCTTGCAACGCCTGGGCAAACGCTTCAAGGCGCTCGACGCTGGCGAAGGCAAACTGCGCCTGTAACAGGTACGCGTCACCCTGTTGTACTGCACGATGGTGATACAGGATCCCGGCCTGCAACGGCGCCAGCGGGTAGATGTCCTGCACGTTGGCCGCGCCGCCGGGAATGCTCGCGACAAGGCGGTCGATGACGGGTTGCTCCAGGTTCACCAGCGTCAGCATGTCCGGGGTGATCCGCGTGCAATCCGCAGCAATCCCATTGGCCGGCACCATCACTTCGCGACCACCACCCACGGCAGCCGCCAAGGCTGCAAGGGTGGGTTGACCAAACAGCACTTTCACATCCGCCGACAACCCGACCCGGCGCATGCGGCCAATCAGGCTGGCGGCCAGCAGCGAGTGGCCGCCCAGCTCGAAGAAATTGTCATGCCGACCGACCCGCTCCACCTTGAGCAAATCAGCCCAGAGGCCGGCCAGGGTGATTTCGGTTTCACCCACAGGCGCGACGTATTCCCGGGCGATCACCGATTCCAGGCCCGGTACCGGCAATGCCTTGCGGTCGAGCTTGCCGTTGGGACTCAGAGGCAAGGCCTCCAGGTGCATGAAGATCGCCGGCACCATGTAGTCCGGCAGTTGCTCCAGCAGGTGGCTGCGCAGGGCATCGATGTCGGCCTGCACACCGGTGTAGTAAGCCACCAGCCGTGAGTCACGGGCCACCACGGCGGCTTCGTTGATCTGCGGGTATTGCAGCAGTCGCGCCTGAATCTCACCCAGTTCGATACGCAGGCCACGGATTTTCACCTGGTCATCGTTGCGGCCCAAATACTCGATAGTGCCGTCCGGCAAGTAGCGCCCGACGTCGCCGGTGCGGTACATCCGGCCTGCGCTGAACGGGTCCTTGAGGAAGCGTTCGGCCGTCAGCTCAGGACGGTGCAGGTAACCCCGCGCCACTTGCACGCCACCGATGAACAGCTCGCCCACCACGCCCAATGGCACGGGCTGCAACTGCCCGTCCAGCAGGTACATGCGGGTGTTGGCGATCGGCTTGCCGATGGGGGTGTTGTCCGGCGTGACAGGTCCGGCGCAATCCCACGCCGTCACGTCCACCGCCGCTTCAGTCGGGCCGTAGAGGTTGTACAAACCGATGCCCGGCAACTGCTGTTTGAAACGGCGCACCAGGCTGCCGGGCAACGCTTCACCGCTGCACATCACCCGTACCAGCCCGGCGCTCTGGCTGACATCGCCATGGGCCAGGAACACGTCCAGCATCGAAGGCACAAAGTGCAGTGTGGTGATCTGCTCGGACTCGATCACATCACACAGGTAGGCCGGGTCTTTATGCCCGCCAGGACGCGCCATGACCAACCGGGCGCCGCTGAACAGCGGCCAGAAAAACTCCCACACCGACACGTCGAAGCTGAACGGGGTTTTCTGCAGCACCCTGTCCTGGGCGGTAAGACCGTACTCGTCCTGCATCCACAGCAGGCGGTTGACCACACCCGCGTGCTCGTTGATCACGCCTTTCGGTTGGCCGGTAGAACCCGAGGTGTAGATCACGTAGGCCTGATGCTGCGCGGTCAGCCCATCCACTCGTGGGTTGGACGTTGGTTGGTGCTGCCAGGTGTTCCGGTCCAGGTCCACCACCGGCACCGTCACGTCGCCCAGCAGTGAACGGGTTTCGCCCTGCACCAGCACGGCGGCCGGTGCGCTGTCCTTGAGCATGTAGGCGATACGCTCCAGCGGATACGCCGGGTCCAGCGGCACATAACCGCCGCCCGCCTTGAGGATTGCGAACAGGCCAATCACCATCTCCAGGCCGCGCTCGACGCAAATCGCCACCCGCGAATCCGGCTGTACACCCAGCTCCCGCAGATGGTGCGCCAACTGATTGGCCCGTTCGTTCAGCTCGCGATAGCTCAGGCACTCCGAGCCTGCCTTCACCGCCAGCGCATCAGGCGTTCGTGCAACCTGAGCTTCGAACATACCGTGCAGCGTCTGGTCGAGGTTGTAATCCACGGCGGTGTCGTTGAAGTCGAACAGCAGACGCTGGCGCTCCTGATCGTCCAGCAAGTCAGCCTGTTCCAGCACCGCCTGATCGTTATCCACCATGGCCTGCAGCACGCGGGTGAAATAGCCGACATAGCGTTGCAGCGTCGACTCGTCGAACAACGCGATGGCATATTCCAGGGTGCCGCGAATTTCGCCCCGGGTCTCGCCGAGGTTCAGGGACAGGTCGAACTTGGCAAAGTGACTGTCCTCCACAATCCCTTCAAGGCTCAGGTCGCCCAGGGCCAAGACCGGCGCATCGCTGTCCTGCCAGGTCAACATCGTCTGGAACAGCGGGCTATGGGCCAGGCTGCGCAATGGCCGGGTGATTTCCACCACCTGCTCAAACGGCAGGTCCTGATGAGCCTGGGCGTCCAGGGCCAGCCCCTTGACCCGCGCCAGCAGCGACTCGGCACTCAGCTCGCCCGAGGTATCGATGCGCACCGCCAGGGTGTTGACGAACAACCCGATCAAGCCTTCCACCTCGGCCCGCTGGCGGTTGGCGACGGGGGAACCGATCACCACTTCCTCCTGCCCGGCCAAACGCGCGAGCAACGAGGCCCACGCCGTCATCATCACCATGTACAGCGTGGTGCCGTGGCGCTGGCTGAGGGCCTTGAGCCCGGCGGTCAGGCGTTCATCCAGGCGCACGTCGACGCTGCTGCCGGCGTAGTCCTGTTGGGCCGGACGCGGGCGGTCGGTCGGCAACATCAGCAACGCCGGCGCACCGGCCAGGGTTTGCTGCCAATAGCTGCTCTGGCGATGCAGCACTTCGCCGCTGAGCCACAGGCGCTGCCACACGGCGAAGTCGCTGTACTGGATCGGCAATGGCGGCAATGGGTCAGCCTCACCACGGCTGAAGGCTTGGTACAACGCCATCAGCTCACGGGTCAGCACGCCCATGGACCAGCCATCGGACACGATGTGGTGGATAGTCAGCAGCAACACGTGATGATCATCGGCCATGATCACCAGGCGCCCGCGCAGCAACGGGCCGCGCTGCAAATCGAAAGGCGCCGAAGCTTCGCCCTGGATCAACGCGTCCAGCACCTGCTGTGCTTCGGGGTGGCGGCGCAGGTCCTGCACTTGCAGGGGCATCACCTCTTCAGGCGGCACGATCAGCACCTGGGCGTCGTCATCCTGCTGGGCGAAACGGCTGCGCAAGGTTTCATGCCGCGCGACGATCCGCGCCAGGGCCCGTTGCAGCGCATCGACGTGCAACTGCCCACGCAAACGCAGGCCGATAGGAATGTTATAGGCGGTGTTGGCACCTTCCATCAGCGCCAGAAACCACAAGCGCTGCTGGGCAAACGACAACGGCAACGCCGTGTCCCGCGCCGCCGGCAGGATATCCGGCAAGGTGCTGCGCCCGGCCTGGGCAAGCACCTGCGCCACGGCGGCCAGTTCGGCATTGGCGAACAGTTCCCCCAGCGCCAGATCAACCCCAAGGCGCTGGCGAACCTGGGACACCATGCGCATGGCCAGCAACGAATGGCCGCCCAACTCAAAGAAATGATCCTGGCGCCCCACGCGCTCCACTTGCAGCACATCGGCCCAGATTTGCGCGAGGACGGTTTCGATATCGCCATGAGGCGCTTCGTACTCGCGAGTGAAGACGGCGGCCAGGTCCGGCTTTGGCAGGGCCTTGCGGTCCAGCTTGCCGTTGGCGGTCAGGGGCAATGCATCGAGTTTTACGTAGGCCACCGGGACCATGTAGTCAGGCAGGTGCGCCACCAGATGCGCGCGAATATCGCCCACATCGAGGGCATCGAACTGCGGGTTTTCGGTGAAGTAAGCCACCAGCCGGGGCTGGCCGGGCTGGTCTTCCCGGGCCAGCACCACCACTTCCTGGAGACCGGGCAACTGGTTGAGGCGGGTTTCGATTTCTCCCAGTTCGATGCGCACGCCACGGATTTTCACCTGGTCGTCGTTGCGGCCCAGGTACTCGATGTTCCCGTCCGGCAACCAGCGCGCGAGGTCGCCGGTACGGTACATACGGCCCGGATTGAATGGGTCATCCAGAAAGCGTTCGGCAGTCATTTCCGGACGGTTCAGATAACCCCGCGCCACGCCCTTGCCGCCCACATACAGTTCACCGGCAACCCCCAAGGGCACCGGGCGCTGCTGTTCGTCCAGCAGGTAAACCGTGGCATTGGCGATGGGCTTGCCGATGTGCAACGGCTGACCGGGCTCAATCCGCCCGGAGGTGGCGACCACCGTAGCTTCGGTGGGACCGTAGTTGTTGATCACCTCGAAACGTTGGGCCCGGGTGAACTGGCGCAGGCGGTCGCCGCCAATCAGCAAGGTGCGCAGGGTCGGGTGTTCGATGTTCTGGCTGAACGCATATTCGGCCACCGGCGTGGGCAGGAAACACACGTCCAGCGGTTGCGCACGCCACCAGTCCAGCAGCGCATCGATATCTTCCGCGCCGTCGTGGGCCGGCGGCAAGTGCAAGGTCGCGCCCACACACAGGGCCGGCCAGACTTCCCAGGCCATCGCATCAAAGCCAAAACCGGCAACGCTGGCGGTATGTCGGCCGGCGCACAGGTCAAACGCGGTGCAATGCCAGTCCACCAGGTTGGCCACGGTGTGGTGTTCCACCATCACGCCTTTGGGCAGGCCGGTGGAGCCGGAGGTGTAGATCACGTAGGCCAGGTTAGACGGTGTGACGGAAACTTGGGGGTTGCTGGCCGTATGGTGATGCCAGGTAAAACGGTCCAGGTTGATCACCGGCACGTCGAGCGCGGGCAGGCGCTCCAGCAGGGCGTGTTGCGTCAGCACCGCGACCGGGGCGCTGTCGCTGAGCAGGTAGCTCAGGCGCTCGGCCGGGTGCGACGGGTCCACCGGTACGTAGCAGGCACCGGCCTTGAGGATCGCCAGCAATCCGGCCAGGGTGTCCAGCCCACGCCGGGCGACGATGGCCACACGGTCGTCGGGTTTTACCCCCAGGGCCAGCAGGTGATGGGCCAGCAGGTTGGCTTGTTGGTTCAATTCGCCGTAGGTCAGCTGACGGCCTTGATACACCGCAGCCACCGCGTCCGGGGTAAGCAACGTTTGCGCTTCGATACGCCCGTGCAGGGTGGTGCCTTGGGGGAAGTCGGCCGCTGTCGCGTTAAAGTGCGCCAGCAGGTGTCGCTGCTCAGCCTCTGGCAGTACCGACAGAAGATTCAACGGGGTGTCGGGCGCCTGCTCCAGCGCCTGTACCAGGTTTTCCAGGGCCGTTTGCACATAACCACAAACAGCCTGCGGATCGACCTGGGTACTCGCCAGTAAGCGCAGGATAAATCCGTCCCCCAGGTCATCGACACTCAGGGTCAGCGGGTAGTTGGTGCGCTCCTCGGAGCTCAAGATCTCGATGCCCTGCCAGGCCGCCGCCGCGTCGGTACTGGTGCCCGAGCCACTGTGGCGATAGTTGAGCAACGCGCTGAACAGCGGCGTCGGCGCCGCCACCCCGCTGCAACGCTGGGCCAGGGCCAAGGCGGCGTGTTCATGACGCAGCAAGGTGGTCAGCCGGGCGTGCGTGGCCTTGACCCCGGCACGCACCGTCTCGGCGCCGACATCCACGCGAAACGGCAAGGTATTGATGAAAATCCCCAGGGCCCGGTCCGTGGCGTGCCCCCCCTGCATGCGGCCCATCAAGACGGTGCCGAACACCACCTGCGCCTTGCCTGCCAGGGCACTCAATACCTGCGCCCAGCCCATATGGAACAGGCTGGCGGCACTCACCCCCAACTGCCGTGCCTGGGCCCGCAAGCGCTGATTGAGCGCTGGCGGCAACGGCCAGTCGACTTCGGCAATCTCCTGGCCGTCGCCCTGCACATCCTGCAAACCAAACGGCAAGGTCGGCTCAGTGATGTCCCCGAGCATTTCGCGAAAGAACGCTTCGTGTTGCTGCTCGCTGATCCCCAGGCGTGCCTGGGCCACGTAGTTGCGAAACGGCACGGCCTGGCCCAACTGATCCCCGTGGCCCTGCAAGTAGGCCTGCATTTCGTGGCGCACCACGTCGAGCGCGCTGTGGTCCAGGGCCATGTGGTGGAACAGCAGCAAGGCAACCATGCGCTGCCGGGCTTCGTCCCAGGCGCCTACCAGGCGCACCAGCGGTGCACGGGTGACATCCAGCCGGTAGTGACGGCCATCAAACAGGCCATGCAACTGGGTCGCGATATCCCCGTCGGCGGGGTTCAGTTCAATCAGTTGCACCGGCAATCGCGCCGCGCGCCATACCACTTGCGAAGGCTCTTCCAGGCCCTCCCAGATCACGGCGGTGCGCAGGATGTCATGGCGGTCCATCACGCCCTGCAACGCCTGGGCAAACCCCTTGAAGCGCTCAAGGCTGTCGAAGGCGAACTGCGACTGCATGACGTAGGGGTCGCCGTGTTCGGCACTCACATGGTGATAAAGAATGCCTTCCTGCAGCGGGGCCAGGGGGTAGATGTCCTGCACGTTGGCCGCGCCGCCGTCGACGGTCTCGATGATGCGGTCAATCGAGGCCTGGCTCAGGCTCGACAGCGTCAGCATCGCTGGGGTAATCCGCTGGGCACCTGCGGGAATGCCATTGGCCGGCACCTCGACTTCACCGGCCTTGGTGGCCGCGTATTCCCCAGCCTTGATCAGCTCGATCAGCGCCGGCTTGTGTTCCCGTAGCGAGGCCACCAATGCCGGGTCACTCAGGGCCTGTTTATTGCCCTGCACCGACAACTGGTCGCCCTTGAGCGCCAGTTGTACATCCTTGGCCTTGAGTGCCGCCAACAGTTCAATGATGCTCACAGGACGATCTCCATTCGTTCGGTAATTGCGGCGTAGCCTGCCAGGGTCGGTTGTTCGAACAGCCCCCGCACATCGGCTTCCATGCCTTCCTGACGCAAGCGCCCGATCAAGCTGACGGCCAGCAGCGAGTGCCCGCCCAGTTCGAAGAAATTGTCATGCCGCCCTACCCGCTCCACCTTCAGCAGCTCGGCCCACAAGCGCGCCAGGGTGATTTCGGTGTTGCCCACCGGGGCTTCGTACTCGCGCACGATCAGCGACTCAACGCCTGGCGCCGGCAGCGCCTTGCGGTCGAGTTTGCCGTTGGGGCTCAACGGCAAGGCCTCCAGGTGCACGAATACCGCCGGCACCATGAAGTCCGGCAAACGCGCCAGCAAATGGGCTCGCAGTTGTTCGATATCCGCCTGCACGCCGGTGTAGTACGCCACCAGCCGCTCGTCCCGGGCCAACACCGCCGCTTCATTGACTTGCGGGTATTCGGTCAGCCGCGCCTGGATTTCCCCCAGTTCGATGCGCAGGCCACGGATTTTCACCTGGTCGTCGTTGCGGCCCAGGTACTCGATATTGCCGTCCGGAAGGTAGCGCCCGACGTCGCCGGTGCGGTACATGCGGCCAGCAGTGAACGGGTCCTTGAGGAAGCGTTCGGCCGTGAGCTCAGGGCGATGCAGGTAGCCGCGAGCGACCTGAACACCACCGATGAACAGCTCGCCGACCACGCCCAAGGGCACCGGCTGCAACCGGGCGTCCAGCAGGTACATACGGGTATTGGCAATCGGTTTGCCGATAGGCGTGTTGTCCGGCACCAGGGGCCTTGCGCAGTTCCACGCAGTCACATCCACCGCCGCCTCGGTCGGGCCATAGAGGTTGTACAAACCGATGCCTGGCAACTGCTGCTTGAAGCGTCGCACCAGGCTGCCGGGCAAGGCCTCACCGCTGCACATCACCCGCAACAGCCCGGCACTCTGGCTGACATCGCCGTGGGCCAGGAACACGTCGAGCATCGACGGCACAAAGTGCAAGGTGGTGATCTGTTCAGCTTCGATCACCTCGCACAGGTAGGCCGGGTCCTTGTGCCCGCCGGGGCGCGCCATGACCAACCGGGCACCGGTGAACAGGGGCCAGAAGAATTCCCACACCGACACGTCAAAGCTGAACGGGGTCTTCTGCAAGACCGCGTCGCCGGCGGTCAGGCCGTAGGCGTCCTGCATCCACAGCAGGCGGTTGACCACACCTGCATGCTCGTTGATCACGCCCTTGGGCTGGCCGGTGGAACCGGAGGTGTAGATCACGTAGGCCTGATGCTGCGGGGTCAGCCCGTCGACGTGTGAGTTGGACAGCGGCTGGTGCTCCCAGGTGTTCCGGTCCAGATCCACCACGGGTACCGCCACATCGCCCAGCAGCGAACGGGTTCCGCCCTGCACCAGTACCGCCGCCGGCGCGCTGTCTTGCAGCATGTAGGCGATTCGCTCCAGCGGATACGCCGGGTCCAGCGGTACATAACCACCACCGGCCTTGAGAATGGCGAACAGACCGATGACCATCTCCAAGCCACGCTCCACACACATCGCCACCCGCGAATCCGGCTGTACCCCCAGCTCACGCAGATGATGAGCCAACTGATTGGCGCGCGCGTTCAGTTCGCGGTAGCTCAGGTGTTGGTCACCCGCTTTCACCGCCAGCGCATCGGGGGTGCGTTCAACCTGGGCTTCGAACAGGCCGTGAAGGGTCTGATCGAGGTTGTAGGCAACCTCGGTGGCGTTGAACCCGAACAGCAGTTGCTCGCGCTCCTGCGGGCCCAGGATCGACAGGCGATCCAGCGGCAATTGCGGGGATTGCTCCAGCGCGTCCACCAGCCCGTGCAACGCCGCCTGCATGTAACCGCAAATACGCTGCGCGCCAATCTGCGCGGGGGTCATCGCGGTCAACCGGAATCCGTCGCCCTGGTCATCCACGTTCAAGGTCAGCGGGTAGTTGGTGCGCTCCTCGCTGGCCAGGGTTTCGATCCCCTGCCAGGCCGGGGACACCGCCGCTTGCTGGCTGTCGCTGTGGCGATAGTTGAGCATGGCGCTGAACAACGGCAACGGCGCCGCCACTCCACTGCAACGCTGGGCCAGCGCCAGCGAGGCATGCTCATGCCCCAACAGTGCCGTCAGCCGGGCATGGGTCGCCTTTACCGCCGCACGCGCACCGATGCCGCCGACATCCACCCGCAACGGCAAGGTATTGATGAACATCCCCAACGCCCGGTCGCTGCCCTTGCCGCCCTGCATACGGCCCAGCAACACGGTGCCAAACACCACGGTGTCCTGGCTCGAGGTGCATGCCAACACCTGCGCCCAGGCAAGGTGGAACATGCTGGCAGCGCTGACGCCCAGCAACCGCGCCTGAGTGCGCAGGCGCTGGGTCAAGGCCGGCGATAACGCTTCACAGGCTTCTTCGATGGCACTGCCATCGCCCTGCACATCCTGAAGGCCGAACGGCAGCGTAGGCTCATGGGTATCCCCCAGCATCTCGCGGAAGAACGCTTCGTGCTCCTGCTCACTCACCCCCAGTCGGGCCTGGGCCACGTAATTGCGGTACGGCGTGGCTTCGTCGGTGATTTCGGGCAGGCCCAGCAGGCTGGCTTGCATCTCGTGACGCACGCCGTCCAGCGCCGTGTGGTCGAGGGCGATATGGTGGAACAGCAGAATCGCTACCACCCGTTGCTGGCGCGGATCTTCGGCATATACCAGGCGCACCAGCGGGGCCTGGGACATCGGCACACGGTAGTGACGAGGATCAAACTGGCGATGCAGCTGCGCCAGCACATCACCGGTGCCCACCTGCACCGCCTGCACCGACAGCTCAGCCTGGCGCCATACCACTTGCAGTGGCTGTTGCAAGCCTTCCCAGACCACGCCGGTGCGCAAGATATCGTGGCGGTTGATCACCGACTGCAACGCCCGGGCAAACGCCTGCAAACGCTCGACGCTGTCAAACGCCAGGTGCGATTGCAGCAGATACGGATCGCCCTGCTGCGCACTGATGTGGTGGTAGAAAATCCCTTCCTGCAACGGCGCCAGCGGATAAATGTCCTGCACATTGCCGGCGCCGCCCGGCACGCTGGCGACGATCTGGTCGATGGTCGTCTGATCCAACTCCACCAGCGACAGCATCGAAGGCGTGATGCGCTGGCAATCGGCAGCAATGCCATTGACCGGCACCACCACTTCCCGGCCACTGCCCACCGCCGCCGCCAATGCGGCCAATGTCGGCTGGCTGAACAACACCCGCACGTCGGCGCTCAGGCCGACCTGGCGCATGCGCTCGATCAGACTCACCGCCAGCAATGAATGGCCACCCAGCTCAAAGAAATGGTCATGGCGGCCCACTTGCTCCACCTGCAACACCTCGGCCCAGATCCGCGCCAGGGTGGTTTCGACCTCGCCTTGTGGCGCTTCGTATTCACGGCTGAGCATGGCGGCCTGATCCGGCGCCGGCAAGGCCTTGCGGTCGAGCTTGCCGTTGGCGGTAAGCGGCCAGCAGTCGAGCTTCACGTAGGCCACCGGCACCATGGCCTCGGGCAGTTGGCTGTGCAGCTCGGCACGCAGGGTTTCGATATCCAGCGGTTTTTGTTCGGTGAACCAGGCGACCAAGCGGCCGTCGCGCACCAGCACCACGGCTTCCTTGACGCCATCGACGGCGGCCAGGCGGGTTTCGATTTCCCCCAGTTCGATGCGCACACCCCGGACTTTTACCTGGTCGTCGTTGCGGCCCAAGTATTCAATATTGCCGTCCGGCAGCCAGCGCGCCAGGTCGCCGGTGCGGTACATGCGGCCCGGGTTGAACGGGTCATCGAGGAAGCGTTCGGCGGTCAAGTCCGGGCGATTCAAATACCCACGGGCCACACCGCGACCGCCCACGTACAACTCGCCTGCCACACCCACCGGCACCGGACGCTGTTGGTCATCAAGCAGGTACACCGTAGCATTGGCCATCGGCTTGCCGATGTGCAGCGGCTGACCGATGTGCACGCGGCCAGAAGTGGCGACCACCGTGGCTTCGGTCGGGCCATAGTTGTTGATCACCGCGAAACGGCGCTCCTGATTGAACTGGCGCAGGCGATCACCGCCGATCAACAGGGTGCGCAGGCTTGGGTGTTCAAGTCCCTGGCTGAAGGCGTACTCGGCCACCGGCGTGGGCAGGAAGCTCACCTCCAGCGGTTGCGCCAGCCACCAGGCCAGCAGTTCGTCGATGTTTTCATTGCCCACCTGGGCCGGTGGCAGGTGCAAGGTCGCCCCCACGCACAACGCCGGCCAGACTTCCCAGGCCATGGCATCAAAGCCGAAACCGGCCACGCTGCTGGTGTGGCTGTGGGCGTGCAGGTCAAAGGCTTCGCAGTGCCAATGCACCAGGTTTTCCACAGTGCGGTGTTCCACCATCACCCCTTTGGGCTGGCCGGTGGAGCCGGAGGTGTAGATCACGTAGGCGAGGTTCGTCGGGGTCAGGCTGGCGATCTGGGGATTGCTCTCACCGGAATACGCGCCATGCAGGTCGACGATGGCCACCTCGCCGAGCACGCCACGGGTGCTTTCCTCGGCCAGTACCGCGACCGGGGCACTGTCTTGCAGCAGGTAAGCGATGCGCTCGGCCGGATAAGCCGGGTCTACCGGGACGTAGGCCGCACCCGACTTGAGAATCGCCAGCAGGCCCACCAGCATCTGCGGCCCGCGTCGGCAGCAGATCGCCACGCGGTCGTCGGGCTGCACGCCCAACGCCAGCAGGTGATGAGCCAGCTGGTTGGCACGTTGGTTGAGCTGTTGGTACGTCAGGTGCTGGCCGTCCTGGCTCACCGCAATCGCCTGCGGCAGGCGCTCGGCCTGGGCTTCGAAGGCAGCGTGCAGGGTGTGTCCTTGTGGGTAATCGCGGGCGGTGGCGTTGAAGGTACGCAGGAGTTTTTCGCGCTCGGCAACAGGCAGTACCGGCAACTGATTCAGCGGCGTTTCCGGTGCTTTTTCAAGGGCCTGCACCAGTTGCTCCAACGCACTGTGCATGTAGTCACACAGGCGTTGCGCACCGATGGACTCCAGGGCCAGCACCGTCAGGCCGAAGCCTGTGCCCAGGTCGTCCACGCTCAAGGTCAGCGGGTAATTGCTGCGCTCTTCCCCGCCCAGCAACTGCACGCCCTCCCAGATGCCATGCCCGTCGCGGGCCATTTCGCCCGGGGTGCTGTGGCGGTAGTTGAGCAAGGCACTGAACAACGGCATCGAGGCCGGCACGCCACTGCACCGCTGGGCCAGCGCCAGGGATGCATGCTCATGGCCCAGCAACGCACTGAGACGGGCGTGAGTCGCCTTGACCCCGGTGCGTACTGTACTGGCGCCCACCTCGACCCGCAGTGGCAAGGTGTTGATGAACATACCCAGCGCCCGGTCGGCGCCTTCGCCGGCTTGCATGCGGCCCATCAACACGGTGCCGAATACCACGTCCTGACGGCCGGACGCGAGGCCGAGTACCTGGCCCCAGGCCAAGTGCATCAGGCTCGCAGCGCTGACCCCCAGTTGCCGCGCCTGTTCACGAATCCGCAGCGCCAACCCTGCATCGACGGGCAACTCGGCCTCTTCGATATCCCGGCCATCGCCCTGCACATCCTGCACGCCAAAGGGCAGCGTGGGCTCGTCGATGTCGGCGAGCATTTCACGGAAGAACTGCTCGTGCTCCTGGGCGCTGACACCCATGCAGGCCTGGGCCACGTAGTTACGGAACGGTGCCGCAACCGGCAAGTCATCGGCCTGGTTGAACAGGAACGCACGCATTTCCTGGCCAACCACTTCCATAGCGGTGTGGTCCAGCGCCAGGTGATGGAACAGCAGGATCGCCGCGACCCGTTGGTTGGTCGGGTCCTGCGCATACACCATGCGCAACAGCGGCGCCTGGGTGATGTCCAGGCGATAGTGGCGGGCATCGAAGCGTGCGTGCAGCTGTTCAATCACGTCGCCATCGGCCGGGTCCAGCGGGATGTGCTGTACGACCAACTCGGCATGACGCCACACCACTTGCACCGGGCTGTCCAAGCCTTCCCACACCACGCCGGTGCGCAGGATATCGTGGCGCGCCACGACTTTTTGCAGTGCGCCCATGAAGGCCTGCAACCGCTCGACGCTGTCAAACGCCATGCGCGATTGCAGCAGGTACGGGTCGCCCTGTTCGGCGCTGATGTGGTGATAGAGGATGCCTTCCTGCAACGGGGCCAGCGGGTAGATGTCCTGCACGTTGGCCGCACCGCCGGGCACCGTGGCCACAATACGGTCGATGGCCGCTTGATCCAGCTTGACCAGGGTCAGCATCGACGGCGTGATACGTTGGCAATCCTGCGCAATGCCGTTGGCCGGTACCACGATTTCCCGGCCACTGCCCACCGCGGCCGCCAGCGCCGCCAGGCTTGGCTGATTGAACAGCACCCGCACATCGGCGCTCAGGCCAGCCTGGCGCATGCGTTCGATCAGGCTTACCGCCAGCAATGAATGGCCGCCCAGTTCAAAGAAGTGATCAAAGCGTCCGACCCGTTCGACCTTCAATACGTCCTGCCAGATCTGCGCCAGCAGGGTTTCCACCTCACCCTCGGGGGCTTCGAAACCACGGCTGAGCAGCGACGCCTGATCCGGCGCCGGCAGGCCCTTGCGGTCCAGCTTGCCATTCGCGGTCAGCGGCAACAGTTCCAGCCAGACATAGGCCGACGGCACCATGTAGTCCGGCAGCCGGCTTTGCAGGTGCGCACGCAACGCTTCAATGCTCAACGGCGCCTGGGCGGTGTAGTAAGCCACCAGGCGCTTGTCGCCGGGTTCATCTTCACGGGCCAGCACCACCGTGTCTTTCACGCCGGAATAGCTGGCCAGGCAGCTTTCGATTTCACCGGGCTCGATACGGAAACCCCGTATTTTCAGCTGATGGTCGTTGCGGCCCTGGTACAGCAAGGTGCCGTCCGCCTGCCAACTCGCCAGGTCGCCGGTGCGGTACAGCAGGCCGTCGCCGAACGGATCGACGATAAACTTTTCGGCGGTCAGTTGCGGCTGGTTCAGATAACCCTTGGCCACGCCCGCGCCACCGATGTACAGCTCGCCGACGACGCCCAGCGGCACTGGTTGCTGCCGCGCATCCAGCACGTAGGCACGGCTGTTGCCAATGGGTCGGCCAATCGGAATACCGCCCTCACCCACTGACGTGATCTCGAAGGTGGTGGAAAACGTGGTGGCTTCGGTGGGGCCGTAGCCATTCAGCAGATGCTGCGGCGCGCCGTGCTCAAGCACCCGGCCGATCACCTGCGGGTCGAGCACATCGCCGCCGACGATCAGGTAGCGCAGCTGGCGGAACATCGACATCAACCCATCGGCGTATTGGTGGAACAACCCGGCCGTCATCCACAACACGCTGACGGATTGCTCCTGCAACAGGGCGGCGAAAGCGGCCTGGGACAGCAAAGTGGCGTGTTCGACCACCACCACACAGCCGCCATTGAGCAGCGGTGCCCACACGTCGAGGGTGCTGGCGTCGAACGCCGGGTTCGAGGCGAAGGCCACCCGGTCACGGTGATTGAAGTCGGCGTAGCCGTTGTTGATCACCAATCGGGAGATGGCGCGATGGGGAACCTGTACCCCCTTGGGCGCCCCGGTGGAGCCGGAGGTGTACATGATGTACGCCACACTTTCCGCCGACTGGGCGAGGTTCGGGTTATGCGCAGGCTGCGTCGCAAGGCTCAGCGCGGCAAGGTCATTCAGCACGTGTTTGGCATGGCTGTCCTGCACCATGAACGCTTGGCGCTCGTCAGGCGCGTTGACGTCCAGCGGCACATAGACCGCCGCACACTTGAGGATCGCCAACTGGCTGACCAACAGGTCGATGGAGCGTGGCAGCGCGATGACCACGTTGTCCCCCGGCTTCACGCCTTGATCGATCAAATAGTGAGCCAGGCGATTGGCCCGCAGGTTGAGATCGCGGTAACTCAGCGACGCATGGCCGTGCACCACCGCCACGGTTTCCGGGCTGGCCAGGGCCTGGGCTTCGAAGAGAGCGTGAACGGTTTTCCCGGCCGGGTAGTCGCGGGCGGTGGTGTTGAAACCCACCAACACTTGATGCCGCTCGGCAGGTGGCAGGATCGACACTTGATGCAGCGGCGTAGTCGGCGCCTGTTGCAGCGCCGTCACCAGGTTGCGCAAGGCACTGAGCATATAGTCGCCGACACGCTGCACATCCACTTCGGCCACGCCTTGCACCGTCAGCGCAAAACCCACACCGAGGTCGTCGACGTTCAGCACCAGCGGGTAGTTGCTGCGTTCCTCGGAGCTGAGGATTTCGATCCCGGCGTCGGCGAACGGGCTGGCGCCTGGCGCTTCGCCCGGGGCACTGTGGCGGTAGTTGAGCAAGGTGCTGAACAACGGCAGCGCACCGGACACGCCACTGCAACGCTGGGCCAGGGACAAGGACGCATGCTCATGCCCCAGCAACTGTGCGAGCCGCGCATGGGTGGCGCGCACGCCGCCCTGCACACTCACCGCGCCGACGCTGACCCGCAGCGGCAAGGTATTGATGAACATCCCCAGCGCCCGGTCGGCGCCCTCGCCGCCTTGCATACGGCCCAGCAATACCGTGCCGAATACCACCTCGTCCTGGCCCGATACCTGGCCGAGGACTTGCGCCCATGCCAAGTGCACCAGGCTGGCGGCGCTGACACCGAGCTGGCGGGCTTGCTCACGCAGGCCGAGGCTGAGGGCCGGGTCCACGGGCAAGTGAGCTTCGCGCACACCGCTGCCGTCGCGATTCACGTCGTGCAAACCGAAGGCTAGGGTCGGCTCGTCGATATCGCCGAGCATCTCGCTGAAGAACACTTCATGCTGCGCGGCGCTCACACCGAGGCGCGCCTGGGCCACGTAATTGCGGTATTGCACGGCGTCCGTCAGCAGGCCGGTTTCGCCTGCGAGGCTGGCGCTCATTTCTTCCACCAGCACCTGCAACGCGGTGTGGTCCAGCAGGATGTGGTGCAGCAGCAGGATGCCGACATGACGGCCCTGATCCTCGGCGTAGGCAAAGCGCATCAGCGAGGCACGGGACAGGTCGAGACGATAGTGGCGTGGGTCGAAGCGTGCTTGCAGTTGTGCCAGAACGTCGCTGTGTGGATCCACGTCGACCTGTTCAACCACCAGCAGTGCCTGGCGCAGTACCACTTGCACCGGCTCGTCCAGGCCTTCCCACATGATGCCGGTGCGCAGGATATCGTTGCGCTCGATCACACTTTGCAGCGCACGGATAAACGCCTCGACCGGCTCATGGCCGCTGAAGCTGAACTGCACCTGCAACACGTAGGGATCGCCTTCGGTGGTCGCCAGGTGGTGATAGAGGATGCCGGCCTGCAACGGGGCCAGGCCGTAGATGTCCTGCACGTTACCGATACCGCCGGGCACGCTGGCGACGATATGGTCGATGGCCTGCTGGTCGAGGTCCACCAGCGGCAGCATGTCGGGGGTGATGTGCCGGGTCGCTTCGCTGATCAGGTTGGCCGGGACCTGCACTTCATGCTGGCCGCCCACCGCAGCGGCCAGCGCAGCCAACGTCGGCTGGCCGAACAGCACCCGCACATCGGCGCTCAGCTCCAGCTGGCGCATGCGCTCGATCAGCTTGACCGCCAGCAAGGAATGGCCACCCAGCTCGAAGAAGTTGTCCTGGCGCCCGACCCGGTCGATCTTCAGCAGGTCTTGCCAAAGGCTGGCAATCGCGGTTTCCACCGCGCCTTGGGGCGCTTCATAACCACGACGGGCCAGGGCGTCGGCATCGGGTGCCGGCAAGGCCTTGCGATCGAGCTTGCCGTTGGTGGTGAGCGGAAACGAGTCCAGCAGTACAAAGGCGCTGGGCACCATGTATTCGGCCAGGGACAGCAGCAGGTGGTCCCGCAGCTCGGCGGCGGTGGGCACGTGGTCCGGCTGGGCAATCACGTAGGCCACCAGACGCTTGTCGCCCGGCTCGTCTTCGCGGGCCATCACCACGGCCTCACGCACGCCTTCACAGGTAGCCAGGCGTGCTTCGATTTCCCCCAGTTCGATACGAAAACCGCGAATCTTCACCTGGTCGTCGTTGCGCCCCAGGTACTCGACACTGCCGTCGGCCAGCAACCGGCCGAGGTCACCGGTCTTGTACAGGCGCAGGCCGGTGACGGGGTCCGCCAGAAAACGTTCGGCGGTCAGCTCATCACGGTTGAGATAACCCCGCGCCACGCCGGCACCGCCGACGTATAACTCGCCGACCACACCGCTCGGCACCGGTTCGCGGCGGGCGTCCAGCACATACAGCTGCAAGTCGGGAATGCGCACGCCAATCGGGCTCACGCCCACCAGCTGCGCGTCCGCCGCCTCCAGGGCACGATAGGTCACGTGCACGGTGGTTTCGGTGATGCCGTACATGTTGACCAGCCGCGTACCCGAGTTGGTCACCCGGGCGTACCACGGTTTGAGAATGCCCGGCTCCAGGGCTTCACCGCCAAAGATCACTTGGCGCAGGGAATGCAGTTGCTGGCTGCGGCCCTGTGCTGCGATCAATTGGCGGAACGCGCTCGGCGTCTGGTTGAGGATGCTCACACCGGCTTCACACAACAGTGCATAACACTCGTCCGGTGAACGGCTGACCAGTTGTGGCACCACCAACAACTGCCCGCCGTGCATCAGCGCGCCCCAGATTTCCCACACGGAGAAGTCAAAGGCAAACGAGTGGAACAGCGCCCAGGTGTCATTGGCGTTGAACTTGAACCAGTGCTCGGTGGCACTGAACAACCGCGCGACGTTTCGGTGTTCGATCATCACCCCCTTGGGCAAGCCAGTGGAGCCGGAGGTGTAGATCACATAGGCGAGGCTGGACGGGCTGATCGCAACGCTGGGGTTAACGATGGGCTCGTGTTGCAGGCTGTTGAGGTCGATCGACGTGACATCGCCCACCAGATGACGGGTGTTGCCCTGCACCAGCACTGCCAGCGGCGCGCTGTCTTGCAGGGTGTAGGCGATGCGGTCCAGCGGGTAGGCCGGATCAATCGGCACATAGCCCGCCCCGGACTTGAGAATGCCCAGCAGGCCGATGATCATTTCCAGGCCGCGCTCCACGCAGATCGCCACCCGGTCGTCGGGGCGAATGCCACGCTTGAGCAGGCAGTGCGCGACCTGGTTGGCGCGTTCGTTCAGCTCGCGGTAGCTCAGATGTTGGTGTTCAAAGCGCAGCGCGATGGCCTCTGGATGGCTGGCGGCATGGGCTTCGACTTGCTGGTGGATCAGGGCTGAATCGGCGTAGTGCTGGGTGCTGGCGTTAAGGCCGTGCAGCAGATGTTGGCGTTCGGCGGCAGGCAGGATGCCCAGACTGTGCAACGGTGCATCTGGCGTTTGTTCCAGGGCCAGCACCAGGTTTTCCAGCGCGGTATGCAGGTAATCGGCAATGCGCGCCGCGCCGATGGAGGCGTCCACCATCACGGTAAAGGCAAAGCCCTCGCCCAGGTCATCAACGTTGACCGTCAGCGGGTAGTTGGTGCGCTCTTCGGCGCCCAGCACCTGGATGCCTTCGGCGATGTCGATCACCGCCTGGGTGTCCGAGGCATCGCTGTGACGGTAGTTGAGGATCGCACTGAACAACGGCGTGGGTGCGGCCACACCGCTGCAACGCTGGGCCAGGGCCAGGGAGGCGTGTTCGTGGTTGAGCAATTCGGTCAGGCGTTTGTGGGTGGTTTGCACCCCGTCGCGCACGCTTTGCTCGCCTACGTCCACCCGCAGTGGCAGGGTGTTGATGAACATGCCCAGGGCCTGGTCGGAGCCCTCGCCGCCCCCCATGCGGCCGAGCATCACGCTGCCAAATACCACGGATTCGCGGGCGGAGACCTTGCCCAGCACCTGGGCCAGTGCGAGGTGCATCACGCTGGCGGGGCTGACACCCAATGGTCTGGCCTGGGCCCTCAGGCGACGGCTCAAATCGTTGTCGACTGCGATCCGGGCTTCATCGATGCCATGGCCGTCACCCTGCACATCCTGGAGGCCGAACGGCAGGGTGGGTTCATCGATGTCGGCGAGCATTTCGCGGAAGAACGCTTCGTGAGCCTGTTCGCTGACGCCGTGGCGGACCTGGGCGATGTAGTTGCGAAACGGTACCGGAGCGCCGGCCTGTTCGGTCTGGCCGGCGAGGTGCAGCTGGATCTCACGGCGCACTACGTCGAGGGCGGTGTGGTCGAGGATGGTGTGGTGGAACAGCAGCATGGCGACCACGCGCTGATTGCGCGGGTCTTCGGCAAACACCAGGCGCAGCAGCGGTGCCTGGCCGAGGTCCATGCGGTAGTTGCGCGCATCGTAGAGGGCTTGCAGTTGGGTCATTGCATCGCCATCGAGGCGGGCTTCTTCGCAGACCAGGGAGGCTTTGCGCCAGACCACTTGCAGGGGCTCGTCCAGGCGTTCCCAGGCCATCGAGGTGCGCAGGATGTCGTGGCGGTCGATGACCCATTGAAGGGCCTGGGCGAACGTTTCAAGACGGGCGCGGCTGTCGAACACGAATTGGGCGTGCAGCACGTAGGGGTCGCCCTGGTGGGCTGACAGGTGGTGGTAGAGCATGCCTTCCTGGAGTGGCGCCAGGGGGTAGATGTCTTGCACATTCGCCGCCCCGCCGGGGATGCTGGCGACGATGCGGTCGATGGCGGGTTGGTCGAGGTTGACCAGGGGCAGCATGTCCGGAGTGATGCGATAGGCCGGGCTGAGCCAGTCGCCGCCGTGTTGGGCGACGAGGTCGAGCAGTTGGGGTTTGTGGGCGATCAGTTGGTCCCATAGGGCGTCATCCAGCGCGTCGTCGTCACCCAGGATGATCAGGTCGCCTTCGTCCATTTGCAGGCGGATCGGGTGGGTGGAAAGAGCTGCCAGTAGTTTGCTGAACTGCATGGGGTAACCTGCTTTTTTGAGTCGGATACGGTTGAGGAGAAAGTCCGTTTTCAGCTGTCGCGTAAGTGCCTGGGAGGCCTGGGTTAAAGCGCGGGCGCGGTCGAGGATCGGGTGGCTTCCCGCAGGGTTGGGAAATTAGAGGATTCGGGGGGTGGGGGGTGACATGGGAAGCGGGGACAAAGCGGCTGGCGTTGGGGAACTTTCGTATTTGTTGGAGGGGGGGCATATCCGTTATTTGGGTGATGGCTTGTATTGGTTCCGCTCTTACAGCGGCTCACTTTTGAAAAGCGCAAAAGTAAGCAAAACGCTCTTGCCCCACCACTCGGCACCTCGCCTAGGCTCGGTGTGCCCTCACTCCGGCTTTGGACCGTGGGCCGCCGTCATGGGCCATCCTTGGCCCAGGACGGCTAACCCGGCGTCCTGCCGGGTTACCCACGCTCCAAAGCCTGCGTTCGGCCAGCGTGGTTTAACGGGGCGCCTAAGATCAAGATCAAAAGCAGATCAAGAGCACAGCGGCCTACCGGCCGGCTTGAGTGTTGAAGAGCAAAAGCCAAATCAAAAGCGGGCATAGCCAGCTCCCACAGAAAAGCAGAGCTGCATCAGCTTCAGATTTGGCTTTCGCTCTGGATCTTGCCTTTGCTTTTAACACTCAAGCCGGCCGGGAGGCCGCTGTGCTTTTGCTTTTGCTTTTGATCTTGATCTGACTGCCCCAATAAGCCCGAGGCCGAACGCAGGTATTGCGGAGCGGGTAAACCGGCAGGACGCCGGTTTAGCCGCGCCGGGCCATGGATGGCCCGTCGCGGCGGCCCGCGGAGCAATGCCGGAGTGAGGGAACGCCGAGCCCTAGCGAGGCGCCGACAGGCGGGGCAGAGCCCTTTGGTTACTTTGGGGCTTTTCCAAAGTGACTCGCTGTAAGAGCGAAACCATAAGCCGCCGTTACCGAAGAAACGGATATGCACACCACACCACCACTCAAATCCTGCGTCTACGCCCCAACTGCGGAATCCCCAAAGCAGGCACCACCTCCACCCGCTCCACCCGCCTCCCAACAACCCCCGCCAACCCCACCACCGTCGGCTGACTGAACAACGAGCGAGCATCCACCTCCAACCCCGCCTTACGCATCCGCGCCACCACCCCCACGGCCAACAACGAATGCCCCCCCAACTCAAAAAAGTGATCCTGGCGCCCTACGCGGTCCAGCTTCAACACCTCCGCCCAAACCCCCGCAATCACCGTCTCCACCTCCCCCCGAGGCGGTTCATAGGCACGACTCAAAACCGCCTCCACCCCAGGCTCCGGCAACCCCTTGCGATCCAGCTTCCCCGCCGGATTAAGCGGCCACGCCTCCATGTGCACAAACGCCGAAGGCACCATGTACTCAGGCAACCCCTCCACCATGTAACTGCGCAACGCCTCAAGCCCCGGCACCGCATCACGCACGGTGAAATACGCCACCAACCGCTCATCCCGGATCAACACCGCTACCTCCCGCAATGCAGGATGCGCCGCCAACCGCGCCTCAACCTCCCCCAGCTCCAGCCGCACCCCACGCAGCTTCACCTGAAAGTCATTACGCCCCAGAAACTCCAGATTCCCATCCGGCAAATACCGCACCAGATCCCCGGTGCGATACAACCGATCCCCCGCCACAAACGGACTATCGATAAACCGCTCCGCCGTCATCTGCGCCAACCCCAGATACCCGCGAGCCACGCCCACCCCACCGATATGCAACTGCCCACTGCACCCCAGCGGCACCGGCCGGTCATGCTCGTCCAGCACATACAACCGGGTATTGCTGATCGCCCGCCCAATCGGCAACTGCAACGCAGGCACCGGCGCGCCCGGCTCCAGGGTCCAGGCGCTGCTGTCCACCGTCGCCTCGGTCGGCCCATAAACGTTGTGCAAACGCACCCCGGGCAACCGCGCCTGAACCCCACGAGCCAAGGCCTCGGTCAACTCGCCGCCGCCGCATAAGACGTCGGTAAGGCTGGTGCAGTAAGCGGACTCCTCCAGCTCCAGAAACTGCTGCAACATCGCCGGCACAAACTTGATCACGCTGATCTGTTGCTCACGAATCACCTGCGCCAGGTACGCCGGTTCACGGTGCCCATCGGGACGCGCCAGGACCAGGCGCATGCCATTGGTCAACGGCCAGAACAGCTCCCACACCGAACCGTCAAAACTGAACGGCGCCCGCTGCAACAACGCGCCACCCTCGGCATTCGGGCACAGTTGCGAACCCCAGTGCATCAAGTTACCCAGGCCGCGATGTTCGATCATCACGCCCTTGGGCGTGCCGGTGGAGCCGGAGGTGTACATCACGTACGCCAGGTTGCCGACGCTCAACCCCGGCACCAGCGGATTGCCTTCGGGCGCGTGCTGCCAGGCGCAGTGGTCGAAGTCGATCACCGGTATCGACACTTCACCCGGCAAATCGCGGGTCGCGCCGTGTACCAGCAACGCCACCGGCGCGCTGTCTTGCAGCATGTAGGCGAGACGCTCGCGGGGGTAGCCCGGGTCCAGCGGCACATAGGCGCCGCCTGCCTTGAGGATCGCCAACAAGCCCACCACCAGGTCCAACCCGCGCTCGACACACAGCGCCACCCGCGAATCCGGCTGCACCCCGCGCTCGCGCAGGTGATAGGCCAGACGGTTGGCGCGTTCGTTGAGCTGGCGATAGGTCAGTTGGTGCTCACCGGCCTGCACCGCCACTGCATAGGGGATGTGCCGGGCATGGGCTTCGAACAGGGCGTGGACGGTCTGGCCCGCGGGGTAGTCGGTTTCGCTGGCGTTGAAGTCCACCAGTTGCTGTTGCAGTTCGGTCGCGGGCAGCACCTGCACATCGAACAGCGGCGCTTCGGGCGTCTCCACCAATCCCGCGAGCACCGTGCCGAGGTAGTCCAGCAGGCGCTGGGCACCGACCTTGCGGGGCGCCTTGGCCTTGAGCCGGAAACCGCTGGGCAGGTCGTCCACCGTGAGCATCAGCGGGTAGCTGAGGATGTCTTCGCTGCTGAGCAATTCGATGCCGGGCTGCAGCGCCTGGAGTTCCTCGGCCGAGACATGTCGGTAATTCAGCAGGCTGTTGAACAACGGCGTGACGCCGCTGCAACGCTGGGCCAACGCCAGCGAGGCTTGCTCATGGGCGAGTAAGGCGCTGAGTTGCTGCTGCGTCTGCTTGATCGCCTCACGCACCGTCGACCCGGCCAGGCGTACCCGCAGCGGCAAGGTGTTGATGAACATGCCCAGGGCACGGTCGGCGCCCTCACCGGCCTGCAAACGTCCCAGCAGCACCGTACCGAAGACCACATCGTCACGGCCCGAGACGCGCCCCAGCACCTGGGCCCACGCCAAGTGAAACAGGCTCGCCGCACTGACACCCAAGGTGCGCGCCTGCTCACGCAGCAACTGGCCGAGCGCGTCGGGGAGCAGCACATCGGCCTCCTCGGTCGCATGGCGATCCGCCTGGCGCTCCTGTAAACCGAAGGCCAGGGTCGGCTCATCGACATCCGCCAACCGCTCGCGGAAGAACGCTTCGTGCGCGGCTTGACGCTCCGGTGAACGGGTCTGGGCGACCACATTGCGATAAGGCACCGGCTCCGGCAGTTGCTGTTGCTGGCCGAGCAGATGTGCCTGGATTTCCGCCATCAGTACCTGAGTTGATGTGGCGTCGTTGACCAGGTGATGGAAACGCAACATGCCCACCCAACGGCGGTTCTGCGGGTCTTCGGCGTAATCCAGGGCCATCAGCGGCGCCTTGCGCAAGTCCAGTGGGCGCTGGTGTTCACGCAGTTGTTCGAGGATTGAATCCCCCTGAAGGGCCACCGGTTCCACGTCCAGAAGCGCCTTGCGCCACACCACTTGCATCGGTTGCTCGATGGCATCCCACGCCAGGCTGGTGCGCAGGATGTCATGGCGGTCGATCACCTGTTGCAGTGCCTGGGCGAAGGCATCCAGCTGTTCACGGCAAGCAAAACTGAACATCGCGTGTTGCTGGTACGGATCGCGTTCGTCGGTAATGTGGTGATAGAGCAAGCCCTCCTGCAACGGCGCCAGCGGGTAGATCTCCTGCACATTGGCGGCCCCACCGGGGATGGCGGCGACGATGCGCTCGATCGTCGGTGAGTCCAGCTCCGCCAGCACCAGCAGGTCCGGGGTAATCAATGTGCAATCTGCAGGAACGCGGTTGGCCGGCACCTCAAGCTCGGTGCCCTGGCCGACCGCCGCCGCCAGCGCGGCCAATGTCGGTTGACCGAACAACACCTGCACATCCGCCTGCAACCCGGCCTGACGCATGCGCTGTACCAGTTGCACCGCCAATAACGAATGGCCACCCAACTCAAAGAAGTGATCATGCCGCCCTACTTGCTCGACGTGCAACACGTCGGCCCAGATCTGCGCCAGGGTGATTTCCGTGGTGCCTTGGGGGGCTTCGTAGACGCGGCTGACAAACGCATCGGCACCGGGTGCCGGCAAGGCCTTGCGGTCGAGCTTGCCGTTGGCGGTCAGGGGCAACGCGTCGAGTTTTACGTAGGCCTGCGGCACCATGTAATCCGGCAAGCGTGATCTGAGATGGGCACGAAGCTGTTCAATCGCTACCGGCGCGTGCTCGGTGAACCAGGCCAATAACTGCCCCTCACGCACCAGGACCACCGCTTCAGTGACACCGTCATAACCCGCCAGGGCGGATTCGATTTCGCCGAGTTCGATACGCACGCCACGGATTTTTACCTGGTCGTCGTTGCGCCCCAGGTATTCGAGATTGCCGTCCGGCAGCCAGCGCGCCAGGTCGCCGGTGCGGTACATGCGGCCCGGGTTGAAGGGATCATCAAGGAAACGCTCGGCAGTCATTTCCGGACGGTTCAAATAGCCGCGCGCTACACCTTTACCGCCGACGTACAACTCGCCCGCGATGCCGATGGGTACCGGCCGCTGCTGCTCATCCAGCAGGTAGACCGTGGCGTTCGCGATGGGCTTGCCGATATGCAGCGGCTGCCCGACCTCAACCAGGCCAGAGGTGGCAACTACGGTGGCTTCAGTGGGACCGTAGTTGTTGATCACCGCGAAACTGCGCGCCATGTTGAACTGCCGCAGGCGGTCGCCACCAATCAGCAAGGTGCGCAAGGTGGGGTGTTCGAGGTTCTGGCTGAAGGCGTATTCGGCCACCGGCGTGGGCAGGAAGCACACGTCCAGTGGCTGTGTGCGCCACCACTCAAGCAGCGCGTCGATGTCTTCGGCACCGTCGTGGGCCGGCGGCAGGTGCAAGGTCGCCCCCACGCACAACGCCGGCCACACTTCCCAGGCCATGGCGTCAAACCCGAATCCGGCAACGCTGGCGGTATGGCTGCCCGCGTGCAAGTCGAAGGCCTGGCAATGCCAGTCCACCAGATTGGCGACGGTGTGGTGTTCCACCATCACGCCCTTGGGCAAGCCGGTGGAGCCCGAGGTGTAGATCACATAGGCGAGATTGGCGGGCGTCATCACTACTTGTGGGTTGCTCGCCAACTGCGCCGTGGCGTGATCCAGATTGATCACCGGCACCGTCAGTTCCGGCAAGCGTTCGAGCAAATCCGTCTGCGTCAGCACCGCCACCGGCGCGCTGTCATCGAGCAGGTAGTTCAGGCGCTCGGCGGGATGGGCCGGATCCACCGGCACATAACAAGCGCCGGACTTGAGAACCCCCAGCAACCCCACCAACGTCTCCAGGCCACGCCGGGCGACGATCGCCACACGGTCGTCAGGCTTTATCCCCAGCACCAACAGCTGATGCGCCAGGGCATTGGCCCGTTGATTCAACTCGGCGTAAGTCAGTCGCTGGCCCTGGTACACCGCAGCCACCGCATGCGGGGCCAACGCGGCCTGGGTTTCGATGCGCCCGTGCAGGGTTTGCGCGGCCGGGTACGCTTGGGCGGTGGCGTTCCAGCGTTGCAACTGCGCGGTTTCCTCAGGCGTTATCAATGAGAAATCAGCCAGGGGCCGCGCCGGACTTTCCAGACCTTGCTCCAGCAGATACACCAGGCGTTCGGCCAGGGCCTGCACCTCGTGCTGCTGGAAATACGCCTCGTTGTAGACGCAGTGCAAGCACGCCGTGTCGTGGTAGCGATTGCTGCGCAGGTGAATCGCAAGCGGCAATGGCTCATGGTGATTGGAGACTTTGATCGCCCGGGCCGATGCCTGGCCGTAGCGAAATTCATGGTCGTCCTGTTCATAGGACACCGACAGGTCGAACAGCTGGCCACGGTTGGCGCTCAGCAAACCCAACTCGCGATTCATCTCGCTCAGGGGGAAACGCTGATGCCGGAAATCCTGCTTGAGCTGATCCCGTACGCCACGCACTAACGCACTGAACGGCAGGTCGTCGCTGAACTGCAAGCGCACGGCACTGACCTGGGTAAACAGTCCCAGGGTCGAACGAAAGCGCGCATTGGAACGGTTGAGAATCGGCAGCCCAAGCACACACTCCTGACGCTGGGCGGTACGGCTGAAGTACAGGTAGATCGCGGCCAATAACACATGGAACGCCGACGCCTGGTAATGGTTCGCCACCCGCGCCATGCGGTTGAGCAACGTTGCCGGAAACGGTGCTACGCAGGTGTTGCTCGGTGCCTGGCCCTTGGCGTGGTAACGGGGCGTCAACAGCGGCTCGGGCAACGCCTGGTATTTGTCCAGCCAGTAGCTGCGGTCCCGGGCGTAACGGGCCGACTCGCGATAGCGTTCATCGTTGTCGATGAAGTCGACATAGGACGGCGCCGACAGGTCCGGTTGCCGGCCTTGCTCCAGGGCGCTGTAGATACCCGCGAGGGATTGCAGCATCTGGCCGAAGCCCCAGCCATCGAGAATCAGATGATGGGCCTGGGTGCCGAGGCGGTAATGCTGCTCATCGAGCTTGACCAGGAAAAAGCGGAACAACGGCTCGTCGAGCAGCGCGTAGGCCCGGGCCATTTGCGCCTGCAGCAAAGCCTCGGCCGCCGCCTCGGGGTCCGGCTGCCGAGAGACGTCATGCTGCGGCACCGATACCACCATCGCCTCGGCAAATGCCTGCCGGGGCAAGCCATCGGCGGCCACCTGCAACACCGTACGCAACGCGTCGTGCTTGGCCACCAGTTGCTCAATGGCCCGCTGGATCAATGCGGGATTCATCGGGCCAGTAAGGTCGACATAGCCGCCGATGTTGTACAGCGGCGAGTCGCCGAGGCGCAGTTGGTCCAGCCAGATATCCCGCTGGGCGGCGGTCAGGGGGAAAAACGTCATAAGATCCTTCTCATGTGAGGTGTCGATAAGGCGCACAACGCCCCATTGAGGTGAAATCAACGGGATTTAAGCATCGCCCCGGCGGACCGTATGTCACCCGAAACCCGGACAGCCAGCTACCGCGCCGGGGTTGGCTGATGGTTCAGTGCTGAATCGATTAAATGGGTGTAGGAAATTGGCTATCCCTGGCCGCTGCCTGACAGCTAAGCATTTTCATATAAATCAATAAAAACGTTTTATATCAACTAGTTAACAAACTCTAAAACACCCTTCCTGTGCGGCCCCACCTTATTTGTCCGTCAGAAATGACGAAATAATGGCGCGTTTTTTATGGCAGGTTGTGTCCCTCGTTTCCGCTACATACGTAGGACAAATCCCCGTGGCTAAATGAAGCCTCGAGCACCGACCCAGGTTCAAGGAGAACGGGAGGCCTGCAAACGGACGGGGGCAACCGTCGACGGTTTTCGACATCAAGGATGAGATGGCTATGAGTCTGACCAGCAGTATTCGAAATATGGAAAGTCCGCATTTTTATTTCGAGTTGGGGGAATTGATTTCCAGCACAGGCACTGAACACTTCGCAGCGAACATGCTGCAACTGGTCAACAAGCTGGTACCGGTTCACCTGGTGGACCTCAGTGAATGGACCCTCGACGAGCACCAGGCCTGCGTGCTCGATATCAAGTTACTCGGCAGCGATGGGTTGAAGCAGGACTTGCCGCCACCGCGCACCCTGCATCACCGCGACGACCATCCGTTGCTGAAAAAAATGCTCGGCATGAACGACCCACTGTTGATCCAGATGAATGCCAAGGCCAACAGCACCCATGCCCGGGGCACGTCCCATCAGTGCAACCTGGTCTCGCGCCAGGCGAATCGGCGGTGCGTGATTTCGTTTTATCGGCCCCACACCCAACGCGCCTTCTCCCTGGCGGAGTTGTCGTTTCTCAAGAGCCTTTCGGAAACCTTGCTGCCGTTGATCGAGCGCCATGCGCAGATCAATCGACAGGCAGCGGTGGTGGCGCCCGAGCCCTCTAAAACCCTGTTGGAGCAGTCGCAATTGCAGCGCGAATTCTATAAACGCCTGTCACTCAGTGACATCACCTTATCGGCGCGGGAACAGGAAGTGTGCCTGGGATTGTTGACCGGCGGAACCGTGCCGCAGATGGCCGAGAAACTCAGCGTAAAAAACAGCTCCATCGAAACCTACCTCAAGCGCGCGGCGGCCAAACTGGGCGTGAGTGGCCGCCATGGCCTGGCCAAATGGATGGTTGGCGCGTGATGAAAAAACTGATGCTCGGCGTGGCGTGTGTGCTTGGCGGGTGTTCGCTGATCCCGGACTATCAGCGCCCCGAGGCGCCAACGCCTGCACAATACCCGGTGTACAACGCGGACAAGGTAGGCCCCTCGGCCGCCGGGCCTGACTGGCAACAGTTGTTCCGCGACCCGGTGATGCGGCAGTTGATTGGCCAGGCACTGGTGAATAACCGTGACCTGCGGGTGGCGGCGCTGAATGTCGAAGCGTTCCAGGCGCAATACCGCATCCAGCGCGCGGACCTGTTCCCGGCGGTGTCTGCCACGGGTGCCGAAAACCGGCAGAAAGTCCCACGGCGTGCCACGGGCACCGGCAAATCGGCGATCACCTCCACCTACTCCGCAACGCTGGGCGTGAGTGCCTATGAGCTGGATTTTTTCGGCCGCGTGCGCAGCCTCAGCGAACAGGCAATGCTGCAATACCTGGCCACCGAAGAAGCCCGGCGCAGTGCACAACTGAGCCTGGTGGCCAACGTGGCCAACGCCTACCTGACCTGGCGCGCCGATCAGGAATTGCTGGCCCTGGCCCAGCAGACGCTGGCTTCGGACGAACACAGCCTGCGCCTGACCTCCCGCAGCAAAACGGCGGGCAAGGCGTCGTCGATTGATGTGATCCAGGCCCAGACCAGCGTCGAGAGTACGCGAGCAAGCATTGCACGCTACCAGCGCCAGGTGGCCCAGGACCTCAACAGCCTGGCGTTGCTGGTGGGTGGCCCGGTGCCGGATTCTCTGCCGGCACAGCCGCTGTCCGCCGACCTGGTGGCGCGCGTGCCGGCCGGGTTGCCCTCGGACCTGCTGCAACGGCGGCCGGATATTGTCCAGGCCGAGTATCAGCTTCAGGCGGCCAACGCCAATATTGGCGCGGCGCGGGCGGCGTTTTTTCCTTCGGTTACGCTGACGGCCAATGCGGGGACCTCCAGCAAGGATCTGTCGGGATTGTTCCAGGGGGGGTCGGGGAGTTGGGCGTTTCAGCCGCAGATCAATCTGCCGATCTTTAATGCGGGGAGTCTGAGGGCGAGTCTGGATTACGCGAAGATTCAGAAGAACATCTTTGTCGCGCAGTATGAGAAGTCGATTCAGACGGCGTTTCAGGAGGTCTCGAATGGGCTGGCGGCGCGCCAGACGTATAACGAGCAACTGGCGGCGCAGCGGGATTTTGTGCGGGCCAACCAGAAGTATTACGACTTGGCGCAGCACCGGTATCGCAGTGGGGTGGACAGTAATCTGGTGTTCCTGGATGCGCAGCGGTCGTTGTTCAGTTCACAGCAGGCGTTGATTGTGGATCGGTTGGCGCAGTTGGTGGCGGAGGTGAATTTGTATACGGCGTTGGGTGGGGGGTGGGATTTGGGTTCCGCGGGGGTTGGGGTTGGGGTCGGGGGCATATCCGTTTCTTCGGTAACGGCCGCCTATGGTTCCGCTCTTACAGCGGGTCACTTTTGGCAAACGCCCCAAAAGTAACCAAAAGGTCTTTGCCCCACCACTCGGTGCCTCGCCTAGGCTCGGCATGCCCGCACTCCGGCACGCCTCCGCGGGTCGCCGCGATGGGCCATCCCTGGCCCAGCGCGGCTAAATCGGCATCCTTGCCGATTTACCCGCTCCACCGTGCCTACTTGCGGCCATCGTGGTTGACGGGGCCCGCAGATCAAAATCAAAAGCAGATCAAAAGCCAGAGCACAGCGGCCTACCGGCCGGCTTGAGTGTTAAAAGCAAAGGCAAGATCCAGAGCGAAAGCCAAATCTGAAGCTGATGCAGCTCTGCTTTTCTGTGGGAGCTGGCTTGCCTGCGATGCAGACACCTCGGTGCATCAGACACACCGAGGTGATGCCATCGCAGGCAAGCCAGCTCCCACATTTGAACCGTGCCCGCTTTAGCTTTTGATTTTGCTTCTAAACACTCAAGCCGGCCGGGAGGCCGCTGTGCCTTTGATCTGCTTTTGATCTTGATCTTAGGCGCCCCGTTAAACCACGCTGGCCGAACGCAGGCTTTGGAGCGTGGGTAACCCGGCAGGACGCCGGGTTAGCCGCGCTGGGCCAAGGATGGCCCATCGCGGCGGCCCACGGTCCAAAGCCGGAGTGAGGGCACACCGAGCCTGGGCGAGGTGCCGAGTGGTGGGGCAAGAGCGTTTTGCTTACTTTTGCGCTTTTCAAAAGTGAGCCGCTGTAAGAGCGGAACCAATACAAGCCATCACCCAAATAACGGATATGCCCCCAACATCAGCAACCCCCTTAAGGCCTCACCCACGCCACGCGCCACACCTTGTTCCCCACATCATCCGCCACCAGCAACGCCCCCTGCCCGTCCAGCGTCACACCCACCGGCCTACCCTGAGCCTCCCCATCGCCGTTCAAAAAACCAGTCAGAAAGTCAACAGGCTGACCCGAAGGCTTACCATCCCGGAACGGAACAAACACCACCTTGTACCCCGCCTGCGGATTACGATTCCAGGACCCATGCTCCCCCACAAACACCCCATCGGCGAATCCCGCCGGCATCCCCCGCGCATCAGAAAAGGTCAACCCCAACGGCGCCACGTGAGTCCCCAGCGCGTAGTCTGGCGCAATAGCTTGGGCAACCTTGTCCGGACGCAACGGCTGCACCCGCGTATCAACATGAGCCCCGTAATAACTCCACGGCCAACCGTAAAAAGCACCCTCCCGCACCGAAGTCAGGTAATCCGGCACCAGGTCACTGCCAATCTCATCGCGCTCATTAACCACCGTCCACAGTTGCGAGGACCCAGGCTTCCACGCCAGCCCATTGGGATTGCGCAACCCACTGGCGAACAGACGCTTCTGCCCACTGGCAAGATCCAACTCCCAGATCGCCGCACGCCCGTCCTCGGCTGCAAGCCCGTTCTCACCCACATTGCTGTTGGACCCGACCGTCACGTAAAGCTTGGTGCCCTCAGGATTGGCCAGAACGTTCTTGGTCCAGTGATGATTGATCCCGGCCGGCAGATCGGTGACCTTCACCGGCGTGGCATCGATGTGAGTCTGGCCCGGAACATAAGGCACCTTGACCACCGCATCGGCATTGCCGATATACAACGCATCCCCCACCAACGCCATGCCAAACGGCGACGTCAGCCCAGTCAGAAACACGCTCTTCACCTCGGCATGCCCATCACCATCAGCGTCCCGCAGCAGGGTAATACGGTCCGCGCTCGGCGTATCGGCACCCACCCGCCCCATCACAAACCCCATCGCCGTACGACGCGCCCAGGCAAGCAAGCCGGTGCCGCCATCCGTGGCGCCTTCAGGCATGGGCGGATGGTTACTCTCGGCGACCAATACGTCGCCATTGGGCAAGGTGTACACCCAACGTGGATGGTCAAGGTTCTCGGCCAACGCCGTCACCGCAAACCCTTCCGGAGCCGTCGGTTGGGCGTCGCCTGGCCAACCGACAGCCTTGGACACCTTGAGTGTCGGGATCAGCGAGGCCGTAGGTTCGGGCAGTTGCGGGCTCGGCCCAACACCGGCCTGAAACGGCAATTTGGAGGATTCACCACAGGCGCTCAGGGCAGCAGTGGCGGTGATCAGCAGCGCAAGGCGGCTTGGTGCATTCATTGGAAAACCTCGGGACAGCCCATCATTGGGCAGGCAAAATCCCGACGGAGTATTGCGTCATTCCCCGGCACCAAACACCGCCTCCCGCGCAATTGAGTTTTAACTCAGTCGCACGAGTGTGTTCGACAGCGTCCCTCAGACCCTCCATGGCCCCAATGACAGGCTGTAGGGAGAAAACGCTTCGAACTGCCAACGCAACGCCAGCGCCGCCTCCCGCCGAACCACATGCTCCACCGTCACCCGCCATAACCGCTCGGCGCCCTGGAACCCCGCCACCTCGGGCCCTTCAAGAATCACCTCGGCCCGCCCGACAACCTGCAACACATCACCCGTAGCAAAATCCACAAACAACAATCCCGCCACCGGGTTGAGCTGCAAATTGCCCAAGGTGTTGAAAAACGAGTTGCCGGTAAAGTCGGGAATCGTCAGTACATCACCGTCCACCCGCACAAACCCACGGTCGCCACCCCGGTGCGAAACGTCCACCGAACGCTTGGCCACATCCCCCTCCAGGTCCACATAACTGGCGACGAAGAACGTATCCGCGCTACGAATCAGCGTCCGGGCAGACTCATCGAGCGAGTTGGCGCGCTGCACCGCGCCTTCAGCAGAACGCTGCCCCCGAGCATCCGGGTCCACTGCACGCAACTGGATGTACTTCGGACAATTGCCAAAGGTGTGCACCACATCCACCGCAAAACCATCAGCGCCAGCCGTACCCACAACCCCATTCATACGGTTGCGCCGCCGCGTATTCAGATCAATGCCCAACAGCCCCACCGCCGCGCCTTTTTTCAAACCCGCCCCGGCGGGATCATCCACCGCAGGCAGGCTGTCGATACGCAAGCTGTAGGGGTCAGGCGAATACACAAAGCCCGGCGCCCCCTCCAGCAGCGTGGCCCACGGAAGCCCCTGATCATCCACGGCGCCCACCACCAGATAGGGCAACAACTCATAAAACGCCCGATGCTGCTCCGGCAAATGATCCCGTATGACCTTCGCGCCGATCACCTCCATGCGCTCAGCCACGCCGGCACTTTGCTGCAATTGCCGCTCGCCGGCATGCCATGGCGAGACGGGGGACGCGTCTTGGTGGTTCATGATCAAGCCCTCAGTGGATGAAACGCCGGATGTTCACGCAAAGCCGCCACCGTGAAATCAACAAAACTGCGCACCCGCATCGAAGCGTTGCGCCCCTCGCGGTAGACCACATGCACCGGCAGCGGCGGCGGTTCATGGGCCTGCAATACCCGGCGCAGTTCGCCGTTTGCCAAGTGCTCGTGGACCGGGTAACTCAGGCACCGGATCAACCCTGCGCCCTGCACTGCCGCATTGATCGCGCCCTGCACGGTGGTGCAACCGAGGCGCGCCCGGGCCTTGATGCTGGAGGCCAGGAAATCCCATTGCACCCCGTCCGAATAGGCCTGGCTGGCGACCAGTCGATGTCGCTTGAGCGCCTCGGGTTGCAGTGGCTCGCCATGGGTTTCCAGGTAGCCAGGGCTGGCGCACACGATGTTGCGCACATGGCCCACAGGCCGCGCAATCAGGGATGACCCGGGCAGTTCTCCCACCAGGACCGCCACGTCCAGGCCGTCTTCATTCAGGTTCGGATAATGATCGTGGTAATGGGCAAACATCCGGACGCCGGGATAGCGCTCCAGGTAGTCGGCCAACAGCGGCGCCATCACATACCGGCTGAACAGAAACGGAAAAAACACCCGCAGATTCCCCTCGGCCTGCGCATGCGCGCCCTGGGCAGATGCTTCGGCGGCGCTCACGCCATCAAAGATGCGTGAACAGTCCGCCAAAAACCTCGCCCCGGCTTCGGTGAGGCGAATGCCCCGGGTGTTGCGCTCCAGTAACTGCACGCGCAAGCGAGTCTCCAGCCGGTCAATCGCGCGGATCACAGTGGGCCCCGAGATGCCCAGGCAGCGGGCAGCCGCAGCCAGGCTCGGCTGCCGGGACAGCGTCTGGAAAATCTGCATGTCGCGATAGCGGTCCATCAGGCCGGCCGCTGCATCGACGGGTTGAGCGCAGCATCTTGCCCCAGCCGGCTGACCAAAAAATCCACGAACGTGTTGACCTTCGCCGGTACCCGGGCGCTGTTCTGGAACACCACATGGATCGGCAACGCAGGCGGCTCGAAGTCTTGCAGGATGATTTCCAGCGCGCCTGCACGCACATCGCTGGCCACCTGATAAGACAACACCCGCGTGACGCCCCAGCCCAGGCGCGCCAGGTTGATGGCGGCGTTGTTGGCCGTGACCACCAGACGTGGCTCAACGGGCACGTTCAATGGCTGGCCGCCTTCCATGAACTGCCATTCGCTGACCAACTGGCTGGAGGACGAGGTGACAATCTTCGCCTCCCGCAGTTGCCCGGGGTGCAGTGGCCGGCCGTGCCGCTCAAGGTAAGCCGGCGCGGCGCATACCACGCGGCGCACTTCACCGACCTTGATCGCCTGCTGGCCGTTTTCCTGCAAATGCCCGATGCGCACGGCCACGTCGACGCCTTCGTCGGTCATATTGACCACACGGTCCACCAGCAAGGCGTTGATGCTGACCTGGGCAAATTGGTCCAGGTACTCCCCCAGGATCGGCGCGACGAACAATTCGCCGAACAACACAGGCGCGGTGACCGTCAAGTGCCCCCATGGGATCGAGAAGCTACCGGCTGCTGCTTCTTCGGCCTCAACCAGCTCCGCGAGAATGCGCCGGCAATCATCCAGATAACGCTGGCCAGCCTCGCTCAGGTGCAGGCTGCGGGTGGTGCGCGAGAGCAACTGCGTGCCGATACGCGCCTCCATCGCAGCAATCGCACGGGTCACGCTGGGGGGCGAGATTTTCAGGCGCCGGGCCGCCGCGGCAAAGCCCTGTTCTTCGGCGACGGCGAGGAAAATCTGCATTTCCTGGAAACGGTCCATGAGCCCCCTTAATCGAATGTAGTCCACCAAACCAGTGGCTTGGGAGCGGTTGTGGCGAGGGAGCAAGCTCCCTCGCCACAAAATCTTCAAGCCTTCGCCAGGCCCACGGCGGTGCGTTGCATACCGACAAAACCCGGCAGCGCCTCGATACTGCCCAGCCAGGCGCGAACCTGCGGATAGTCGCTCAACGAGACGTTACCTTCCGGGGCATGGGCGATGTAGGTGTAGTGCGCGATATCGGCAATCGTCGGCAGGTCACCGGAGAGAAAACGGCTCTGCCCCAACTGTTGCTCCACCACGCTGAGGAACCCATGGGAACGGCTGATGGTCGCCTCGGCATCCAGTGCGGCACCGAACACGGTGATCAATCGAGCCGCAGCCGGACCGGTGTGCAGCGGCCCCGCCGCTGCCGAGAGCCAACGCTGTACACGGGCCTGGGCCAAAGGCTCGGTCGGCAGCCACTGGGTGTTGCCATATTGGCCGGCGAGGTACACCAGGATTGCATTGGAGTCCGCCAGCACCACACCGTTGTCATCGATCACCGGCACCTGGCCGAAGCTGTTGAGGGTGGTCAGGAACTCGGAGGTTTTGTGGGCGCCTTGCTTCAGGTCCACCAGTACCAGCTCGGCGGGTACGCCCAGCAGCGACAGCATCAACTCGACCCGGTGGGAATGGCCAGACAAGGGGTAACGGTACAGTTTGATCATGACAGGCTCCGCGATGTGCCAGGGACTCGACCCGGTGATCGTGTCGATGGCACTTATCTTCCACCGCTACGGCACGCAGCAGAATAGCCAGTTTTTACAATCCAGCATTTCACAAGATGAAATAATCACTCGCCAAACAACTCGTCGATCAGGTTGAACACGGTGGCTTTCACTGCGCTGTCGAGTTCGGTCCAGGCCAGGCCGGTCCTGGCCCGGAACGCCCCCAACTCCAAGTGCCTGGATACACAATTGGCCGGCAACGCCCGAGCCGCCTGCTGCGGCAACACCCCCACACCCAACCCGGCCGAGACCAGCGCCAGCATGGTGGTGAACTCTCCGAGTTCAGAGGCGATCTCCAGGGGCGCGCCCACGGCCTGGACGAACTCGTCGTAGAACCCTGGGGCATACCGTCGGGCCAGGATGAACACCGGGACCTTAAGCAAGTCGGCCGGCTGAATGGCTGTCTGAGCCGCCAACGGATGATCAATGGGCAAGGCAACCACAAAGCTTTCCTGCAACACCGCGCGGGTCTGCACGCCGGGATAGGCCGCCGGCAAACGCATCAGGCCGAAATCCAACTGACCGTTTTTCAGCGCCGTCGCCTGATCCGGGCCGGGCATGTCCTTAAGTTCCAGTTCAATTCGCGGGTAGCGCTGATGCATCGCGCGAATCAATCCCGGCAGCAATTCAGGCAAGACTGACGAGACAAATCCCAGGCGCACCCGGCCGATTTCCCCACGGTTTGAAGCACGGGCGGCATCGGCGGCGCGAGTGGCCTGGTGCAGGGTGGCCTGGGCCTCGGGGAGAAACACGCGCCCGGCTTCGGTCAGCGTCACCGAGTGCCGGTTGCGGTCGAGCAGGCGCACGCCCAGGCCGCTTTCGAGCAGTTTGATCTGCATGCTCAGCGCCGGTTGCACGATCGACAGCTGCGCCGCCGCCCGGCCGAAATGCAGTTCCTGGGCTAGCACGACAAAGGCGCGCAGGTGTTTGAGTTCCATCATGAGGCTCCGGTTATCACCGTTTTTGATCACTGGATCACAAATGAAAATTGGACGCTGAACCCGGGCTGCGGTGAAGTTAGGTCCGTCATGCACGATATGACAGGGTTTGGCCTATAACAATAAGGACGGCACCTCGCACTCGGATTGTTAGTGTTGATCACCTGTTTCAGCCTCGGGAAATCTCTCCATGCAAAGCGTTTTAGACAACTTCCGCCTGGATGGCCGCCTGGCCTTGATTACCGGTTCCAGCGCCGGTATCGGTCTGGCTATCGCCCGTGGCCTGGCCCAGGCCGGCGCGCGGGTGGTGCTCAACGGGCGTAATCGCAGCACCTTGCGTGACAGTGCCGCGTTGCTGGCGGCGGAAGGCCTGGAAGTCCATACCCAGGGGTTCGACGTCACCGATGGCGCAGCGGTGTTGGCCGCCGTGGCAGATATCGAAGAGCGCCTGGGCCCGCTGGACATCCTCGTGAACAACGCCGGCATGCAGCGGCGCGGCCCACTTGAGGATTACAGCGAAACCCACTGGCGCGAGTTGATGAGCACCAACCTCGACAGCGCCTTCCTTGTCGGCCAAGCCGTGGCCCGGGCGATGATCCCGCGCAAGCGTGGGCGCATCATCAATATCTGCTCGGTACAGAGCGAACTGGGCCGCCCGGGTATTGCGCCGTATGCCGCCAGCAAAGGCGCGCTGAAGATGCTCACCAAAGGCATGGCCATTGATTGGGGCCCACACGGCCTGACGGTCAATGGCATCGGTCCCGGCTACTTCAAGACCGAACTGAACGCCAACCTGGTGGCCAACCCCGAGTTCAGTGACTGGCTGGTGCAACGCACGCCGAGCCGGCGCTGGGGTGACGTCGCCGAACTGGCGGGCGCTGCGGTGTTCCTTGCCAGCGATGCGGCGAGTTTCGTCAACGGTCATATCCTGTACGTGGACGGTGGCATCACCGCCTCGTTGTAACCCGGAGAATTTCATGCACGCGATTGTCTGCCATGCCTCGAAGGACCTGCGGGTAGAACCGCAAACCGAACCTCACACCCTCGGCCCCGACCAGCTGAGGGTGCGCATTGCCCGGGGCGGAATTTGCGGCTCGGACCTGCATTACTACCAGCACGGCGGCTTCGGCACCGTACGCCTGCGCGAGCCGATGGTGCTGGGCCATGAAGTGTCGGCGGTGATCGATGCCGTGGGCAGCGAGGGTGGCCCGTTCAAAGTCGGCCAACGCTTGTCGGTCTCGCCGTCGCGGCCTTGCGGGGGTTGCCGTTATTGCCATCAAGGGCTGCCGAACCATTGCCTGAACATGCGCTTCTACGGCAGTGCGATGCCCTTCCCCCACGTGCAAGGCGCGTTTCAACAGTCCCTGGTGATCGAAACGCACCAGGCGCACCTGCTGGCCGATCATGTCAGCCTCGCCGAAGGTGCGATGGCCGAACCCTTGTCTGTGGGTTTGCATGCGATCCAGCGCGCCGGGGCGATCTTCGGCAAGCGAGTGCTGGTGACCGGCTGCGGCCCTATCGGCAACCTGTTGATCGGCAGCCTGCGGGCCGCCGGTGCGGGGGAAATTGTCGCCGTGGACCTGGCCGCCGGGCCGTTGGCCTGCGCCGAGAAAATGGGCGCCAGCCGTACCCATAATCTGGCGGAAGACGCCGACGCGTTGAGGCCCTACACCGCCGAAAAAGGCTACTTCGAGGTGATGTTCGAAGTCTCCGGCAGCGCTCAGGCCCTGCGCAACGGCCTGGAGTGCATGGCCCCGCGCAGCGTACTGGTGACCGTCGGCCTGGGTGGCGAAGTCTCGCTGCCGCTTAACCTTTTGGTAAGCCGTGAAATCGACCTGCGAGGCACCTTCCGATTCCATTCGGAGTTCGCCCAGGCGGTGGATTTGCTGAATCGCCAGGTGATTGATGTGCGCCCGGTGATCTCCCACACCGTGCCGTTCAGCGAGGCGGTGAAGGCGTTTGAACTGGCGGCGGACAAGAGCCGGGCGATGAAGGTGATGCTGGATTTCGGTGTGGGTGATTGAACCGGGTGTATATCCGTTATTTGGGTAACGGCCGCCTATGGTTCCGCTCTTACAGCGGCTCACTTTTGAACAGCGCAAAAGTAAGCAAAACGCTCTTGCCCCACCACTCGGCACCTCGCTTAGGCTCGGTGTGCCCTTGTAAGATTATTTTCACCTGCTTCAGACCGTGGTGCCCTCAGATTTCAAGATCGTGAGTGAGCATGGGTCGAAGCAGGTTCTTTTCTAAACTAGTCCGAACGGTTGCCTGGGCGTAAAGCCCGATTCTGCAAGGTTGGACGTGAGGAAAACGCCATGGACCATGACTCTGCGTTCGTCGGAATTGATGTTTCCAAAAACAAGCTCGACTCATTCGTCAGCACTACTGGCCAAGTCGAGCAGTTTTTCAATACTCCAGAAGATATCCAGCGTTTAGCTAAGCATCTCAAGGCTCAGATGCCCGCTTTAGTGGTGCTGGAAGCAACTGGCGGATATGAGCGGCTTGCCGCTGCCGAGCTTTGCGCTGCTGGATTACCAGTCGTTGTTGTCAATCCCCGTCAGGTCCGTGATTTCGCTAAGGCTACCGGACGGCTGGCTAAAACCGACGCTCTGGATGCCCAGGTGATTGCGGAGTTTGCTCAGGCGGTCAAACCCGAAATTCGGGAGATGCCAGATGAACACGCTCGTGAACTGGCAGATCTACTGACTAGACGCCGTCAGCTTATCGATATGATCGTGGCGGAGGAGTCTCGACTGAAACAGGCGGTATTCAAGGCGCTTCGACGGGATATCAAGGCACATATCGTCTGGCTTCAAAAGCGTCTTAAAAGTACAGACGATGACTTGCACGAAGCGATCAAAGCTTCGCCGGCCTGGAAGGCCAATTATGATTTGCTGCGCGAGGTCTCAGGTGTTGGCAATGTGCTCGCACTTTCGCTGCTGGCGATGGTTCCTGAGCTAGGCAAAGTGAATCGCAAACAAGTGGCTGCATTGGTTGGTGTGGCCCCTTTTAACTGCGATAGCGGCCTGTACAAAGGACGTAGACGGATATGGGGTGGTCGAGCTGAGGTGCGAAGTGTGCTTTACATGGCTGTCTTGTCCTCGAAGAGCCATAACCCGGTGATCGAGAGGTTCTACAACCGTCTGCTTGCTGCAGGGAAGACGAAGAAAGTGGCGCTGGTTGCATGCATGAGAAAGCTGCTGACGATCCTGAATGCGATGGTCCGAGATCAAAAACATTTCGCTGAAATGGCTTGAGATTCGACACGGTTGCTCACTCCGGCTTTGGACCGTGGGCCGCCGTCATGGGCCATCCCTGGCCCAGGACGGCGGCCCACGGTCCAAAGCCTGCGTTCGGCCAGCGTGGTTTAACGGGGCGCCTAAGATCAAGATCAAGATCAAAAGCAAGGGCACAGCAGCCTACCGGCCGGCTTGAGTGTTGAAGAGCAAAAGCAAAAGCCAAATCAAAAGCGGGCACGGTCAAATGTGGGAGCTGGCTTGCCTGCGATGGCATCACCTCGGTGTATCTGAAAAACCGAGTTGTCTGCATCGCAGGCAAGCCAGCTCCCACAGAAAAGCAGAGTTGCATCAGCTTCAGATTTGGCTTTCGCTCTGGATCTCGCCTTTGCTTTTAACACTCAAGCCGGCCGGTAGGCCGCTGTGCTCTTGCTTTTGATCTTGATCTGACTGCCCCAATAAGCCCGAGGCCGAACGCAGGTATTGCGGAGCGGGTAAACCGGCAGGACGCCGGTTTAGCCGCGCCGGGCCATGGATGGCCCGTCGCGGCGGCCCGCGGAGCAATGCCGGAGTGAGGGAACGCCGAGCCCTAGCGAGGCGCCGACAGGCGGGGCAGAGCCCTTTGCTTACTTTGGGGCTTTTCCAAAGTGAGCCGCTGTAAGAGCGGAACCATAAGCCGCCGTGACCGAAGAAACGGATATGTACACAATAGAGCCTCCCAAGAAAACCTACCCCCTCAGGGTCACACCCGCTCTTCAAGCCGGTAGCGCAAAAACCGATGCCCCGGAGAAAACAACCGCCGGTAGGTAAGCAACACCGCACCTACCGTGCCCAGCGCCGACGCCGCAGCGATCAAAAACATAATCACGATCTGATAACGCACCGCGTCCACCGGGCTTTCTCCCGCCAGCACCTGACCAGTCATCATCCCCGGCAGGCTGACTATCCCCACCACCGTCATCTGGTTCAGCGTCGGGATCATCCCCGCCCTGACCGCCTGGCGAATCGCATCCTGCGCCGCCTCCCAGCGTGAACCGCCGAGGGCCAGGACCATCTCGATGGTGTTGCGCCCCGAGGTCAGTTCCTGGGTCATGCGCTCAATCCCCAGGGACACACCAGTGAGGGTATTACCAAGAATCATCCCGAGGATCGGAATCGCATACTGCGGCTCGTACCACGGGTGAATCCGGATGATCGCGAACAGGCCGACAGCCGTCACCAACCACGAACTGCCCCACACCGACACAATGCTGTCAGCCCGCTGGCCGGCATAGGTGCGCTTGCCACGCCCGGCAGCCGAGAGCCCGGCGATCAGGGTCATCAGGCACATCAGCGGCAACACCACGTACCAGTAGGCGAACTCGAACACCCAGCCCAGCAGGTAACCAATCGCCAGCAACTGCACCACCGTGCGCACGGCGGCCCAGAACAGCTGGCGCTCCAGGCCCAGGCGCAACAGCAGTGACAGCGCGCCGTTGACCAGGATCAGCGAGGCGGCGATGGCCATGTCCAGTGCCGTGAGGTCGTGATAATTCATGGCTGCACGGCCCTCGTCAGCACGCCGGCGTCCATATGCAGGCGGGTGGTGCTCATGCGTTGTGCCTGCTCAAGGTCGTGGGACACCCAGATATAGGCGTGGTCGTGATCCGCTTCGACCCAGGCGTTGATCAGCGCCTCGACTTCCCGGGATGACGCCGGGTCGAGAGCGGCGGTGGGTTCGTCCAGCAGCAACACATCGGGATTGAGTTGCAGGGTACGGATCAGCGAAACCACCTGGGACTCACCGCCGGACAAGTCCCCGGCGTTTTTTGCCAGGAAGCCCGATTCTTTCCCCGCGTGGGCCAGCAGTGCCTTGACGGCCTCCGCATCGAAACTGAGGTGGTGCAAGGCCTTGAGGCTGTAGGGGAAACGCAGGTTGTCTTCCACGGTGCCCTCGATCAGCGCCGGGCGTTGGGCGAGATAGCTGATATGGCTGCGGTACTGGGGGATTTGCGCGTTGGCGATGGGTTGGCCGTGCCAGAGGATTTCCCCTGAACTGGGCGCGTCGAGCAAGGCAAGTGCCCGCAGGAATACGCTTTTGCCGGAGCCGGATGAGCCGGTGATGGAGATACGGTCGGCGCGGTGCAACTGGAAATCCGTAGGGTGCAGCAGTTGAAGCTGACGGCGCTCGTCCATACGCGTGAGCGCCCGGGTTTCTACTAATACGCTCATGGACTTGATGATCCCTGTTCCTGATTTAGACGCAATGGTAAGACAGGGCACGTCCCCCGTGGCGAGGGAGCAAGCTCCCTCGCCACAACAAGCCACCTCGCCACAAATGCTTCAGCGCTTGGGCTCAAGCGACACCAGCCGCGGCTTGAGGGATTTCTCCTGCACCTCAAGCAGCGCCAGGGTCACCGGCAATTTGAAGCGGCGCCGCCCTGCACTGCCGGGGTTGAGAAACAGCCGGTCGCCGCGCCACTCAATCAGTGGCTTGTGAGAGTGTCCGGTAATCACCAGCCGGATGCCCGGATCCAGCGCCTTCGGCACATCGGCGATGTCATGCACCAGCAGCGCCCGCCAGCCATTCAGCTCGAAATCCAGACGGTCAGCCAGGTGCTCTGCCCAGGCCGCGTCCAAGTCGTTATTGCCCCGCACCACATGCAACGGCGCGATCGAGGCAAGCAACTCAAGAATTTCCGGGCTGCCAATATCCCCGGCGTGAACAATCTGCTCGCAGCCTTCCAGGGCCGCCAGGGCCTCGGCGCGGAGCAAGCCGTGGGTATCGGAAATCACACCAACTTTCATGAAAGTCTCCTGTGCAAACACCGGCGCTCAACGCCGGGCGGCTTGCAATCAATCATTGCACTGCCTATATTTCCCGCCTGGCGCCATCTACGCCACCATCCGCGGAAAGGGCTGCGCCCAAGACCTTGACTGAATATCACATTTCTACGACTCCCAACCTTAAAGCGGACAAGGTTTGTGCAAGGAGATCGTATGTCGCAATCATTCTCGTCCGCTAACGGCCGTATCAACCTTGAGCAGCAACGCAAGCGCGCCAAGGAGCTTTTGCTGCGCCTGAAAAGCGCCGATGCCGCTGCTACGCCCACCTTGTCCGAGGCTCAATGGCTGATCGCCAAGGAACTCGGGTTCCCCAGCTGGCCCAAGCTTAAAGCTCACGTTGATGCAGTGGATTTTGCCGCCCGCCATCCGGGTTTCGAAGCGAGCGATGAAGCCCGCACCACCCACTGGCGCTGCGGCAGTGACATTGCCCACAGCCTGGGCGTGGCGGGGTTCAAGGGCCACTTTCGGATGCTGATTGATCCGCTGTGCATGGGCCCGGTCCAGGACCTTCCGGCCGAGCAATACCAAGCCGTTCGCAGCCGCTATATCAGCCAGGTTTTTGCAATGGACGAGCCCGAAGTGTCCCGCCGGCATGCAGACGAATACAAGCATCTTGAGCAACTGGGCAACGCCGGTCATAGCGTGTTGTGGTGTGAGGCGGATGCTTACGATCAGTTGTTCCTGATTCGTGCACTGGCGGGGCTTGAGCAATTGCCTGAAAAGCTCGAGCTGATCGAGGTCGACCGTATCCCCGGCGTGCAACGCTTTATCGGCATTGGCCAACTGGCGCCTGAAGTGTTGGCGTGGCTGTGGCCACAGCGTCGGCGGGTCGATGAGGACATGCTGAAGCTGGCGCGGCAGGCCTGGCTGGCGTACTGCGACAGTTCGCCGGTCAAGCTGGCGGAACTGGCCCAGGGCAACCACACAGCCCTGCCCTTCCTGGCCCCGGCGTTGCGTCGACAGTTGCAGGAGTTACCGGGTGTGCGGGACGGTTTGTCACTGACCGAGCGCCTGTCCCTGCACTACGTGGATGAGGCCGGGCCTGTGGCGTTTGGCAGGGTGTTTGCCGAGTTGATGGGCAAGCGCGAACCGCTGCCGTACCTGGGGGACATGATGTTCCATGCGCTGATGCGGCCACTGATTGACGGTGCTAATCCGTTGCTGATCGAGTCCGAGACTCAACTGCCGTGGCCTCAACGTTTGTTGGCGCTGACTGCGTTGGGTCGTCAGGTTCTAAGCGGTACGGCTTACTGGCCGGACCATGCCACCCAGGAACGCTGGATCGGCGGTGTTTGCATCCGGCCTGGCGAGGATCACTGGACGATTGACGAGGATCTCGTTCCCGCCTACAAGCTCCGGCCTCTCTAACGAAAGCCGGGGATATCCGTTGCCTCGGTAACGGATATCCACCCGGCAGGTCCGGTGAATTTCACACCCGTGAAAGCTTGTGACTTGTTGCCAACAAACCCGCTTTTACCCACTTGCAGACCCTAGTATCGAGTCCTCGTGCGCCCCTCACATGGACTGAACCAATGATCACCCGTCCCGAAAAATCCGCCTCCCCCCGCGTCGATCAACCCAACGCTCCCGAGCGGGTTTTCGACGCCGTCCTGAACAAAGCCAAAGTCCTGGCCAGCACCGGGCCGGGCGACAAAACCCTTAAGCCCGAGGACTACAAGGAAGTTACCGCCCTCCCGGCCAAGCTCGACATCGACAAGCTCAAGGTCATCTCCCAGGACAAAGACGCCGGGGTGATCTACTTCGAACAGGACGGCGCCAAATACAAGATCAGTGCCAAGGGTGCAGCCAACGCCCAGGACGGTTTCGACGTATTGAAAAACCTGCGCTTCGGCCATGCCGTGGCCCCGGTCAACCAGGGCGGGCCCGACGAAGGCACGCCGCTGTACACCTTCCTCCAGACCCTGGCCGAAACCCAGGGCACCCCGGCCGGCAAGGCCATCGTCGAAAGCCTGAAGAATCCCGACCAGCAACTGCTGCGCGAGGACGACGACGGCGTACGCCTGGCCAATATCAAATCCGTGGGCAAGGCCGAAGACGGCATCCTCAAGGTGACCCTGGAAAACGGCCAGACCCTGGTCATCTCCGAATTGCTCACGCCCCAGGCTTTCAGCACCTACACCCAGGCCGGGGTGACCAAGGAGGCGCTGAATGACGGCAAAGCCAAGGGTTATGAAGCAGTCACCAGCCTGCCGGGAGACCTCGATTTCAGTCAGTTGAAAGTGGTGTCCGAAGACAGCAGCGCCGGGGTGATCCTGTTTGAACACCAGGGCCACAAGTACATGATCAGCAAGTCCGAAGCCGACCTGCCGCAACCCGGCGCCGATCTCAGTAATCCCAACCCCAATGCGGGCGGCACCTTCTACAACTTCCTCCACGCCGTGCACGCCAGCGAAGGCTCGCAGGCCTTCGACTACATCAAGAACGCCCAGTCCCTGCCCGGCCAGGCACTGCTGCGCAAGGACGAAGCCAGCCTGAAGCTGGGGGACATCAGCAAGGTCGACACACCCATGGACGGCATCCTCGTGGTCAACCAGGCCGACGGCAAATTGCTGGTGGTGTCCAAGGACATCACCCCCGAAGCCTTCGCCACCTACACCACCAAGGGCCAGACCCTGGCCGGCATCGAAAAGGCCAAGGGCGACGGCTACACCCTCGCCGCTCCGGAGGCGTACCTGCCCTCCACCGAAGACATCATGAGCGTTGGCGGTGCCGGAGATTATGGCCCCGGCCTGATCGCGTTCACCCAGCACAAGCCGGGGGGCAGCGAAGAGAAAATCGTGGTGTCGGAAGACAGCAACCCACAGCTGTTCGAGCAGATTTCCAGCTACCGCAGCGACATTGCCGCGCAGACCACCGACGTCGACAAGCTGCGCACCGACAACGGCCTGCCGCCCCTCAAGGATGTGTCCGTCGACAACCTGACCACCACCGAGAAAGACGAAAGCGGCAACCCACTGTCGGTGAAGGACCTGTCGATGAAAACCCTGGTGGACAGCTACCGCGCCGGGGTCAAGGACGGCAGCATCGGCAAGGACGACCCACGCGCCAAGTTCCTGCGGGCGGTGGAAGCCCGAAGCATGGCCGACAATGGCATGTCGATCATTCCCGAGCACGGGTTCGGCAACCAGGGCATTGCCACCACACCCATCGACGTGACCTCGCGGGACGTGCGCGACAACATCTTCGATACCAAGGCCATCGACCAGACCCTCAACGACCTGCTCGGCGACTCGACCATCCAGCACGACATCAAGGCCAACCACGACGCGGCCCTGGGCAAGGTCGACGGCGGCCAGCCGAAAGTCGACGAGACCAGGCAGCGCCTGATCGACAGCACCTCCTCGGAGAACTTCACCCAATACATCAAGTCCCTGCAAGACAGTGGCAAGACCGAACTGGCCACCCAGGAAATCCAGACCGCCTACACCGCCCTGGCCGATATCGACCCGGCCAAGGCCGACACCTTCCTGCAAAACCTGCAGATCGACGGCTACACCGACGCCGTTGAAAAGCTGATGGACGACCCGACCAAAATCTCCGACGACAACACCGCCCTGGCCACCACCGACAACACCATGGCGATCCTGTCGATGCTCAAGGGCGGCGCCGACGGCCTGCCGCGCCAGGCGCTGGGGGTGTATTCGAAGTTCGTCGACCAGTTGCTCAAGGACAAAAACGCCGCCGCCGACTTCGGCAAGGCGATGATTTCCCTCGGCGATACCTGGCAGAAAAACGGCGTGATCAGCTTCAGCGACATCGACAAGGCGGTGAGCAAGGAAATCATGCCGGGCCTCAGCGATGAGAACCGCAGTGCCTTCGTGAAGAACCTCAACTTCCTCAAGGACAACGGCGTACTCGGCTCGGTGGGCGGCGCAATCGGGATGGGCCGGATCGTCTACCAACTCGCGGGCCAGGGCGGCAAGCTCGCCGATACGCCGATGAAGCGCCTGGGCATCGCCAACGACTTCCTTGGCTTCCTCGGCACCGGCTCACACTTCGCCACGCTGGGCTTGAAGGTCTACGACAAGCTGCGCGGCACCAACGCCTACAAACTGATGGGCTTCGACCGTTCCCTGCCCGACCTGTGGGCCAAGCCCGGCGAGGGTTACCACGCGCTGCCCAAGGACGCCGAGGCGGTGCAGAAGAAGTACTTCGACATCGTCGACCAGGCCATGGACGACGGCAAGGACGTGGGCAAGGCCCTCAACAGCGGCGGCTGGAGCGACGAAGGTGCGAAGAAGGTCCAGGAAGGGATCGAAAAAGGCATCGCCAGCCGCGGTGGCGTGGCCGGTGCAGGCTTTGGCGCGAAGTTCGCCAGCAGCGCGATCAAGGTGATCGGCATGGCCACCGACGTGGCGGGCGGTGTGATCAGTGTGGTCCAGGCGGCGTTTACCTTGCGTGATGGCGTGCGCGAGAAAGACCCGGTAAAAATCGCCTCCGGCTCACTGTCCATGGCCGGCGGCGTCAGCAGCCTGGTGGCGGCTGGCGGCGGCGTACTCACCACGCTGGGGGTGACCGGGCGAATCATTCCGTTCCTGGGTCCGGTGGGCTTTTTGATCTCCGGCGCGTTGTCGTTTGTCGGGGCGATCCTGAGCACGGTGCAGTCCCACAAGCTGCACAAGATTTCGATGCAGAACTGGAACCAGATCCAGGACTTCAAGCAGGACGGATTGCTCAAGCCCAACGGGGATGAGGCATATGTGTGGTTGCAGACGTATCTGTCCGACTGGGGCCAGCGGGATGCGCCGCAGGACCAGAGTATTTTTGATTTCCGCAAGGAAGAGTGGGATGCCCGCTCCAGTATTCGTGGTGGCGACCATCGGCGGGACCATCCGGACTTTATCGGCGACGGGAATAACCGTAACTCAGAGGACTACAAGTACTCGCTGAAACCGTCGGAATGGACCAATGAAAACCACGACATCGTCTGGCGGGTGGGAGATGGATATGGCGGTGAGTATCACGATGTAGACAAGCCCTGAGTGCCCCGCCCCCCCGTAGAAACCCTGTGTGGCCGACCGGCTCCCACAGGGTTCAGGATCGGGGGGGTGTGCTTAGCGGCGCGCCAGGTGAGCGGATGCCAGCTGTGCGTTGCGATAACCGATAATGCCGTCCTGCCTGCCGTTGTCATCGATGGAATCCAATGCGTGGCTCACATGAGGCCGCTTGACGATTTCTCGGGCAAGCAACGTCATGTTGTCCTGCGCCCAGTTGCCGCTCATCTCGCGCCCCGCCATTTTGAAGATCTGCCCAAGGTCTGCCACACCATTTCTTTGCGGGTTGCCGAACTCCTTGTAGTTATTGCCAAACGCCAGCGCCACGCTGGAGTCCGACATACTGCGATAAATATTGAGCGGCGAAGAACCGTATGGGTTTGGCCTGCCAGGTTGCGGGCGGCAGGGTTGTGAGTAGCAAGGGTCAGGCGGCGGGCAGTCCGATAACTTGTTGGCCGCGTTCTTCGGATTATTCCGGCCAATAATGCCGTCCCGATGACCGCCGTGGTCCACCGAGTCCAGCTCATTCATCACGTTATCGCGCTTGAGTACCTCCCTGGCCAGCATCGTCAGGTTGTCCCGCTGCGGGTATCCCGTCAGTGGCCGCTCGGCAACCTCGCGAATTTTTCCTTGTGTCGCATTGCTTGAACCCGACGGCCTGAAGGCATCGAAGTTCTTGTCAAACGCCAGGGCCAGGGCCGCGTCTGAATGCCGGGCATAGGCGTTGCCAGAGGGGCGATGCGCGTGCTGGGAGTGACCGTTGAGATACGAGTGCTGTGTGTGAGGTGCACTGAATGAATGGGTTAGCGTCATGATTGAATTTTCCTGGTCTGTTCGACATACCTGCCCTGCATGCCGTCGGAAAACGGAGTAGCGGCAGACTGTTGCTCTGTGGCGCAGCGGACGGCATCGGTTCCAGCGCTGCCCGCCGGCCTCAGATCAACCGTGCCGCCACCAACCAGTCCGCCACCGCCTGAAACGACGCATCCGGTACCGGATCTCCCGGCACGGTCTTCCTGGCAATCGCCTGCGCCAGGTTGTTGTCCGGTGCCTGCGGGATGCCCAGGTCAAACGCCTCCTGCAACATCCCCAACGCCTCCTCTGGCGAAGCCCGGCACACCACCACCGGCACCGGCGTTTCTCCACGCACATAGCGCACGCCAATCACCCAGCCGTCGGTGGTGCCGATCATCATCGACGCCCGGCCCAGCCCCAGCTTGGTGGCCAGCGCCTGCATCTCCTGGCGCTGACGCCGTCGCTCGCTCTTGATCAGCGGGTCACCATCAATGTCCTTGCGCTCGCGCTTGGTTTCGCTACGAGTCATTTTCATGTCCCGGCCAAACAGCCAGCGTTGCATCAACACATCCACCCCGCCCACCAGGATAAAAGCCGCCAGTACGGTAAACACCAGCGGCTTGAGCACCAGGAAAAACGTCGACTCAATACACCCCGCGCCACACCGCGACGACTCCATCAATGCCTGCAACGCGTGCCGCCCCACCACGTAGAACGCCACGGCCAGCACGTGCACCTTGATCAGGCCCTTGATGAACTCCAAAAAATTGCGCAAGGCGAACAGCTTCTTGAAGCCTTCCGCCGGGTTGATGCGCTTGAACTCCGGCTTGATCGGCTCCACGGAAAACACAAAGCCGCGCATGGTGATGATATTGGTCAGGATCACCACCCCGGTGGTCACCGCCATCACCGGCAAGGTGATGCCGATCACCAGTTGCTCGGCGTGGTCCAGCACCCGTGGCCACACAGTGGCGAAGGGTTCGATGTAGATCTGCGCGGTCAGGTCGATCAGCGCGCTGACCTGGGCCTGGGCCCGGGGTGCGAGGATGGAAATGCACAGGGTGCAAAACAGGATGACCATGCCCGAGACCAGGTCCTGGCTCTTAGCGACCTGGCCTTTCTTGCGTGCGTCCTTGAGCTTTTTGTCCGTGGCCGGCTGGGATTTTTCTTCGCTGGTATCGCCCATGCGCTACTCCATGCCCGCCAGGGTTTTCAGCAGCTCCACGGTGCCGCGAAACTCTGCCAGTTGGTCCAGCATCAGCGGAATCAGGAAGCCGATGTAGATCACCATCAGGATCGAGAAAAACAGGTTTTTCACTGGCAACGACAGGTCAAAAATGTGCAGGTTCGGCGCCATGCGCGACAGGTACGCGAGCATCAGGTCAGTGACCAGCAGCGAGATGATCAGCGGTGAGACCATCAGCACCCCGACGCGCATGATCTGGTCAAGGATCGACAGCACCGCCAGCAACGCCGAGCTGGCAAACACCGGGGTGAACGCGGTCACTGGCCACAATTGGTAGCTGTGGTAATAGCCGTCGACCATCAGGATAAAACCGCCGGACATGAAGAACAGCGTGATCAACATCACCGTCAGCAAGGTCGACATCACACTCGACTCCCCGGTGGACAACGGGTCCACCAGTTGCGCCATGGTCGAACCGCGCTGCAGGTCGATCAACTCCCCCGCCACTTCCGCCGCCCAGAACGGGATGCCGAACAACAGGCCGATCAGGATGCCGATCAGGAATTCCTTGATCAGCAACCCGGCGATAAACAGGCTGCCGTGGTTCGGCATCGAGGTCATGGCGTCGAACACCGGCATGAACATCGGGATCGAAATCGCCACGGCCACGCAGCCGCGAATCATCCCGGTGAGCCCGAGGCGGTTGAACGCCGGGGTGATCACCACCACGCCCATGGCCCGGCAGGCCGCCAGCGAGGCCGAGCTGATCACCGGGTAGGCGACTTCGAGAAACTGTGCGGTAAGGCTGGCATCCATGGGGGGTCAGCGCGTCCACAGCGGGAAGTTGTCCAGCACCTGGCTGCCGAGTTCCGCCACTTGCCCGGCCAGCACCGGCCCCAGGAACACGATGGTCAGTAGCACCGCCACCAGCTTCACTACCTGGGGCAAGGTCTGGTCCTGGATCTGGGTCAACGCCTGGAACAGACCCACGCTCAAGCCGACGATAATCGCCACCCCCAGCGCCGGCGCGGAGAGCATCAGCACCGTCATCAGTGCCTGTTTCATCAATGACAGGAAAACGTCCTGGCCCATGGGTCGTGCCTCAGCCGTAACTCAGAATCAAACCGTGCATCAGGCGCGACCAGCCGCTCAACGACACGAACAGGAAGATTTTCAGCGGGATCGAAATCAGGTTCGGCGAGACCATCGACATGCCCATCGCCATCAGCACGTTGGACACCAGCAAGTCCACCACCAGGAACGGGATGTACAGCAGGAACCCGATCTCGAAGGCCCGGGTCAGTTCCGAGCTTACGAACGCCGGAATCAGCACCACCAGGTCGTCATCCCGCAGGTCGGCACGGGCTTCCGGCGACCAGATGGTCTCGGTGGCCTGCACGAAAAAGCCGCGCTCGGACTCATTGGCAAACCGCGCCAGGTGCGCCTGTAGAGGCGGGCGCAAGGCGTCGCCGAGGTCCTTGAGTTGCTCGACGTGCTCGATGTTCAGGTCGCGCCCTTCCACCTGGCGGTACATGTCGCCAATCAACGGCGTGGTGACGTACACCGAGAGAATCAGCGCGATGCCGTACAGCACCAGGTTCGGCGGCGTTTGCTGCACCCCCAGGGCGTTGCGGATCAGGAACAGCACCACCGAGATTTTCATGAAGCCGGTGAGGGTCACCACCGCCAGCGGGATCAACCCGATGGTGGCAACCACCAGGATGATCTCGATCAGGTTCGGCTGATAACCGGTCATGGGGTGGCGAAACTCAGCAGGCGTACGCCCAGGCCATCACCGATCTTCACCAGTTGGCCCTGGCCGACGCGGCGGCCGTTGACCATCAGGTCCACGCCATCCACCGTCGGCGTATTCAGTTGCAGCAGGCTGCCCGCCCCCAGCTCCCGCAACTGCGCCAGGGTCAGTTCCAGGCTGCCGACCTGGCACACCAGCTTGAGGGGTAAATCGTCCAGGGCCGCAGCGGCATCGACATCAGTCATTGTGTTCTCCATGTCCAAAAGGGGCGATTTCAAAGGTTCCTGCAGCTGCAGCGATGAGCCGTCGCGCTGGCAGCGAGCTTGCAGACGGCCCTCAAGGTCCAGCAGCAGGCCGCTGCCGGGCTCGAGCATCAACACGTCGCCGGGCCGCAGGCTGCGCAACTCGCCGAGGCTCAGCCATTGCTGTCCCGTGAGCACCGAGAGTGTCTGGCGCAACGCGGGTAATGGGTCGGCTTGGACCCGGCCGTGTTGCTCCAACAACTGCGCCACCAGGAGCGCGGCGCTTTCACTCAGGTCCAGTTGGGCGGCCATTGGCGGGGTGTTGCCGAAGGTCAATGTGAGCGCCAGGTGCACGGGGTAAGACCGCGCATCGTCACTGGCTTCGAGCAACTGCACGGGGTGGCCGAGCAACGGTTCGAGGCGCTCAATCAGATCCAGCACGGCCAGTTCCAGCAGCAGCGAACGCGGCAATGACGGCAGCACCTGCGCATCGAACTGCAACGCCAGCGGCACCAGCACTTGCTCCACAGCGGCGGCGGACAGACGCAGGCGCACCGGTGATTGCCCGAGCAGCAGCTGCACATCCCGAGGCGATTTCAGCGGCTGGGGATCGGCGGCCCAGGCGACACTCAAGTCCTGCCCGGCACAACGGCCCTGCCACGCATGGCGCCGGCGGTGCAGTTGGTTATGCACCGTGAGCAGCGCCGGGTCGAAGTGTTCAAGCCAGGGTGCCAAGGGGTCGGCAAGGGCCACGATCATGTGCCGAGTCCTTGTTCTTCAAGCAACTCACCGGCGACCCGCTCGCAGCTTTCGCGCCCGTCCAGCAGGCTTTGCCAGGCGTCGGACTGGCGCTGGCGGCTCAGGCGCTCCTGGCGAAACAGCTCACGCTCGCGCTCCTGGGTTTGCAGGGTGCTGGAGACGTGGCTGACGTCACCCTCAAGCAAGCGCTCATCATCGGACAAGCCCCGCAGGCGATCCTGGGCGGCCTGCCAACTGGCCACCGACAAGCCCTCTGTGAGTGAGGCGTAAATCTCGCCGGCTTCACGGGCAACGGCTTCACGGTGCAAGCGCAATTGCTCCTTGGCATCAGTCAGGGCGCCGTGGGTTTGCGCGCAACGTTGCTGTTGCGCCGCCAACTGGCTCGCCGCCCGTTGTTCCCGCAGCACCCGCAGGGTTTGCAAGGTGCGCAGTTGTTCAGTCTTCATCGGTTCTTTTCTCCATCGTCATACCAACAGCGCACTCACTGAGTGCATGAAGATCGAATGTGGGAGCTGTCGAGCCCCGGCAACACTGCAACATCGATGTCAGCAGTGCTGCCGCCATCGCAGCCTCGCTGAAGCTCGACAGCTCCCACACTGGACCTTGCTGCGCTTTCGGGCTCATGCCAGCACCTGCCGCATGCGGATCAAGGAGTGCATGAAGATCAAATGTGGGAGCTGTCGAGCCCCGGCGAGGCTGCGAAAGCGGTGGGTCAGGCAACATCGATGTTGGCCGTGCTGCCGCCATCGCAGCCTCGCTAAAGCTCGACAGCTCCCACACTGGATCTTGCTGTGCTTTCAGGCTCATGCGAGCACCTGGCGCATGCGGGTCAAGGTGTGCATGCAGATCAAATGTGGGAGCTGTCGAGCCCCGGCGAGGCTGCGAAAGCGGTGGGTCAGGCAACATCGATGTTGGCAGTGCTGCCGCCATCGCAGCCTCGCTAAAGCTCGACAGCTCCCACACTGGACCTTGCTGTGCTTTCAGGCTCATGCGAGCACCTGGCGCATGCGGGTCACGGTGTGCATGCAGATCAAATGTGGGAGCTGTCGAGCCCCGGCGAGGCTGCGATAGCGGTGGGTCAGGCAACATTGATGTTGGCTGTGCTGAAGCCATCGCAGCCTCGCTGCAGCTCGATAGCTCCCACACGGGATCGCGCTGCGCTTTCGGGCTCGTGCAAGCATCGGGCCCATGCGGGTCAAGGGGTACATGAAGATCAAATGTGGGAGCTGTCGAGCCCCGGCGAGGCTGCGAAAGCGGTGGGTCAGGCAACATTGATGTCGGCTGTGCTGACGCCATCGCAGCCTCGCTGAAGCTCGACAGCTCCCACACTGGATCGCGCTGCGCTTTCAGGTTCATGCCAGCACCTGACCCATGCGGTTTAAGGAGTGTATGAAGATCAAATGTGGGAGCTGTCGAGCCCCGGCGAGGCTGCGATAGCGGTGGGTCAGGCAACATCGATGTCGGCAGTGCTGCCGCCATCGCAGCCTCGCTGAAGCTCGACAGCTCCCACACTGGATCTTGCTGTGCTTTCGGGCTCATGCGAGCACCTGGCGCATGCGGGTCAAGGTGTGTTCGGGGCTGCTGGGTTCGTCGGCGTTCTGGCGCAGGAAGGCTTCAATCGCGCCATGACGGGTGATTGCTTCGTCGGCCAGGGGGTCGCTGCCGGCGGAGTACTCGCCGACGCGGATCAGCATTTCGATTTCGCCGTAACGCGCCATCAGTTCTCGGATACGCATTGCCAGACGTTTATGTTCCTCACCCGCCACCTGCTCCATCAACCGGCTGCGACTGCGCAGCACGTCCACCGCCGGGAAGTAGTTGCGCTGGGCCAGTTCGGCACTGAGGGCGATGTGCCCGTCGAGGATCGAACGCGCTTCTTCGGCAACCGGATCGCTGGCGGCGTCGCCTTCGGTAAGCACGGTGTACAGCGCGGTGATACTGCCGGTGGGCCCCGGGCCGGCGCGTTCCAGCAACTTGGGCAAGGTGGCGAAAAACGACGGTGGATAGCCGCGACGTGTCGGTGGCTCACCCACGGCCAAGCCGATCTCACGCTGGGCCCGGGCGAATCGTGTGAGGCTGTCCATCAACAGCAATACGTTACGGCCCTGGTCGCGGTGGTACTCAGCCAGGGTGGTGGCGACAAACGCCGCACGCACCCGCTCGGCCGCCGGGCGGTCGGAGGTGGCGACGACAGCAACGGTGCGTGCGCGGGCCCTGGCGTCCAGTTGCACGTCCAGCAGTTCGCGCACTTCCCTGCCCCGCTCGCCGATCAAACCGATGACAATCACATCGGCCTCGCTGTTGCGGATGATGCTCGCCAACAACGAAGATTTGCCCACACCGGGCTCACCGAAGATGCCCATACGCTGGCCCTGGGCAAGGGTCAGCAACCCATCGATGGAGCGAATGCCCAACGCCATGGAGCGTACGATCAGTTGCCGTGAGAACGGCGCCGGCGGCTCGGCGTGCAAGGGGTAAGTCTGCAAGTTCAAGGTCGGCGGTACACCGTCACCATCAAGAAACTCGCCCATGGGGTTGATCACCCGCCCCAGTTGCGCATCGCCTACCGCCACACCGAGGCTTTCGCCGGTGGCGATGATTTGCGTACGGGTCGACAGGCCTTCCATGGAACCGATGGGCGACAGGATCGCTTCATCACCATCAAACCCAATCACTTCGGCACTGAGGCTGCGGCCACTCACCGGGTCGCGCAGGTGGCACAGCTCGCCGATGCTCGCCCCCGCTACGCTGGCCCGCAGCAACACCCCGCGAATACTCAGCACCGTGCCTTGCATCGGACGCAAACGGGCCTGGGACAGCCGCTCGGTCAGGCGCGGCAGCAGTTGATTGAGGTTCATGCCACGCCCTCTTCAGCAAAGGGCAGCAAGCTGCGGCGCAGGGTTTGCAGCTGCGCTTCCAGCCCCAACTCAACCGAGCCCGCGGGGCTGCTGAGGCGGGCCTGGCCGGCGCCCAGTTGCGCATCGGCCTCCACGGCGATGCCGTCCTTCAGCAACTGTGGGCGCAGGGCATTCACTTCGGCCGGCGGCACCCACAAGGTCAGCGCCTGGCCTTGGCGAAACGCGCTCAACGCCTGGCGTGTACAACGCACCACGCGGTCGGTGTCGTCCAGCTCGCCGAGCACTTCACGCACGATGCCCAGGGCCAGGTCCGCCAGCGACGCCTCAAGCCCGGCCAGGTAATGCTGGACCTTGGCCTGGGTCTCCAGCAGCAGCTGCGCGACCTGTTCGGCGCCTTCCCGGCGGGCGCTCTCAAAGCCTTCGGCACGTGCGGTGTGCAGCCACTGGTCGCTGTCGGCCTTGATCTGCTCGGCGTGTTCCTTGGCAGCTTGCACGAAGGCGAAACCATCGGTCCACAAGGCCGCTTCGTCGGCACGCAAAATCCGGGCGGCGGGACGGTTGGGTAATTCACTCATGAGCAAGCTCCTCGGCGAGCAACCGGGCGGCGACGGTCTGGACAATTTCCAGGTCGCGGGGCAGGCGCCCGCTATAGCCTTTGGGTGCGACAAAACGCAGGGGCAACCAGCCTTGCAACTCGGCGGGCTGGGCCTGCAGCCAGGCGGCGACACAGGTGAGGCCATCGCGGTCGATGGCGTCGATCAACTCGGCGGGCTCGCGCAGCAGGTCGGCCGCGCCGCCCAACTGCCGGTTCGCCAGGGCCAGGGCAAAGGCTTCCTGACCGAGGCCTTCGCGCAGTTCATTGACCACTTCGCGGCGGATCTCCCGGCTCAAGGTCGAGGCATGCCAGATCGCGCCACACAGCCTGGGCAATCGCTCAAATTGCCCCGGGCTCAGCAGCAACACCGGCAAATCGGCGGCGGGTGGCGTAACCAGATGCGCCAGCGGCGCCAACTGATAATGACTGGCCAGCAACTGCTCCAGGCGCGACCGAAAACGCGGCTGCCCGTGCAAGGCTTGCAGCACCTCGGCGGGCAGGCCTTCGCCAAAACATTCGCCGAGGCTTTGCTCGCGCACAAACTTCAACGGCTGGGCGATCAGGCCCTGCCAACGCTCCACCAGGCTCATTCACCCTCCTTGAGCACATACAACGCCTGGGACTGGCGCCGCGCCCATTGCTGGCGGGCCAACACACCGCACGCGCCGATGGCGACCAGCAGCAAACCGCCGAACAGCAACCGCGCCTGATTGAGGTTGTCTTCCAACAGCCACAGGCCCATGAAGCGCGTCAATCGCGGTTGCGCCGGGTTCTGGCTGATGGACACGGCGGCCTTGATCGCCGTCACCGACACGCCGTCATAGCTCAGCCCGGAAATACCGTTGGCCACCAGGGTCTTGATCTGCGGGATCAACGTATTGATATCGGTGCCCGGGTCGTAGCGCACCAGCACCGAGGCTGACGACGGCGAAATCACCCGCTTGAGCAGGTCATTGTCCGGCAACACCACATGCACCCGCGCCGAGACGATGCCGTCGATCTGCGACACCGAGTGGGACAGTTCTTCGCTCAAGGCATAGATCATCTGAGCCCGCTCCTGCACCGGCGACGACACCAGGCCGTTGCCCTTGAACACCTCGCCCATGTTGGAAAAGCTCTGCTGCGGCAGGCCGGCGTTGTCCAGCAGCGTCATGGCTTCGGCGAAGCGTTGTTCGTCGACCACCACTTTCAACTGGCCGTTGTCCTGCACCTTGCGCGTCGCCGGGATGCCGTCGCGCAGCAGCACCGCGACCATGGCGTTGGCGTCGCGCTCGCTGAGGTTGGTGTAGAGGTCCATGTCGCAGGCCTGCAAGAGGCTGGCGAGCAGGCCGATCAGCAGCAGGCGCAGGGCACGATTCGGGCTTGGCATGGCGTTATTGACCCTTGAGCAGCGTGTTGGCGGAACCGGAAATCTGCGTCGCACCGCGCACCACCATCTGGGTTTCGATGGAGTAGTCGAACATCTTGCCCAGTGAATGGACGATCTGGTCGACCTGCTGCTCGGCGACTTTCTTGCCCGGCTCTGCGGAGGGAGAGGCACCCGTGGTGCGAATATCCGCAGCGGCCACTTGGGGCGGCGCCGACGGGTTATTGGTAAGTAAATCGGCGCGCTCGGAAAAGGTCCGGGAGCGGTCGATAAAACTGTTCAGGCGCTCCATCAGGCCCGAGCCGATCTGATGGGGGCTGGCGCCCTCGGGCATGCCCTTGGCCGTATTGGCCATGTGCTCGAACAGATTCTGCGAGGCCCCGGCGGGCCCCGCGCCGGCGGACGGCGGCAAGGCCGTGGCGCTGGCAGCGAGACTGATGGTCATGGGTGCGCCCTACTCTTCGTCGTCATCGGACATGGCGTCATTCAGCATTTCCTGCGCCTTGGGCATGATGATGAATTGACCGCCGATGGTGACCGCCTGGGTGATCAGGGCATCGGTGAATTCGGCATCGGTCATCTCCGGTTTGTCGGCGCTCTTGGCGTTATCCACCGCGGCGTTGAACTTGGCTTCAGGGCTGGCGCCACCGGGGGCGAGGTTGCTGTCTACGGCGGTTACGGACATGGTCATGCTCCTTTACTGGGGTTGGGGTGAATCAAGGGGTTTCGGTGCTCACCTGGGCACCGCGAAATACCCGCACGCCGTGCTCGCGCGCCACGACAGGCGGGTTGGCCTTGGGTTGCAGGTGATCCACATGCTGCTGGACCAGCGCCAGGTACGGCGGCGGCCCGGACACAAAGACTTCATCGCCCTCGGGACCATTGCGCATCGACAACTGCTGGCCGAACACATCGAGGTTGTTCAAATACGCCTGCAACTGGTCCAGGTTCAGGGCGTTGGCCTTGAACAGCTTAGTGGTGATTTCGTCGCTGGCATTGAGGTACAGCAGGTTGCCGTCGAAGTACCAGGTCAGGCCGTTGGTGCTGCACAACGTCTGCAGAAACTCCCCGGCGGTGGCTGCGCGCACGGTGCTGCGGGCCTTGCCACGCACCTTGTCCGAGAGCACCAGCGGGATGTCGAGGTTGTGGCCGAACTCTTCGAGGGCGGCGCGTACGTCCTGGTCCACCAGAACGTAGGCGTAGGGTTTGGCAAACCATTCGGGCTCTTCGTCGGCGTGGGCGATCGAGGCGCCAAACAGCACCGACAGACATAGGAGCGCCATGGAAAATATGCTTACATGACGTCCGCCTTCGCCCAACGAGTTGTGACGATGACCAAACACTTTTTGCTTGCCGGCAGCCTGTTGCTGGCCGCCTGTTCCAGTACTGTGCCGAGCGATTCCGACCGCTCGGTAAAGCTGGCCAACGACCTGAACAAACGCGGCGACTACGCCAGCGCGGCGGCGCTGTACGAACGTGCGGCCCAGCAACCGGGCGCCGGCATCGATTTGTGGCTCAAACTCGGCCAGGCACGGCTCGACGGCAACGACGCGCCCGGTGCCGAACGCGCCTTCCAACAAGCCCTCGGCCTCCAGGCGCACAACGCCGAAGCCTTGCTGGGCCTGGGCACCGCGCAACTGCGACTGGGCAAAACCCAACGCGCCGTGACCGCCCTGGGCCAGGCCGCAGACGCCAGCCAATCGCCGGTCGCGTACACCCGACTGGGCATCGCCCACGTGCTGAACGGCCAGGCGGTGACGGCACAAACCGCCTTCGCCAAAGCCCTGAGCCTGCAACCCGACGACCTCGACAGCCGCTGCAACCTGGCCCTGGCCTACGCCCTTGGCGGCCAGTCCCAACAGGCGTTGGACACCATCGCCCCCGTCACCCAATCGCCCCGCGCGTTGCCACGGCATCAACGTAATGAGTTGTTGGTGCTGGTATTGGCGGGATACGAACAGCGAGTGGCCAGCTTGCCGCTGGACGATATTCCGGCCGCTGAGCGCGCACGCCTGATCACCGAAGCCAACCGCATCAAAGGCATCAGCGACCCGGTTGCGCAAGCGCGCGAGTTGGGGCTGGTGGATACGCACTAAAGGGTAACCTTGCTGTTGCCCTGCTTTTGATCTTGCTTTTGATCTATCAGGCCCCGTTAACCACGATGGCCGCAAGCAGGCACGGTGGAGCGGGTAAACCGGCAAGGATGCCGGTTTAGCTGCGCTGGGCCAGGGATGGCCCATCGCAGCGACCCGCGGAGCCGGGCCGGAGTGCGGGCATGCCGAGCCTAGGCGAGGCACCGAGTGGTGGGGCAAAGACCTTTTGGTTACTTTTGGGGCGTTTGCCAAAAGTGACCCGCTGTAAGAGCGGAACCCTAAGTGGCCGTTACCGCAGGAATGGATATGTACGCGGTAAGCTTCAAGATCCTGGTCGCCTATCAGTCCGCTTTCGCGAGCAAGCCCGCTCCCACATTTGGATGGTGGTGTGGCAGATGGATCTGCTGGGTCTGGAATACCGCTATCGCAGGCAAGCCAGCTCCCACATTGGGTCGGTGGTGTGGCAGATGGATCTTCTGGGGCTGGGATACTGCTATCGCAGGCAAGCCAGCTCCCACAGTTGGACTGTGGTGTGACAGATAGATCTGCTGGGGCTGGAATACTGCTATCGCAGTCAAGCCAGCTCCCAAAGGGGGAATGTGCATGACGGATCATTTCTCCGCTCCCGGAGCGCCCGCCTTGGCCTCTTGCTGAGCCTGACGCCGCTGCAACTGCTCCCGATCAAACCCCTCGATATACACCTGCGCCGCCCGCCCAACCGGCGCCGCCATCGCCGGGCCGGTGGCCCGCCCCTGATTCAAATCCTGCCGCTGCTCCACCATCTGCATCAAATTCAAATTGTTGGCACACCCCAACGGCAAGGTCGCCTTGAAATCCTCATCCAACCCAATCTCATCCTTGGCCGGCGGCTGCTGGCACTGGCTCGGCAACCCGTCCGCCTGATACTGCGGTGAGTAATACACCGGCGCCAGATGCGTCTTGCACCCCACCACCAACAGGGGCAAACACATCAACAAACGCGAAACTTTCATGCCATGCCCCCTCATCAATTCATGTAGAAACCAAACGCCCCACCACTGCGCGGCCCCGCCGCTGCGGCGGTTGCGGGCTGTGCATCCAGCGGCGTGGCCAGGGTGCGACTGCGCACCGGCTCCACCAGGTACGGCGTGATCAAAATCACCAATTCGGTTTCATTGCGCTGGAAACGCTTGGAGCGAAACAGGTTGCCCAGGATCGGCAGATCCCCCAGCAACGGCAGCTTCTCGATGTCCTGGCTGCTCTCACGCTGGAACAGCCCGGCAATCGCAAACGTCTGCCCGCTGCCCACTTCCACCCGCGTATCGGCGCGGCGCACGCTGAACGACGGCACATGGAAATTGCCGAAATCCACCGTTCCGCCACTCACCACACTGCTGACCTCCGGGCGCACTTGCAGGGCGATCCGGCCGTTGGGCAGCAGGGTCGGATTGAACAGCAGCGACACGCCGAACGACTTGTATTCAATCCCCACCAGATCCCGATTCACCGGTACCGGAATCGCCACTTCGCCGCCCGCCAGGAAGCTCGCGGTCTGCCCGGTCATGGCGGTGATATTCGGCTCGGCCAGAATTTGCAGAATCCCGTTGGCCTGCAACGCATCGAGCATGCCGTCGATATTGGTGTTGCCCGAACCGCTGCCCGCCGCTGCCAGTCCACCCGCAGTCGCCGCTGCCAGCGGCCCACCGGTGATCAGGCCGAAGGAAAACGTGCCGTTGCTGAACATGGCGTTCCAGTTCACGCCGTAGTGCAACAGCTCCGAGCGGGACACTTCAGCGAACCGCACCCGCAAATTGACCTGGGCCGCACCGGCATATTCAGTGGTGTTGACCGCACTCTGAAAACCCTGGCCCTGGGGGTTGAGCAAGGCATTCAAATCCGTCGCCTCGCCCACGCTGCGCACCGTGCCCTTGGCGATCAAGCGGTTGCCGGCGCCGCTGATCTGCGCGCCATTGCCGGGATGCAATTCCTGCATCGGCGCGGTCACTGCCTGGGACGCGCTACTGACCGCCAGGCTCAGGCTGGCAAGCTGTTTGCCGTCGCTGCCGAGGGCAATCAGGCTGGTATTGCCCGGGGCCTTGCCGAAGATGTAGATCACACCGGGCGACACCACTTGTAGGTCGGCAATCCCCGGCTCGGCTACCAGCACCGATTCCACCGGCGCGACGAAGTGCAGGATCCGGCCTTCTCCGGAGGCGAGGCTGATGGAGCCTTGGGCGCCATTGGCAATGTCCTGGGCGCTGCAAAAAAACGAGGTCAACGTCAGCAATAACAAACAAAAACGAATCATGAGGCAGACGCCAGGGAAGTGACGGAAGCCGCGGCAGGTGCACGGCGGTTGGAGATATCGGTAAGGCTGATGGTCACCAGCGCTTGCAGGTTGTATTCAGTGGCCAGCTCGCGAAACGACAGCACCGCCAGTTCCAGCTCACCGCGCAGCACCAAACGGCGCAGGCTGCGGCGCAATTCCGGATGCACCAGCAATACCGCGCTGTTGGCCTCGAGGGTTTTGTCGCAGGCCTGGCGCAGCTGGGCGAGCAAGGCGCGGTTGACCTCCTCGGGGATCACTTCGCGGCTGGGCTCCTGGCGACGCAGGGACGCGCGCAGTTGGTCTTCCAATCCCGGCGCCAGCACCAGGGCACCAATTACCCGATTGCGATCGGCGTATTGATGACTGATCTGCCGTGCCAACGCGGCGCGCAGGTGTTCGGCGAGGCGACTGGCGTCGGTTTCCCGAGCGCCCCACTCCACCATGGCTTCTAGCAAGGCCCGTTGATTACGGATCGACACGCCCTCGCCCACCAGCAGGCGCAGGGTCTCGGCCACCCGCTGCAACGGCACCAGGCGCAAGGCTTCCTTGACCAGTTCGCCGTAGGTAGCTTCGGTACGTTCAAGCAGCAGGCGGGTTTCCTGGATCCCGAGGAAGTCCGCGGCATAGCGGCGCAGGCTGCGTTCCAGCACGCCGCGCAGCACCTCATCCGGTAGCAGGAAACCGATGCCGGCGGTGCGCAACGCGTCTTCGTGCTGGCGCTCGATCCAGTGTGCGGCGCGGCCATTGAGGGGCGAATCGGCTTGCAGGGTGGCGATGTCCAGCAGTTGCACGTGCACCGGATCGTCCTGCAACAACAGGCAGTTGATCGGCATCTCGCCTTCGCTGACCGGCACGCCTTCCAGGGACACCCGAAAGCTGCCCGGCGTGGCCTTGGCGTCCATGTGAATGCCCGGCACCGGCATGTCGACGCCGAGGTCGCTGCGAATGTCGTGACACAGCGCTTCGATGCGCTGGCTCAACAGCTGGCGCGGTGCGCTGAGGGCCAAGGCGCTGCCGAGGGTCAGCAACACCCGCGTGTCGGGGGCCACGCCATAATCCTGCTCGGCCTGCACCTCCACCACCGGCTCCAGGGTCTCGATCAGCGCCTCGGGTTCCACCAGGTGTTCACGGGTATGACGGCGGTACATCACGAACGCCGCGCCGCCGAACACCAGCGACAACCCGAGGAACACCCAGGTCGGAAAACCCGGGATCACGCTGACGCCCACCATGATCAATGCGGTCAGACCGAGGGCCCGGTAGCTGGCACCCAACTGCTTGAGAATCTCGCTGCCGAGGTCACCCGCCTCGCCGTCGCTGTTGACCCGCGTCACCACGGTGCCCGCCGCTACCGAGATCAGCAGCGCCGGGATCTGTGCGATCAAGCCGTCGCCCACGGTCAGCAGCGAATAGGTGTGCACCGCCGCGCCGAAGGCCATGTCGCGCTCGATCATGCCGATCAGCATGCCGCCCAGCAGGTTGACCGCGAGGATCACCAACCCGGCAATCGCATCGCCCTTGACGAACTTCATCGCCCCGTCCATCGCGCCGAACATCTGGCTCTCGCGCTCCAGGCGTGAGCGCCGGCGCCGGGCTTCGGCCTGGTCGATATCACCATTGCGCAGGTCGTTGTCGATGCTCATCTGTTTGCCGGGCATCGCATCCAGGGTGAAGCGCGCCGCCACTTCCGCGACCCGCTCGGCGCCCTTGGTGATCACCACAAATTGCGCCACGGTGATGATCAGGAACACCACCATGCCCACCACCACCTGGCCGGCAATCACGAAGTCGCCGAAGGCCTTGACGATGTGGCCTGCGTCGCCGTGCAGCAGAATCAAGCGGGTGGTGGTGATGGACAGCGACAGGCGAAACAGGGTGCTGAGCAGAATCAGCGGTGGCAGCGCGGAGAATTCCACCGAGTGGCCGATGTAGAAGGCGACGATCAGGATCAGGATGCTCAGGGCAATGTTCAGGCCGATCAGCATATCCACCAGGTAGGTGGGCAGCGGGATGATCATCATCACAATCGCCATCAGCATGAACGCGACAATGATCACGTCGGTACGCTGGGCGGCCATGCGTGCGATGCCGTTCAGGCGGTTGAGCAGGTTCATGGCGCCACTCTCCGTGCAGCCAGGTAGCGTTTGAAGCACTGGCGCGCTTCGTCCTTGCGTTCCCCGTACCACAGCGCCCGGGCGCGCAGCAGCAACAGGCTGGCGGACTCGCCTTCCAGCGCCACCAGGCGGTCCAGGGCTGCGAGTGCGCGGGTGAAGTCGCCGCTGTCGGTGAACGCTAGCACCAGCGAGCGCAGCAGCAGGCCGTCGTCGGGTGCCACGCTCACGGCAATCAGCAGCATCACCAGCGCACGCTGGGACTGGCCGTTGCGCCGGTACAGCTCGCCAATGCCCTTGAGCAATTGCACCGCGTCGTCGTTATTCCGGGACATCAGGCCTGGACCTCCGAGCGTTGTTGTTCGAGGGTGCGGCGCATCTCGATTTCCTCGTTGATCAGGTCATGGGCCAGCGCCTTGATCTGCGGCTCGGCGTCGAGGTTCGGCAACAGGTGCTGCATCACGTGATCCAGCAACTCCAGGGACCGTGCGCTGCCGAACAGCAGCGAGTCGACGCCGGCGGCGCTGGTGAGCTCTTCCAGGTCACTGCGCAAGGAGCGACGGGACTGGACCTTGCGGGTTTTCAGCACGGCCTCGAAGGCGGTGGCCTGGCGCGAATTGACCGGGCGGATCGCCTCCACCGGCGCGCTGCGCACATCACTGGGAATCAACGGACGGGGTTCGACTTTCATCCCGGGGCCTTAGCTGAAAAAAGCAGCGTCATAGGGTGAAGGTGAAGCGTTCTTCGCCACGGGCGAGGATCACCTGGTTGTTCTCGATGCGTTCCAGTACCCAGTTGTCGGCCAAGGCCGCGCCGGGGTACAGGCGCTTGCCGCTGTCGTTGATCACATAGGGATGGGTGCCGAACCACACCGCCTGGAAGCGCACCCGTGGCCGGGCCGCATCCGCACGCACCGCGACCCGCGGGTTGAGCACGATCTGCTGGCCATAGCGCTGGTCGAAGGCTTGTTGCAGGGCGACCCACTGAGGCTTTTGCGCCCGCTCGAAGGAGCCGACGGCGTTGAGCTGGCCGTCGATGTCGTTGACCGTCACGGCGTCCAGGTGGGCGGCCTGTAATTGCCGTTCGAACCAGGCCTTGGCGTCGGCGCGGGAAGGCTTGGCCACGGCTTTTTCGGCGACCGGCAGTACGGCCTCCGCTTGCGGTGGATCGTTGCGAAAGGCCAAGGCACCTGCGCACACGAACAGCAAGGCGGTGGCGATGATCCACGGGGTAAAGGTGCGTGTGGCTACAGGCGGTTTTTCAGGGCTGCCCGGCAGCGCCAGGCTCACACCCGCCGTGCCGATGCGCAGTTTCAACGGCAGCCGCGCGCGATGGCCGCTGCCTTGGGGAATGCGGATATCACCGGCAGTACCGGTGATCAGTACATCGCCGCCGAGGGCCTCGACGGCCACCTGGGCCCCTTCAAAACGCAGGCGCAGGTGCAGTTCGGCGATTCCGGGATCGCTGAGCTGAAGGTCGGCAGCCAAGGCGGCGCCAAGGGTGTAGACCGGCTGGTCGAGCATCAGGGAACTGCCCTGGTGCAAACCGTGGGTCACGAGCAGGGTCGGCGCGCCGTTCGCGGCGGGCAGGCCCAGGGAAATCAAGGCTGTCATGGTTGGGTTTGCCCCCTTGAGAATCACAGGCAGCAACCACACCTGTGCCGATCAACAACGGTGCAACGGGGTCAGGCAGGTATACGGGCAGCGCCGGCGCTGCCCGTATGGCGAATCAGTTCTGCGGACGCTGTTTGGTGGCGTCGAGCTCTGCTTTTTTCGCGGTGCTGATCTCGGTGATCTTGGCCGACTTCTCGATGGCCATATTGAAAGTTGCTTCCATCTTCGCGATAGCGTCGTCGGCGCCGCCTGCACTTACTGGTGGAGTAGTAGCCATGTTCAATCTCCTTGCATCGATAGGGAAGTTAAGCAGTATGCAAACCGAACCGAACTCCCCGCGTCAGACAGTGAGTTGGCAATGCAGCCGTCGGTTTGCATGGGAACCATACTACTCACGAATAAAACGCCTTCGCTGTGAAAGCTTGTGAAACGTTCAGGGTGGGGGCTGTGAAAAATCCGGCTCAACCTGCCGTTGAGAAAATCTCATCCCCAGGCAGGCGTGGAACTTTTGTTGAAAATCCAATACATGACGAAACCCAATGATTACGGGGCACTTCGCTTAAGCATGAACGGTTTTGAACAATGTAGAGGCCAATAACGCCTGGGCAAAAACGTTGACTACCCAACAATTTTTGAAAATAACGCAGACAACTTCACACTTTTAACTAATAGCCAATTGCCCAACTTTGCAGATATTGCCATTTGTAACAAAAGCGACTTGATCATCGCGTTTGATAGCTCGGCGCGGGCTTGTTCAATAACACTTCGCAACTTTCGCCCGCCCCAGTTAGTGCACTTGCACTAAATATCGATTGATATAAGACAACTTCCAGGTGATCTATGACTGCGATCCCGAATGGCCTTGATCCTGCCGATAACAAGGGCCCGGATGGCGCCCGGAGCACATTTGAAAAAGCCCTGTTCACGGCGGTCGACCGGCCGGTATTCGACCCCTCGAAAATCCGCGGCCCGTCCATCCCGCTGCCGTACCAGAACGTACAGGCACCGGTGAACAACAGCATCACCTACACCCCGCTGGGCAGCGACAAACCGGTGACCCTCAAGCAGATCGACAACCCCAGGCTGTTTGAGCAATTGGTCAACCAGTACAACGGGCAGCAAAGCGAAGCGACCCTTGAGAAGAATCTGGCTGACAGCAAAAGCGCCGGCTACAAGGAGGCCGACGCCAGCACCGTGGCGCCCGGCTTGGGCAACTACAAGGCGATCGGCAGCACCACCGAATTGGGCCCGGGGCTGATCCGCTACGAGACCAGTGCCGGCGACAAAGTCGTGGTCAGCCAGAAGGAAACGCCCGCGCTGTTCGCTCAGGTCAGCGGCGATTCGGCCAAGCTGTTCGCGATCAACGCCAGCCAGGCCGAGGGCTATCGCCTGGCCGGTCCCACCGAAACCATGGACCCGGCAGCGAAGATCGGCCCACCCGAGGAAGTCGGCCCGGGGTTGATTCGCTATACCACTGCTTCGGGCGACAAGGTGATCGTGTCCCAGGACATCACCCCCGCGCTGTACGACCAGGTGGCCAAACTGTATGCCGGCAGCACCGGCGCCGCGGGGGCCTCGGACACGTCCTGGATCGACACCTCGTCGTTCGGCGTTTCCGGCGCCAAGGACTGGGACACGATCACCGGCAACACCAGCGGCACGCCGACCAAGGAAGAATTGGACCTGAACCGGCCGAAGGCGGCCGCGCAATTGCTCTCGCAAAACTGGGACGCCTGGGGCCTGCACGGTGCGCCGATCGACTTCGCCAACCCGCCCACGACCCTGCCGCCCGAGGCCCAGGCCGTGCTCAAGTACGTCGCCAGCAGCCCGAGCCTGATGGCCGCGCTGGACACCGGCGGGCGCGGCAAGGCCGACAACGTGATCACCCATTCGGACGTCGACCATTTCATCGACAACGCCGGCAAGGACCTCGGTGCCGCGTCGAAATCCTATGGCAGCTTCCTCGGCAGCAATCCGGGAGACCTGGCCAAGGCCAATGCCAAGTCGGCGGCAATCCTGATGGCCAACGAGAGCCTGGCCGCCGGCGCAGGTTCGGCGATGCGCCCCGGTGACGCCAACCAGCGCAGCAACGACGGCATGCTGCGCATCGACAACCTGCAAGCCTTGGGCAGCGATTCGGCGCTGAGTACCGAGCTGACCGGCGCGGCGGCCATGTGGTCCAGACCCGGGATGTTCCATGCCCTGGAAACCGGTGGTGACAACCCGGCCACCGGCAAGTCGGACGGCATCGGCACCCGCGACAACATCGGCGCCTGGCTGGAAAAACAGGCGCCGAAAACCGACAGCGACACCCTGACCTTCCTCGACGGCGCCGCCACCCGTGATGCCGTCGCCGGCGTCGACACCTCGGGCCTGACCGCCGACATCCTGGCCAACCCGCAGAACTACAGCGGCGAGCAAAAAGCCGCAGTGCTGGTGCAACTCACCGACGCGCAAACCCGCCTGCTGGTGAGCGACTACGTGCCCCACGCCGGGCTGATGGACAAGTACACCTCGCCCCACTACGGCCTCAACCCCAACGAAGACAAGATCAAGGCACAGCTGCAAAGCGGCATCGAAACCCTCTCGGCCGACCCGGACGTACAAGGCTTCCTGCAAAACAATCGCGGCCCGGCACTGGCTGATATCGTCGACAGCAACCCGACGATGAAAGTCGCGATGCAGAACTACTACACCAGCGACATCGAGACCGGCAAAAACCTCAACGACAACCTCAACGCCAAGGACCAGAACGGCAAGCAGATCGACATGGGCATGGGCCTGCAAAACGCCGCCAACGATACGACCATCGCCAATCTGGCGCTGGGAGGCAACGGCCATGTGGACCTGACCGGCATCGCCGACAAGGCCGGGCAAAGCGACAATATCCAGCAGTATTACAAAACCGAACTGGTGACCGGCAAGGCCTTTACCGACGCGGTGGCCGGCGGCATGGACCCCACCGTGGCCGCCAGCAGCTTCGCCGCCAGCACCGCCTCGGCCCAGGCCTTCCTCGGCGACAAAGCCTCAGCGGATGACGCCGCCACCTTGCAGGTGAATTTCAACGAAGCCCTGGGCGACGCCCTGCTCGGCGGCGCCACCACCGACACCCTGAACATCACCCTGGGGGACGGCAAGGGCAACTTCGACGAAGCCAAGGTCACCGCGGCGATCAACGACGCCCAGCAAAAAGATCCAGAGATGTTCGTCACTTCGGACGGCGGCAAGATCGACCCGGCGCAAGTGGTGTCGATGCTGCGTTCGGTATGGGACATCGGGCGCCAGGGCAACAAGATCGCCGACGCACTGCCCAAGGCCATCGAAGGCATGAAGTTCGGCGACGTCAGCCCGGCGTTCAAGCAAGGCCTGCTGCACATCGGCAGTGCGGTGTTGATGAGCGGCGTGCTGATGGCCCGTTCGGCCAGCGGCAGCAACACGCCGGTGGCGGACGCGAACCGGGTATCCGCCGGGCTGCAATTTGCCGGGTTGTTGATGGAGGGTGGTACCAAATACGCCAAGGAAGCGGGTTACGGCATCACCTGGGTCAACCGCCCGGATGGCGGCACCATTGGTGACTTCCCCGGCAAGGTACCGGTGGGCAAGGGCCCGCTGAGCCCGCAGCAAATCGCCAACCTCGGCGCGGCCGGCAAGATCATCGGCTCGGCGGGCGGGATTATCGGCGGTGTCATCGGGGTGATTGGCGGTGTCGACTCGTTGAAAAAAGGTGATTACCTGAGTGGCAGCTTTTCGGTTGCCACCGGTGTGCTGGGCACGGGTGCGGCGGTGGCTGGATTGGTGGAAGCCGGAGCCGGGTTGTACGGCGCGACGGAAATCGGCGCGGTGGCCGGGACCATCAGCGGCATCCTTGGCGGGGCTACGGCGATTCTTGGCGGGATCGGCAGCGCCTTTCTGCCCTTCGCCCTGGCCGATGCTCATGGCAAGGCGCAGGACGCGTTCTACGGCGAGCTTGTGCCGGTGCTCAAGCAATACGGTTTGACTGGCGGGCCTACGGAGCCGGGTGATTATCCGGAAGATCCGATCCCGGCGATCAACACCTGACCGTCCCTTGCAGCCTTGCGCGAAGGGAGCCGCGCGGGGTTGTGTTTTTGAACATGCACAAAGGTTAATCACATGACGTATTCACAACGCAGCCCTCTTGAAGACAGCGCTTTTGAAATTCACTTTGGGCCTTATCGACTGTTGCCCAGGCGTCATCTGCTGCTGAAAAACGGTGAGCCGGTGAGCCTGGGTAGTCGGGCCCTGACGTTGCTGATTGCTCTCGCCTCCCGGCCTGGTGAGCTGTTGGAGAAGACCCAATTGCTGGACATCGCCTGGCCACGGTTGGTTGTGGAAGAGTGCAACCTGCGGGCGCAGATCAAGGCGATCCGCCGGGCGTTGGGGGGTGATGATTCGGTCTATATCGCGACGGCGATGGGCCAGGGGTATCGGTTTGTTGCGCCGACCTGGGTTGAGCGTGGGGCGCGGAAAAAGCCGGTGGTGTTGGGGGTTTATAGTTGTCGGCGTTGTTTGGGGGGGGATTTGGATCGGGGGCATATCCATTATTTGGGTAACCGCTGATATTGGTTCCGCTCTTACAGCGGGTCACTTTTGAAAGGAGCCCAAAAGTAACCAAAAGGCTCTTGCCCCACCACTCGGCTCCTCGCCTAGGCTCGGAGTGCCCTCACTCCGGCTTTGGACCGTGGGCCGCCGTCATGGGCCATCCTTGGCCTAGGACGGCTAACCCGGCGTCCTGCCGGGTTACCCACGCTCCAAAGCCTGCGTTCGGCCAGCGTGGTTTAACGGGGCGCCTAAGATCAAGATCAAAAGCAGATCAAGAGCACAGCGGCCTACCGGCCGGCTTGAGTGTGGTGAAGCAAAGGCACAAGCCAAATCAAGAGCGGGCACGGTCAAATGTGGGAGCAGGCTTGCCTGCGATGGCATCACCTCGGTGTATCTGAAAAACCGAGTTGTCTGCATCGCAGGCAAGCCAGCTCCCACAGAAAAGCAGAGCTGCATCAGCTTCAGATTTGGCTTTCGCTCTGGATTTAGTCTTTGCTTTTAACACTCAAGCCGGCCGGGAGGCCGCTGTGCTCTTGCTTTTGATTTTGATCTGACTGCCCCAATAAGCCAGAGGCCGAACGCAGGCAGTGCGGAGCGGGTAAACCGGCAGGACGCCGGTTTAGCCGCGCCGGGCCATGGATGGCCCGTCGCGGCGGCCCGCGGAGCAGTGCCGGAGTGAGGGAACACCGAGCCTAGGCGAGGTGCCGACAGGCGGGGCAGAGCGCTTTGGTTACTTTGCCGCTTCTGCAAAGTGACTCGCTGTAAGAGCGAAACCATAAGTGGCCGTTACCTAAATAACGGATATGTCCCCAAAACAAAAACCTCAGAGCACCAAGCTCAAATCCACCCGCCCATCACGCACCGGCGGACACCAGTAATACCCCCCAGTCAACGGCTTACTAATGCGATACAACCCATCAACAATCCCATCCTCAAGCCCACTCATCCGCCGCAGTTGCGCTTCAAACGCATCAAACGAATGCCCAAACGCCAGGAACATCAACCCCGCCTGCCCATTCTCCGCCCAAGGCATCGACCGGCGCACCACAAACGCCTCCGGGGTAAAACTCTCCTGGGCCGTACGCTTGGTGTGCGCCGACTCCGGCGCGTCCTCCAGCTCCTCGTTATCACCATGGCGCCGACCAATAATGTGATCCCGCTCCAGAGCCGGCAACGCCGCAAACCCATCCAGATCATGCTGCCACTGCTGGATCGCCGCAAAGCTCGCACCACCCTGCGCCACCGCCGCGTCCACCGCCGCATCATCATGCGGATTCTCAGTGCCATCCTCATAGTCGGTCAGATCAAACCCGGTCTTGTAGCGAAACCCCTCGGTCATCTGCACCAGACCAAACCCCGGCGCCAGGGCCTTCTCGAACGCCCGGCTGCGCAACAGCAGCTCACCACGATCCACACCGTGCAACCAGACCCACAGCGCCTGCTGGGTCGACGGATTCTCCGCCCCCGGCCCGCTCACATGAGGGAACGCCCGCAACCCGTCAATCCGGGCACCAAGGGCATTCACCAGCGGCTCACCAAAACCGACCACCGCATTGGCGTCCACCAACTGCACCAGCGCATCCAGTGCGGCAGGTACAGCGTCCAGGGACTCAATGGCAAAAAACAGATGGCGTGCCTGCAACGGCACCGGTGCGGCAAGAATGCCCGGCTGGTACTGACTCATGTGAACTCCTTCAAGAAAGCCGCGCAGTTTACCCGGCGAGCTCACGGTTGTGCTCAAGGTTTTCCAAGGTTCGCGGGTTAATGCGTCTAGCCCTTGCCACACGGGGCGTTGATGGGTGAATCTCTAGTCACGTTTTGCAACCATTCCAGGGGTAGCGACATGACCACCGACAACCTGCTCGCCCAGCTGTTTCCCACTGCCGCAGAGATTCCCGAGCAATTCCGGCTCGCGGCGCCCATTGAACAACGCGATTACCTGGTCGGCGGCCAGTTGCATGTGTGGAACGGCCCCTTGGCCGAAGTGCGCAGCCCGGTGCAGTTGCGCGGTGCCGACGGTGACACGCCGGTGATCATCGGCAGCACCCCGCTGCTGGACGCCGACACGGCTTTGACCGCCCTCGACGCCGCCGTAGCCGCTTACGACCGTGGCCAGGGCGCGTGGCCGACCATGCGCGTGGTGGATCGCATCCAGCATGTAGAAGCGTTTTTGCGGCGCATGCGTGAACAGCGCGAGGCGGTGGTCAAGCTGCTGATGTGGGAGATTGGCAAGAACCTCAAGGACTCGCAGAAAGAGTTCGACCGCACCTGCGACTACATCACCGACACCATCAATGCCCTCAAGGAACTCGACCGCCGCTCCAGCCGCTTCGAGCTGGAACAGGACACCCTCGGGCAAATCCGCCGCGTACCGCTGGGCGTGGCGTTGTGCATGGGCCCCTACAACTACCCGCTGAATGAGACCTTCACCACGCTGATCCCGGCGCTGATCATGGGCAATACCGTGGTGTTCAAGCCGGCCAAGCTTGGCGTACTGCTGATTCGCCCGTTGCTGGAGGCGTTCCGCGACAGCTTCCCGGCCGGCGTGATCAACGTGATCTACGGCAGCGGCCGCGAGACGGTCAGCGCGCTGATGGCCAGCGGCAAGATCGATATCTTTGCGTTTATCGGCACCAACAAGGCCGCCAGCGATTTGAAGAAGCTGCACCCAAAACCCCACCGCCTACGCGCGGCGCTGGGCCTGGATGCGAAGAACCCTGGGATCGTGCTGCCGCAGGTCGACCTGGACAATGCGGTCAACGAAGCCGTCACCGGTTCGCTCTCGTTCAACGGCCAGCGTTGCACCGCGTTGAAGATCCTGTTTGTGCATGAAGACGTGGTCGACAGCTTTATCGAAAAATTCAACCGCAAGCTGGCGACCCTCAAGCCTGGCATGCCGTGGGAAGACGGCGTGTCGCTGACGCCGTTGCCCGAGCAGGGCAAGGTCGATTACCTCGGCGGCCTGGTCACCGACGCACTGGCCCATGGCGCCAAGGTGGTGAACGAAAATGGCGGCGCCAGCCGTGGCTCGTTCTTCTACCCGGCGGTGCTGTACCCGGTGAACCCACAGATGCGCGTGTACCACGAGGAGCAGTTCGGCCCGGTGGTGCCGATCGTGCCTTATCGCGACCTGGAGACGGTGATCGACTACGTGCTGGAATCGGACTTCGGCCAGCAACTGAGTATCTTCGGCACCAGCCCGAGGGAAGTCGGGCGCCTGGTGGACGCGTTCGCCAACCAGGTGGGACGGATCAATATCAATGCCCAGTGCCAGCGCGGACCGGACAGTTTCCCGTTCAACGGGCGCAAGAACTCGGCCGAGGGCACGCTGTCGGTGCATGATGCGCTGCGGGTGTTTTCGATCCGTACCCTGGTGGCGACCAAGTTCCAGGCAAGCAACAAGGAACTGGTCAGCGATATCCTGCAGGAGCGCACATCGAGCTTTCTGACCACTGACTATATTTTCTGAGCCCGACACCGATCTAAAAATGTGGGAGCGGGCTTGCTCGCGAAAGCGGTGGTTCAGTCGCCGGATGTATTGACTGACACGCCGCCTTCGCGAGCAAGCCCGCTCCCACATTGGAACTGAGTGAAGCCTGAACAACGAGGTTACCCTGATACCAATGAATCTTCCTCTCTTCGCCCGCCGCTTGCTGCGTCCGCTGCTGGACCCGTATCGGCGCTACCGTCACGCCAAATTGATCCACGCGGTACGGGTTTCCATTGGGTTGCTGGCCACGATCCTGCTGACCACCGGCATCAATCTGCCCCACGGTGAGTGGGCCTCGGTGACGATGTTGATCGTGATCGGCGGTTTGCAGCACCACGGCAATATCGGCAAGAAAGCCGTCGAGCGCGCCTACGGCACGTTGATCGGCGCCAGCGTCGGTTTGCTGCTGGTGCTGCAACAGGCGTATCTGGGGCAGCCGCTGTTGACCTATTTGCTGATGTCGGTGGTGTGCGGGTTCTTTTCCTATCACGCCATCGGCAAGGGCGGCTACATCGCGTTGCTGTCGGCGATCACCGTATTTATCGTCGCGGGCCATGGCGATAATCCGATATCAGACGGGCTGTGGCGCACGGTCGACATCCTGATCGGTATCGTCCTGGCCCTGGCGTTTTCCTTCGCTCTGCCGCTGTATGCGGTGTATTCCTGGCGCTACAACCTGGCCAGTGCCTTGCGCGATTGCGCGGCGATTTATAGCCGGATCATCAGCGGCCAGTCGGTCACTGACGATGAGCATCTGAAACTGCTCAACCGCTTGAATGCGGCAATGCTGCAACTGCGCTCATTGATGCCATCGGTGTCCAAGGAAGTGCGGATTTCCATGACCGAGCTGGACACCCTGCAGCGGCATTTGCGGATGTGCATCAGCACCCTGGAGATCCTCGGCAACACTCGGCCCGATCCACGGGACAAGGAAGCGTTGGCGCGTATGCAAGTGGCGTTGAAGGCCGAGCATCGTCAGATCCGGGTGCAGTTGATCGGGATGGCGCGGGCGTTGCAATCCGGGGCCACCGACCGGCTGGAACGGCCGAGCAATACGCCGACCCACGAGCAGACATTTGAAGTGCCGGTGGTCAACGCCCTGGACGGTTACCGGTTATTGACCCTGCAACTGGCGGCGAACATTGATGGCATGCGCCAGCGCCTGGCCAAGAGCGCCAGCCACTGGAAAATCTGATCAGCCCCGGTGCAGCGCCTGTACCAGCAGTTGCTGCAACGCCTGTAACAGGGGCTCGGGGCTGTCCTCGGCAAAGCGCAACACATTCGCCACTTCGGGCAGCGGCATCTGCTGCTCGAAAGGGCGATACACCTCCACGCGCTTGTCGAGATGGTCACTGCTGAGCAGGCCGATGCCCAACCCCGCGGCGATGGCCGATACCACACCCTCCACCGACCCACACTCCACCACCACCTGCCAGCGAATGCCCAAGGCGCTCAGGCGTTCCTGGGCCAGTTGCCGGTAAAAACAGCCTGGGCCGAAGGTGATCAGCCGCACGCTTTCGTCAGGCGCTGCCTGCCAGCCGGGCCGGGCGCACCAGTGCACCTGTTCGGTCCACAGCAAGTGGTCACGCGTTTCGATACGCGGGATGAAATCCTGGTGCAGCGCCAGGTCCAGCTCGCGGTCCACCAGGGCCTGGCGAAGCACGTGGCTCTGCTCCACCACGATCCGCACATCCAGCTGACGGTGCTGCCGGGAAAACTGGCCGAGCAAGTTCGACAGCTCGGCCATCGGCACCTGTTCGGTGGCGCCCAGGCGGATGGAGCCTTGCAACTGCACTGGATTGAAATGCGCCAACGCCGCGTCGTGGGCCTCGATGATGCGCCGGGCGTGGACCAGCAGCTGCGCGCCGTCATCACTGGCAACCAGGCGCTGCCCCTCGCGCTGGATCAATGGCCGTTCGAGTTGTTTCTCCAGGCGCTTGATCTTCCAGCTGACCGCCGACTGGCTGAGGTTCAGGCGCTCGGCCGCGCGGGTGACACTGCCGGTTTCGACCACGGTTTGCAGGGCACGCAGCACATCGATGGGCAGTCGCTGGTTCATGATCAACACCTATGACAAAAACAGGATTGGGTAGAGAGTAAGTTGTCATTGGTGTCATGACCAGCCGAGCTTTAGGGTAAAGCCTTCATTCACCGCGAGGATCTGTCATGACTGCCCTGCTTAACGAAACCGCATTGATCAACGGTTGGCGCATTGCCACTGGCCGCCATGGTGAGGGGCTACCGGTGTTGTTGCTGCACGGCACGCCCGCCCATTCCATCATCTGGCGCAAAGTGGTGCCGCGCCTGACTGCCGCCGGCATGCAGGTCCATTTGTTCGACCTGTTGGGTTTTGGCGCTTCAGAGCGCCCACTCCAGGCCGATACGTCGGTGGCCGCACAAAGCCGCTTGATCGGCGATTTGCTGGACCACTGGGGGCTTGAGCGGGTGCACCTGGTGGGCCATGACATCGGCGGCGTCAACGCGCTGCTGTTTGCCCTTGACCATCCGCAGCGGGTGCACTCATTGACGGTCGCCGACGCCCCCAGCTATGACTCGTGGCCATCGCCCACCTGGCGCGGGATTCATCAGCGATTTGCCGAACATGCGCGCATGACGCCGGATGAACACCGCGCGTTGATGATCCGACAGCTGGCCATGGCCGTGTTCGACAAGAGCGTGATGCAGGGCGCGCTGCTGGAGGAATACCTGGCGCCGATCAGTGGCGTGATCGGCCAGCCGGCGTTCTACCAGCATCAGGTGGCGCATTACGACTCGCGGTATACCGCCGATTTTGCGGAGCGCCTGCCGGGTATGGATCTGCCGGTGCAGATTTTGTGGGGCGCTGAAGATGAATGGCAGCCCCTGGCGTATGCACATCGCCTGCAAAACGACATTCGTGGAGCAGTGCTGCAGGTGGTGGAAAACGCCGGGCATTTTCTGATGGAGGATGCGCCGGAAAGGGTGAGTGAGTACCTTTTGGACTTTATTGGCCGGGTTCACAGTCAACGCTGACTGCCATTTGTCGGGTTTACACAAGCCACTAGACTTCACACTTTCTCTTACATATTTTTCACGTTTTATTCACATCCGGAGACGTAGGGTGAAGCCTCATCCGTTACAAACGCTGTAGTTAAAAACCCGCCGCCCCAGCGGGTTTTTTTTGCCCGGGATTTGAGTGTTCACTCGGTTTCCTCAGAGAGGAGTCGAAGCAAACCGGCTCATTGCGAGCCGGTCTTGATGGATCAGCGAGCAATCTTGTCGACAGGCGACGCCGCTTGCTCACGTATCGCGCGCTGGGTATCGAGCACCCGCGCCAGGGCCGTTTCGGCTTCAGGACTTTGCTGCGGCACACGAATCGCTGCCGACACCAGGGTAATCAGCTTGGCCATGACCTCGGCATCCGTGGCCGGGCGTCCCAGGCTCATGGAGTTCATCAGCAAGCGCAGCTCGGTACCGGCCATCACCCCGGAGATTGCCTTGAGGGCAAATTGCAAACGCACCCCCAGTTCGTTGCGCGGCAGGTCTGGCAATGCCAGGGCGAACGCTTCAAAAAAGCGTTGGAACACCGGCTGGTAATGCACCTTGAGGTATTCCTGGATAAACGGCGAGGTGTCGCTGTACACCCGCCCCAGGAAACGGATGAAGGAACGCCCTTCCCCACTGGCAGGATCACTGCGTTCCAGGCCCATGGCCGGGGCAAACAGCACGCCAAGCAAGGTGTCGCAGTCCAGCGGGCCGTCGGATTCGGCCTCGCACCTGGCCAGCAAATCCAGGCGCTGCTCGTTGAGCGGCTCCAGGCGTTGCATCAGCAGGGTTTTCATCAGGGAATCCTTGTCCCCGAAGTGGTAATTCACCGCAGCGAGATTGACCTGGGCCCTCTCGGTAATCTGCCGCAACAAAACAGCGTCATAGCCGTATTTGATGAAAAGAGCCTCTGTCGCATCCAGCAATCGAGTCTTGGTAACGTTTGGAGCGCTGAGTTTCTTCGCGACCATAGGGGGTGGGGTTCCACTGCGGAAATATTGTTTTAAAAATTAATTTGATTTTTTATACCGGGGCCGCTGCCTGAAAGCAAGTAGTGACACTGCGCCATACTATTCAAACCCAACAGAGCCGGGCTTATTGAGGGTAGCTGATGGACTTTTCAGGCGCCTGAAATGCCCTGTAGACGAATCGTTTCAAAGGGTAAAACCGCTCTATATCCATGGCTGGCGGAACGGCAGGATCGCGGTTAGTATTCAAACAATATTTTAAAAACAAGAAATAAAACCAGTCCGTGACGTGTACCAGGCAGCCCCTGAACTTGTTACAAGAATTTTCGGGGGAAGCACGGCGCTGTCGAGGCTGCAGGCGTAGTCATGATGACAGATACCCCCGCGCTCCCAGGCTTTATCTCCCTGCAAGGCATCGGCAAAAGCTATCAGCTGGCCGGTCAGCACCTGTCGATTCTCAATGATGTATGCCTGGCCATCGAAACCGGTGACAGCTGCGGCATCCTCGGCGCATCCGGCTCCGGCAAAAGCACTCTGCTCAATATCCTCGGCCTGCTTGATCTGCCCGACTGCGGCCAGTACCGCTTTGCCGGCCATGACATTTTCAGCGCCAGCCCCGATCAACTGGCGGCGATCCGCAATCAGCAGATCGGTTTCGTCTTTCAAAGCTTCAATCTGCTGCCGCGCCTCAGCGCTCTGGATAACGTCGCCCTGCCCCTGAGCTATCGCGGCGTGTCCCGGCATGACTCGCTGGAACAGGCAATGCGCATGCTCGAACAGGTGGGCCTGGCCGAACGCGCCCACCATCGCCCGGCCGACCTCTCCGGCGGCCAGCGCCAACGGGTCGCCATCGCCCGCGCGTTGGTCGGCAACCCTTCGGTGATCCTCGCCGACGAACCCACCGGCAACCTCGACAGCACCACCGCTCAGGAGATCATGGACCTGTTGCTGGCGCTCAACCGCGAGCAGCAGGTGACGCTGATCATCGTCACCCATGACCCGCACATTGCCGAACGCCTGAACCGCAAGATCCTGGTGCGCAATGGCGTGGTGCAAGAGGCCGAGCGCCTATGAGCCTGCGGGTCGAACAAAGCCTGAGCCAATTGCTGCATGAGGCATTTGTCAGCCTGCGCACCCTGGGCAAGCGCTCGATCCTGGCCTTGTTAGGCATCGTCATCGGCAGTTCCTCGGTGGTGGCGCTGATCAATATCGGGCACAACGCCGCCGAAGACGCGGCGATGATTTTCAAGGACATGGGCACCGACACGCTGGTGGCACAGTTCCCGCCCAAGGCCGCCAGCATTGCCCCTATGCCGGCCAGCCTGGACCTGGAGACGGTGCGCCGCAGCGTGCCCGGCATCGCCCATATTGGCGCGATTTCGATGTTCAGCGGTCCGGTGGTGTTCCATGGCCGCACCTTTAATGGCAGCTTTGTCGGCAGTACGCCGGACCTCAAGGACGCCATGCGCCTGTCGGTGCGCGAGGGGCGTTTCCTGTCGACCTTCGACGCGGGGGAAACCTACGCGGTCGTCGGCGAACAGGTCGTCCAGGCCTTGAGTGCTCCCGGCGACCCGCTGCAACTGGGGGACCGGGTGCGCATCAATGACTATCTGTACCTGGTGGTGGGCATTCTTCAAAACCAGCCCCGGGCCATGCTGATCCCTGTACAGGCCAACGAATCGCTGTTCGTCCCCGCCCCGGGCATGCGCCGGATCTACTTCAGTCCGCAAATCGGCAATGTGGTGATACGCGCCACTCCCGGCCAGGACATGGAGCGTGTCGCCCGGGACGCAGCCGTGGCGTTGCGAACCCAGCTCACCGACCACGATGTCGACATCCAGGTGCCCCAGCAAATGATCGACGGCATGACCCGCCAAAGCCGTACCTTCGCTTACCTGCTGCTGGCCCTGGGCGCGATTTCCCTGGTGGGCGGCGGCGTGGGGGTGATGAACGTGATGCTGATGAACGTCTCAGAGCGGCGTCGGGAGATCGGGATCCGCATGGCACTCGGTGCGCGCCAGCGGGACATTCGCAACCTGTTCCTGCTGGAGGCCGTCACCCTGACCGCTGTCGGCGCGTTATGCGGCGCGGTCGTGGGCATGACCGCCGCCTATCTGTATGCCTGGATGTCCGGCTGGCAGTTTTCCCTGGCGGTTGCCGCGCTGCCGCTCGGGGTCGGTAGCACCTTGCTGGTGGGGCTGTTTTTCGGGATCTATCCGGCCGTGTCGGCCTCGCGTCTGCAGCCGGTGGAGGCCCTGCGCGATGAATAAACGGCTGCTGTTGTTGACCGCCCTGGTGAGCCTGCACAGCGTGGCCGCCGACGTGGTGATTCGCCCGTCGGCGCCCAGCACCACCCGCAGCGGCTATGACCGCGGCGTGTCGTTGAATGCCCAGTCCACCACCCTGACCCTGGGCGACGCGGTCTACCTGGGCCTGCGCAACAACCCGGCGATTCGCAGCGCGTACCTGCAACGGGTGGCGCAAAAATTCGACCTGCGGGTGGCCGAAGACACGTTCAACCCCAAGCTGACCCTGAACAGCTACTACCGCGCCACCAAGGGCACCGACGACAGCGCCCGCAACGCCAACCTGGCGCCCAATGCCACCTTGCTCGGTGAGTACGGCACGCGCCTGAGCATGAACTGGACCCAGCAACTGAACAACGCCGATCGCGCCGGGCGTTACCGCAGCGACGGCCTCGACCTGTCAGTGATCCAGCCCCTGATGCGCGGTGCCGGCTGGGACGCCACCACCGCCCCGCTGCGCCTGTCACGCCTGTCGGAGCAGGCCAACCGCCTGAACCTCAAGGCCAACGTGGCGCAGACCATCAGCAACATCATCGCCACCTACCGCGAATTGCTGCGGGCCCAGGAGCAGTTGACCATCGTGCAGGACGCCCTCAAGCGCTCCGGTACCCTGCTGGAAGTGAACAAGGCGCTGATCAGTGCCGGGCGCATGGCCGAGTTCGAGATCGTGCAGACCGAAGCCGATATCGCCACCCAGCAACTGGGGGTGGAAGAAGCCCAGAACCAACTGGACACCAGCCGCCTGGCCCTGCTGCGCCTGCTGGCCCTTGACCTGTCGACGCCGATCCGCGCCACCGAGGCCCTGGAAGCCAAACCCATGGACATCGATAAACGCCAGGCCTTCATCCTGGCGCAGAACCAGCAGCCGGAATACCTCGCCACCCTGCTCGGCAGCCAGCAGGCCGACCTCAACCTGGTGATCGCCAAGGACTCCGGACGCTGGCAAGTGGACCTGGTGGCCGGCGCCAACCAGATTCGGGCCGCCACCGACAACGACAACGGCTCTTCGAACAACCGGCGCTGGGACAGTTACGCCGGCGTGCAGGTGCAGATTCCCATCGGTGATATCAGCACCCGCCAGGCCGAGGTGCACGCGCGGGTTGATGTGGAAAACCAGGAGATCATCATCGCCGACGCCCGCCAGCAACTGGAGCGCAGCGTCAACGATGTGGTGCGCGACCTGGGCACCCGCTGGCGCCAGTATGAAATTTCCCAGCGGGCGGTGGAGCTGTCCAGGCGCAAGATCGAAATCGAACGGGAAAAACTCAGCGCCGGGCGCTCCACGAACTTTCAGGTATTGAGTTTCGAAACCGACCTGCGCAACGCCGAGAACTCACGGCTCAATGCGCTGATTGCCTATTTGAACGCCCAGACTCAGCTCGACTTGACCCTGGGCATGACGCTGGAAAGTTGGGAAATCGCCCTCAATGACTACTAATAAGAAGCGCCTGTTGGGTGCCGTGTTGATTGTGCTGGTGGCCGGTGTCGGTATCACGCTGCTCAGCCGTCAAAGCCCGGCTGCCAATCAACCCGGCAATGCCGAACAATGGCTGGAGGTGAAGGTCGACCCGCTGGTGCATCAGATCGGCCTGGTGGGCAAGATCGAGCCTGACACCACCGTCACCCTCACCGCGCCGTTCGACGGCAATGTGCAGGCCAACCTGGTGGAACAGGGCCAACGGGTGGAGGCCGGCCAGGTGCTGCTGCGCATGGACCCGGCCACCCTCGAAGTACAACTGCGCGACGCCCTCTCCGCCCAGCTCAAGGCCCGGCGCACCGTGCAGGAAATGCAGGACTGGGACAGCGGCCAACAAGTCGGTCGCGCCCGGCGCGGCCTGCGCACCGCCGAAATGACCGCCAGCAATACCCAGCGCAAACTCACCGAAAGCGAAAACCTGTTCAAGCGCGGCATCATCCCGCGCAACGAACTCGACGACCTCAAGCAACAGGCCACCCAGCAACAGCTGGACCTGATAGCGGCCCGCAGCGAACTGCAACAGGCGATTGAACAAGGCAAAGGCGAATACCGACAGATCGCCGATATGGAGCTGACCAATGCCACGGTGAAATATGAAGCCCTTCGCACCTTGCTCGATGGCAAGGAGGTCAAGGCACCGTTCTCCGGCATCGTAGTGCCGGCGCCGGGCAGTACCTCATCGGCCCAGGGCGGCGGGAACAATAACGCGCCGGTGCAGGCCGGGAGCAAGGTCAGTCAGGGTCAGGTGCTGTTTGGACTGGCGAATATCGAGAAGCTGAAAATCGTCGCCAAGGTCTCGGAGCTGGATATCAACCAGTTGCATCAGGGCCAGGCCGTGGAGGTGCTGGGCGACGGGTTTGACGGGGAACGATTGACGGGGTCGGTCAGCGTGGTCAGTGGCTTGGCGATTGCCAGCGACAGCCAGGGCAGCGCGCAGTTTCCGGTGACCCTGTCGATTCCCAAGCTGACCCCGCAACAGTTGCAACGGGTAAGGTTGGGGATGAGTGCGCGGTTGACCATCGTGACCTACAACAATGACCAGGCGATTGTCGTACCGGCGCAGGCGATCAGTCGCGGGGATGGTGTGATGACGGTGGAATATCGGGCCGCGATGGACAAGCCGGTGGAGCGGGTGACCGTGACAACCGGGCAGTCGACGGCGCAGGGGGTGGAGGTGTTTGGGTTGAAGCCGGGGTTTGTGAAGGTCGGGCCATGAACCCAACCTGCAGGAGCTGGCTTGCCTGCGATAGCAATCTCTCAGTTGATAAAGATGCAGCTGACCCGCTGCTATCGCAGGCAAGCCAGCTCCCACATTGGATTTAGAGGTGTGCCAACCTTGCGGCGAGTGCCTTGGCCTGAATTGCCACATCCGTCACTGCGGTACTTTCCCACCACATCCCGCGCAACGGTGGGCCCATGGCAAACAGTCGCTGGCTGACCTGGCCGTTGGCATCCAGCACGGCCCCCGACACATCCGCCGCAATCCCCAACGCCAGCGGCCCGGGCTGAATCAACCCTCGCTTGAGCAACTGCCGAGGCAACGGCCGGGCCACGCGCCGCCAGTCGTATTCAATCCCACTGGAGTTGATCAACGCAGCCCCCGACACCTGAACGATGGCCTGTTCGCCACGAGGACGCAGGCGAATCGTGACATCACCCTGCGACGGCACCAGTCCCTTGTACGAAGCTGCCCGAATCCGCAACCGCCCCTCCCCGTGCAACCGCGCCACCAACTCGGCACTCAAGGGCGGTGAGCGGTGGTGATGGCTTTCCCACCAAGGCCGAATATGCCGCACGAACTGGCGTTTCTCGGCCTCGCTGGCCTGGCTCCACAAACGCCCGATATTGGCGCGCACGGTGTCCAGCGGCGCTTGCCAGTCGATCCCCTGCTCCAGCGCCAGCTTGCATTGGCGGCGTACTTCCCGCAGCAATTGCCGAGGACTGCGCAGGCTGTGGTCCTCCCCCAGAAAGTCGACCCAGGCCGGCGGCTGCCGGCGCACATGGGGCAACAGGCCGTGGCGCGAAAAAATCTCGATGGGCCCGCGATGACCGGCCTGTTCCAGGGACACCACGGCGTCCACCATGGTCAGCCCGGAACCAATGATCAGCACCGTGGATTGCGGGTCCAGTTGAGTCATGGCCTGCACATCCCACGGGTCGACTGCTGCGGCATTCAAGCCGCTGGATTCGGTCTGTGGTGTACGCGCTGCCGGGAACATGCCGGTGGCTAATACGGCAAACGTACCGCGCAGTTGCTGGCCGTCGCTCAAGGTCAATAGTGTGGAGTGTTCGTCCACCTCGAGGTCTACCACTTCGGCGCGGACATGCTCGACGGTTGACGCCGATAACGCCTTGGCCTCCGCCAGCCGTTGTTGCGCGTACAAGCCAAAGATCCCACGGGGCGGGAACAGTTCGCTGATGGGCACGTGCTGCTGGTCCGACTCGGGCCAACCGCCGTCGGCGATGTAGGCGGTCAGCCACTGGGTCAGGTCATCGGCATTATCCGGGTCGACGCTCATGCGGGCGGCGTTGCCGTTCAAGGTGTGGCCGAGTTCCACCGCACTGTAGGCCTCGCCGCGCCCCAGTTCCTGGCGCGGTTCGATCACCAGGATCTGCCGCTTGCCCGGCAGGCGCAGCAATTGCACCGCCAGCATCGTCCCGCTCAGGCCGCCGCCGACAATCAACACATCAGCGTTGCGAATGGCGCTCGTCGCCTGTCCGCGTTCGGTTTCACTCATGAAATTGCGCCCTTACTGTCTGCCTGAATGGTTGTGGTAAAAATCGCCCCGTGCAGTATCCAGCACATCGACACGAGACGCCTAGTTCAGCTCGACTGTGGGAAGCCCAGGCTTTGGCCGCTCTTCAGCCATTGCTCAAGCACCGCCGCCAGGCCACCTTGCCAATGGGTGCTCTCCTCGCTCCACAATTCGGTCTTGCCGGAAGGCTGCCACCAGCGGCAGAGCCGTTGGGAAGTGTCCACGGGGTCTATCCGTTGCACGACCGCCAACGGTTGAAACCCAGGGACATACGCATGGGTAGGCCGAATGCGCCACACCTGTTGCTGCAAGGCAGCGGGCTCGAGGTCATCCGCCAGGGTCAGGATCTGGCCACCGATCACCTGGGCGGCCAGGGCCAGCAGTAACAGACCGGGCTCGAAGACACCGCTGAGGGCCAGCCGTGACTGTTCGGTAAAGCCCTGCTGACGCAAGCCATCAGCCAGGCGTTCGACATCCCGCAACGCATCAATCCAGCGCCAGGCGTACCACTGGCCGTCACGCTTGTGGCGCAGGGCGCTGTGCAACGGGGTCACTTGTGCCCAATGGCGCAATTGCGCCAATGCCTCGGGCAACACCGTGACCCGTTCGGCGGGCCATTCCACATCCAGCGGAAGTTCGAGTTCATGCACGCTCATAGGGTGATGCTCCTATTGGTGAAACAAGCATGCGGTGGTCCGCTGGCTGAAATCATTGGATCGATGAAGATAAAATGTGGGAGCTGGCTTGCCTGCGATGGCGTTGAGTCAGCTTGCATCTCTACCGGCTGATACGCCGCTATCGCAGGCAAGCCAGCTCCCACATTGATTCAGTTTCTCCCGTTAGATCGCGGTGGCCTTCAGGTCACGATAGCTGGCCCCGGGATGGTTGTCCGCCAAGCGCGCACCGTCTCCAAACAATTTCTCCCGCAGGGTACCCTGGGCGTATTCAGTCTTGTACACGCCACGCTTCTGCAGCTCCGGCACCAGCAGCTCGACCGCATCGATAAAGGTCTCGTGGGTCAGTGCATAGGCCAGGTTGAAGCCGTCCACATCGGTCTCTTCAACCCATTCCTGCAACAGATCGGCCACGGTTTCCGGGCCGCCGACGAACAACGGGCCGAAACCACCAATGCCGACCCAGTCTGCCAGTTCATTCGGGGTCCAGACCTTGTTCGGGTCGGCGGTGGAGAACGCTTCCACCGCCGATTGAATGGCGTTGGTGTGCACATGCTTGAGGGGCTCATCGGGCTTGAACTGGCTGAAATCGATACCGGTCCAGCCGGAGATCAGCGCCATCGCGCCTTCGTAGCTGACGTAGGATTTGTATTCGTCGAACTTGGCCTTGGCCTTGGCGTCGGTCTCGCCAACGATCACCGTCTGCAGGTTGAAGATCAGGATTTTCTTCGGATCACGGCCTGCCTCCGCCGCACGCCGGCGGATGTCAGCGACGGTTTTCTTCAGCAGCACTTTCGACGGCGCGGCGACGAACACGCACTCGGCCTGCTCGGCGGCGAACTGCTTGCCCCGGCTGGAAGCGCCGGCCTGGTAGAGCACCGGGGTGCGTTGTGGCGAAGGTTCACACAGGTGAATGCCGGGCACCTGGAAGTGTTTGCCGACGTGGCGGATCTCGTGGATTTTGCTCGGGTCACTGAAGATCCGCCGCTCGCGGTCGCGCAACACGGCGCCCTCCTCCCAGCTGCCTTCCCAGAGCTTGTAGCAAACCTCCAGGTATTCCTCGGCGTAGTCGTAGCGTGCGTCGTGTTCGGTCTGGGCTTTCTGGCCGAGGTTCTTGGCGCCGCTTTCCAGGTACGAGGTGACAATGTTCCAGCCGACGCGGCCCTTGGTCAGGTGGTCGAGGGTGGAAAGGCGCCGGGCGAACGGGTATGGGTGTTCGAAGGACAGCGACGCCGTCAGGCCAAAGCCCAGGTGTTCGGTGACCAGCGCCATGGGGGCGATCAGCGACAGTGGGTCGTTGACCGGCACTTGGGTGGCCTGGCGAATCGCCGCGTCACCGTTGCCGTTGTAGACGTCGTAGATGCCCAGCACGTCGGCAATGAACAGGCCGTCGAACTTGCCGCGTTCGAGGATTTTCGCCAGGTCGGTCCAGTACTCCAGGTCCTTGTACTGCCATGAGCGGTCACGCGGATGGGCCCACAAGCCCGGCGACTGGTGGCCGACACAGTTCATGTCGAAGGCATTCAAGCGGATTTCACGAGGCATTAAACAGTACTCCGGGGGGCGACACCGTTGAGGTGGTAGTTGCCGACAATCTGGTATTTCCAGCGCAAGGGATCATCAAGGGTGGGTGGCAGTGCGGTGCGCTGGCCGGTGAGTTCGAATTCGGCGTTGCTGGCGGCGATGAGGGCTTCGGCAGCCGCGATCTGGGCTTCGGTGAGGGCAACCGGGCTCGGGTGGGTTTCGGCACGCTCAAACAAAGCGGCCGCGACCTCCACGCGAATCTGCAAATCGCCGAAGCGGCTGATCACGTAGGGGTCATCACTTTTCTCGACAAAGCGCCGGGTACTTTCCAGCAGTTGGCGCGCCTGATTCAGTGCGGTCATGGATGAAGCTCCTCAGTTCCAGGCGTGGCGTGCGGGCTTGACGCCGTTGAGCACAAAGTTGCCGATCAAGTGGTATTTCCAGCGGGCCGGGTCATGCAAGGTGTGGGTGCGCGCGTTGCGCCAGAAACGGTCGAGGTTGTGCTTGCCGGACACCGAGCGGGTGCCGGCCAGTTCGAAGAGTTTGCTGCTCGCGAGCAACGCGGTTTCGGCTGACAGCACCTTGGCCTGGGCGACCACCAGCGAGGCATTGGCCACGGTGTCTTCGTTGGGGTTGGCCAGGGCCTGGTCTACGGCAACGCCGGCCTTGGCGAGGATCGCTTCGGTGCCGTGGACCCGCCATTCCAGGTCGCCGATGGCGGCGATGGTGAACGGGTCTTGCCAGCCGTGATCCTGCTGGCTGTCGATCCAGGGCCGGGCCTGGCGTGCATGGATTTTTGCTTGTTCCAGGGCACCGAGGGCGATACCGGTGTCGACGGCCGCCTGGATAATTTGCGAAATCGGGCCGTTGGCGGTGGGTTGGTCGAAGGCCTGGTGGGCGGGAATCACCGCACTCAGCGGCACCTTCACACCGTCGAGGGTCACGCCGCCGCTGGCGGTGGTGCGCTGGCCGAAGCCATCCCAACTGTCGACCACTTGCAGCCCCGGCGCGTCCCGCTCGACAAAGGCGATGAAGGCCTGGTCTTTTTCATTCACGCCCACCGCGGGCACGATATGGGCGAACAAGGCGCCGGTGCAGTAGAACTTCTCACCGTTGATGTACGCGCTGTCGCCGTCAAAGCGCACTTGCGTATCAAAGGTGCCGGCGTTTTTGCTCTTGGCCTCGGAGAAGGCGTTGCCGAAACGGTAGCCCTGCAAGACCTTGGCGAAGTAGTGCTGCTTTTGTTCCTCGCTGGCGGTTTGCAGGAGGATGTCGACAACGCCCAGGTGGTTCTGCGGAATCTGCCCCAGGGACGGATCGGCGGCCGAGATCAGCTTGATCACCTCGGCCACCGTCACATAGGACACCCCTGCGCCACCGTAGGCCTTGGGAATGGTGATGCCCCACAGGCCGCTGGCGGAGAATTCATCCAGCTCGGCCACCGGCAGGCGTCGTTCGCGGTCACGCACACCGGCCTCGACGGCGAAACGCTTGGCCAACTCGGTGGCGACGGCGATGGCTTCGGCGTCTGAGCGAATGATGTGGGCAGGTTGCAGGGGTTGGGCTGACATGGGCCGACTCCAGGCTCCAGAGAGATACTGGGGTAATTGCAGGAGTCGTGCCTGAATCTAACGCTCAATAAAATCAGAGGGTTGCTTGTAAAACGGGGAAGTCGTCAGCGGTTCAAACCAGCAAAGTGTCCAACCACTGTTGCGCTGCCAACAGTTAGATCACCACATTGCGTACAAACCGCACCGCCACGTCGCCGTCATTGCGATAGGCGTGAAGGTAGCGACTGGCGAACATCAGGAACTCACCGGTGGCGACGTGTTTTTCCTCGTCACCCAGCACCAGCGTCAGCGTGCCTTCGAACACAAACAACTGCACGCTCCAGCCCTCGGGGTCCGGCTCGGGCATGTAGCGATCACCGGGCTCCAGGCGCATCTCCCATAGCTCCACCTCGCGGCGAGCGGTGGCTTTGGCCAGCAGCACGGCTTTGCTGCCGGGGATCTCGCCGGCCCAGGCCAGTTCGTTGATACGGCTGTGGTCGGGGGCGTCCGGAGCCTGGATCAGGTCGCTGAAGGCCACGTCCAGGGCTTCGGCCACCCGATCGAGGGTCGACAGGCTGACGTTCTTCTCCCCCGCCTCGATCGCCACCAGCATGCGCCGGCTGACGCCGGATTTTTCGGACAACGCCGTCTGGCTCAACTCTGCTGCATGACGCAGGCGTCGAACGTTCTGGCTGACGTGTTGCAGGACCGAAGCCCGTTGCGGATTTTCTTTGTGCACTATATTGCTCACAGGGTGGGGTTGCGCAGTATACTGCCCAGCTTGCGGCGCATTGTGCGGTCCGCGCCCCTACTGTGCAAGACCGAGCCGCCATGACCACCTCCCCATTGTTTTCCCGTTTCAGCAAAGCCGAATGTGTATTGGTGGTGATCACCATGTTTTGGGGTGGCACCTTTTTGCTGGTGCAGCACGCCATGGCCGTGAGCGGCCCGATGTTTTTTGTCGGCCTGCGTTTTGCGGCGGCGGCGCTGATCGTCGGGGCGTTCTCGTTACGCAGTCTGCGAGGCCTGACATTCTTTGAGTTGAAAGCCGGGTGCTTTATCGGTGTAGCGATCATGTTCGGCTACGGTTTGCAGACCATTGGCTTGCAGACAATCCTGAGCAGCCAGTCGGCATTCATCACCGCGCTGTATGTGCCATTCGTGCCGCTGCTGCAATGGCTGGTGCTGGGACGGCGGCCGGGGTTGATGCCGAGCATCGGCATTATGCTGGCGTTTACCGGGTTGATGCTGCTGACCGGCCCGGCCGGAACATCGCTGAATTTCAGCCCCGGTGAAATCGCCACGCTGATCGGTGCGGTGGCGATTGCCGCCGAGATCATCCTGATCAGCGCCTTTGCCGGGCAGGTGGATGTACGTCGGGTGACGGTGGTGCAACTGGCCACGGCCTCAGTGCTGTCGTTCCTGATGGTGGTGCCGATGGGCGAGGCGTTGCCGGCGTTTTCCTGGTTGCTGCTGTTCAGCGCGGTGGGCCTGGGACTGACCAGCGCGGTGATTCAGGTGGCGATGAACTGGGCGCAGAAAAGCGTCTCGCCGACTCGGGCCACGCTGATTTATGCCGGGGAGCCGGTGTGGGCCGGCGTCGTCGGGCGGATTGCCGGCGAGCGCTTCCCGCCGATTGCCATGGTGGGCGCAGCATTGATTGTGGCGGCGGTGATTGTCAGCGAAATAAAAACCCGTCGGCAGCGGCTCGCCGAACCCGAGATCGAACTGGAACACGAAAACCAGGGTTAAACGCCTCAGAGGCGCAACTCGCCGTCCAGGTTAATGGACTGTAGAAACGCCTCGTCATGGGACACCACGATCAATGCACCCTGGTATTGATTGAGCATTTGCTCCAGGGCAATCCGGCTGGGCAAGTCCAGATGGTTATCGGGTTCGTCCAACAACAGCAATTGCGGCGGATGCTGGGCGTAGAGCTGCGCGGCCAGGGCAATTTTCAGGCGCTCGCCACCGCTCAGTTGGCAGGTGTCGAGCATCGCGCGGTCGGCATCGATGCCCATTTGCGCCAGCCGGGTACGCGCTTCGCTTTCCGCCAGTAGCGGATTACTTTCGTAAAGCCATTGCACCGCCGTGCGTTCGGGGTGCTCCAGCCCGGCGTGTTGGTCCAGCCAGCCGATATGACAACTGCGCGCCAACTCGCCGGCGGCCACCGGCAACTGGCCGGCGATCACCCGCAACAGGCTCGACTTGCCGCTGCCATTGGCCCCCACGATCGCCATGCGCATCGGGCCGGTCAGGGTGAGATTGATCGGTGCGCGGCTGCCAAACGGCAGCACCACCTCATTGAGTTGCAACACCAGCTTGCCCTGGGGCACCACGCTTTCCGGCGACAGCATCATGCGCTGGATCTCGGGCGCACACCGTGCACGCGCCTCGGCGATCCGCTGCTGTTGCTGCTCACGCGCCAGCTGCTGATTGAGGCGCAACTTGCCCTGGCTGTTTTCACTGCGCTCTTTCTGGGCGTTGGTGATCAGTTTGGTCTGATTGCCATCCCGGGCCTGGCGGTCGCCCCGGGCATTGCGGCGCTGCTGACGCTCCATCTGGATGACCGCTTCACGCTGCTCACGTCTGGCGTGCGCGCGCTCCCCCTGCAACGCCGACTGGAACGCTTGCTGCTCCTGCTCCCGTGTCGCCGCATAGTGGCTGTAATTACCGCCGTAAACCGCCAAGCCCGTGGGCGACAGTTCGACAATCTCGTCCATGTGCTCCAGCAACCCACGGTCGTGGCTGATCAGCACCAGGCCGCTGGACCACCGACCAATCTGCTGGGCAAGCTTGTGTTGCTGATCAATGTCCAAGTGGTTGCTGGGCTCATCGAGGATCAACCAGTCTGCCCTGGACAACCAGGCGCCCAGCAAAGCGACGCGCTGGCGTTCGCCGCCACTGAGGGCTGCGGTGGGCGAGTCGGCAGTCAAGTGCCCCAGGCCGATGTGTTCCAGGGCAGCCACCAGTCGAGGCGCGCAATCCCATTGATCGACCGCCAGTGCATGGTCGTGTTCGTCCAGACTGCCCTCGGTGATACGCGCCAACGCTCCCAGCACTTGGTCGACACCTGCCAGCGCCGCTACGGTGGGATAGCGCTCGGGCTCCAGCAGTTGCGTCACCGCGTACACACTGCCCTCACGGCGCACATGCCCGCGGGTGGGCTGCAGGGTGCCCGCGAGCATTGCGCCCAACAAGGACTTGCCAGTCCCATTGGCCCCCACGAGGCCGGTCGCCCGGGCGCTGAAAGCATGGTTCAGGTTGTCGAACAGGCTGCGTCCGTCCGGCAGGCTGTAGGCGACATGGTCAAGGTGGAGCAATCGCTGGGTCATCACACGTCCTTATGTAACAGGCTGAAAAAAAGCCTTTGAACAGCATACCTGCCCTGAATACAGGCATTGAAACAATGCCAAACAGTCTTTTTCAGCCTACCTTGTAGGATCCTGCCACATCTTGCCGTTTGGTGATCAAGATTCCGGCACGTATGATGCATCCCAAACTCCCGCAGATTAGAAGCCTATGTCCCTGATAGTTCTACTGCTTCTGCCCTTTATCGGCAGCTGTCTCGCGGCCTTGCTGCCGCACAACGCACGTAATACAGAGTCCCTGCTGGCCGGCCTCGTCGCCCTGGTCGGGACGGTTCAAGTCGCCCTGCTCTACCCCCAGATCGCCCACGGTGGCGTGATACGTGAAGAATTCATGTGGTTGCCCAGCCTCGGGCTGAACTTCGTATTGCGCATGGACGGTTTTGCCTGGCTGTTCTCGATGCTGGTACTGGGCATCGGGACTTTGGTGTCGCTGTACGCCCGTTATTACATGTCGCCGGAAGACCCGGTGCCGCGTTTCTTCGCGTTTTTCCTGGCGTTTATGGGCGCCATGCTTGGCCTGGTGATTTCCGGCAACCTGATCCAGATCGTGTTTTTCTGGGAACTCACCAGCCTGTTCTCGTTCCTGTTGATCGGCTACTGGCACCACCGTGCCGATGCCCGGCGCGGCGCCTATATGGCGCTGATGGTCACCGGCGCGGGCGGTTTGTGCCTGCTGGCGGGGGTGATGCTGCTCGGGCATATCGTCGGCAGCTACGACCTGGACCAGGTCCTGGCTGCCGGTGATCAGATCCGTGCCCATTCGCTGTACCCGATCATGCTCGCCCTGGTGCTGATCGGCGCCCTGAGCAAAAGCGCGCAATTCCCCTTCCACTTCTGGCTGCCCCACGCCATGGCTGCACCGACGCCGGTGTCGGCCTACCTGCACTCGGCAACGATGGTGAAGGCCGGCGTGTTCCTGCTGGCCCGCCTGTGGCCGTCGCTGTCCGGCAGCGAAGAGTGGTTCTGGATTGTCGGCGGTGCCGGCGCCATTACCCTGCTGCTCGGCGCTTATTGCGCCATGTTCCAGAACGATCTCAAGGGCCTGCTGGCCTACTCCACCATCAGCCACCTCGGGCTGATCACCTTGCTGCTGGGCCTCAACAGCCCGCTGGCCGCCGTCGCCGCGGTATTCCATATCCTCAACCACGCCACCTTCAAGGCATCGCTGTTCATGGCGGCGGGGATCATCGACCACGAAAGCGGCACCCGTGACATTCGCAAGCTCAGCGGCTTGGTGAAGCTGATTCCGTTCACTGCGACGCTGGCGATGGTCGCCAGTGCGTCCATGGCCGGCGTGCCGCTGCTCAACGGCTTCCTGTCCAAGGAAATGTTCTTCGCCGAAACCGTGTTCATCTCCGCCACCGCCTGGGTGGAAATCGCCCTGCCGGTCATCGCAACCATCGCCGGCACCTTCAGCGTGGCCTATGCCCTGCGCTTTACCGTGGATGTGTTCTTCGGCCCTAAAGCCACCAACCTGCCTCACACTCCGCACGAGCCACCACGCTGGATGCGCGCGCCGGTGGAGTTGCTGGTGTTTACCTGCCTGCTGGTGGGGATTTTCCCGGCCCAGGTGGTCGGTTCGATCCTCGCCGCTGCCGCCTTGCCGGTGGTCGGCGGCGAGCTGCCGGAGTACAGCCTCGCCATCTGGCATGGCTGGAACGCGCCGATGATCATGAGCCTGGTGGCCATGTCCGGCGGCGTGGTGCTCTATCTGCTGCTGCGCAAGCAACTCAAGCTGGGCCGCTTCAAATACCCGCCGATCATCAGCTACTTCAACGGCAAGCGCGGCTTCGAGCGCTGCCTGGTGGTGATGATGCGCGGGGTGCGCAAGATCGAAAAACGCATCAGCACCAAACGCCTGCAAACCCAGCTGTTCCTACTGGTGCTGGCGGCGGTGATCGCCGGGTTGATCCCGATGCTCTACAGCGGCATCAGTTGGGGCGACCGGCCGAAGATCCCGGGTTCCATCGTGTTCGTCACCCTCTGGTTGCTGGCGATCGCCTGTGCCCTGGGCGCCGCCTGGCAAGCCAAGTATCACCGGCTGGCGGCCCTGACCATGGTCAGCGTGTGCGGGATGGTGACCTGCGTGACCTTCGTCTGGTTCTCCGCGCCGGACCTGGCGCTGACCCAACTGGTGGTGGAAGTGGTCACCACGGTGCTGATCCTGCTGGGCCTGCGCTGGCTGCCACGGCGGATCGAAGAAGTCTCGCCACTGCCGAGCTCGTTGCGCAAGGCACGCATCCGCCGCCTGCGGGACTTTCTCCTGTCCACCGTGGTCGGTGGCGGAATGGCGCTGCTCTCCTACGCGATGCTGACCCGCCAGACCCCCAACGACATCTCCTCGTTCTACCTCAGCCGCGCCCTGCCCGAAGGCGGCGGCAGCAATGTGGTGAACGTGATGCTGGTGGACTTCCGTGGGTTCGACACCCTGGGCGAAATCACCGTGCTCGGCGCCGTGGCGCTGACTGTCTACGCCCTGTTGCGTCGCTTCCGGCCTTCGAAAGAAAGCATGGAGTTGCCCGCGCAACAGCGCCAGTTGGCACCCGACGTAGCCACCGACCTGGTCAACCCGCGCCAGGCCAGCGACACCGCCTTGGGCTTCATGATGGTGCCGGCGGTGCTGGTGCGCCTGCTGCTGCCGATTGCCCTGGTTGTCTCCTTCTACCTGTTCATGCGCGGCCACAACCAACCGGGCGGCGGATTTGTCGCCGGGCTGGTGATGTCCGTCGCGTTCACCCTGCAATACATGGTCGCCGGTACCCAGTGGGTCGAGGCACAGATGAGCCTGCGACCGATGCGCTGGATGGGCTTTGGCTTGTTATCCGCAACCCTGACTGGGCTCGGCGCACTGCTCGCCGGTTACCCGTTCCTCACCACCCACACCTGGCACTTCAGCCTGCCGGTGCTGGGGGACATCCACGTCGCCAGCGCACTGTTCTTCGACGTCGGCGTGTACGCCATGGTGGTCGGCTCGACCTTGCTGATGCTCACCGCCCTGGGCCACCAATCGGTGCGTGCCCATAAACCCAGCAACCAGGCGAAAGCCGTTGCCAGCCAAGGAGGAGCCGCCTGATGGAAGAAGTCATCGCAATTGCCATTGGGGTCCTGGCGGCCTCCGGCGTCTGGCTGATCCTGCGGCCACGGACGTTCCAGGTGGTAATGGGCCTGTGCCTGCTGTCCTACGGGGTCAACCTGTTCATCTTCAGCATGGGCAGCCTGTTTATCGGCAAGGAGCCGATCATCAAGGACGGCGTGCCGCAAGACTTGCTCAACTACACCGACCCGCTGCCCCAGGCCCTGGTGCTGACGGCGATCGTGATCAGCTTCGCCATGACTGCGCTGTTCCTGGTGGTGCTGCTGGCGTCCCGGGGCCTGACCGGCACTGACCATGTAGACGGCCGGGAGCCCAAGGAATGACCTGGATGAATCAACTGATCATCGCGCCGATCCTGCTGCCGTTGCTGACCGCCGCGCTGATGCTGATGCTCGGCGAGAAGCACCGCCCGCTCAAGGCGCGAATCAACCTGTTCTCCAGCATGGTCGGCCTCGGCATCGCCGTGCTGTTGCTGTACTGGACCCAAAAAGGCGGCCCCGGCTCCATCGGCGTGTACCTGCCGGGCAACTGGCAAGTGCCGTTCGGCATCGTGCTGGTGGTGGACCAACTGTCGGCGATGATGCTGGTGCTCACCGGGATCATCGGCGTCAGCGCCCTGCTGTTCGCCATGGCCCGTTGGGATCGGGCCGGCACCAGTTTCCATGCGCTGTTCCAGATTCAGTTGATGGGCCTGTATGGCGCCTTCCTGACCGCCGACCTGTTCAACCTGTTCGTGTTTTTCGAGGTGCTGCTGGCGGCCTCCTACGGCCTGATGCTTCACGGCTCCGGCCGGGCGCGGGTGTCGGCGGGGCTGCATTACATCTCGATCAACCTGCTGGCCTCGACCTTGTTCCTGATTGGTGCGGCGCTGATCTATGGCGTCACCGGCACCCTGAACTTTGCCGACCTGGCACTGAAAATCCCCCTGGTGCCGGAGGCCGATCGCGGCCTGCTGCACGCCGGTGCGGGCATCCTCGCCGTCGCCTTCCTGGCCAAGGCCGGCATGTGGCCGCTGAACTTCTGGCTGGCACCCGCCTACTCCTCGGCCAGTGCGCCGGTGGCGGCGATGTTTGCGATCATGACCAAGGTCGGCGTGTACACCGTGCTGCGCCTGTGGAACCTGCTGTTCTCCGGCCAGGCCGGGGCCTCGGCGCTGTTTGGCGGCGACTGGCTGATCTACGGCGGCATGGCGACCATCGTCTGCGCGGCACTGGCGATGATTGCCGCGCAACGCCTGGAACGCATGGCCAGCTTGAGTATTCTGGTATCCGCCGGGATCCTGCTGTCGGCAGTGGGTTTTGCCCAGCCAAGCCTGACCGCCGGGGCGCTGTTTTACCTGGTCAGTTCCACCCTGGCGCTGAGTGCGCTGTTCCTGCTGGCCGAATTGATCGAACGTTCGCGCTCGGCCAACGACATGCCCCTGGACGACGAAATCGAAGCCCTGCCCAAGGCCATGGAATCCCTGCATCCACCGCCCGGCACCAACCTCGACGATGAACAGAAAGCCGTCGTCGGCCAAGTGATTCCCTGGACCGTAGCGTTCCTCGGCCTGAGCTTTATCGCCTGCGCCCTGCTGATCATCGGCATGCCACCGCTGTCCGGGTTTATCGGCAAGCTCAGCTTGCTCAGCGCGTTGATCAACCCGATGGGCCTGGGCAATGCCATCGACGAACCGGTGCGTCCGGCCGCCTGGGGCCTGGTGGCACTGCTGATCTTCTCCGGCCTGGCTTCGCTGATCGCCTTCGCCCGCCTCGGCATCCAGCGCTTCTGGACCCCGGAAGAACGTCCATCGCCGCTGCTGCGCCGCTTCGAATGCGTGCCGATTTTCTTCCTGCTGGGCCTGAGCATCGCCCTGACGTTCAAGGCCGAGCCGCTGATGCGCTATACCCAGGCGGCCGCCGAAAGCCTGAACAACCCGGAACACTATGTGATGGCGGTCATGGCGACGCGCCCGGTGCCGAGCCCTGAAGCCAAGGCCGCCGCCCTGGAGGTGCAGCCATGAAGCGCCTGTTCCCTGCCCCGTGGCTGTCATTGGCATTGTGGTTGTTGTGGCTGGTGCTGAACCTGTCCGTCAGCCCCGGCAACCTGCTGCTGGGGGCGATCCTCGGCTTTGCGGCACCATGGATGATGGCGCCGTTGCGCCCGCTGCCGATCCGCATCCGCCGCCCGGGGGTGATCATCCGTCTGTTCTTCCTGGTGGGGCGTGACGTGATCATCTCCAATCTTGCTGTGGCCTGGGGCATCCTGACCTGCGGCTCGCGCCCGCCGCGTTCGCGCTTTATCAAGATCCCCCTGGACCTGCGAGACGCCAACGGCCTGGCCGTGCTGGCGATGATCACCAGCGTGACGCCGGGCACCGTGTGGTCGGAACTGGCCCTGGACCGCAGCATCCTGCTGATCCACGTGTTCGACCTGGATGACGAAGCGCAGTTTATCGAGCACTTCAAACACGCCTACGAACGGCCCCTGATGGAGATCTTCGAATGAGCGCCCTGCTCTCCAATGCGATCCTGTTCAGCCTGTTCCTATTCTCCTTGGCCATGGTGCTGACCCTGGTGCGCCTGTTCAAAGGCCCGTCGGCCCAGGACCGGGTGCTGGCACTGGATTACCTGTACATTTTGGCCATGCTGATGATGCTGGTGCTGGGCATTCGGTATGCCAGTGACACCTATTTTGAAGCGGCGTTGTTGATTGCGCTGTTTGGCTTTGTGGGGTCGTTCGCCCTGGCGAAATTCCTGCTGCGTGGGGAGGTGATCGAATGATCAATGTCGATGTGTTACCGCTGTGGGTTGAAGTGATCGTCGCGGTATTGTTGGTGCTGAGCAGCCTGTTTGCGCTGATTGGGGCGATTGGGTTGTTGCGGATGAAAGACTTCTTCCAGCGCATGCACCCGCCGGCGTTGGCCTCGACCTTGGGCGCCTGGTGCGTGGCGCTGGCCTCGATCATCTACTTTTCGGTGCTCAAGTCCGGTCCTGTATTGCACGGTTGGTTGATCCCGATCCTGCTGTCGATCACGGTGCCGGTGACCACGTTGCTGCTGGCACGTACCGCGTTGTTCCGCAAGCGCATGGCCGGGGATGATGTGCCGGCTGAAGTCAGCAGCCGTCGCACTGACAGCGGCAGCTGATCCCCACAGGCGCCGCAGTGGTGAAATTCGTTCTCCAATAGAATCCATAAAATAGAACCTCATCGCTAATCCCGGTATCGGGATCACTTTATGAGGTTTTCCCCCATGGCATTCACTCCCCTTGTCCAAGCCCATCTCGACGCATGGGTTGCCTGCGCCGCTGACTTTGGCCCATTTCTCACGGGCCAGGAAACCACCCTCACCCTCAATGAGCAGCGCAAGGCTTATGAGCAGGTGCTTTGTTCCCATCCGATTCCCGCCGGTGTCAGCTTTTGTGACGTCGATATGGGTGGCGTACCGGGCATGATGGTCGTGCCTGATGGGTTTGAGGGGGACCGGGTGCTGCTTTACATCCACGGCGGTGGTTATGTCGGCGGCAACCCGCGGGGCTACCTGGGCCTTGCCGGCCACTTCGCAAAACTGCTGGGTGCAAAGGTCTACCTGCCCGACTACCGCCTGGCGCCCGAGCATCCGTTCCCCGTGCCTATTGATGACACGTTGCAGGCCTATCGCTGGCTGCTCGACCAAGGCAATGACCCCAGGTCCATCGTGTTCTCGGGCGATTCGGCCGGCGGCGCGATGGTGGTGTCGGTGATGGTCAAGGCCCGCAACGCAGGCCTGCCACTGCCCGCCGGGGGCGCCGCCTTGTCGCCGTGGGCCAACCTGGAACACACCGGCGCCTCAATCGACAACCGTGACGGCCTCGACCCGCAAGCCTCCCGCCTGGGGCTGACGCTGCTTGCAAAAGCGTTTCTCAATGGTGCGCTGCCGAATGATCCCGATGCATCGCCGGTGTTCGCGGACGTCAGGGGATTGCCGCCCATTCTGGTGCAGATCGGCGAAAACGAAGTCATGCTCAGCGACGCCATGCGCCTGGCCACCCACCTGGGGGAAAACCGGGTACGCGTGTCGCTGGAGGTTTGGCCCGGGATGTTCCATGTCTGGCATTTGTTTGCGGCAATCTTGCCCGAAGGCATGCAGGCTGTGGCGAATGCGGCGTTGTTTCTGGACCAGGCAATACGTGGCAGCCGTAGCGCTTGAGTGGTTGCGCAGAGCGCGGGAAAGGCAGCGCTCCTGCCGATAATTATCTGTCACCTGGGGCCCCACCGCCCCCCCTACCTTTATCGGACAACGTATCCCGATACAGGTAATGATCATGTATACCCATTCCGATGCACTGACCACGCTGTTTGATTTGCTCAACGCGCTGAATGCGCTGATTTCACATTTGACGAGCCAGCAACAGGCAGCCAAGCAGCGGGGTCTCGAGTTGTATCAACTCGGTGAATTCGAAGAGTGCGAAACCCCTTTGACCATCTCCGCCTCGGCCGGCGATGCGCCGTCCCAATATGCCCTGGGCGAGGCCATCCGGCGCCGGGTCGGCAGTGTCGGCCCCGATGCCCAGGCGTGGTACCGCCTGGCCGCCGCCCAGGATCATGTGTACGCCCTGATGCGCCTGGGTGGCGAAACCGACCTGGCCAAGGCCAAGACCCTCGCCCAGGCAGGTGCCGATGCTGGCGACGGCGAGGCGATGCTGCAGCTGTATGAACTGACCAAAGACCGCTCGTGGCTGAGAAAGGCAGGCGATGCCGGCTGCGCCGAGGCCTATTACATTGCAGCGCTGCTGTATAACAAAAACCCGGAGGCCAGTGACAACCGCGACTCCATGCTCAGGTACGCGGCCTTCAAGGGCTTCCCGCCGGCGATGAAGTGGCTGGCCAACATGCAGACCTATTACCACAACCTCTCCTACCAGCGCATACACCTGGAAAAACGGCTTGCGCTGAATGACCTCGATGGCGTCATGACCTATGCCGGTGCGCTCGGCGGCTTCGATATCGATGAAAGTGGCACCAACCGCTATCACTATCCCGAGAACAAAATCCACGCCTATGGGCTGTACTGGCTGGTCATGGATAGTACCCGGCAGAACTCTCGGCACGGCGAAGCTGCGGGCTACCTGCGACAGCTGGGCGGCGCATTGAATACCGAGGAAATAGAAACGGCCAAGGCGTATGGCCGCCAGTGGAAAACCGAGCACCCGGCGCTATCGGAATTCAGGTTGACCTACAGCGACCTGAAATGACCGGCGACTGATGACGGATTTGAGAGCACATCCGGCAGTTAAAGATTAATTAATCCAAAAACAGCTTGGCTAAGTATTTCCAGGCTGGTACGGTTTAGTGGATTATTTAATCCACTAAACCTCAGGCCTCCCCCATGACAGTTCACACCCCTCGCTTCAACCATAAAGTCGCCCTGGTCACCGGCGGTTCCCGCGGTATCGGCGAAGCGATTGTCCGCCGGTTTGCAGATGAAGGTGCAGCGGTCGCGTTTACTTATTCCTCCTCTGTCGACAAGGCACAAGCTCTGGTTGGCCTGATCGAAAGCAAGGGCGGAAAAGCCTTGGCGATTCAGGCCGACAGTGCTGATGTGGGGGCGATAGAACGGGCGGTCGCGACCACCGTCGAGCATTTCGGCGCCTTGAATATCCTGGTCAACAACGCCGGGATCCTGCTGATGGGCACCGTCGACACCTTCAGCCTGGAAGACTTCGACCGGATGTTTGCGGTCAATGTGCGAGCCACGTTTGCGGCGGCCAAGGCCTGCTCGCCGGTGATGCACAACGGTGACCGGATCATCACCGTGGGCAGCGTGGTCGCTCAACGTTCGGGCTTCCTGGGCTCCAGCGTCTACAGCATGACGAAGTCGGCGATCGCCGGTATGATCCGCGGCCTGGCGATTGATTTCGCCCCGCGCGGCATCACCGTCAACAACGTGCAACCGGGCCCGACCAGCACCGACATGAACCCGGCAGACGGGCCCCATGCGGACATGATCAAAAGCCTGATCCCCTTGGGCCGCGTAGGCACTGCCGATGATGTTGCCGGAATGGTTGCTTATCTCGCGTCCGAAGACGCGGCATTTGTCACCGGCGCCAGCATGACCATCGACGGTGGTTACCTGGCCTGATCCATCAACTGCAATTTCCCCGAGGTAACCATGGCAAGACCCAGAGCATTCGACCGCGACCAGGTGCTGCGCGAGGCCATCCGGGTTTTCTGCGACAAGGGTTTTGCCGCGGCTTCAACGGAAGAATTGATGCAGGCCATGGGGCTGAGCCGCCAGAGCATGTACAACACCTTTGGCGACAAACGTCAGTTGTACCTGCTGGCGATGGCCGAGTATCAGCGCACCGGCGTCGACGACTTGATCGAGCGCCTGAACCAGGGCCCGACCCCGCTGCAGGCACTGCACGACACCCTGCAATCCTTCGCCACCCGCGCCCTGCGGGAAGGAACGGCGGGTTGCATGGGGGTCAATGCCATCTGCGAGTTCGGCGTGGGTGATGAAGAAATCAATCAACTTACCGCCCACAGCGCCGGCCGTTTGCGCAATGCGTTCGAACAGACCCTGGAGCGCGCGCAGCAACAAGGTGAATTGGCCGTCGGCACCGATCTCTCGGGCGCGTGTGATTTTCTGATGGCCACCCTCAGCGGCATGAAAATCGCCAGCAAGGGCGGCGCCACTACTGAGCAGCTGGAGTGCATTGCGGGTTTTGCACTGCGGGCGCTCAGCGCAAAAGCATGATCAGCCCACTAGAGTATCGGCGCGCCAAATCGGCCCAATCGTGGCATCCAATGGTCCAGGATCTGCGCTGAAGCCAGGACATGGTGCGCATGCCCGATCAACAGCCGACGCGGCACGAACCCGATATAGCGGGAGTCATCGCTGTTATCGCGATTGTCGCCCAGCATGAAGTAACTGTCGGCCGGCACCACCACCGGGCCGAAATCGCGTAACGCCCGTACCGTCGGCATGAACTGAATCGTGCGCTGGCTGTTGTTCGCACGCTCTGTCAGCTTGATCCCCGGGACCGTGTGGCCCGGAGCGATGGGCTCGCTGATGTCCTGCCCATTACTGTAGGTGGCCGGCGTACCGTTGACCCACAGCACTTCGTCGCGCATTTCCAGGGTATCGCCGGGGATGCCGACGATACGTTTGATCAAACGAATGCCATCCTTGGGTGATGAGAACGTGACGACATCGCCGCGCTGGGGGTTATCCAGCTTGGCCAGGGAAATATCGGTGAGGGGTAACTTGAGGTCATACGCCACCCGATTGACCAGCACCACATCACCTTCAAGCAACGTCGGGCGCATGGAGCCGGATGGAATGGGGTTCCAATCGGCCAGGGACGTACGGAAAACCCCGAAGCACAGCCAGAAAATGATCGCGTAACGGTAGCGGATTAACCAACGGCGCATAGATCCTCGCAATACGAAAAGGGACACCGGCCTGCGCCGGGTACCCACGGTGATTTTTGGCAATGCTCGCTTATTGCATCGGAAGATTAAATTAACATTAGCGTTGCCGCCCCATGACAGTCGATATTTTCAAGCACACAGAAAAGGAGTTTCACGCCCCATGGATAGCAAATGTTCGGTCTTTATCGCAGCCAGCGTCGACGGCTTTATTGCCGGGCCAGACGGTGATATCGAGTGGCTTCATCGCCCTGAGTACGAAGGCGCCGAATTGAATGGCGTGACCTATGAACACTTCATCGCCACCGTGGATGCGCTGGTGATGGGCCGCAAGACCCTGGAAAAAGTGTTGTCCTTTCCGGAGTGGCCCTATGAGGGCACGCCGGTCATAGCACTCTCTCATCAATCGGTTGAGCTACCTGCGGAGTTGAAGGGCAAGGTTGAGGTGGTGAGCCAGGATGTCACCAGCCTCGTGGCAGCGTTGGCCGACCGCGGGATGAAACACCTGTATATCGACGGAGGCCAGACGATTCAGGCGTTTCTTGAGGCGGGTTTGATCGACGAGATGATCATCACGCGTATTCCGGTTGTGCTGGGTCAGGGGATCCCCTTGTTCAGCCCGTTGAGTGGCGAGCATGAGCTTCGGCATATCGGCACGTATGCGTCGGATAACGGGTTTGTTCAAAGCCGGTATGAGGTCGGTGGCAAGCGCTGATGCTCATTGAGCGATTGGTTTGAATCGAGGTGTCTGCATCACAGGCAAGCCAGCTCCCACAGAAAAGCAGCTCTGCGCTTGATCTTGAACCGGCCTGATCTGTCCTTGAATGTGTCAACTATGTCCCCGCACAGGCGTCCGGCCCGTGGTCCGCCGCAAGCGCGGTCCCCATAGCAGCCAATACCCGAATAACGGATATATAGGCAAAAAAACGCCCCGAACCAGTCGGGGCGTTTTTCATTCAGCATTCACCAATCAAGCCTGATCAGCCAACCGCCACGTCGTCCCGCCCTTCCCGTCTTCCAACACCACACCCATCGCGGTCAGTTGGTCACGGATACGGTCGGACTCCGCCCAGTCCTTGTTGGCCCGGGCAGTCAAGCGTGCCTGAATCAGCGCATCAACTTCAGCGGCATCCACACGCCCTTCAGCGCCCGCCTGCAGGAAGTCATCGGCTTCCATCTGCAGCACGCCCAGCACGCTTGCCAGCTCTTTCAAACGTGCGGCAAGCCCCGCCGCTGCGTCGAGATCGCTCTCGCGCAGGCGGTTGATCTCGCGCACCATTTCAAACAGCACCGCGCAGGCTTCAGGCGTACCGAAGTCATCGTTCATCACTTCGGTAAACCGTGCCACGAACGCTTCGCCACCCGCAGGCGCCACGGAGGGCAGGCCTTTCAGCGCGTGGTAGAACCGCTCAAGGGCGCCCTTGGCGTCCTTGAGGTTGTCTTCCGAGTAGTTGATCGCGCTGCGGTAGTGGCTCGATACCAACAGGTAGCGCACCACTTCCGGGTGGTATTTCTCCAGCACGTCGCGAATGGTGAAGAAGTTGTTCAAGGACTTGGACATCTTCTCGCCATTGATGCGAATCATGCCGCAGTGCATCCAGGCATTGGCGTAGGTCTTGCCGGTGGCCGCTTCGCTTTGGGCGATTTCGTTTTCGTGGTGCGGGAACTCAAGGTCGCTGCCGCCGCCATGAATGTCGAAGGTCTCGCCCAGGCAGCAGGTGGACATCACCGAGCATTCGATGTGCCAGCCCGGACGCCCGGCGCCCCATGGCGACTCCCAGCTCGGCTCGCCAGGCTTGGTGCCTTTCCACAGCACGAAGTCCAGCGGGTCTTGCTTGGCTTCGTCGACTTCGATCCGCGCACCGATGCGCAAGTCTTCGATTTTCTTGCGCGACAGTTTGCCGTAGCCCATGAACTTGGCGACGCGGTAGTACACGTCGCCATTGCCCGGGGCGTAGGCGTAACCCTTGTCAATCAGGGTCTGGATCATCGCATGCATGCCCGGGATATGGTCCGTGGCGCGCGGTTCCATGTCCGGCTTGAGGATGTTGAGGCGTGCCTCGTCCTCGTGCATCGCAGCAATCATGCGCTCGGTCAGCGCGTCGAACGACTCGCCGTTTTCGTTGGCGCGATTGATGATCTTGTCGTCGATGTCGGTGATGTTGCGCACATACGTCAGGTCATAACCACTGAAACGCAACCAGCGGGTCACCAGGTCGAAGGCAACCATGCTGCGGCCGTGGCCGATGTGGCAGTAGTCGTACACGGTCATGCCGCACACGTACATGCGCACCTTGTTGCCATCCAGCGGCTTGAAGACTTCTTTGGTCTTGCTGAGTGTGTTGTAGATCGTTAGCACGACAGTTCCTTAAAACAGAATCACTGGCCCCACGAATCACGCAAGGTCACGGTACGGTTGAATACCGGAGCACCGGGTTTCGAGTCCTTGATATCCGCGCAGAAGTAACCTTCGCGCTCGAACTGGAAACGGTCTTCCGGCTGTGCGTCGCCAAGCGATGGCTCGGCACGACAACCCGTGAGAACTTGCAGCGAGTCAGGGTTGATGTTGTCCAGGAAACTGGCGCTGTCTTCGGCCTTCTCGGGGTTAGGCGAGCGGAACAGGCGATCGTACAGGCGCACTTCGCATTCGACGCTGGCCGCAGCCGGCACCCAGTGCACCACACCTTTGACCTTGCGGCCTTCCGGGTTCTTGCCCAGGGTTTCCGGGTCGTAGGAGCAACGCAGTTCGACGATGTTGCCATCGGCGTCCTTGATCGCTTCGTCGGCACGGATCACGTAGCTGCCGCGCAGGCGCACTTCGCCGTTCGGCTCCAGGCGCTTGTAGCCTTTTGGCGGCTCTTCCATGAAGTCATCGCGGTCGATGTAGATTTCACGAGCGAACGGCAGCTTGCGCACGCCGAGTTCTTCTTTCTGCGGATGACGCGGCAGTTCGAGGTTTTCGACCTGGCCTTCCGGGTAGTTGGTGATCACGACTTTCAACGGACGCAGCACGCACATGGCGCGCGGGGCGTTCGCGTCGAGGTCCTGACGGATGCTGAACTCGAGCATGCCGTAGTCGACCACGCCGTCGGAGCGGTTGGTGCCGACCATCTCGCAGAAATTGCGGATCGACGCCGGGGTGTAGCCACGGCGGCGGAAACCCGACAGCGTCGACATGCGCGGGTCGTCCCAGCCAAACACGTGCTTTTCATCGACCAGTTGCTTGAGCTTGCGCTTGCTGGTGATGGTGTAGTTCAGGTTCAGGCGGCTGAACTCGTACTGACGCGGGTGCGCCGGTACCGGCAGGCTGTCCAGGAACCATTCGTACAGCGGACGGTGGCTTTCGAACTCCAGGGTGCAGATGGAGTGGGTGATGCCTTCGATGGCGTCCGACTGACCGTGGGTAAAGTCGTAGTTCGGGTAGATGCACCACTTGTCACCGGTCTGGTGGTGATGGGCGTGGCGGATGCGGTACATGATCGGGTCGCGCAGGTTCATGTTTGGCGAGGCCATGTCGATCTTGGCGCGCAGTACGCGGGCGCCGTCCGGGAACTCGCCGGCGCGCATGCGGTTGAACCAGTCCAGGTTCTCTTCCACCGAACGGTCGCGGAACGGGCTGTTCTTGCCCGGCTCGGTCAGGGTGCCACGGAATTCCTTGGCTTGCTCCGGGGTCAGGTCGTCAACGTAGGCCTTGCCGGCCTTGATCAACTCGACAGCCCAGTCGAACAACTGGTCGAAATACTTGGAGGCATAGCGCACTTCACCGGACCATTCGAAGCCCAGCCACTTGATGTCGCTTTCGATGGCGTCGATGTATTCCTGGTCTTCCTTGGCCGGGTTGGTGTCGTCGAAACGCAGGTGCGTGACGCCACCGAACTCCTGGGCCAGGCCGAAGTTCACACAGATCGACTTGGCGTGGCCGATGTGCAGGTAACCGTTGGGCTCAGGCGGGAAGCGGGTGACGATCTGCGTGTGCTTGCCCGAATCCAGGTCCGCCTGGATGATCGGGCGCAGGAAATTGACCGGGACGGCAGGTCCGGCCTTGGAATTCGAGGTAGGGTCGACAGTGGGCTTGCTCATAGGATCCTTGAACAGACGAAGTACTTGGCCGGGTGAGGCCGACAAACAAAGGGCTTATCATAGCCGATGCTGTCAAGGCCCTGACAGAGCGTGGCCAAAAACTGCTGCATTTATTGCACGGGCGGTAAAAAACCACCTCGAAATTCCCGCAGGTCACGCTAAACTGCGCGCCTTGGCTGCCGTTTTTGCCAAGCAGGTAAGGCGCAAAACGCCCAAACCCACGAATTCCTTGAAAGAGTAGTGAACATGACTCAAGTCAAACTGACCACCAACCACGGTGACATCGTCATCGAGCTGAACGCCGAGAAAGCGCCGATCACCGTCGCCAACTTCATCGAGTACGTTAAAGCCGGCCACTACGAAAACACTGTTTTCCACCGTGTCATCGGCAACTTCATGGTCCAGGGCGGCGGTTTCGAGCCTGGCATGAAAGAAAAGAAAGACAAGCGTCCAAGCATCCAGAACGAAGCGGACAACGGCCTTTCGAACGACAAGTACACCGTCGCCATGGCCCGTACCATGGAGCCGCATTCGGCCTCCGCGCAGTTCTTCATCAACGTCGCCGACAACACCTTCCTGAACCACAGCGGCAAGAACGTGCAGGGCTGGGGCTACGCGGTATTCGGTAAAGTCACCGCAGGCACCGACGTTGTCGACAAGATCAAGGGTGTGCAAACCACCGGCAAGGCAGGTCACCAGGACGTACCGGTAGAAGACGTTATCGTCGAGAAAGCCGAGATCGTTGAGTGATATTGCTGATTTCAGATTTGCATCTGGAAGAGGAGCGCCCGGACATAACCCGGGCGTTTCTGGATTTATTGAACGGCCGCGCCCGTTCCGCCCAGGCGTTGTACATTCTGGGGGACTTCTTTGAAGCCTGGATTGGCGACGATGGGATGACGCCCTTCCAGCGTTCGATTTGCCAGGCTCTGCGCGAGCTGAGCAACAGCGGCACCCAGATTTTCATCATGCATGGCAACCGGGATTTCCTGATCGGCAAGGCGTTCTGCAAAGCCGCAGGCGCAACCTTGCTCAAGGACCCGAGTGTGGTGCAGTTTTACGGCGAGCCCGTGCTGTTGATGCACGGTGACAGCTTGTGTACCCGCGACCTTGGCTATATGAAGCTGCGGCGCATCCTGCGTAACCCCATCACCCTGTTCATCCTGCGCCACCTGCCCTTGGGCGCGCGGCACAAGCTGGCGCGCAAGCTGCGCAGTGAAAGCAGCGCCCAGGTGCGGATGAAGGCCAACGATATTGTCGATGTGACACCTGAGGAAGTGCCGAGGGTGATGCAGCAGTTCGGCGTGCGTACATTGGTGCATGGCCACACCCACCGCCCGGCGATTCACAAGCTGCAGATTGGCGAGCAAGCGGCCAAGCGCATTGTGCTGGGGGATTGGGACAAGCAAGGGTGGGCGTTGCAGGTGGATGAGCAAGGGTTTCAACTGGCGGCGTTTGACTTCGTCAATCCGCAGTTGGCACTGCCCGGCGCTTGACCCAGATCGTTCCCACGCTCTGCGTGGGAATGCATCCTGTGACGCTCTGCGTCACGACCTTCAAAAGCGGACGCAGAGCGTCCAAAGCGGCGTTCCCACGCGGAGCGTGGGAACGATCATGGATTGAAGCTTAGTGGCCCGAAGCCTCCGGCCCGGCCTTCGCCGCGAACGGCGGTTTCGCCAGCCATACAATCACGATCAACGCCATGAACATCCACCCCAGCAACGTGAAGTAATCCACGGTGGACATCATGTACGCCTGGCTCGTCAGTATCTGGTCCAGTTGCGCATACGCCTTGTGCCCTGCCCCGCCGAGCGCCTGCAAGGCATCCCGGGTGGCCGAGTCGTAGGTGGTCATGTTTTCGCTCATGTAGGCATGGTGCTGGTCCGCCCGGCGAATCCAGATCCAGGTGGTCAACGAGGCCGCAAAGCTGCCGCCCAGGGTCCGCAGGAAGGTCGCCAGGCCCGCGCCGTCGGCGATTTGCGCCGGTGGCAGGTCGGACATCAGGATGCTCAAGGTCGGCATGAAGAACAACGCCACGCCGATACCCATGAACAGCTGCACCAGGGCGATGTGCGTGAAGTCGACTTCATTGGTGAAGCCTGCCCGCATGAAGCAACTCAGGCCAATCGCCAGGAACGCCAGCCCGGCCAGCAAACGCAGGTCGAACTTGTGCGCGTACTTGCCCACAAACGGCGACATCAACACCGGCAGAATCCCGATGGGCGCCACCGCCAGGCCCGCCCAGGTGGCGGTATAGCCCATCTGGGTTTGCAGCCATTGCGGCAGGATCAGGTTGATCCCGAAGAACCCGGCATACCCCAACACCAACACAATCGTGCCGATGCGGAAGTTGCGGTAAGCGAACAGCCGCAGGTTGACCACCGGGTGCTCGTCGGTCATTTCCCAGATCACGAACACCGCCAGGGCGATGGCCGAAATCACCGCGCCGATGATGATGAAGTTCGACTCGAACCAGTCCAGGTCGTTGCCCTTGTCGAGGATGATCTGCAAGGCGCCGACGCCGACGATCAGGCTGAGCAAACCGACGTAGTCCATCGGCTGGTAGCTGGTGACCACCGGGCGTTTCTTCAGTTGCGAGCGCACCACCATCACCGCAAAGATGCCGATGGGTACGTTGATAAAGAAGATCCACGGCCAGCTGTAGCTGTCGGTAATCCAGCCGCCGAGGATCGGCCCGGCAATCGGCGCCACCACCGTGACCATCGCCAGCAACGCCAGGGCCATGCCGCGCCTGGCGGGGGGATAGACCGCGATCAGCAGCGTCTGGGTCATCGGGTACAGCGGGCCAGCAACCAGGCCTTGCAGCACCCGAAAGCCGATCAGCTCAGGCATCGAGGTGGAAATACCGCACAGAAACGAGGCCAGCACAAACAGGATGGTGGCCCACAGAAACAGCTTCACCTCGCCGAAGCGACGGCTCAGCCAGCCGGTCAGCGGCAGCGCAATGGCGTTGCTCACCGCAAACGAGGTGATGACCCAGGTGCCCTGCTCCGAACTCACGCCGAGGTTGCCGGAAATCGTCGGCAACGCCACGTTGGCGATGGTGGTGTCGAGCACCTGCATGAAGGTCGCCAGGGACAAGCCGATGGTGGCCATCAGCAAGCTGGGCGGCGTGAACGAGGCGTTATTGCTCATTAGCGTTGCGCAGCCTTTGGAGCGGCGACGCTGTTGTCATGAATCAACTGGGTGATCATGGCGTCAGCTTCAGCCAGTTGGCGATCGTAGACGTTGGTGCTGAACGAAGCCTTTTGCGGCGCCTGCTGGGCCAGTACCGGGCCGCTCTGGTCGTGCAGGTCGACATTGACCACGGTGGACAAGCCCACCCGCAGTGGGTGCTTGGCCAGCTCATCGGCGTTCACATGGATACGCACCGGCACCCGTTGCACGATCTTGATCCAGTTACCGGTGGCGTTCTGCGCCGGCAGCAAGGCAAACGCACTGCCGGTGCCTGCGCCGAGGCTGTCCACGGTGCCGCTGAACTTCACGTCGCTGCCGTAGATGTCGGATTCGATATCCACCGGCTGGCCGATACGCATATTGCGCAGCTGGGTTTCCTTGAAGTTGGCATCGATCCACAGCTGATCCAGCGGAATCACGGCCATCAACGCAGTGCCCGGCTGGACCCGCTGGCCCAGTTGCACGGTACGCTTGGCCACATAACCGGTCACTGGTGCAATCAGGGTGCTGCGGGCGTTGGTCAGGTAAGCCTGGCGCAACTGCGCGGCGGCAGCCTGCACGTCCGGGTGGGACGAAATCACGGTGTCATCCACCAGGGCGCTGCTGGTCTTGAACTGTTGCTGCACGTTGGCCAAGGCGTTTTGCGCCGAGGTCAGGTCGTCACGGGCGTGGGACAGTTCTTCCTGGGAAATCGCCCCGCCAGCGGCGAGGTTCTTGCGTCGGTTGTAGTTGTCCTGGGCCTTTTGCACGTTGGCTTGTTGCGCCAGCACCTGGGCCTTCATGCCATCGACGTTGCTGTACAAGCCACGCACTTGGCGCACGGTGCGGGCCAGGTTGGCCTGGGCACTTTGCAGGCCGACGGCCGCGTCGTTGGGGTCGAAGTTGATCAGCACCTGGCCTTCATGCACCAGGTCGCCGTCGTCGGCACCGATGCTCACCACGGTACCGGTGACCAGTGGGGTAATTTCCACCACGTTGCCGTTGACGTAGGCGTCGTCGGTGCTTTCGCTGAAGCGGCCATACAGTTCGTACCAACCCCATACGCCCAGGACGCCGAGGATAACGATCAGTGCCAACACAAACAGCATGACTTTGCGTTTGCGCGGGTTGCTGGTGGACGGTTGTTCAGGCTTTTTTGTTTCAGGAGCGTTGTTGCTGGTTTCGGCAGTGGCCATGACAAGTACCTTGAATTATTCAGTGCGCGTGACTGGGGTGGTCGAGGCCACGTTATCGGCGTGGAAACCGCCGCCCAGGGCCTGCATCAGTTGAATCGAAAGATCGATCTGCTCGGCATTCAGGGTGGCCAACTGACGTTGGGCCTGGAGTAATTGCTGTTCGATGCTGAGCACGTCCAGGTAATTACCGATACCCGAGCTGTAACGCTGGACGCCGGTGTCGTAGGACTGCTGGGCAATGTCAGCGGCGTGTTGCTGGGCCTGGATCTGCCGGCCGGTCTCGCGCAATTGCGAGAGGGAGTTGCCGATATCGCCCAAGGCTTGCACCAGGGTTTTGTTGTACTGGGCCACGGCCAGGTCGTAGTCGGCGTCGCGAGCGTCGAGGTCGGCGCGCAGGCGGCCGCCGTCGAAGATCGGCAGCGAGATGGTCGGCGCTATGCTGAAGAAGCGGCTGGCCGAACCAAACATCGCATCCCCCAGCAACGACTCGGCCCCGGCGCTCGCGCTCAGGTTGAGGTTGGGGTAGAAACGGGTCTTGCTGGCATCGATGTTCTTGCTTGCAGCCTCGACACGCCAGCGTGCGGCGATCAGGTCCGGACGACGGCCCACCAGCTCGGCAGGCAATACGGAAGGCACGGCAACCGCGCTGGGCTTGAGCACGTTGGGGCGCACCAGTTCGCTGCCACGGTCCGGGCCTTTGCCGAGCAACACGGCGAGGGCGATCTTGGCGCTCTGCAGTTGTTTTTCCGCATCGATCAGTTGCGACTGGGAGCTGGCTTCCAGGCTCTCGGTTTGCTGGTACTGGTACTGGCTGTCGATCCCGGAGTTCAGGCGACGCTTGCCCAGATCGAGCATTTGCCGGGTGCGCTTGAGGTCATCATTGGCCAGGTCGCGCACGATATGGGCCTGGCCCAGGTCGCTGTAGGCCTTGGCGACGTTGGCTGCGAGGGTCAGGCGCGCGGCCTGTTGGTCGACTTCGGCGGCGCGGGCCTGGCCCAGCGCGGCTTCCCACGCGGCACGCTGGCCACCCCAAAGGTCAAAGTTGTAATTGAAGCTGGCGCCGATGTTGCGCACGGTGGCGTAAGTGCCGCCGACCCCTTGTGGGTCCTGGTCCTTGGCCAAGCGTGAACGGCTGACCCCGGCGCTGGCATCCAGGGTTGGCATGCGGTCGGCGTCGGCAGCATAGGCAGCGGCTTCGGCCTGGTGGGCGCGGGCGCTGGCCACTTGCATGTCGGGGCTGTTCTGCAGGGCTTCCTGGATCAGGCCGTCGAGTTGTGGGTCGCCAAGGCCTTTCCACCAGTCGGCGGTGGGCCAGGCGGCGGTGGACAGGGTCACGCCGCTGAGGGATTTGCCGGTTTGCAGGTTATTGGCTTCGAGGCGTTTGCCTTCTGTGTTCAAGCCGCTGAAATTGGCACAACCGGCCATAGTCATGGCCACCAGCACGAGACTGAGGCCGGCACGCAAGGAGCGATTGTTCATGCACTACCTACCCGCTGAATGGTGATGGGGTCACCCGCAGCTATCAGAATTTTCTTCAAGATTTTTTCCAGGGTTTGCAATTCACCCGGCTCCAGCGCGCCTGCCAACTGGTTCAAGGCCTGGGCACCAATGTGCGGCAGCATGTCGGCCACGCGCTGGCCTTCCGCGGTCAGCACCAACTGCACCTGGCGCCGGTCCTGCTCGGAGCGCTTGCGCGCCAGCAGGTCCTTTTGTTCCAGGCGGTCCAGCATGCGGGTCATGGAGCCGCTGTCCAGGGACAGGTTGCGGCACAGTTCGGCCGGGGTGTCGACGCCGTACTGGGCCATGATGATCAACACCTTGAACTGCGCGGCGGTGATGCCGTGAGGTTCCATGTGGGTGTCGATGATCTTGTCTTTAAGCAGCGCAGCCCGGCCCAGCAGCAAGCCGAGGTGGCAGTTGTGAAAGTTTTCGGGGGTGAAGTGCTTCATCGTGACCAGCCTATTAACTGCCTAAGCAGTGAATGTGTGACACGATGTTACTGCCTAGGCAGCGAATGTCAAACGAATAGTTAGGTTGCTTGCTAATTAGCCGATAAAGGGTGGGAGCCGGGCTCCCACCCTGAACGTGTACCGATCAGAAATCGCGCTTGTAGAAAATATCCAGGGAGCTGGCCACACCGCTAGCCACTTCCAGGTACACCTTCTTGCTCAGCAGGTAGCGCAAGGCAATGGTGTTGGCCGGTTCAAAAACCCCGACGCCATAACGCAGGCTGAGCTTCTCCGAAATCTTGCCGCTGGCCACCACGGCGGTATTGGTGCCGCTGCCCTGGGTGTCCAGTTCAAAGTCCTGGATGCCCAGGTTCTTGGCGATGTCCGAAGTGACCCCGGCACTGCCCATCAACCCAAGACCCAGCGCCGCTTCTGCCAGCATGTTGTTGTCCTCACCGTTGGTGGTGCGTGATCGCCCCAACACCAGGTAAGACAAGGCATCCTCTTGGGCCATCGCCGGCTCCGAGAAGATTTGCGTCGTCGGCTGCTCGGCACTGCCGCTCAGACGAATACCGGCGGTGACGGTCCGGGACGGCTCGGTAGTTATCCGCACCGCTTCGATATCCAGGAACGGCTGGTCAAGCGGCCCGGCGAACAGTAGCCGCGCACGACGCACCGTGAGGCGCTGGCCGTAGGCGCGATAGCGACCGTCGTTGAGCCACAGTTCGCCACGGGTGTCCATGTTGTCGCCGATGTGCACGTGGCCTTGCAGGTTGGCGGTGAGGCCAAACCCGGCGAAGCTCAGCTTGTCCTTGCCGACCTCCACGTCGATGTCCATCGCCATGGCCATGGGCGGCTTGCCCTCTTCGGTCTGGCTGCCGACGATCACGGTGTCATCCGAGACCTTGACCGTCGACGGCGGCAGTTCGCGCACAGTGATCTCGCCTCTGGGAATCTGCACCTTGCCGGAGATCGCCAGCTTGTCGTTCTTCATGCTGATTTTCAGGTCGGGTTCCACTTCCAGGGCCGCGTACGGCTCCACGGTAACCGGCAGTTGCGTGCCTTGCAGGGCGATGTCCACCGCCAGGGCCTGACCCCAATCGATCTGGCCCTTGATAGTGCCCTGCCCGGCCTTGCCGCTGCGCCATCCGCCGCTGAGTTGCACGCTTTCGCCGGCAATCACCGCCTGGATATTCAGGCCTTCGAAACTGGTGGGCAGTTCCGGGCCGGAGATTTCGCCGCCGACCAGGTTGACGCTGCCGTTGACCTGAGGCGCCAGCAGGCTGCCGGCGATTCGCCCGTTACCGTTGAGCTTGCCGTTGAGTTTCTCGACCATGGGTACAAAGGGTCGGGCGACGGCGAGATCAAGGCCGGTCAGGGTGAAGTTACCGGTGATCGGCTTGTTCTTCGCCAGCGGATTGAGCTGCGCCTGCAACAGCAATTCGCCGAGCTTGCCGCCACGGAAATTGAGCTGGGTGTCGATGCGCGTGGGGTTGAGGGTGGTTTCCAGCTTCAGCGTGTCGTAGGGGAAATCCAGCCACTGATCCTTGTCCTTGACCCGCAGGGTGCCGCCACTGGCGTCCACCGAGACCACGCCTTTGGGGCCGCTGGCAGGCAAGTCGAGTTGCACGTCGGCATTGAGCTTGCCCTGCCAGGCGAAATCCTTGGGCAACCACTGCGCCAGGCTGTCGATGGGGAACTGCTTGAGGTGGTAACGCAGCTTCGGCTCTGGCATCAGGCGCTGGTCTTCACCGCACAGGCTCGCCGGGCCGGAGACCCAGCAATGGGCAGCAAAGGTCAGCTTGCCGTCGGCCAGGCGCTCGATTTTCGCCGGGGCTTGCAGCTTCCAGTCCTGGCCACCGGCTTGCACATCGCCACTGGCCAGGCGCCCGCGCCAGTTGCCTTTGTCGAGATTGCCGTCCAGGGCCAGGGCCAGCTTGAGCAACGGGCCGGCCAGGTCGAGCTGGACTTTCTGGCTTTTGATATCGCCCTGGGCGCTGGCAGTGAAGGTGCCGAGCTGGGTTTCACCGGCCTGGATGCCGCTGCCCTTCAGGTCGATCCTGGCGCGCTGGGCGTTGTCGAGGTTCGCGTCCAGGGTCAGGTTTTGCAGACGATTGTCTTCAAACGCCAGTTGTTGACCCACCAGGTTGAGCTTGCCTTGGGGGGCGTGCAGAGTGCCGGCGACGTCGAGGCGGCCGTTCATCTGCCCGCGCAGTTGCGGCCAGAGTTGGGCGAGGCGCGTCAGTTTGATGTCGATCTGCCCAGCAAGCCGTTGTTGCAGGCTGCCGCTGCCATAGATGCGGTTGTCGCCGAGGCGGATGTCGAGGGCGCCGAGGGTCCACTGCTCGCCTGCGCCTTCGGCTTTGGCCTGAAGCACGGCGGGTTGGCCGCGCAAACGGCCCTTGAGGTCGAGGTCGGCATTGAGCTTGAGTTGCTCGTTCTTCATTTCACCCTTGCTGCGCAGCGGGCCGGCCAGAGTACCCGGCAGTTCCGCGACCCAGTACGCCGGGTTGATGGCCGACAGGTCCAGCGCAGTATCCCAGGCAATGCCATCGGCAAATTGCAGGTTCAGATGGCCTTCGGCCTTGCCCTGACCGGCGGCGAGTTTCAGCTCGGGGAGGAACACTTGCTTGAGGTCGCCGCTGAACGGGCTGGCCAGGCTGAACTTGCCCGCCGGGCCGTCGAGGTCGGCCTTGAAGTTGCCCAGGTAGTTGCCGTCCTTGTAGGAGACTTCGCCATTGAAGGTACGCAAGGCGACTTGGGGTTTGTCGATCACCGGGTACAGGCGATGCCAGGGGAAATCCAGCCAGTCGATTTTCGCGTCGGCGCTGAAGCCTTGCTGCCAGTCCAGATTGGCACTGACCTTGAGGCTTTGCTTGTCGCCGGCATTCAGGTCCAGCCCGGCGATCTGCGCGCCCTTGGCGTCGACCTTGCCTTGCAGCAGCAGGTCCACCGGACCTTTTTCCGCCGGCAGAACGGCTTTGCCGAGCAGTTGGTAACCGTTGCTCAGGTCGCCCTTGGCGGTCAGGTCCAGCTGATTGAGTTGCAGGGTATCGGGCAAATCGGCGCTGGGTTTAAAGCCGTCGGCGGTGATGTGCAGTTGCGCCGGCAGGTTTTCCACCAGCGGTTGCAGTTCGCCGCTGAGCTTGGCCGGGAGGTAGCCGCTGCTGTCGGCATTGAGCTTGAGGGTCTTGAGCAAATCGCCATCGACCTTGAGCGCCAGCGTCCAAGGCGCACCGCCCGGCGCGTAAGGCAGGCTCAGGTTACCGCTGGCGGTCAACGGCCAGTTGCCGGTGGGTTGCAGCAGGCCGGACAGGTCAAGGACCAAACCGTCCCGTTGCAGGTGCACCGAGTCGATCTGCATCCCGGCGGCAGTCCAGTGCGCCGCCAGTTGCAGGCCCTGGAGCTCTTCGCTGCCATTGAACAGCAGGCTGCCGATGCGGATGTCGCCCAACTGAATGGCGACTGGCAGTTTCAAGTCCGGCAGGGTAATCGGGCCGCTGCTTTCTTCGGTGCTGGGCGGAAATTGCAGGTTCACCTGCTCCACATCCAGCTGGTTGATGCACAAGGTCATGTGCATCAAACAGGCCGGCGACCAGTCGAACTTCGGTGCCTGCAGCTCCACGCGGCGGCTGCCTTGCTGCCATAACAGATGGTCGGCACTCCACTGCCCGCCCAGGCGACCCTGGAAATTCTCCAGGGTCAAACCCGGCACCTGCCCCAGCACCCAACGGCTGCCGGCTTGGGTACCCAGCACCGTCCACAGTGCCAGCACTATCACCGCGAGGACCGCCAGAATGGCCAGCCCCGCTATTTTCAAACCACGCATCACAGCTCAGGCCCCATGGAAAAGTGCAAACGAATGCCGCCCGGATCTTCGAGGGCATGGGCCAGGTCGAGGCGGATCGGGCCGACCGGCGACACCCAGCGCACGCCCACACCCACACCGGTTTTCAGGCTCGGCATTTCCAGGGTGTTGAACGAGTTGCCTTGGTCGATAAAGGTCGCGATCCGCCATTTTTCGGCGATGGAATATTGATACTCGGCGCTCAGGGCCACCATGTAGCGGCCACCGATGCGGTCGCCACGATCGTTTTCCGGGGACAGGGTCTGGTACTCGTAACCCCGTACGCTTTGGTCGCCACCGGCAAAAAAGCGCAACGACGGCGGCACGGATTTGTAGCCGTTGGTGGCACTGCCACCAAACTGCGCCCGCGCCAGGAAGCGGTGGTTGTCCCACAGGGTGGTCAAGCCCTTGATCGTCGCCGTGCCGTAAAGAAGGTTGGTGTCGGAACCCAGGCCTTCCTTGGCGACCTTCGCGTCGAACAGCAGGCGATAGCCATTGTGCGGGTCGATGCGGTTGTCGCTGCGCAGGTAGGAATAACTGATACCCGGCATCAGCAACGTACTCAGGCCCGAGTCGTTGCCCAGGCGATATTCTTCGCGCTGCCACTTGAGCGAAATCACCCGCGTCCAACCGCTGGGCAACTTGCTGTGCCACTCGGGGCCGAGGGTGAGCAGTTTACTCAGGGTGTCGGTGTTGGCGATTTCCTCATTCTGGTAACCGCCGGCGAAACGCAGTTTGTCGGTGAGCGGCGGGTCCATGGGAATGTCGTACCACAGACCGACGTTCTGCCGGGGCGCCGACAGCTCGGCTTCCCAGCCATAACTGTGGCCCTGGGGGTTGACCCAGTGGCGCGTCCAGTTGGCCTTGCCCCGTGGACCGACGTCGGTCGAGTAGCCAAGGCCCAGGCCCATGGTGCGCGGCTTGCGGGTTTCGAGTTGCACGGCCACCGGGATCACGTCATTGGTCGAGGCCGCCGGGGCGGCGTCCACGCGCACGCCTTCGAAAAAGCCGCTGGATTGCAGGTTCTGGTTGAGTTCGGCGATCAGTTCGGAGTCGTAAGGCGCGCCGCTCTTGAACGGCACCATGCGTTGCAGCAGGTCTTCATCAAACGGCGTATCGCCGGCAAAGCTGACCTTGCCCAAGGTGTAGCGTGGGCCACTGTCATAAATCAGTTCGATATCGGCCACACCCGCCTTGGGGTCGACCGAGAGTTTCTGGCTGGTAAAGCGCCCGCTGAAAAAGCCGTAGCGTGACGCCTGGTTCTGGATGACGCGCTTGGCGTCTTCGTAGTTGCCGTGGTTGAGCACGGCGCCGGATTTGAGTTGGTCGCTGGCGGGCACGCGAAAGGCCTTGAGGTCGGCGGCCTGGCCGTCGACCCGAATGGTCACATTGCGCAAATGCACCGGTTCGCCGGGGTCGATGGTGAGGATCAGGCGCGGGTTCTTGCCGCCCTTCACATCGCTGGCAATCTGCGGTTGATAGTAGCCCAACGCCTGTGCGGCCTTGCGGGCCTGCTCCTCGGCGCCACGGCTGAACCGCAGCAGGGCTTCTTCGTCACGATCGCCGACCCCGCCGATATAGCCTTCGATGTTGGCTTTCAACGCGTCGTTTGAAGGCTTGATGCGCACATCCAATTCGCTTTGCGCCAAGGCGCCGCAGCTCGTGAACAGCAGAATCAAGCCGCTGGTAAATCTTCCTGGAAACTTCATAGGCCGGGATGCTACACGAGCTTGGGAGCGGGTTAGAACCCGGATTTGTCTGAATAATTCTGTCTCAAACCGTTGCAGCCTGTAACACCTGCGGATTTGCGTGAAAGAACACGTGTTCCAGAACAGGTCCTACAGCTACCTCGCCAATCTCTTCATACCCCTGGCGCTTATAGAACTCCAGATAGCGAGAATTCCCCGTATCCAGCACCACGCCGGATGAATGCGGGTCTTCGGCGCACCAGTTGTGCACCGCTTCCAGCAGTTGCTCACCATAGTGTTTGCCCTGGAATTGCGGGTGAATCCCCAGCAGCGGCAGCACGTGCACCGAATCCGAGGGCAGGCATGCCAGCACCGCCTGATGGTATTCCAGGTAGCGCCGGGTGCCGCGCACACCGGTGCTCAGCCACATGCGCAATTGCCAGGCCCAGCTTTCGGTGATGCCCAGGCGGCGGGTCGGTGGCGCGATCAGGGCGATGCCGATCAGTCGGTCGTTGACCAACAGGCCAATGGCCGGGAGTTTCTGGAAGAAGTGCTGCTTGACCAGCTCACGCACCGTGGCGCGCACCCGCTGTTCGTAGCCGGGACGTTCGGCTTCGAAGATGTAGGCGAACGTCGGCTCATGGCGATAGGCCTGGTACAACAGGGAACGGGCTTCGCGGGAATAGCCGCTGTCGAGCATGTGGATCTGGGTGATGGCAGTCGAGGTGTCAGGCATAACAGTGAATCTCCCCTGGGCGCGGCTCAAAAGGTTGCGCTCTTGTTATTACGAACGTCTGCGGCACTGGTTCGTTCAGTGTAGCCACCGGGGGCCGCTTCGCAGCCCAACGCAGCCTCGTGTCTCGGCAGCTGCTACAAGGCTGGCTCCCGTCCGACTTGTCGGCTAGCATCGCCCTTTTGCCAGACTGGACTGCCGACCATGAAAATCGTGTCTTTCAATATCAACGGGCTGCGCGCCCGCCCTCATCAGCTGGCGGCACTGATCGAGAAACACCAGCCGGACGTGATCGGCCTGCAGGAAACCAAGGTCCACGACGACCAGTTCCCGCTGGATGAGATCAAGGCCCTGGGTTATCACGTGTATTACCACGGGCAGAAAGGCCACTACGGTGTCGCCCTGCTCTCGCGCCAGGAACCGCTGGCGCTGCATAAAGGTTTTGCCAGTGACGAAGAAGACGCCCAGCGCCGCTTCATCTGGGGCACCTTCGCCGACGCCAATGGCAACCCGATTACCATCATGAACGGCTATTTCCCACAGGGCGAAAGCCGCGACCACCCCACCAAGTTCCCGGCCAAGCAGCGCTTCTACGAGGACCTGCAAACCTTGCTGGAGTCACAGTTCAGCAATGACCAGGCCGTGGTCGTGATGGGCGATGTGAATATCTCCCCGGAAGATTGCGACATCGGTATCGGCGCCGACAACGCCAAGCGCTGGCTGAAGACCGGCAAATGCAGCTTTCTGCCGGAAGAACGCGAGTGGATGGCGCGCCTGAAGAACTGGGGCCTGGTGGACAGCTTCCGTCATCTCAACCCTGACGTGGCGGACCGCTTCAGCTGGTTCGATTACCGCAGCCGTGGTTTTGAAGACGAGCCAAAGCGCGGGCTGCGGATCGACGTGATCCTGGCCTCCCAAGGGCTGCTGCCCCGGGTGAAGGATGCCGGTGTGGATTACGACCTGCGCGGCATGGAAAAACCCTCCGATCATGCGCCGATCTGGCTGGAATTGAGCTGATTCAGCACTGAGGGTCGGGAAGCCGGCCCTCGTCACATTTATGCAACCTGCCTGACTTAATCTCGCGGCACTCCCTTTGGCTTGAGAAGGTGCCGGCATGATGCTGCGCGTTCTATCCCTGCTGGCCCTGCTCAGCGCATTTCCCCTCGCCGCTTTTTCCACCCCACTGCCCTTCCCCGAATATGGCCCGGCCTTGCGCATCCAGGGTTCCAACACCATCGGCGCGGCGCTTGGCCCGGCGCTGGTCAAGGGGCTGATGGAGCAACAGGGGCTGCAAGCGGTGCACAGTGAGCCATCTGACCAGGCCAACGAACAGCACATCGTCGGCAAGACTCGCCAGGGCCAGAAGGTGACAGTGGAAGTGGCCGCCCATGGTTCCAGCACCGGGTTCGCGGCCCTGAAAAAAGCCAGCGCCGATCTTGCGGCGTCTTCCCGGCCGATCAAGGACAGTGAACTGGTGGATCTGGAATCCCTCGGCGACCTGAAGAGTCCGGATGCCGAACAAGTCATCGCCATTGACGGGGTGGCAATCATCCTCAACCCGCGCAACCCGTTGGGTACGTTGAACACCGAGCAACTGGCGCAGATTTTCAGCGGCGAAGTCTCGAGCTGGGAGCAACTGGGCGGCATCGGCGGCAAGATTCACTTATACGCGCGGGACGATCAGTCCGGCACCTACGATACTTTCAAGGAACTGGTGCTCAGCCGTCGCGGCAAGGCACTGGATGGCAGCGCCAACCGGTTCGAGTCCAGCGAGGAATTGTCGGATGCCGTCAGCCGTGACCCGCAGGGTATCGGTTTTATCGGGTTGCCTTATGTGCGCCAGGCCAAGGCAGTTGCCATTGTCGATGGCGACTCGCAACCCATGCTGCCATTGAGCAGCCTGATTGCCACCGAGGATTACCCGCTGTCACGCCGGCTGTTCTTCTATTTGCCGCCGGTTGAGCACAATCCCTGGGCCAAGGCCTTGGTGGACTTTGCGCAAAGCAGCAAGGGCCAGGCGATCGTGGCCGCCAACGGCTTTATCGCGCAGCAGGTGCAAGCCATGGCGGTGGAGCCGCGGGCGCCAATGCCAGAGGATTACCAGGCGATCGCCCGGCAGGCGCAGCGGCTGACCGTGAATTTCCGGTTTGAGGAAGGCAGCGCCAGCCTCGACAACAAGGCGCGCCAGGACTTGATGCGGGTGGTGGCTTATATAAAGAGCCACGGCAAGCTGGACAAGCAGGTGACGCTGGTGGGGTTTGGGGATGCCAAGAGTGATGCTCAGCGGGCGGCGCTGTTGTCGAAGTTGCGGGCGATGGCGGTGCGACGGGAACTGGTTAAAAGCGGCGTGGTGCTGAGGGACATTCAGGGGTTCGGTGCCGAGATGCCCGTGGCGGCAAATACGGCGGATGAGGGAAGGATCAAGAATCGGCGGGTGGAGGTTTGGGTGTATTGAGGACGCGGAGCGTCCGGGGCAGTATTCCCACGCAGAGCGTGGGAACGATCAACTGGCCTCATCGCGGGCAAGCCCGGCTCCCACAGCTGACTGCATTCCCCTGTGGGAGCTGGCTTGCCTGCGATGAAGACACCTCGGTGTTACTGGCCGCTGCGCATCATCTCCCGCGGCACGTACTTGCCGATCTCGAACTTGCCGATCGCCGCGCGGTGCACTTCGTCCGGGCCGTCAGCCAGGCGCAGGGTGCGCTGCATGGCGTACATGTAGGCCAGCGGGAAGTCATTGGAGACACCGGCGCCACCGTGGATCTGGATCGCACGGTCGATCACCTTCAACGCCACGTTCGGCGCTACCACTTTGATCTGGGCGATTTCGCTTTTCGCGACCTTGTTGCCCACAGTGTCCATCATGTAGGCGGCTTTTAAGGTCAGCAGGCGCGCCATGTCGATTTCCATCCGCGAGTCAGCGATCTTGTCGATGTTGCCACCCAGGCGGGCCAGCGGTTTGCCGAATGCAGTCCGGCTGACGGAACGCTTGCACATCAATTCCAGCGCACGCTCGGCCATGCCGATGGAGCGCATGCAGTGGTGGATACGGCCCGGGCCAAGGCGACCTTGAGCAATTTCAAAACCCCGGCCTTCGCCCAGCAGGACGTTTTCGTAAGGCACCCGGACGTTTTCAAACAGCACTTCGGCGTGACCATGGGGCGCATCGTCGTAGCCGAACACCGGCAGCGGACGTACGATTTTCACACCCGGCGCATCCACCGGCACCAGGATCATCGAGTGCTGCTGATGACGCGGCGCATCCGGGTTACTCAGGCCCATGAAGATCAGGATTTTGCAGCGCGGGTCGCAGGCGCCGGAGGTCCACCATTTTTTACCGTTGATCACCCACTCGTCGCCGTCACGTACCGCACGGGCCGCCATGTTGGTGGCATCGGAGGACGCCACGTCCGGCTCAGTCATGGCGAATGCCGAGCGGATCTCGCCGCGCAGCAACGGCTCCAGCCAGCGCTGCTTTTGCTCTTCGTTGGCGTAGCGCACCAGCACTTCCATGTTGCCGGTATCCGGTGCCGAGCAGTTGAACGGCTCCGGCCCCAACAAGGAGCGGCCCATGATTTCTGCCAGGGGAGCGTATTCCAGGTTGGTCAGCCCGGCGCCCAGTTCGGATTCCGGCAGGAACAGGTTCCACAGGCCTTCGGCTTTAGCCTTGGCTTTCAACTCCTCCATGATCGCAGTGGGCTGCCAGCGGTCACCTTCGGCAACCTGGCGTTCAAACACAGGCTCGGCCGGGTAGACGTAAGCGTCCATGAACGCGGTAACGCGTTCACGCAGTTCCTGAACCTTGGGCGAATAGGCGAAATCCATGGGCAGCACCTTCTCAATGGAGGTTGTTGAGGTCATGAATCGATGCTAGAACAGCGTTGATAATTTACCTAGCCTATTCTCGGCGTGTATTAACATTCATCACCGATATATGATCGGCGTATGGACACCTAACAATAAGAGCGCAGCGAAATGAATCTGAGCAAGGTCGACCTCAACCTCTTCATCGTCTTTGACGCGATCTACACCGAAGCCAACCTGACCCGCGCCGGGCAGATTGTCGGGATTACCCAGCCGGCAGTGTCGAACGCTCTGGCCCGCCTGCGGGAGACGTTCAACGACCCGTTGTTCGTGCGCACCGCCCAAGGCATGGTGCCCACGCCCATGGCCCAGAACATCATCGGCCCGGTGCGTAATGCGCTGTCGTTGCTGCGGGTATCGGTGCAGGAAAGCCGGATTTTCAATCCGCAACAGGCCGCCAAGACCTACCGCATCAGCATGACCGACCTCACCGAAGCGGTGATCTTGCCCGCACTGTTCCAGCGCCTGCGCCGCCTGGCGCCGACGGTGGTGATCGAGAGCTTCCTGTCCAAGCGCCGGGAAACCACCAAGGAACTGGCGGCCGGTCGCCTGGACTTTGCGGTGGATGCGCCGCTCAACACCGACCCGCAAGTGCGCCACGTCAAGCTGATGGAAGACCGCTATGTATGCGCCATGCGCAAGGGCCATCCGATGGCAGGCAAGGACAAGCTCACTCTGGATGACTACCTGTCGCTGACCCACATTCATATCTCCAGCCGGCGCAACGGCCTGGGCCACGTCGACCTGGCACTGGGCAAGATGGGCCTGCAGCGCAAGATTGCCCTGCGCTCCCAGCACTACCTGATGGCCTCGCAAGTGTTGCAGCAGACCGACATGGTGATGACGGTGCCTGAGCGCTTTGCCCGGCGCCATGAACTGCACTGGTTCAACCTGCCGGTAAATGATGTGCCCATGGTGGAAACCCATCTGTACTGGCATGAAAGCACCGACCAGGACCCGGCCAACCGCTGGATGCGCGAGCAAATGATCGAGTTGTGCCAGCAGGTGACCGCCCATGAGAAGAAGCTGGATAAGCAGCAGGCTTGAGCTGCTGCTTGACGTTAACGTCAAGCACCCATTAGCTTAACGCTCAAGACACTCCTTGAGCGCTACCATGAGCACGACCTACAGCATCTCCGACCTCGCCCGCGAGCTCGACATCACCACCCGCGCCATTCGCTTCTATGAAGAACAAGGCCTGCTGTCCCCGGAACGCCGGGGCCAGGAGCGCATTTACTCGCCCCGGGACAAGGTCAGCCTGAAGTTGATCCTGCGGGGCAAGCGCATCGGTTTTTCCCTGGCCGAGTGCCGGGAGCTGATCGAACTCTACGACCCCACCAGCGGCAACCAGAAACAGCTGCACAGCATGCTGGCGAAAATCGCCGAGCGTCGCGAGCAACTGGAGCAACAGTTACTGGACATCGAACAGATGAAGCTGGAGCTGGACACCGCCGAAGAGCGGTGCACCCAGGCGCTGGAACAGACCATTCAGGGCCAGGTTGGCCATTCATAAAAGGTAGCTGCCATGTCCCTTCCCTCTCATGTGCGCCTGGTGGAAGTCGGTCCGCGCGACGGCCTGCAGAATGAAGCGCAACCCATCAGCGTCGCCGACAAGGTGCAATTGGTGGACGCCCTCAGCGCCGCCGGCCTGGGTTACATCGAAGTCGGCAGTTTTGTCTCGTCCAAGTGGGTGCCGCAGATGGCCGGGTCGGCCGAAGTGTTTGCGCAGATCCAGCGCAAACCTGGCGTGACCTATGGCGCGTTGGCGCCAAACCTGCGGGGTTTTGAAGATGCGCTGGCGGCGGGCGTGAAGGAAGTCGCGGTGTTTGCGGCGGCATCCGAGGCGTTTTCCCGGCGCAATATCAACTGCTCCATCAGCGAAAGCCTGGAGCGCTTCGTGCCGATCATGGACGCGGCGAGGCAGCATGGAGTGAGCGTGCGGGGTTATGTGTCGTGTGTGTTGGGTTGCCCCTATGAAGGTCAGGTCGCCCCGGAACACGTCGCGGTAGTCGCTCGCGAGCTGTTTGCCATGGGCTGCTATGAGGTGTCCCTGGGCGACACCATTGGCACCGGCACCGCAGGCGCCACGCGGCGGATGTTCGAGGTGGTCGGCGCGCAGGTGCCACGGGACAAGCTGGCCGGGCACTTCCATGACACCTATGGCCAGGCCATCGCCAATATCTACGCCAGCCTGGAGGAAGGTATCCAGGTGTTTGACAGCTCTATTGCAGGCCTCGGCGGCTGCCCCTATGCCAAGGGTGCCAGCGGTAACGTCGCGACCGAAGATGTGCTGTACCTGCTCAATGGCTTGGGCATCGAGACGGGTATCGACATGGACAAGCTGATTCTGGCGGGCCAGCAGATTTGTACGGTCCTCGGGCGCCCCACGGGTTCGCGTGTGGCGAAGGCTCGCAGCGCGGGTTGAGTAGCGCGCCTGTGACGATGTGTTACCTCGCGGCTACACATCGGGTAACACGGGAACATATCTTGTCGCATTTACTGAAAGAAATTTCCTGCTAAAAAACCAAGCTATTGATTTTAAAGGAATTTAAAAAGTTGGCACGGCTTCTGCTATCTCTATTGCATAACAAGAATAAAAAGCACCAAACCTAATAAAAATAAGACGTAACGACTCTGACATAACAAAAACAACACGGCAGAGACGCAGCTAACAGATTTTTTTGGAGAAGATGTGCTTCGCAGGGTACGGCTAGCCGAAACCCGCAACCGGATAGAGAAGAACAAAAAACTACCTCAAGGTAGCTACCCACTGGTTGGATCGCTTGCGAAGAAGCAGATCAGCGCTCAAAAAAATACGTTTGCTCTTGACCCCGGATGGGGGTCGCCAAAAACAGCGGTAAAGGGCCACGGTTGCCAAAAACAACAACAGACCGCCCCTCAATAATAAAAAAAGAGCACGCAACGACAAATTAAAGGGGACCTTAGGGTCCCCTTTGTGCTTTCTCGTGAAGCTGATTTGGGTGTATATCCGTTTTTTGGGTGATGGCCGCTTATGGTTCCGCTCTTACAGCGGCTCACTTTTGAAAAGCCCCAAAGTAAGCAAAGGGCTCTGCCCCGCCTGTCGGCACCTCGCCTAGGCTCGGTGTTCCCTCACTCCGGCATTGCTCCGCGGGCCGCCGCGACGGGCCATCCTTGGCCCAGCGCGGCTAACCCGGCGTCCTGCCGGGTTACCCACGCTCCAAAGCCTGCGTTCGGCCAGCGTGGTTTAACGGGGCGCCTAAGATCAAAATCAAGATCAAAAGCAAAAGCACAGCGGCCTCCCGGCCGGCTTGAGTGTGGTGAAGCAACAGCAACAGCAAGTGCAACAGCCAAATCAAAAGCAGACACGGTCAAATGTGGGAGCTGGCTTGCCTGCTCCCACAGAAAAGCAGAGCTGCATCCGCTTCAGATTTGGCTTTCGCTCTGGATCTTGCCTTTGCTTTTAACACTCAAGCCGGCCGGGAGGCCGCTGTGCTCTTGCTTTTGATCTTGATCTGACTGCCCCAATAAGCCCGAGGCCGAACGCAGGTATTGCGGAGCGGGTAAACCGGCAGGACGCCGGTTTAGCCGCGCCGGGCCATGGATGGCCCGTCGCGGCGGCCCGCGGAGCAATGCCGGAGTGAGGGAACACCGAGCCTAGGCGAGGTGCCGACAGGCGGGGCAGAGCCCTTTGCTTACTTTGGGGCTTTTCCAAAGTGAGTCGCTGTAAGAGCCATCCCTTTCAAGGTCTGCGTTTAAAAGTCCGTTTAAGGCCATGTTTAAGTACGTTTATCCGACTTGGCCGCCTTAAGCACCCTAGCTGTTGAGACATGCGCCCGTGCTGCCTTACCTTCCAGCCACTCCTTGGGCTTGGCTACTTTGGGGCCACGAGGGCTTTTTGCTACGGACTTAGGTTTGATCATCCTTGCCAGGGCCAGCAATCGCTCTGCCAGCCCTTGCGGAGTCTTTTCAAGAGGGAAATTTTCCGCAGGCAATGCGATCTGCAAGCCTTGATAATCACTGCGAACATGCACCGCCAAATGGAAAATCGAAACCTGCCAACCCTCTGGCTGCGTTTCGCGGTGCGCCTGCTCAACGCTACGCTTGAGAACCGACAAAACGTTGTAAGCCAGGACCGCCGAGGCAAAGCCCAATAGCGCGGCTTTCGGGCTGCCAAGGCCTGTAATTTCACTGTCCAGTACCGACTCAAGGCGCTGAAACATTCCTTCGATACTCCAGCGATGACGGTATAAATCGGCTATCTGCCGGGCACCGATGGTGTCGGGCAAATTGCTCCAGAACCACATCACCAAATCACCTGAGTCATTCGCCGTTTGCAGGCTCAACTCAACACGTCGCCAGCGGCGGCCACCCTTCACTTCGATGATTTGTTCGCGAACGGTTCCGCTATCGACCGTCCCTGAGTCTTGCCACTCACTTTCCTGGACCAGGCGTGGATGCTTGCTGGGTTGGCGAACGATGAACGAAGCCCCCGTGTCCTCGCAGGCTTGCAGGATGGGCAGCGTGCAATAGAGCCGGTCAGCCATCCACAACTGGCCCGCGCATGCGCGGGCCAGCAGCGGTAAAACACTGACTCGCTCACTGGCGTAGGCATCTTCCCACGGCTGAAGATCAACGACTAAATCCAGATCCGGATCGTAGGCAACTACTGAAAATCCTGGGCGCGCTGCGCCGCGCTCATTGCGCAGAGCGCCTAGACGTTTTTCAGTGGCCGGCAAGTGGTTGCCATCCACAATACGCAACTGCCAGCCGGGCAGGATCGATGAATGGCCGAGCGTTTCGACGGTTGGTATCAAACGTTCGGCACTGCCCGAAATGAGGGCGCGAAGCAGCTCGGGTTCGGTTCGCTTGATCTTGTCATAGAGTGCCGAAACACTGACCGAAAGGCCCTCCATCTTGCGCGCCGCCGCGTGCAACGACGGCCTCAAGCCCAATGAAACAAGGGACATCAGCTCAACAACGGTTGAAAACAAAAGCTCACGTGAGTACTGCCGTTGGCGGTGATCATCGAACACCTTGTCAACCCAAGCGGCATCTACTGCCTGCTCTAATATCAACTTGGTCATGACGCTGGCCGGAGCCTGTTTTTCAAACCGTTCTAAAACCTTTTCCCACATAGTTTCGTCGTCCTGACTGGATTGGTTAGGGGATTTTAAACCAAGACCTTGAAAGGGATGGCTGTAAGAGCGAAACCATAGGTAGCCGTTACCTAAATAACGGATATACACCCAGAGCCCCCCTCACCCCTCCTTCAACTCTTCAATCATAATTTCCCGCATCCGAAACTTCTGAATCTTCCCCGTCACCGTCATCGGAAACTCATCCACAAATTTAAAATGCTTGGGCATCTTGAAGTGCGCAATCCGCCCCTTGCACCACATCTGCAGCTCAAGCTCATTAGCCACATGCCCCGGATGAAACTTGATCCACGCCACAATCGCCTCACCATAGCGCTCATCCGGAATCCCGATCACCTGCACATCCGCCACCGCCGGATGAGTAAAGAAAAACTCCTCCAACTCCCGCGGGTAAACGTTCTCGCCACCACGAATGATCATGTCCTTATTACGCCCGGCGATACACACATACCCATGTTCATCCATGGTCGCCAGGTCGCCGGTGTGCATCCAGCCCGCCTCGTCGATAGCCTCACGAGTGCTGTCAGGATTGTTCCAGTAACCCAGCATCACACTGTAGCCACGGGTACACAGCTCACCTATCTGGCCCCGAGCAACCGTGTTACCCGCCTCATCGATGATCTTGCTTTCCAGCTGTGGCTGGGTACGACCGACGGTGGTCACCCGCCGCTCAAGGTCGTCATCCGGCCCGGTCTGCAACGACACCGGGCTGGTTTCAGTCATGCCATAGGCAATCTGCACCTCACTCATGTGCATCTCGCTGATGACCCGGCGCATCACTTCGATCGGGCAGGTGGCGCCGGCCATGATCCCGGTGCGCAGGTGCGACAGGTCGAATTCAGCGCGGCGCGGGTGATCAAGCATGGCGATAAACATGGTGGGCACGCCGTAAAGCCCGGTGGCCTGTTCTTCGGCGACGGCGCTCAGGGTCAGCAGGGGGTCGAAACCGTCATTCGGGTAAATCATTGTGGTGCCATGGGTGATACAGCCCAGGTTGCCCATCACCATGCCAAAGCAGTGGTACAGCGGCACCGGGATCACCAGGCGGTCTTGCGCGGTCAGTCCCAAGCTTTCGCCGACCATGTAGCCGTTATTGAGGATGTTGTGGTGACTGAGGGTGGCGCCCTTGGGGAAGCCGGTGGTGCCGGAGGTGTACTGGATGTTGACGGGTTGATCGAAGTGCAGGCTGGCTTGGCGAGTGTGCAGTTGCTCGGGCGGAGTGCCAGCGCCGAGCGCCGCCAATTGCGACCAGGGCGTAAACCCCGAAGGAGGACTGGGATCCAGGCTGATGATGCCGCGCAGGTCGGGCTTCAATTCCTGCAGCATGCCGTGGTAATCGGAGGCCTTGAACGACCCGGCGCACACCAGCCACTGGCAACCGGACTGCTTGAGTACGTACTCCAGTTCACTGCTGCGATACGCCGGGTTGATGTTGACCAGAATCACGCCGAGCTTGGCGCTGGCGATCTGGCTGATGCACCACTCGGCGCAATTCGGGGCCCAGATGCCCAGGCGGTCGCCGGCTTGCATCCCCATGGCCAGGAACGCACGTGCATGCAAATCAACCGTCTCTGCCAGTTGCCGCCAAGTATAGCGACGCTGTTGATGGCGCACGACCAACGCTTCGCCGTCGGGGTAGCGCGAAACCGTTTGATCAAAGGCTTGGCCGATAGTCATGGCCAGCAAGGCCTTGTCCTGAGAGCCACGGCTGTAGCTCTGATTCGATTGATCCATAACGACCCCTGTTGTCTTTTTTGTAGGTTGACGTAAACGTAAACTACGATTGACAGGTCTGCAACGCAAGCTTACGTTAACGTAAAGGTGATCGCCCTCCCCGGGCGCATTGGCCACACAAAAACAACGTTAGAAGGTGCCCGTCCATGAGTTACCCCTCCCTGAACTTCGCCCTCGGTGAAACCATCGACATGCTGCGCGACCAGGTGCAGTCCTTCGTGGCCAAGGAGCTGGCGCCACGGGCTGCGCAGATCGATATCGACAACCTGTTCCCCGCCGACATGTGGCGCAAATTCGGCGACATGGGCCTGCTGGGCATCACCGTGCCGGAAGAATACGGCGGCGCCGGCCTGGGCTACCTGGCCCACGTGGTGGCCATGGAAGAGATCAGCCGGGGTTCGGCTTCGGTGGCGTTGTCCTACGGCGCCCACTCCAACCTCTGCGTCAACCAGATCAACCGCAACGGCACCCACGAACAAAAACTCAAGTACCTGCCCAAGCTGATCAGCGGTGAACACATCGGCGCCCTGGCCATGAGCGAACCGAACGCCGGTTCCGACGTGGTCTCCATGAAGCTGCGCGCCGACAAACGCGGCAGTGTGTATGTGCTCAACGGCAGCAAGACCTGGATCACCAACGGCCCCGACGCCAACACCTACGTGATCTACGCCAAGACGGACCTCGAAAAAGGTGCCCACGGCATCACCGCGTTTATCGTCGAGCGCGACTCGAAAGGCTTCAGCCGCAGCAACAAGTTCGACAAGCTGGGCATGCGCGGCTCCAACACCTGTGAGCTGTTTTTCGATGACGTCGAAGTGCCGGAAGAAAACATCCTCGGCGCGCTGAATGGCGGCGTGAAAGTGCTGATGAGCGGCCTTGATTACGAACGCGTGGTGCTCTCCGGGGGCCCGACCGGGATCATGCAGGCGTGCATGGATTTGATCGTGCCCTACATCCACGACCGCAAGCAGTTCGGCCAGAGCATCGGCGAGTTCCAGCTGATCCAAGGCAAGGTCGCCGACATGTACACCCAACTCAACGCCAGCCGCGCCTACCTGTACGCAGTGGCCCAGGCCTGCGAACGCGGCGAAACCACGCGCAAGGACGCCGCCGGGGTGATCCTGTACAGCGCCGAACGTGCTACCCAGATGGCCCTCGACGCGATCCAGATTCTCGGCGGCAATGGCTATATCAATGAATTCCCGGCGGGCCGTCTGCTGCGTGACGCCAAGCTGTATGAAATCGGCGCCGGCACCAGTGAGATCCGGCGCATGTTGATCGGTCGCGAACTGTTTAACGAAACCCGCTGAACGGAGCGCGCACCATGGCTACCCTGCACACCCAGCTCAACCCGCGCTCGGCGGAATTCGCCGCCAACAGCGCGGCGATGCTCCAACAGGTCGACGCCCTGCACAGCCTGCTCGCCCAAGTGCAGCAAGGCGGCGGCGCCAAGGCTCAGGAGCGGCATACATCCCGAGGCAAACTGTTGCCCCGCGAGCGGATCAATCGCTTGCTCGATCCTGGCTCGCCGTTCCTTGAACTCAGCCAACTGGCCGCTTACCAGGTGTATGGCGAAGACGTGCCGGCTGCCGGGGTGATTGCCGGGATTGGTCGGGTGGAAGGCGTCGAGTGCATGATCGTCGCCAACGACGCCACGGTGAAAGGCGGTTCGTACTACCCGCTGACAGTCAAAAAACACCTGCGCGCCCAGACCATAGCCGAGCAGAACCGCCTGCCGTGCATTTATCTGGTGGACTCCGGCGGCGCCAACCTGCCGCGCCAGGATGAAGTGTTCCCGGACCGCGAGCACTTCGGGCGGATCTTCTTTAACCAGGCCAACATGAGCGCCCAGGGCATCCCGCAGATCGCGGTGGTGATGGGCTCCTGCACCGCCGGTGGTGCCTATGTGCCGGCCATGGCGGACGAAGCAATCATGGTTCGCCAGCAAGCCACGATCTTCCTCGCCGGCCCGCCGCTGGTGAAGGCGGCGACCGGTGAAGTGGTCAGCGCCGAAGACCTGGGCGGTGCCGATGTGCACTGCAAGATTTCCGGGGTGGCCGACCACTATGCCGACAGCGACGAACATGCGCTGGCCCTGGCCCGGCGCAGTGTGGCCAACCTCAACTGGCGCAAGCTGGGGCAATTGCAACAACGCACGCCGCTGGCGCCGCTTTATAGCAGCGAAGAGCTGTACGGCGTGATCCCGGCCGACGCCAAGCAACCGTTCGACGTGCGCGAAGTGATCGCGCGGCTGGTGGACGGCTCGGTGTTCGATGAATTCAAGGCACTGTTCGGCACCACCCTGGTGTGCGGCTTTGCGCACCTGCACGGCTACCCGATTGCGATCCTGGCCAACAACGGCATTCTCTTCGCCGAGGCTGCGCAAAAAGGAGCGCACTTTATCGAGCTGGCCTGTCAACGCGGGATTCCGCTGCTGTTCCTGCAAAACATCACCGGTTTCATGGTCGGCCAGAAATACGAAGCCGGCGGCATTGCCAAGCACGGCGCCAAACTGGTCACGGCGGTGGCCTGCGCCAAGGTGCCGAAATTCACCGTGATCATCGGCGGCAGCTTCGGCGCCGGTAATTACGGCATGTGTGGCCGCGCCTACGACCCGCGCTTCTTGTGGATGTGGCCCAACGCACGCATCGGCGTAATGGGCGCCGAACAGGCGGCCGGCGTGCTGGTACAGGTCAAGCGTGAGCAGGCCGAGCGCGCGGGCCAGGGTTTCAGCAGCGACGAGGAAGCGGCGATCAAGCAGCCGATCCTCGACCAGTACGAAACCCAGGGCCACCCCTACTACTCCAGCGCACGACTGTGGGACGACGGCGTCATTGATCCGTTGCAGACCCGCGACGTGCTGGCCCTGGCCTTGTCCGCTTCGCTGAACGCCCCCATCGAGCCGAGCCGCTTCGGCGTGTTCCGCATGTAAATGGAGCTGCACCCCATGACCGATTTCAACACCCTCGAACTGATCACCGACCCCCGTGGTTTTGCCACCCTGTGGCTCAGCCGTGAAGCCAAGAACAACGCGTTCAACGCCGAAATGATCCGCGAATTGATCATTGCCCTGGACCAGGTGCAAGGCGACCCGGCCCTGCGCTTCCTGGTACTGCGCGGGCGCGGCAAACACTTCAGCGCCGGTGCCGACCTGGCCTGGATGCAGCAGTCGGCCGAGCTGGATTACCACACCAACCTGGACGATGCCCGTGAACTGGCGGAGCTGATGTACAACCTCGCCAAGCTGAAGATCCCGACGCTGGCGGTGGTTCAGGGCGCGGCCTACGGCGGTGCCCTCGGGTTGATCAGTTGCTGCGACATGGCAATTGGTGCCGATGATGCGCAATTCTGCCTGTCGGAAGTACGCATTGGCCTGGCGCCGGCGGTGATCAGCCCATTCGTGGTACAGGCGATCGGTGAGCGGGCTGCCCGCCGCTATGCCCTGACGGCGGAGCGCTTTGGCGGTCAGCGGGCGCGGGAAATCGGTTTGCTGGCGGAAAGTTATCCCGCTGATGATTTGGACGTACACGTCGAATTGTGGATTGCCAATCTGCTGCTCAACAGCCCGGCGGCCATGCGCGCCAGCAAGGACCTGCTACGGGAAGTCGGCCATGGCGCCCTGACGCCGGCGTTGCGTCGCTATTGCGAAAACTCCATCGCCCGGATCCGCGTCAGCGCCGAAGGCCAGGAAGGCCTGCGCGCCTTTCTGCAAAAACGCGCGCCCAACTGGCAGCCTCAGGAGCCGCGTTCATGAAGACGCTTACCACTGTATTGGTGGCCAATCGCGGTGAAATCGCTTGCCGTGTCATGCGCACCGCCAAGGCCATGGGCTTGACCACCGTGGCCGTGCACAGCGCCACGGACCGCGACGCACGGCATGCCCGCGAGGCGGATATTCGTGTGGACCTGGGCGGCAGCAAGGCCGCCGACAGTTACCTGCAAATCGACAAGCTGATCGCCGCAGCCCAGTCCAGCGGCGCCCAGGCAATTCACCCGGGTTATGGGTTTCTCTCCGAGAATGCCGGTTTCGCCCGCGCCATCGAAGCGGCCGGGCTGATCTTCCTCGGGCCGCCCGCCTCGGCCATTGATGCCATGGGCAGCAAGTCTGCAGCCAAGGCGTTGATGGAGACCGCCGGCGTACCGCTGGTACCCGGTTACCACGGCGACGCCCAGGACCTGGAGACCTTCCGCCAGGCGGCCGAGCGCATCGGTTACCCGGTGCTGCTCAAGGCGACGGCGGGCGGTGGCGGCAAGGGCATGAAAGTGGTCGAAGACGTCAGTCAGTTGGCCGAAGCGTTGGCCTCGGCACAGCGTGAAGCACTTTCATCCTTTGGCAACGCGCAGATGCTGGTGGAGAAGTACCTGCTCAAGCCGCGCCACGTGGAAATCCAGGTGTTCGCCGACCAGCACGGTCATTGCCTGTACCTCAACGAACGCGATTGTTCGATCCAGCGCCGCCATCAAAAAGTCGTGGAAGAAGCCCCGGCGCCCGGCCTGAGCGCCGAACAGCGCAAGGCCATGGGCGAAGCAGCGGTGCGGGCCGCCCAGGCCATCGGATACGTGGGCGCGGGCACCGTGGAGTTTCTGCTGGACGCACGGGGCGAGTTTTTCTTCATGGAAATGAATACCCGGCTGCAGGTGGAACACCCGGTGACCGAAGCCATCACCGGCCTGGACCTGGTGGCCTGGCAGATCCGCGTGGCCCAGGGCGAGCCGCTGCCAATGACTCAGGAGCAAGTGCCGCTGCTGGGGCATGCGATAGAAGTGCGCCTGTACGCCGAAGACCCGGCCAACGATTTCCTGCCGGCCACCGGGCACCTGGCGCTGTACCGCGAATCCACGCCAGGTCCGGGGCGACGAGTGGATAGCGGTGTCGAGCAAGGCGACAGCGTCTCACCGTTCTACGACCCGATGCTGGGCAAGCTGATTGCCTGGGGCGAGGACCGCGAGCAAGCGCGCCTGCGGCTGCTGGGCATGCTCGATGAGTTTGCCGTGGGCGGGCTGAAGACCAATCTGGGCTTCTTGCGACGCATCATCGGCCATCCGGCGTTTGCCGCTGCCGAGTTGGATACCGGGTTTATCCCGCGTTATCAGGATGAGCTGCTACCTGTGCCAGGCGAGTTGAGCGATGAGTTCTGGCAAGCAGCCGGCCAGGCGTTCATGCAGACCCAACCGCTCAATGACGCCCGTTCACCGTGGGCAGATACCCACGGCTTTCGCGCCGGTTTGCCGGCCGAGGTTTCCCTGCATTTGTGCTGCAGCGGCCAGGATCGCCTGGTGACGTTGCAAGCTGGCGTCAACCCGCCACAGTTGCGTGGCGAACAGTTGCTGATCGACCAGCAAGGTGTGCGCCGTTCCCAACTGGCGGTCCGCGAGGGCGGCAGTGTGTTTTTGCGTTGGGATGGCGAGGTGCATAGCGTCAGCCTGTTCGACCCGATTGCCGCCGTAGACGCCAGCCAGTCCCATCAGGGCGGCCTGACCGCACCGATGAATGGCAGCATCGTGCGGGTGCTGGTGGAGGTCGGGCAATCGGTTGAAGCCGGTACGCAGTTGGTGGTGCTGGAAGCCATGAAGATGGAACACAGCATCCGCGCGCCCCATGCCGGAGTGGTCAAGGCGCTGTATTGCCAGGAAGGGGAAATGGTCGGCGAAGGCAGCGCGCTGGTGGAGCTGGAAGCCGCGAGCTAAAACCTCGTGACCGCCTGCACCACCACGCCGATGATCCGGCATTCTTCGCTGAAGAGCATTTTCGGGTAGGTCGGGTTGAGCGGTACCAGGTAAAGCTGGCCGCTTTGCTTCACCAGTTTGCGCAAGGTCGCCTGGGGATTGAATGCCCATTGGGTCACCACCAATTTTCCGGGCTCGGCCTTGATGCCCGGGTCCACGAGAACCATCATGCCCTCGGTGATGCTCAAGCCGCTGGGGGCAGCCATGGCATCGCCAATCACCCGCATCCAGAATGCCTTGCCACGGGCGTGGTAGTCGCTCATCTGGAAACGAGTCGCGCCATATGGCCGAGGTTCTTCCTGCAAGGGGTACCCTCCCTTCCCTTCGCTCACCGGGTAACGGTAATTCGGGTTGTAGTGCGGCGTCAGTTCCAGTTCCTCAGGAGATGGCGCAACCGCCTTTTCGCGGACCACCAGCGCCACCTCGAGGTCATCCAGGCCCAGCTCCTGCATCACCCGGTTCATGTCAGCCAGGCTCGGCACCCGACGCTTGTTCAGCCAATGGCCGACACCGCCCTGGGACATGCCCAGGCGCGACGCCAGTTGATCCTGTGTGACCTTGCGGTCTTTCATGCTGGCCTTGACCAACGCTATCCACTTATCCATGGGGCCTGACAATACGTTGTGTACTCCCAACGACAATAAACAGTTTGTAGTAATCAATAAAACGCCATAAATACGATTAGTATTAATATCGGTTGCAGGCTTTCGACATCCACCCAGAGCGCCGACCTTTATGACGACAACCCCATATTCCCTGCCCGAAATCTGCGATGAAGACGAGCTGCTGTTCATGCGCAGCAGTGGCGCCGCCCAACGCGCGCTGGACTATTACCTGAAAGAGGACGGTACGCCGCCCTCCGTTGACGACACCTTGTTCGAGGTCAAGCCCGGCATCAGCGACGAGGAAGCCCTGGTCCACGCTTCCGACCTGCTGCGCAGCGCGGCGGCCACTGCGTACGAATCGGCAAACAGCGCCCACGGCAATAGCCGGGACCTGGCATTTTCAGTGGTCTATTTGATTGATATGGCGAAGGTGATGGTGGAGCGGTCGCTGCGGCTTTCGGCAAGGGACACCGAACACCCGGCCAGGATGTAGCAGACACAAAGGAAAAATATTTCTATCGGACGGATAAAAACATTTGACTTGCAAATGATAATGATTATTATTGGACCCAGCTGATCGCGAGATCAGTCGATAGACCAAGAGACCTTAGGTCGGACTCTTGGAATATCTCCTCATCAGGCTAATCACGGTTTTTGACCCGGCTCTTTGGCCGGGTCTTTTTTTTGCCAGTTTTTCCTGGCGTGGCTTCAGGCTAATGAAGACTGTGTGTTGCTTGATGGCGCGCATGGTAGCAAAAGACTATCGCCCAATGAAAGTCGATCGAGCGCTCTAGGCCGGTTCTTTCAAAAATAGCACTTGAGAATCAATCTCATAGATTCTAAGCTGCTGCGGCGTCAAGGAGGACGCCCCCTCTTTCCCTTGCAAAAATTGCATCCAGGCTTTACCCCGCTCCGGTGTAAAATGCCCGCCACAACACTCATATTCAGGCAACCAGACTATGACCGTGGCCTTGACCTCTATCAAGATCAGCACCGACTTCGACAGCGGCAATATCCAGGTACTCGACGCCAGTGATGCCCACCAGTTGCTGCTGGCCATCAAGCCCGATACGCGCAGCCAGCACTTCCAGTGGTTCCACTTCAAGGCCGAGGGCATGCATGTGGGGCACACCCACACTTTTCGCCTGAGCAACGCGGGCCATTCTTCCTACAAGCACGCTTGGAGCGGCTACAACGCCGTGGCGTCCTACGACCATATCAACTGGTTTCGGGTGCCCACCCGCTTTGACGGCGAGACGCTGCACATCACCCTCGAAACCCGCGAAAAACAAGCCTGGTTCGCCTACTTCGAACCCTACAGCCGCGAACGCCACGACTGGCTGATCGACCAGGCGCTGAACCGCGCTGGCACGCAATTGCTGGCCACCGGCAAAAGTGCCGAAGGCCGGCATATCCAACTGCTGCGCCGTGGCAAAGGCGAGGCCAATAAGCGCAAGGTCTGGATCATCGCCCAGCAACATCCCGGCGAGCATATGGCCGAATGGTTTATGGAAGGCATCATCGAGCGCCTGCAGCAGGACGGAGACGCCGAGCTGAAAAAGCTCCTGGCCGCCGCTGACCTGTACCTGGTGCCGAACATGAATCCCGATGGCGCCTTCCATGGCCATCTGCGCACTAACGCCATGGGCCAGGACCTCAACCGCGCCTGGCAGAACGCTAGCCAGGAGATCAGTCCCGAAGTGCTGTTCGTCCAGGAGCAAATGGAAAAATACGGCGTTGACCTGTTCCTGGATATCCACGGCGACGAGGAAATCCCCTACGTGTTCACCGCCGGTTGTGAAGGTAACCCCGGCTACACGCCGCGCATCGAGCAGTTGGAGAAACACTTCCGCAGCCATTTGAGCGGCCTCACCCGGGACTTCCAGACCGTTCACGGCTACACCCGCGACCTGCCGGGCGAAGCCAACATGACCTTGGCGTGCAACAGCGTCGGCGAGAAGTTCGATTGCCTGTCCCTGACCCTGGAAATGCCCTTCAAGGACAACGACGACGCGCCCAACCCGCACACTGGCTGGTCGGGTAAACGCTCGATGCAGTTGGGCAAGGATGTGTTGAGCAGCGTGGCGGATATCGTCAGCGTACTGCGCTAGGAATCCACCCTCCCGGCGACGGCTGCACCACGGCAGTCGTCGCCGGGCAAGGCTTCAGTCCTTGCTGCCGGTCATGCTTTGCAGCACGCCGTCACGCCGGATCAAACCGTGGAACAGCGCCGCCGCCAGGTGCAGCAGCACCGTCAGAAACAGCAAATACGCCAGATAACCGTGAGCCTTGCGCAACACCGCAAACAGTGGCGCATTCGCCCCCACCAGCGCCGGCAACTGCACCGAACTGCTGAGCATCACCGGATCGCCGGCCGCCGAAATCATCGCCCAACCCAGCAGCGGCAACACCAGCATCAACGCATACAGCACCACATGGAAGGCCTTGGCCGCCAACGCTTGCCACAGCGGCAAGTCCGCCGGAAGCGGCGGCTGACGGGTTGAAAACCGTACCACCAAGCGCACGATCACCAGTGCCAGGATCGCAATCCCCAGCGGCTTGTGCAGGTGGATCAGCCACTCATGACGTTCCGATACCGAGGCCACCATGCCCGCGCCGATAAACAGCATGGCGATGATCATCAACGCCATCAGCCAGTGCAGCAGGCGCGCCAGCGGGGCGAAAAACCGAGGTTGGACATTCATGGCTTCGACTCCTGAGGGGCGCTGTGCAACTGGCTGACTTCGCTGGTGCGACGCAGGTAGGAACTGGCGTACGCCGCCGAACGGGCGGCCAGCAGTGGGTCATTCGAAGCTTCAATACCGCTCGGCAAAACCAGTGGATCAAAGTTGATGTCGCGGCAATCACCGTCCATTTGCGGCTGGCTGCTTTCCAGCACCAGGGTCCCGGCATTCAGCACCTTGTGCTCGCCGGCCCAGGTCTTGCTGGCATCATCCACCGGGTCTCCCGGGTTGGCCAGGGTGACGTTCAACTGCCAGCGCAACGGCCCGGCCACCAGACGCTGGGCCAGGTCTTTTTCGAGGAAATCGCTGCCGGCAGGCGCCGTGGCCCCCGCGGCATCCTGGCTTTGTGGCACGACGCCCCAGCGCACGGCCTGGCGTTGACCGCTGGCGTTTACCAGGTAGAACGCGTTGATGCCGTTATAGGTTTCGGTGGCGTAGCTGGCAGACGGCTTGGCAGTCTTCACCCAGGCCAGGAACGGCGCGGTCTCGGGGTGCGAAGCGAAGAACGCCGGCATACCCGCCGGGTTCGGCTTGCCGGTGGCCGGGTCAGGTGCGCCAGCCTTGAGCATCTCAAAGAAGGCCTCGGGCGTGCCCACCGGGAACACCGGCATGCTGTTCATCCCGGTGCGCCATTGCTGGCCGTTTGCCAAGCTGAATTGCAAGGCAAAGCTGCGGATCGGCACGCTGCTGTCCGGTGCATACGGGTTGCCGCTGGGCAGCGCAAAACGCCCGATGATCGGTGTACGCGCCTCGCTGAATACCTGGGCACTGGAGTACTGGCGCGCCTCGGGGCTGCTCTCGAAATAACCGGCCACGCACACGCCCTTGGCATGGTTGCGACGGTAGCCAGGGTGCAAACCATTGTTGGTTTCCAGGGCGTTGACCAAGGTTTTGGGGCGCAACCGCTGTGGGTCGAGGCTACCGTTGACGTAGGCAAACGCCCCGGCCACAACCGCAACCACCACGCCGATGCTGGCCAACCGAATTATCAGGCTTGCGGTGCTCAGCGGCGGACGGGGCGGTGATGAGTGATCTACCATGAAATAACTCCAGGGCCAGGGGCCTTGAGTGGGTGAAACATAAGGTCGGAACACTTGGGACGAACGCCAGCGCACTCTATTCCCTGGCCTGCTGTTTATTTTTATCGGCCTGGAATAACCTTCAACGCCGGACGTCTTCCTAGTCCCAGCGTAGTGACTAGCCAGAATCCCATGCACGAACTCGACGAACAGTTACGTGAACTCATCCCCAGACTGCGGCGATTTGCCGTGTCCCTGACGCGTAACAGCAGCAGCGCCGATGACCTGGTGCAGGCGAGCCTTGAACGGGCGATCATCAGTTGGGCCGACAAACGCCTCGAAGGCGACTTGCGCGCCTGGCTGTTCTCGATCCTCTACCGGCAGTTTCTCGATGCCCATCGACGCTCCCGGCGGTACACGCGCATGTTGGAATTTTTCACCGGCCGCGATGATTCGCAGCCGTCGGTCGAGCGCACGGTCATCGCGCAATCGACCCTGCAAGCCTTCGATAAGTTGAACACCGAACAGCGCGCCCTGCTGCTGTGGGTTTCGGTGGAAGGCTTGAGCTACAAAGAAGTCGCCGACATCCTTGAGGTGCCCGTGGGCACCGTGATGTCTCGCCTGTCCCGCGCACGCCAGGCCCTGCGCCAGCTCAGCGACGGCGAAATCACCAGCCCTGCCCTGCGGATACTCAAATGATCAGCCTGCCTCCCAGCGAACGCGATTTGCATGCCTACGTCGATCACCAGCTCTTGGACGCTGACCGCCGCCAACTCGAAACCTGGCTGGCGGCCCACCCGGACGTCGCCGCCCAGGTGCACGCCTGGCAACAGGACGCGCAGCATCTGCGGGCATCGTTGAGCGGCGCACTGCAACAGCCCGCCAACCCCGAGCTGGACCCTGCCCTGATTCGCCAGCGGGTCAAGCGCCAGTCACGCCGCCATCTCGCAACCGCCGCCATGCTGTTGATTGCTGTCAGTGTCGGCGGCCTCGGTGGCTGGCAGGCCCGCCAGGCCACCCTTCTCGAGAGCATGGCGCCCATGAGCGACGCGATGCAGGCCTACCGCCTGTTTGCCCAGGACGGCATCTTGCCCGCCGACTACCACGTGCAAAGCGGTGGCGACATGCAAGGCTGGCTCGACCGTTACTTCAACCAGGCCTACCGCCTGCCGGACCTGAGCCAGGCCGGGTTCAAGGCGGTCAGCGGGCGCCTGCTCAGCACCGAACAGGGTGCAGCGGCCATGGTGCTGTATGAAGACCCTCAAGGGCGACGCATCAGTTTCTATATCCGTCCGCCAGGCCCGGAAAACAAATTCCTGCCCCGTGGCAGCCGCAGTGCCGACGGGCTGCAGGCCGAATACTGGTCAGGCGCGGGCTACAACTATGCGATGGTCAGCCCGCAAGACCCGTCGACCACGCAAATGCTCAAGCAGACGATGCGGTTCTAGAAGGCCACATCCAGCACCACGTTATCGACGTAGGTGCCGGCCGGCGGTGTGGTCTGGTTGGTATAGATCGCGGCGTTGTAGTTGAACACCTGGCTACCGGTACCCAAGCCATTCCCGGGATTCACCTCAGCCGTGGAGCTGGCGCGCCGGGCGGTGCTCACGCTGCCCCAACGGGTGGTGGTGGCGCTTTTGAAAATGTCGTAATTCAGGAAATTGCTGCCAGACACCATCCGCCGCTGCCCACCCACACTCACCGGGTTCTGGCCATCGCTGAAGCCCACGGTGTAGGCGCTGCCCTTGGTGCAGGCAATGGTGGCCTGCCCGTTCACGGTGGAAAAACCACTGACTACCGGCGCACTGCCGAAGGCGATGTTGGGTGCAGAGATTGTGCAGTCGTTGGCCACGGTCATGCTGACGGTCAGGGAAGCCGTGCCACTGCCGGTGTCCCGTATGACACAGAGAGAACCCACACCGAGGACCGAGCAATAATTCCAGGTCCAGGCAATGCTTAGTGTCTCAGTGTAAAGGCCGGCCGCCACATTGCTGCCGATGATGGAACTCAGATAAAGCGGCACGGTTTTCGTGCCTGGCCCGGATACCAGGCCCAGGCTTTGGGCGATGCCGGTGGCGCCGAAATCGAATTGGGTACCACGGGTGATCGGGTAACTGGTGCTGTTATTGCCGTAGATCGTATAGCTGATGATATCCCCAGTGGGGCCGACCATGCCGCTGGTGGCCGACGTGATGGTTGCATAGAAGTGATCATTGGCTGCCAGCAACGAGATCAGCGTGGCCCCACAATTCAAGCCGGCATTGGTGGTGGAACTGGTCTGGGGAGCGGTGCGCACCGTCATCGAACTGATCGAGCCAAAGCCGGCCGGCGAGGTGGTTCCCGGCACCGAGCACGCGGCCATCACCTGTGTCGAAAAGCCCAGCCCCGCCAGCACCAGCAGCCCCACTATGCATTCCTTGCCCCGCACACCCACACTCCTTATCTCATTGGCAAACCAGCGGCCCGATCAGCGGCACCTGTGCTTCGTTGATATCCAGATCGAACGTTGCCTGGCAGGAACGGCCCTCACCCACAGTGACTTGCAAGGTGTTGTGGGCCGCCAGGTTCTCCAGGTATACCAGGCCATCCCAACCCACCACTGCCCGCGCCCCGGTTTGCTCGTGGCGCACCTGGCTGCCCAGGGGCAACTCCTGATGCTGGGCATCCACCAGAGTGATACTGGCCGCGACCACCCGGCGCACCGGGAACTCCAGCAAATAGCCGCTGCCGCGACGTACCGCCACCCGCTGCTCGACATTCGGGGTCTGCACGTCGACCGGCAGGTTCAGCGGGTCGATTTCATACTTGCCGCGGTAATAAGCGCTGCTCCACGGCACCAGCAGATGCCCGTTGCGATCGGTTTCACCCACTAGCTGGTTTTCGTAAAGCACCGGCACCCCGGCATAACCGTCAGTGCTCACCACCACAAACGCGTCATTCACCCGATTAGCCGCGAACACTTGCTTGTCCATCCACACCAACGAGCCACTGGCATCCGCCCAGCGTGTCTCGGCGTCGCTGCTGCCATAGACGCCCGCCTGCAATTGCACCGACTGCATGCGCCAGGTCAGGTCAGCCTGGCGGTAAGCCGGCCCGTCGCCGCTGGCATACCCCAGGTTGTAGCCCACGCCGCCCTCGGACGGCACCGCCCGGCTGTAGTTGACCCGATGGCGACTCTCGCCCGCCTGGCTGCGCTCGTTGCTCAGGGCCAGGCTGCCGTAGACGTCGAACGGAATCACCAACTGCGCCTGCATGGCCCAGTTGCTGTCGCCGACCTCACGGTTGGCCGACAGGTAGAAACTGGTGTTGCGCCACAACTGCTTGCTCCACGTCAGGTTCAACAGCCGGGTGCGGGAGTCATCGGCCGCCTGCACATCGAAATAGCCAGCACCGATGCTGCCGAAATCGTTGAGGTTCAGGCTCAGGGTCACCTGCTCGCTGCGCTTGCTAAGGCTCGCATAAGGAGTGTCGACCAGGGTCAGGTCGGCGTACTGGTCGCGGCGCTCTACCCGTTGGTAAGACAGGCTATAGCGCTGGTTGCTGTATTGATAACCGAAGCTCAGTTGCTGGCCGGTCTCGCCGTCAAACTGGCTTTGGCTGAGGGCCGTGTTGAGCACCCCGAAGTTGCCCAGCCGCACGTTGCCGCCGAGTCCGCCCAGGGTCAGGTCGCCTGCGGCTTCGGCATGGCTTTCCAGAGTGAAGTAGTCCGATACCCCGTAACGAAACGTGCCGCTGGCCACACCTGCGCCGTAGCCAAAATCCCGAAGGGTGTAGTCCCGGCGCAAATTACCGGCCGCTACCGAAAAGTCCGAAAGGCCTTTTTGCAATAACGTACTGGTGACGTAGAACGGCACCGTAGTTGAAACCTGCCGACCCAACGCATCGGTCGTGACTACCACGGCTTCGCCGGCACCGTTGATAAACGGCACGTTGGTCAGGGTGTAAGGGCCCGGCTGCAGGTCGGCACTGCTGGATTTGTAGCCGTTGATAAACAGGTCCACCGACGACGGCACCGCCGCCTCCCCGGCAAACTGCGGCAAGGGGTAAGTCACCAGGTCCGGGCGTACGCCGAAGTCTCGCGACACCTGCACCCCGCCCAGGCGCACCGAGCTGCTCCACGGCAACGCGCCACTGATCACATCGCCCGCCTCGTAGGTCAGCAGGCGTTCATCGTCGGAAAAGCGCCAGGTGGTGTCATAGCGCCGGTAGCCATTGTCCAGGGTACTGCCGCTGGTCTGGCCACCAAAGGTGGTGCGGTACTGGCCGGTATTGGACAGCGTGCCCCACGTGTCGAACAGCCGCACTTCGTTGAAGATCCCCAGGTAAGTGCCGGCATCGTCGGTGTCGTTCAAGTAGGCATCGTAGTTGAGCAACGCACCAAAACTGGTGAGCGCCTGGGTGCGCGGGTAGTTATCGCGGTTGCCGATGAACTGCGCCGGCAACCATGCCGGCGGTACCGTCAGCATCAGGCGCTGGCCCTGGCTGTCGTAATCGGTGTGCAGACCGGGCACGTGGTCCAGCGCGACTTCGCTGGTGATGTCGGCCGGCAGTTTCATGCCGATATCCCGCAAGGTGGCCGCCGGCACAAACAGGCCGCCGGCACGCTGATCCACGGCGACCACCCGGCCGGTGTCCATCTGGTTGACCACCAATTCAAGGAACAACTGTGCATCGGCCACAGCCTCCATGTTGCTGGGGGGCGGCGGCAACGGAGCGGCCACGCCAAGCGGCGCAAGCGCCAGGCCAGACAGGCCGACCACCACCCACACCGATCGCCATCGACTACGAGCCTGCTCAAGGCTCACCAAGGCATTGTGTCCATCAATGGACATCTCCATCCGTTAAGACCAAGGGCGACTCCATGCCCTATTCCATTGCGTTACCGTCCCGGTGCAAGGTTCTCCAGTTGCGTTGCGCCATTGACTCGTACCTGCAACGGCTGGTCGCCGGCGACACCTTCCGGCACCGGCCAACGCATGGTTGCGCCCGGCAGCACGTAGCCCAGCAAGCCGTCCACCAGCGGCCGGGTTTGCCCGCCCTGCTTGAACGCCACGTCGGTCAGCCGCGCATGCACTGCGCCCTGGTTGCGCATCTCCACATAGTTGCGCCCGCCCACCGTGACTTTCTTCCAGCTCAGGTCAGGTTTGCCCGCGCCCTTGGGGTCGCGCTGGCGGGTCGCGTCGTCCTTGCTCCACAGGCCTGCGCCGTAGGCGAACAAGGGCACCGAATAGCGCATTTGAAAGCGGATCGCGGCGGCCGTCTTGCCATCGGCGGCAGGCGTTTCAGGAACGGCGCCAGGAATTTCGTCGATGATGATTCGATACGCCAGCTCCTGGCCCGGCGGTATTTCGCGGGTGCGGGTCAGGCGCACCAGTTGCTTCTGCCCCGGCTCGATCTTCGCCACCGGCGGGCTGCCGATCACGTCACGCTGGTTCTGGTACTGCTCGTCAAACCCGCCCTGGCTCCAGGCAAATACCCGGATCTGCAAATTGGCGGTCTCCGTACCGCGATTCTCCAACCACAAGGCGCTGGCCTGTTGATCGGCCTCCAGTACCGGATCAATGGGCCAGATCAGCACCGAGCTGGCCGCCTGGGCCTGCCCCGCGCCCAACGCCGCCAAGCCAATAACACCCGCAACCCAATACCACCGGGAAGCTGCAAACATAGAGTCCACTCCTCATGCCAATCGCCTTACCAGGACAGCTGCACCTGCAGCACGTCGCTGTACGTCCCCCCAGGCTGGTTACCCGGTAACACCACCCGGCCGTAAATCGGCAGGGTTATATTGTTTGCGTTGCTATAGGCCACGCTGACGCTTTGGCTGATCCCCAGGCTCTGACTGAACGCCGCGTCCCGAAACAGCTGATACGCCACTTGGGCACTGCCGCTATTGAGCTGCATGTGCCGCCCACTGACGTTGTGCAAACCACCATCCACGGTCATGTTCAAGGTGACTCCCGGCGTGCACTGCAGCGTCACCCCGCCGCTCAGCGCCACCGACACCGTGCTGGTGGACAACGATGAGTAGCTGCCGAACGCCAGGCTGCCGTAATTCGTGCCACCGCCCACCACCAGGCAGCCTGCGGCAATCGTCGCGCTGACCTGGATGGTCTGGCTGGTCACGGCCAGCAACGACAACGGCATTCCCCAACCCGTAATGACCGCCAGCGCCGCCCAGCAGGCCCGTTTCATGGCATTAGAACGTCAGTTGCACGGACACCGTATCGGTATAGGTACCCGCCGGCAGTCCCGCCTTGCCCACGGCCTGGCCGTAGATATTCACGGTTTGCGCAACGCCCGTGCTCGCGCCCACGTTGATGGTGCCGTTGATGGCCAGGAGCGTTGAATGCCCGGAGTCGGTGTAAAAGTCATACGGCACATAATTGGCCACGCCGTCATACAGCGCCCGGGTGCCGCCGGTGGACTGGCCGTCATGGGACCCGGCGCCCACGGTGATCACCGGCGAGGTGCCCGAAGAACACTGGATCGACAGTGCGCCCCCGCCGCCGCCCAGCACTTGGCCGGACTGGGTGGTGAACTGGCTGTTGGTGGTGCCGAAATTGATCGTACCGAAGTTCAAACCGGTGGTACCGCCCACCCCGTTGACCAGGCAGCTGTTGGTCAGGATCAGCGTGGAGCTGATCTGCCCGGTCACGGTGGTGGCTGCCTGGATGCCCGATACCCACACCAGCGCCACCAATGGAAAAACTGCTTTCGATACAAGTGCATGCATGATGTCCATCCTCATGTTTTACCAATCCAGAGTCACCGTCAGGGTGTCTGTGTAGATGCCGGCCGGTAAGGCCCTGGTATTCGCCACCACCGAGCCGAATACCGGGATCGGTACCTGTGCGCCCTTGGTCACGACGAAATTGCGTTGCTGGCCGATGCTGTAAGTGCTCCGGCCTGCGGGGTCGGCCGACAGCCGATACGGTATGGTTTGCCGGCCATTGCTCAAGCGCCGGGTGACGCCGTCACCATGGGCGCCGCCGTCGATGGTCACGGTGAAACTGCTCACCACCGACGGGTTGCAGGACACCGCCAGCGCCGCCTTGTCGCCATCGCTGATGCCGGCGCCCAGGCCCTTGTCCCAGGTGGGTCCGTGGCTGCCGAAATCCAGCAAGGCCGAGCCGCCATCCGGGCTCACTGGCGCACTGGCGGTGCCCTTGCTCACCTGACAACTGGCAGTGATCACCAGCCGTGCGTGAATCTGCCCGGCCACCGCCGCCTGGGCGTCCTCGGCCAGCAGCAACAGGCCGCCCAGCGCGATGCAGGCCAGGGCGCGGCTTACCATGTCACCGTCACTTTGAGCAGGTCGGAATAACGCCCCACCGCCGGGATTTCCTTGAGCGGCTCGATGCGTCCGTAAAGTGGCAAGTCCACCGTGCCGGAATCGGGCACGCGGCCGCTCACCGGCACGTCCACGGCCAAGGGGATGCGGCGCGCGGCGTCGGCATAAATTCGGTAGGGAATGGGTTTGATCGAAGGGGCGGCGGCGCCCAGGTAACGCACTTCGCCGACGCCGCCATGCAGGCCGCCGTCGACGCGCATCTGATACGGCGTGTCCGGGTTGCACTCCAGGCGTGGCTGGCGCTGGCTGATCAAGGCTGCACTCAACGGGCCAGCCGGGTCATCCAGGCGGGAGCCGCTGCCAAAATCCAGCACGCCGAGCTGCTCGATGCCGGCCTCACGCGTGGTGCCGACCAACTGGCAACCGCGCTGCACGTCGATGCGCACCTCAACCTGGAGCTGTGCACCATAAACCGTGTTGCAGAGCATCGCGCTCATGATTGCCAAGACTGCTTGTCCCTTCACTGCCCCAAATCCTTATACAGGGGTGACCGCTGTGTATGAGGTTAGTCACTTGAGGGGAATCCGCCAGTCAAGCCGTTGTTTTGGATCCATTCAGCCATGCCGTTTCCAGATAGCTGGCGGTGTGCTTCTCTATTGGTCAAACCGTAACCGGCGCTCTAAAGTGAGCGACCACCGACATACAGAGTGACTGACATTGGCTGCTTTACCGCCCCTGCTCAAACGGTTGCTGGGTAAACCTGCGGCGACCGACGCCGACCCCGGCATCGCGGCTTTTTTTCAAGGCAAGGCCCGGCAACAGGGCTATACCCTCAGCCCCAGCCAGTTGCAGGTCATCGAGGACATGGCCCGACAAACCGCCCACCTGCTGGCCGGGCGCCCCACCCGCAGCCTGTACCTGCACGGCGCCGTAGGCCGGGGCAAAAGCTGGCTGCTGGACGGTTTTTTCCAGGCACTGCCGGTTGCCGAGAAACAGCGCATGCACTTCCACGACTTTTTCGCCCGCCTGCACCAGGGGATGTTTACCCATCGCCAGCAGCGCGATGCCCTGGGCGTGACCCTGGATGAACTGCTCGATGGCTGCCGCGTGCTGTGCTTCGACGAGTTTCACGTGCACGACATCGGCGACGCGATGCTGATCAGCCGCCTGTTCAAGGCGCTGTTCCGGCGCGGGGTGTGGGTGCTGGTGACCTCCAATTACCCGCCTGCCGGGCTGTTGCCGAACCCGTTGTATCACCAGCGATTCAAGCCGGTGATCGAGCTGATCAGTGCGCGCATGGACGTGATGGAAGTCAGTGCCCCCCAGGATTATCGCGGCCTGGCCCAAGCCCATGGCGAGCAGCGCTTTACGGCAGGCCGGTTCGTCTGGCCCGGCACATCTGCGCAGCGCGAGGCCCTGGGCCTGCCGTCAGTGGATCACCCACCACTGAACCTGGCGGTGGGTGCCCGGCAACTGATTGCCCGCAGGCATCAGGGTCGCAGCATCGCCTTCAGCTTCAGCGACCTGTGCGAACAACCGACCGCGGTCATGGACTATCTGCAACTGTGCCGCGACTACGACCGCTGGATCATCGACGGCCTGCCGCATCTGGCGGAGTGCCCGATTGCCACCCAACAACGGTTCATCAACCTGGTGGACGTGCTCTACGACCAGGATAAACACCTGGTGCTGATCGGCGAGCAGCCGCTGGAACAATCCCTCAGCGGCCAGGCCATCGACTTGGCCCGCACCGCCAGCCGCCTGGGGCAGTTGCAGAAGATCGGGCCGCAACCCGCTATCATGAGCGCCATTCACGCCCCCATTGCCGAGTGACGCGCCGTTCATGGATACCCTTGCCCAACTCAAGGCCGGTCAGTTGGCCGGTATCAAGCGCCTGGACCTGTCCTGTGGACTGACGGAGTTCCCCCGGGAAATCTTCGACCTGGCCGATTCCCTGGAAATCCTCAACCTTTCCGGCAACACCCTCAGCAGCCTGCCGGATGACCTGCACCGTCTGCCGCATCTGCGCGTGCTGTTCTGTCCGGAAAACGCCTTTACCGAAGTGCCGGAATGCCTGGGTCAATGCGCGCAGTTGAGCATGATCAGCTTCAAGTCGAACCAGATCAGCAGCGTCCCGGCGGCGTCGCTGCCGCCACTGTTGCGCTGGCTGATCCTCACCGATAACCGCATCAGCCAGTTGCCGAGGGAGCTGGGTGAACGGCCCTTGCTGCAAAAGCTGATGCTGGCCGGCAACCATCTGGAGCAGTTGCCGCAAAGCCTGGCCCAGTGCAAAAACCTCGAACTGATCCGCATCGCCTCCAACCGCCTGACCCGCTTGCCGGACTGGCTGCTGACCTTGCCGAGCCTGACCTGGCTGGCCTACGCCGGCAACCCGGTAGAGATGGCCGTGGAAGAGGCCCGGCATGACGCGACGCCAAACATTCCCTGGTCCGAGCTGGAATTGGGCGAAGTGTTGGGGGAAGGCGCTTCCGGAATCATCCGCAAAGCGTCCTGGACCTCGCCAAACGGGGCGGCCAAGGCGGTGGCGGTCAAACTCTATAAAGGCAGCATTACCAGTGACGGCTCGCCCCTGCACGAAATGCACGCCTGCATCGCCGCCGGACTGCATGCCAACCTGATCAAGGTTGAAGGCCGGGTGGTCGAGCATCCCCAAGGCCAGGCGGCGCTGGTGATGCAACTGATCGAGCCGAGCTACCGCAACCTCGCGGCCTTGCCGAGCCTGGCGTCGTGCACCCGGGATATCTACGAGCCCACCACCCGTTTCAGCGCGGAGGTGGCGCTGCGCATGGCCCGGGGCATCGCTTCGGTGGCGGCGCACCTGCACGAGCAAGGCATCACCCACGGCGATCTGTACGGCCATAACATTCTGTGGAATGAAGCCGGTGAATGTTTGCTGGGGGACTTTGGTGCCGCGTCGTTTCACGCCACGGTCGACAGCCAGGAAACCCGCGCGTTGCAGCGTATAGAAGTGCGCGCGTTCGGCGTGTTGCTGGGGGAGCTGCTGGAAAGGATTGATACGGGATTGAGCGAGGAAAAGCGCGTGGCGCTGGAAGCCTTGCGGGATAACTGCTGCCAGCCGGAGGTGCTGGCCCGGCCTGGGTTCGAGGCAATCACAACCCTGTTGCAGTCTTCCAAACTTCGCTAAACCCATGTGGGAGCGGGCTTGCTCGCGAATACGGTGTGTCAGTCAATACATACTTGGCTGGTACACCGTATTCGCGAGCAAGCCCGCTCCCACATTTGGGCCGAGTTCACATCCGGTTAGGATTAACCCGCCAACCCGACGAACATGTCCTGCACGTCATCATGGTTGTCCAAGCCTTCCAGGAAGGCTTCGACTTCAGCCATCTGCTCATCGCTCAAACCGCTCACCGGGTTCTTCGCGATGTAGCCCAGCTTGGCCGACAACACGGTGAAACCCTGCTCCGGCAAGGCTTTCTGCACGGCGTCCAGGTCGGTGGTCTCGGTGATGAACAGGGTGGTGCCCTCTTCTTCGCCTTCTTCGAAATCCTGGGCACCGGCTTCAATCGCGGCCATTTCCGGATCGGCGTCCGGGCTGTCCGGCGACGCTTCGATCAGGCCCACATGGTTGAAGTCCCAGGCCACAGAGCCCGAAGCACCCAGTTGCCCCTTGCGGAACGCCACACGGATTTCCGCCACGGTGCGGTTGATGTTGTCGGTCACGCATTCAACGATCAGCGGCACCTGGTGCGGGGCAAAACCTTCGTAGGTCACACGGTGGTATTGCACGGTCTCACCGAGCAGACCGGCGCCTTTCTTGATCGCGCGTTCCAGGGTTTCCTTGGGCATCGAGGCCTTTTTGGCCTGCTCCACCACCAGGCGCAAATGTGCGTTGGTGGCAGTGTCGGCACCGTTGCGGGCGGCAATGGTGATCTCTTTCACCAGCTTGCCGAAGATCTTGCCCTTGGCATTGGATGCCGCTTCTTTATGTTTGACTTTCCACTGTGCGCCCATGACTCACTCTCTTCTGTCCATCGCGCCGAGACGTCTACTGGCCGGCGCTTTGGGGGCAGAGTTTATAGCGCTGAAACACTCTAATCCACCAAAAAACCGGCCATGCCCCTCAGGTCCGCAAGGGATTGATTGCGCGCTCACGGTCGGGCACGAAGTCGCCCACCTGTGCCAGCACCGCCGGTCTGGCGTTCCAGTACGGCATCAACACCAGCGAGGAAAACAGCGCGGCGCCGGCAAACACGATAAACACCGTGACCGTGTCGAAGTAGCCTGGCAACAAGCCGCCAAGAATCGCCCCCACCGAACCGCAGCCGTTGACGAACCCCGCCGCCGTCGCGCCAGCCTTGGCGGTGCCGAAGTCGATGGCGGCGGTGCTGCTGATCATCGAGTCCGGCCCATACAGGGTCAGGCCCATCACAAACAGCAACGCCATCACCAGCACCACGCTGCCGGTGTGCAAGGCGCCCATGAACAACGCCAGCGCCACCGTCAGCGCCAACAGGCTGAGGACACAGGCCGGCATGCGCCGGGCGCCGAACAGTTTGTCGGACGCCATGCCGATCATGATCGGCCCCAGCAACCCCGCCAGTTCGAACGCCGTGGGCACAATCGCTGCGCCGACCTTGCCCACCGAGGGCATCTGCTCATACACAATCACCGGCCCCCACAACAGGATCGCGTAACGCGCCGGTTTCAACAGAAAGTACGCCAGCCCCAGGGTCAACACCGTGCGGTTGCGCAAGATGGCCCGCAACGGCTCCAGCACACTGGCACTCTTTTCGGCAGCGGTCTGCTCCGGCTCCGGTTCCACCGCTGGCAATCCCACATCCTGTGGCGTGTTGCGCTGGAAAATGAAGAACAGCACCGCCACCACCGCGACCACGGCCGCACTTGAGATAAACGCTGCATGCCAGGTGCCGATCAGCGTATACGCCCACCAGCCGGCAAACGGCGACGCCACCAGGCCGCCGAAGGCGTAGCACGAACTCCATAGCCCCAGCACCCGCCCACGCTGCTGCGCCGGGAAGAAACTGCCAAGGTTCTTGCACAGCCCCGACCAGCCGGTGGACTGGGCCAGGCCCTGGATCAACATGCAGGTGACAAAGATCGGCAAGGTGGCAAACGTGCCCATCACCAGGGCGGCGGCGGCGGAAATCAGCAACCCGCCGAGTACCACCACACGCGGCCCGAAACGGTCGGCAAGCATGCCCCAGGTGAACTGGCCAACGGCGTAGGCCGCCAGGTAGATGCCATCCAGGTTGGCCATCATCATCTTGTCCAGCGGAAAACTCGGGTCGTCGACGATCCCCAGTTTGGCCACCGAAAAAGCTTTGCGGGTGAAATAGAAGGCCGCGTACGCCAGCCAGGTGATGGCGAAAATCTGCACGCGCCAACGCTTGATGTTACTCAAGGGAGTATTCATGGTGGTTCTGACCTCGGGTGTGAGTGTGCCGGCAGAATGAAAAGCAAACGCCTGTATTTTTATTGTTGAGCACTGCAGTACCGGCGCTTGGAAAGGCGCGGTATTGGTCAGATGAGTCCCGCTGGTAAGCACGCAGAAGACCCATGGCCGCCGAAGGTGGAGGACTCGACTTACGGCGACTGGGGGCTATCAAAGCAATGGCTGACTAATAGGTAAAATCGATTTATCGTATTTCAAATATAAGCTGAGCTTGTAAGAGGATTCGCGATGTCGGTGTCCCACGCCCAACTCAAAGCCTTTCATGCGGTGGCCGTCCACGGCAGCTTTACCCACGCCGCCGAGCGCTTGTTCCTCAGCCAGCCGGCCATTTCCGACCAGGTGCGCAAGCTCGAAGAACGCTTCGGCGTGCTGCTGTTTCATCGCAACAAACGCTCAGTACGATTGACCGACCTTGGCGAGCGCCTGTTGAGCATCACCCAGCGCTTGTTTGCGGTCGCGGCGGAAGCCGAAGAGCTGTTACAGGATTCCCGGGCATTACAAACCGGCACCCTGACACTCGCGGTCGATGCGCCCGTGCATGTGCTGCCGCAGATCGCGCGCTTTTGCCAGCTGTACCCGGGCATCAGCGTGAAGATCGAAACCGGCAACACCGATGAATCGCTGTTTCGCCTCTACAACTACCAGGCCGACCTGGCGCTGCTGGGGCGCGATGTGGACGACGAGCGGCTGCTGTCATTGCCATTGCCGGATGATCAATTGCTCGCGTTTGTCGCCCGCAACCACCCGTGGGCGAGCCGTGAGTCGATCTGCCTGGCGGACCTGGACGATACGCCGCTGGTGTTGCGGGAAATCGGCTCGGTGACCCGTCAGACCCTGGAGCAGGAAATGCACCAGGCCGGGCTGCGGATTCGCCCGGCGATCCAGGTGGAAGGCCGCGAAGCCGCGCGGGAGGCGGTGGTGGTGGGGA